>NZ_JAQIOZ010000016.1 GCF_028023675.1 Primorskyibacter aestuariivivens | reverse complement strand
CGCCTTGAACTCCGGCGAATGGTTCTTCCGTTTCGACATCTCTAATCTCCTTATCGTCGAAGACCAGCAGACAACAAATCGTAGCTTACGTCAGTGTCCGAATTTCAGGGGGTAGCTCATTCCGAGCTGAAATCTTGAAACTCACAGAATGGCATAGCAGCAGCGGTACCGCGGCCTCGTGCTCTCGGTAACAATGGCGCAATGTCCCTCGCTCAATATGACATCACTGCGCTCGGCCTGGCTTATTACCGCTATGGCGATGTGCCTTTCGGTATCCGTCAGCCGGATCGCCTACTGCACATCTACGTCGTCGGCCAGACCGGCACCGGAAAATCCACCCTCATCCACAATATGGCGCTGCAGGATCATCGGTCCGGGCGCGGATTCTGCGTGATCGATCCTCATGGCGACCTGGCCGACGCCCTGCACCGCGACTGCCCGGGCGTGATCTACTGGAACGTCGCCGATCCGGCGTCGCCCTACGGATACAATCCGCTGACCAAAACCTCTCCCGGTCTGCGTCCACTGGTGACCTCTGGCCTGATCGATGCCCTGAAAAAACAATGGGTCGATGCCTGGGGCGTGCGCATGGAGCATCTGCTGCGCCACGCGGTCCTGGCGCTGCTCGATTATCCCACCCCCGATCTACGTGATATTCCCCGCATGTTTCTGGACCGTGCCTTTCGGATCGAGGCGCTGGCCCACATCACCGATCCGCAGGTCCGCCAGTTCTGGACCGAGGAATATCCGGCCATGAACTACAAGAACGCCGCCGACGGCTTCGCGCCGATCGCCAACAAGCTGGGTGCGTTCCTGTCCCATCCGGTTTTGCGCGCCGCACTTTGCGAGCCGCAGGAGCCGCTCAGGTTTCGCCGGATCATGGATGACGGCCAGGCACTCATCGTCAACCTGTCCAAGGGACGGCTAGGGGCCGATCTGGCCAACGTGGTCGGCGGGCTGCTGGTATCCAGCCTGACCCATGCCGCGTTCACCCGCCATGACCTGCCCGAACACGCCCGCCGCCCGTTCTTCCTCTACGTCGATGAATTTCACGCCTTCACCAGCGAGGCTGTCGCCGATCTCTTGTCTGAAACCCGCAAATACAAGCTCGGAATGCTGCTCAGCCAACAACACACACAACAGAACCCCGCGCCGGTGTTTGCATCGGTGCTCGGAAACGCCGGAACCATGATCGTATTCCGCGTCGGCGCGACAGATGCTCCAATCCTGGCGGCGCAACTGGGCAAGATCGAACCGCGCGATCTGACGACACAGCCAAACTACCGCGCCACAATGCGCATGATGCTTGATGATGCCCCAAGTCCGGCATTTTCCATGACCACACTTCCGGTCACGTCCGGGTTTCGCAGGTGATCTGGGCTACTGCGGCAATCGCGCCGCCGTTATCCTGATGAGATGACACACGACGACCATCTCAAGGAGCATCTCGAAATCTGCAAGGCCATCTATCTTCGCATGCTGGCGGAGGGCACTTGGCCGTGGCCGGATTCGCAAAATTCCGAGGATTTGATAGAGTCAGGGTCCCCCCGAAAGGATTTATGAAACCGTGTTTTGGATACATCCGGGTGTCCACGCAAAAGCAGGGCTTGGGCGTCTCACTCGAAGCACAGAAAGAAGCCATCAAGAGTTTTGCGAGTCAGCACAACCTCACGGTCACGCAATGGTTCGAAGAAAAGGAAACCGCGGCCAAGCGCGGCCGGCCGGTTTTTACCCAAATGATCCGGCAACTCAAACGCGGCCGGGCCGCCGGGCTGATCATGCACAAAATTGACCGCTCCGCCCGTAACCTGCGGGACTGGGCGCTGGTGTCCGAACTGCCAAACCTCGGGATCGATATTTTCTTTGCCACCGAGACCCTGGATTTCCGGTCCCGCGGCGGGCGGCTTGCGGCCAATCTTCAAGCGGTGATCGCCGAAGACTACATCCACAACCTTCGCGAAGAGACCATCAAGGGATTGAATGGCCGCCTCAAACAGGGACTCTACCCGTTCCGCGCCCCGATCGGCTATCTCGACAACGGTCGCGGGGAACCCAAGACGCCCTGCCCGGTGAAGACGCCGCTGATCCGGAAGGCCTTCGACCTCTACGCTTCGGGCCAATATTCGCTGCGCACGCTCCTGCCGGAGCTTGAGCGTCTGGGCCTCAGGAACCTCGCCGGTCAACCCCTCAGCAAGCATGGGCTGGAAACCATTTTGGCCAATCCGTTCTACATGGGGATCATCGTCATCAAGCGCACCGGGTCGGTCTATGACGGGCTGCACGCGCCGATCATTGATGCCAAGACCTTCAAACGCGTCCAGGACGTGAAGGCAGGCCGTGCCGGCAAGAAGGTCACCCGCCACAACCACCTTTATCGCGGGCTGTTCCGCTGTGGACTCTGCGACGGGCCGATGTCGCCGGAACGGCAAAAAGGCCGGGTCTATTATCGCTGCCAGCGCCCGGAATGCCCGACCACGACCGTGCGCGAAGACGTGATTGACGCGACCATCATCGACATTCTGCGGCGCTGCCAGCTTTCCGCAGAACAGGCCGAGCAGCTTCGTACTGAATGGCAAGATTGGCTCGATGCCGCGCCCGGCGAAGATCAACTGCGCTCCATCGAGCTCAACATCGCGCAGTGCCAGTCTCGGTCTGATCGGTTGATGGATCTTCTGATCGACGGGACCATCGACAAAGCGGGCTACGACAAGAAGAAGCTGGCCATTGAGATCGACCTGGCCGGCCTTGAGGCGCAACGCGAGAAACTGCAGACGCCCGGCGACTTGCGCGAAAAACTCGGCACTTTCCTCGAACTCATGCAAAGCCTTGCAGAGCTTCATATTCGCGCCCACGCCGACGAAAAACGCCGGATCGTGCAAAACTGCTTCTCGAACCGCACCGTGGTTGGCAGAAACCTATTCCTTAAGCCGGATTCCTGGCTTGAAATGCGCGATGTGTCCGAGCTGTCCCCTTTGGTGACCCAGCACGACCCACTTCTCGAATTTTTGCAGCGTTTTGAAGAACCGCCGCTGGTAGACGGACCAAACAAACCGTGGCGGAATAACCTGAAAAACCAAACGCCACTTGATCTACGGAGTTAGGTGCGGGAAGACGCTCTGAGCGCTCTCCGAAGCGCACCAGCCGCAAAAATCCAGCAACCTCGATCAGAGGTCAATCACGACCCGATTCTCGGAACTCATCCAGCAGGTCGGCCCAATCCTGCATCAACTGTGTGCGTTGCTCCAGATATGTCGCCCGGTTGTAGGCCCGTCGGACAGCATTCTTGTCCTGGTGGGCCAGCGCGGCCTCGATGACTTCTGGATCGAACCCGCGATCATTGAGGATGGTGCTGGCGGTCGCTCGAAACCCATGCGCCGTCGCCTCGTCCTTGGAATATCCCATGCGGCGCATGGCTGAGTTAAATGCGTTCTCTGAGATCCATTTCCGGTTCGAGTTGAGCGACGGAAAGATCAACTCGACGCCGTCAACGTCGATCCAATTGCGCTCGACCAGCGCCAGAGCCTGATCGGACAATGGCACGACATGATCCCTGCGCATCTTCATCCTGTCGGCCGAGATAGTCCATTTCCGCTTCGGGAGATCGAACTCTGCCTGCTTGGCCCCGCGGACCTCGCCCGGGCGGGTCATTGTCAGGATTTGAAACAGGAGCGCATCCTTGATGACTCCTGCGCCGGTGTAAGCATCAAGGTCGCGCAGAAACTGACCGAACACCTTCTCGTCGGTGATCGCGGCACGGTTTGTGACCTTCACAGGCAAGAGCGCGCCCTTCACAGCAACGGTGGGGTCGTTCTCGGCCCGCAATGTCACGATGGCGAGGCGGAAAATGGCCGACAGGGTTCCCCGCAGCTTCTTGGCCGTTTCCCTGCGACCACTGTGCTCGATCCGTTTCAGTAGATGCAGGATCTCCGCCGACGTGATGTCGTTGATCGGGCGTTTGTGAAGTGGCTTTGCCAATGTGTTGATGTGCCATTCCTTTTTGCGCAACGTGGCGTCGGCCAGTTCGCGGTCGTAAGCCATCTGCAAGTAATCCTCGGCGACCAGCAGAAATGTCATGCGGGCATTGGTGTCTGAGGTGATCTTGTCGAGTTTTTTCTGGACGCCGGGATCAATGCCCTGTGCCAAGAGTTCCCTGGCAGCCTCCTTCTTACGCCTCGCTTCCGCGATCCCCACATCCGGGTACTGACCGTGCGACAGCATTTTTTCGCGGTCCTGAAAACGGTATCTTTGCTGCCAAAGCTTCGACCCGTTCGGCTTGACCAGCAGATGCAGGCCTTCGCCGTCGGACAGCCGATATTGCTTGTCTTTCGGCTTGGCTTTCCTGACTTGCAACTCTCTCAGGGGCATGGCGCGCCTCGGGTATCGGTGCGGGTATCTAGTGGTATTTGCCGCCGAATCGCCAAAATTACCCGATTTTGATACCCGAAATTGTGTGGGTAACGGCGAAAATCAGTGGTCAGCTATGTTCACCATCATACCGCACAACGCGCTGAAAAATCAACGTTTTTGAGGCGAAATGAGCATATATGTTCGGGAGAAATGGTGCCCAGGAGAGGACTCGAACCTCCACGTCCATACGGACACTAGCACCTGAAGCTAGCGCGTCTACCAATTCCGCCACCTGGGCAGGTGTCGTGAGGCAGGCGTTTAAATCGGGGTCGGGGGAGTGTCAACGCAGAATCTGCAAGAAATGCGATCCACGCGGCACCTTATCGCCTTGTCTCGGGTCAGAGGGGGAGATATGCCCAATAAAGACGAACATCAAAGCGAGGCGTCCATGTCAAAACTGGTCACGATTTATGGCGGTTCCGGTTTCGTGGGCCGTTACATCGCGCGGCGCATGGCCAAAGAGGGTTGGCGCGTGCGCGTCGCCGTCCGCCGCCCGAATGAGGCAATCTTTGTGCGTCCCTACGGTGCGGTGGGCCAAGTTGAACCGGTTCTGTGCAACATCCGAGACGACGCCTCTGTGCGCGCCGCGATGCAGGGGGCCGAGGCGGTTGTGAACTGTGTCGGCACTTTCGATGCCAAGGGCAAGAACAACTTTGACGCCATTCAGCACGAAGGTGCCGAGAGGATCGCGCGCATTGCCGCCGATGAAGGCGTGGCGCGCATGGTGCATATTTCGGCGATCGGGGCCGACAAAGAGGCCGAGAGCCAATACGCCCAGACCAAGGCGCTGGGCGAAGAAGGCGTGCTGGAACACATGCCGGGGGCTGTCATCCTGCGCCCCTCGGTTATTTTTGGCTCCGAAGACGGCTTCTACAACCGCTTTGCCTCCATGTCGCGCTTTGGCCCGATCCTGGCGATTGCCGGTGGCGACACCCGGTTTCAGCCGGTTTACGTGGATGATGTTGCCAAAGCGGCGGCCATGGGTGTCACCGGCGCGGTCAAGGGTGGTATCTATGAACTGGGCGGGCCGGCTGTGGCCACGTTCCGCGCCTTGATGAAAGAGATGCTGGGCGTCATCCGCCGCCGCAAGCTCATCCTCAACCTGCCGTTCCCGGTGGCTGGGATGATGGCATGGGGTTTTGATCTCGCGCAGACCCTGACGCTGGGTCTGTTCCACAACTCGATCCTGACCCGGGATCAGGTCAAGTCGCTGAAATCCGACAATGTGGTGTCCGAAGATGCGGCCGGATTTGCCGAGCTTGGAATCACCCCTGTGGATGCCAAGGCGATCCTGCCCGACTATCTCTGGCGTTTCCGGCCCACCGGCCAGTATGACGCGATCAAGGAATCCGCAGGCAATCTCAAGGCCTGACAGAGCCAGAACGATAGAATGGAAAAGGGGCCGCAATGGCCCCTTTGTCGTTTTCGGCGCGGATCAATGCAGTTGCAGCGACTGGAACTCTCGCGCGTTTGGGCATTGCTCCGGCGGGCTGCTATGCGGGACCGAACTGTTGGCCAGCCAGACCTGACATGAGCCGACCCGCGCGCATCCTCGGCACCGCGTGACCATGCGGGCATAGGTTTCCGGTTCCAGTTGCCCCGTGCGCAACGCGTCCCCAAGATTCAGCCCCATCGCCCGGGCAACGCCGCGGGTGATAAAGAAATGCAGGGCGGGATCACCAAGCGGGGCTGCCATCACGCCACCTCGGGATGGGCCGCGCGCAGAGCGGCAAGCGCCTCTTGGTTGCGGCATTGCGGCGGCGCGTCTTCTTGATGTCCGGCAAGCCGGGCACGCTCCATGTAGCGGTTGCACCCCCCGGTCCATTGGCAGCCACGGCATGTTTCAACAAGCTCTGCCCATTGCTTCTGTGTCAGGTCACCCTGGTCAAATGCTTCCGTGGCATCGGTCCCGGTGACGCGCAGCATGTTCTGCAATTTCCAGAAATGGGATAGGCGGGGTCCAAGCGGACGCATGGCAGTCTCCTTTGGCTCAGGATCTGAGCAGGTCTTCGAACAGGTCGGCATTCCGGCAATAGGACGGTCCGGCCTGTTCGGGCGCGGAATGGGTTTCCAGCCAATGGGCGCAGTCCTCGGGATTGGTGCATCCGGTGCAGTTCAGAACCGCATCGGCAATCCCGTC
Source organism: Primorskyibacter aestuariivivens (assembly GCF_028023675.1). Taxonomy (GTDB): domain Bacteria; phylum Pseudomonadota; class Alphaproteobacteria; order Rhodobacterales; family Rhodobacteraceae; genus Marinovum; species Marinovum aestuariivivens. The sequence goes on along the minus strand of NZ_JAQIOZ010000016.1, from coordinate 106,372 downwards.
GGGCGAGATTTTCCCGCGCAGAGCGGCTTCTTCCAGATCAAGACCGCGGGCCGTCGCCATGCGATCTACAAGCGCTGCGTGTTTGCGCAGTTTTTCGACATCTGCCATGGGGTCTCCTCCTGACAAGCAATGCTCAAAGGCTAACAGCGCCGGGGCAATCCGCCTTGATGTGAGTCAATTTCAAACCTTGGATGAGGCGGAGCACCGGCAGAACACTATCATATTTGACGTTGTTACCGTTACGTTCACCTTGTTCGCCTAGTGTGAGGCGCATCACAAATGAGCTGATGTGCCGGGGTGATTCCTTTCCGGTATGTGGCTGAAGTTTTTTTGTGTTTTCGGATGATCCGCCTGTCGCGCTGATCATCCCCCTGTAGCGAGTGAGGTGGCGATGCCCGTTCAGCTTGAGCAATACATTCTTGGCAATTCCCTGGTGAACTTTTCTGGCGGGCCACACACCAACGTGCCCCACTGGACCGATTTTTTTGCCGAAGCCGCGGGCCATGATTACGCCGTGAGCGGTGCCTCGGGTTTCCTGCGCCAGTTCGCCGATCAGGACAGTCCGCAAAGCGGATGGGGCTTCGACGGAGACGATCCGGCGTGGAATGCGGAAAGCGAAGCTTTTGAGCAGGCCGGGATCGACGTGATTACCATCACGCCCGCAAATTTCGTTCAGGATCAGGCCCCGGATGCGCATTACTACGGCGACGACCGGTCGCCATTGGATGCCACGCTCGATATCGTTGGCGACATGACCACCGCCCATCCCGAGGCACAGGTGATGATCTACCAGGGCTGGGCCGACCTTGCCTATTTCACCGAAGACCTGTCCGGTGCAGAGGCTGTGATCGAAGACTACCATGCCTATAATCAGGGGGCCTATCTCGACTGGTATCAGACCCTTGTCGATCAGGTGAATGCCGCCGACCCGGATGCAGATGTCGTCTTGCTGCCGGTTGGCTCCATCCTGTCCGAATTGCTGCAGGGTGGCGGTGTTCTTGGCGACCTTTCGGTCGATGACCTTTATGTCGACAGCGCGCCGCACGGCACTGAAACGCTCTATTTCCTGGCCGGGATGATCAATTATTCCGCAGTCTATGGTGAGCCTGTTCCAACCGGATTTGCACCGCCCGAAGGGATCGACCCGCGTGTCATCGAACGGCTGGATGAGATCAACCAGACGATCGTGACCGAATTGGCTGAGGCCGGTTTTGTGATTGACGGCGTCGAACCCCCGGTCGAGCCTGAGCCTGAGCCTGAGCCTGAGCCTGAGCCTGAGCCTGAGCCTGAGCCTGAGCCTGAGCCTGAGCCTGAGCCTGAGCCTGAGCCTGAGCCGCTGCCCGACCAGGACCCGGTCACCGATCCTGCGCCGGAACCCGACCCGGTGCCAGAGCCGGACCCGGTCGACGATTCGGACCCGGTGATTGCGCCACAAGGTGCCATGCTGGCGGAATACGTGGTTGTTTCGCCGGATGTGGGTTCGGTCGAAGATGTGGATTTCTCCGACCCTGTCGTTCAGGAAGTCGTGGATGGATTCGGTTTCCTCGAATCCTCCGATCCGCTTTGGCAAGATGGGCCCAGTGACCATTTCGCGGCCCGCTACACCACCGAAATGACCTTTGACGAAGCTGCCGATTATCGGTTCGAGCTTTGGGCCGATGACGGCGCGGTATTGCGCATTGACGGGCAAACGGTCGTGACCAACGAAGGGGCAGGGCCGGATGCGCATGTGATCGCGGATATCCAGCTTGATGCCGGTCCTCATGTCTTTGAGATGCTGTATCTGGAACGCGACGGCGAACAATCGCTTGATCTGAAATGGGCGGGCCCTGCAACGGATGGCCAGATGCTGCCATTTGCCCCGATTGCAGAGCTTGTCGAACAGCCCACCGACCCCGCCCCGGAACCACCCGTAGAAGACGAGATCGTGACGCTTGAGGACGGTCGTGATGACACGGCAGATCCTGACGATGTCTATAGCGAGATGGCTGCAAGCCTGATGGCTCTTTTCGGCATCGATCCCGATACGGATGACGATTCCGATGCCGCCGCACTGACGGCGGAAGAGAGCGAAGCAGAACTTGTTTGAGCATGATTTGCCCTGCCCCCTTGCGCGTCAGGGGGACAGGGCGTATATGACGGCTCAACAGCGGCGCGTCGGGCCAAGTCCGAAGCTCCACCGGGAAAGATCGACGGGCCGCGCGCCCGTTTTTTTGTGCCCGAATGACGCCTGATCACAGGACCCGATATGACCGACATTCTGTCGAATACTCTGATAGCCAAGACCTCGCTGGACCGCAGGTTGGCCGAGATCATCGCACCGGTGATCGAGGATATGGGATTCGAGCTTGTGCGCATCCGTCTGATGAGCGGCAAGACCCAGACCTTGCAGATCATGGCCGAACGCCCCGGTGGCGGGATTGAGGTGGATGAATGCGCCGAGATTTCCAACGCCGTGAGCGCGACGCTGGATGTGGAGGACCCGATCCTTGACGCCTACACGCTGGAAGTGTCGAGCCCCGGCATCGACCGCCCGCTGACCCGGCTCAAGGATTTCGAGACCTTTGAAGGCTACGAGGCCAAGCTGGAAACCAATGAGCTGATCGACAACCGCCGCCGCTTTCGCGGCGAACTGGCCGGTGTCGAAGGCGACGAGGTGCTGATCAACGTGGACGGGTCTTCGGAAAATACCGAGACCATCACGCTGGGCCTGAAATTTGACTGGCTGGCCGATGCCAAGCTGGTCATGACCGATGATCTGATCCGCGAGATGCTGCGCCAGCGCAAGGCCGCGGGTGTGGACGAGACACAGTTTGACGAGATCGAGACCGACGCGTCTCGCGAGGAGGAATAACACACATGGCGATTACATCTGCCAACCAGCTTGAGCTGCTGCAAACCGCCGAGGCCGTGGCCCGGGAAAAGATGATCGACCCCGGTCTCGTGGTCGAAGCGATGGAAGAGAGCCTCGCCCGTGCCGCCAAGTCGCGCTACGGCTCGGAAATGGACATTCGCGTGTCCATCGACCGCAAGACCGGCCGCGCTACCTTTACCCGCGTGCGCACAGTAGTCGAAGACGAAGAGCTTGAGAATTACCAGGCGGAAATGACCGTCGAGCAGGCCAAGCAATATATGGAAAACCCTGCCGTGGGCGACACCTTTGTCGAAGAGGTTCCCCCGGTCGAAATGGGCCGCATCGCCGCGCAATCCGCCAAGCAGGTGATCCTGCAAAAGGTGCGCGAAGCCGAACGTGATCGCCAGTACGAGGAATTCAAGGACCGCGCAGGCACCATCATCAACGGTGTCGTCAAGCGCGAGGAATACGGCAACGTCATCGTCGATATCGGCCGTGGCGAAGGCATTCTGCGCCGCAACGAGAAAATCGGCCGCGAGAGCTATCGCCCGAATGACCGCATCCGCTGCTACATCAAGGATGTACGCCGCGAAACCCGTGGCCCGCAGATCTTCCTGTCGCGCACCGCGCCGGAATTCATGGCCGAGCTGTTCAAGATGGAAGTGCCGGAGATTTATGACGGCATCATCGAGATCAAGGCCGTCGCCCGTGACCCCGGTTCGCGCGCCAAGATTGCCGTGGTGTCCTATGACGGCTCCATCGACCCGGTCGGTGCCTGTGTGGGTATGCGCGGCTCCCGCGTGCAGGCCGTGGTGAACGAGCTTCAGGGCGAAAAGATCGACATCATCCCATGGAACGAGGATGTGCCGACCTTCCTCGTGAACGCGCTGCAGCCCGCCGAAGTGTCCAAGGTGGTTCTGGACGAAGACGCCGAGCGCATCGAAGTTGTGGTGCCGGACGAACAGCTGTCGCTGGCCATTGGCCGTCGCGGCCAGAACGTGCGCCTTGCCTCGCAGCTGACCGCGCTCGACATCGACATCATGACCGAGGAAGAAGAATCCGCGCGTCGCCAGAAAGAGTTCGAAGAGCGCACGCAACTCTTCATGGACACGCTCGATCTGGACGAATTCTTTGCCCAGCTTCTGGTCTCCGAAGGCTTCACCAACCTCGAAGAGGTGGCCTATGTCGAGGTGGACGAGCTTCTGGTCATTGATGGCGTGGACGAAGACACCGCCAACGAGCTGCAGACCCGTGCCCGCGAGTTCCTTGAGGAACAGGCGCGCAAGGCGCTCGAAGCGGCCCGTGAGCTTGGGGTTGAGGACAGCCTTATTGAATTCGAGGGCCTGACACCCCAAATGGTGGAAGCCCTGGCCAAGGACGGCGTGAAAACGCTTGAGGACTTCGCCACCTGCGCGGATTGGGAACTGGCCGGTGGCTGGACCACCGTCGATGGCGAGCGTGTCAAGGATGACGGCCTGCTTGAGCCTTTCGACGTTTCGCTCGAAGAAGCACAGGACCTCGTGATGACCGCCCGGATCGTTCTGGGCTGGGTTGACCCTGCCGATCTCGAAGCCGAGTCTGAGGAGGGTGACGAAGAACCCGCCGCCGAGGAGGCGGAGGAATAAGAGCACCGGAGCGGGGTCTGACCATGACGCGCGGCGGTCATAATAAAGAACAGGGCGGCACCGGCCCGGAACGTAAATGCATTGCGACCGGCGAGGTGCGCCCCAAGACCGAGATGATCCGGTTTGTCGTCGGCCCCGACGGGCAGGCGGTGCCGGACATCATGGGCAAACTGCCCGGGCGCGGTATCTGGGTGTCAGCCACGCGCGCGGCGCTGGACAAGGCGATGGACAAGAAACTGTTCTCGCGCAGCGCAAAGCAGCCCGTGACCGTTCCCGACGGGCTCGCGGCCGAGGTCGAGGCACAACTGGCGCGTCGCGTCGTGGACCTGATTTCGCTGGCGCGAAAATCCGGTCATGCCGTTGCGGGCTATGAAAAGGTCAAGGATTGGCTGTCCAAGGGCGTGGCCCAGGTTCTGATCCAGTCCTCTGACGGGTCTGAGCGCGGCAAATCGAAACTGAGCACGCCCTATGGCGGGTCCTATATCGGTTGGCTGAGCGCCGATGAGTTAGGATTGGCTTTTGGGCGACAAACTGTGATACATGGCGCGCTCGCGTCTGGTGGACTCACGGATCGTGTAGTAGAGGATGCCGCAAGATTACGTAATCTGCGCGTGCAAGACGACGGCGGCAGGGGTCGCCGGAAAGGAAAATAGAGCTTTATGAGCGATAACGACGGCAAAAAGACACTCGGTGTCCGCGGCGGACCGCGTTCGGGCAATGTGAAGCAAAGCTTCAGCCATGGCCGCACCAAGAATGTCGTAGTGGAAACCAAGCGCAAACGCGTTGTGGTGCCCAAACCCGGCGCGGCCAAACCTGCGGCCCCCGGTTCCGGACCCGGTGCCGGATCGAACCCGAACAAACGCCCGGCGGGCATTTCCGATGCTGAAATGGAGCGTCGCCTGAAGGCGGTTCAGGCCGCGAAGGCACGTGAAACCGAAGAAGCTGCGCAACGCGAAGCCGAGGAAAAGGCCCGCGCAGAAGAGCGTGAACGCCGCCGCGCCGAGCAAGAGGCCAAGGAGCGCGAACAGCGCGAGGCCGAGGAAAAGGTGCGCCAGAAGGCCGAAGAGGAAGAGCGCAAGAAGCGCGAAGCCGAGGAAGCGGCCAAAGCCGCTGCGGCTGCTCCTGCGCCCGCACCGGAACAGGATCGCGGCAAATCCGCACCTGCCAAGACCAAACAGGCGCCCCCGGCCCGCGAACGCGAAGAACGCCAGACCCGGGGCAAGGGTGCTGCCCGCAACGACGGCCGCCGCTCCGGCAAGCTGACCGTGAACCAGGCGCTGACCGGCGGCGAAGGCGGGCGGCAACGCTCCATGGCTGCCATGAAGCGCAAACAGGAACGCGCACGTCAAAAGGCGATGGGCGGTCCGGTCGAGCGGGAAAAGGTTGTCCGCGACGTCAAACTGCCCGAGGCCATCGTGGTGTCGGAACTGGCGAACCGTATGGCGGAACGCGTTGGTGACGTGGTCAAGTCGCTCATGAACATGGGCATGATGGTCACCCAGAACCAATCCATCGACGCCGATACCGCAGAGCTCATCATCGAAGAATTCGGCCACAAGGTCACGCGCGTCTCGGATTCGGACGTGGAAGACGTCATCAAAGAGGTCGAGGACAAGGAAGAAGACCTGACCCCGCGTCCTCCGGTCATCACCATCATGGGCCACGTTGACCACGGCAAGACCTCGCTTCTGGACGCGATCCGCGACGCCAAGGTTGTGGCGGGCGAAGCCGGCGGCATCACTCAGCATATCGGCGCCTATCAGGTGAAAACCGATAGCGGGGCTGTGCTCTCCTTCCTCGACACACCCGGTCACGCGGCCTTTACCTCGATGCGTTCGCGCGGGGCACAGGTCACGGATATCGTTGTGCTTGTGGTGGCGGCGGATGACGCCGTGATGCCGCAGACAATCGAAGCCATCAACCACGCCAAGGCCGCCAAGGTGCCGATGATTGTCGCGATCAACAAATGCGACAAGCCCGATGCCAACCCGGACAAGGTGCGCACCGATCTGCTTCAGCACGAAGTGATCGTCGAAGGCCTGTCGGGTGACGTGCAGGACGTGGAAGTGTCCGCCATCACCGGTCAGGGTCTTGATGAGCTGCTCGAAGCCATCGCGCTGCAATCGGAAATCCTTGAACTCAAGGCCAACCCCGAGCGCGCCGCCCAAGGTGCCGTGATCGAGGCACAGCTTGATGTGGGCCGTGGCCCGGTCGCAACCGTTCTGGTTCGGAACGGCACGCTGAAACAGGGCGACATCTTTGTCGTGGGCGAACAGTGGGGCAAGGTCCGTGCGCTGATCTCCGACACTGGCGAACGCGTGAAAGAGGCGGGGCCGTCCGTACCGGTCGAGGTGCTTGGCCTCAACGGCACGCCCGAGGCGGGTGACGTGCTCAACGTCGTCGATACCGAAGCGCAGGCGCGCGAGATTGCCGAGTACCGCGAAAAAGCGGCCAAGGACAAACGCGCTGCGGCCGGTGCCGCGACCACGCTGGATCAGCTGCTGGCCAAGGCCAAGGAAGACGAAAACGTCGCTGAACTGCCCATTCTGGTCAAAGCCGATGTGCAGGGCTCTGCCGAAGCCATCGTTCAGGCGATGGAAAAGATCGGCAATGACGAGGTGCGCGTGCGCGTGCTGCATTCCGGTGTGGGTGCCATCACCGAAACCGATGTGGGTCTGGCCGAAGCGTCCAACGCTCCGATCCTGGGCTTCAACGTCCGCGCCAATGCGTCCGCACGTAACACCGCCAACCAGAAGGGCGTGGAAATCCGCTATTACAGCGTGATCTACGATCTTGTGGATGACGTGAAAGCGGCGGCATCCGGCCTGCTCTCTGCCGAGGTCCGCGAAAACTTCATCGGGTATGCGCAAATCAAAGAGGTCTTCAAGGTCTCTGGCGTTGGCAAGGTTGCTGGCTGTCTCGTCACCGAAGGCGTGGCGCGCCGCTCTGCCGGTGTGCGTCTCTTGCGCGACGATGTGGTGATCCACGAAGGCACGCTGAAAACGCTCAAGCGCTTCAAGGACGAGGTTGCCGAAGTGCAATCCGGCCAGGAATGCGGCATGGCGTTCGAGAACTACGACGACGTTCGTCCCAACGATGTCATCGAGATCTTTGAGCGGACCGAAGTGGAACGCACGCTGGATTGATCCGGCGCAGCGACATGACACGAAAAAAGGGGACGGTGTGAGCTGTCCCCTTTTTCAGTTCTGCGTGAGAAGTCAGGTGGCCGAAAGCGGCGCGTCAGGCTGCCTTCCCGATGGGTGTTCCCTCAAAGATGCGTTCCCCATCGCGGACGGCAATGCGCCCATCCGGCAAACGCTTCACGAACACACCTTGGACGGAAATATATTTACCCAGAGATATCGTTTTCAGCACTGTCATTACATCCCCACTTGGCCATGACATGGATTAATGTAGTGCCGAAGCGTGGATTCCGGAAAACAAATTTTGACACAAAATGGTCACAATTGTGCTTTCGGCGCACAAATTCATGGCGAAGTTGAGAATTTCACGCCGCGCGACACGAAAAATCGTCTGTATGGGGCAGCTTAGAGCCAGTCCCGCAGTATGGGAATCAACGGAATGTCCGCCGGGGGCATCGGATAGTCGCGCAGCGATTCGGCCCGCACCCATTTGAGCGCCTGGCCTTCGCGCGACTGCGGAACCCCGTCCCATTTGCGGCAGGCAAAGAGCGGCATCAGCAAATGAAAGTCGTCATAGCTGTGGCTGGCAAAGGTCAGCGGCGCGAGACAAGACGCCCAGGTGTCGATCCCCAACTCCTCTTGCAATTCCCGGATCAGCGCCAGTTCCGGGGTTTCCCCGGGCTCGACCTTTCCACCCGGAAACTCCCAGAGCCCGGCCATGGATTTGCCCTCCGGGCGCTGCGCCAGAAGCACGCGCCCGTCCACGTCGATCAGCGCGACAGCAGCGACAAGGACAATTTTCATTGCCGCAATCCCGAACGGAAAACCGGTGCCCGCATTTCCTGAGATGTCTTGTCTTTCACGACCGGTAATCCGCGTTGATGGCGATATAGCCATGGGTCAGGTCACAGGTCCAGACCCGGCGCTTGCCGGTTCCCAGCCCGAGATCGACCGAGATCTGGATGCGCTCGCGCTTCATATGCGCGGCCCCATCTTCTTCGCGATAGTCCGGAGACACCCAGCCGTTTTCGGCCACCAGCACATCGCCAAACCGGATTGACAGCTTGTCCCGGTCCGCCGCCGCGCCGCTCTTGCCGATGGCCATCACGATCCGGCCCCAGTTGGGGTCTTCTCCGGCAATCGCGGTCTTGACCAGCGGGGAATTGGCAATCGCCATGGCGTGAACATGTGCGTCCTTGTCCGACATCGCGCCGGTCACGTCGATCTCGACAAACTTGGTCGCGCCCTCGCCATCGCGGACCACCTGATGCGCCAGGTCCATCATCACCTCAAAGAGCGCTTCCTTGAACGGGGCGCTATTGTCCGCGGCCACACCAGAGCTTCCTGTCGCGGCCAAAATCAGGCTGTCGGAGGTCGAGGTATCGCTGTCCACCGTGATGCAGTTGAAGGTGAGATCGGTGAGTTCCGACAACATGGATTGCAACGCGTCCTGGGACACGGCGGCATCGGTGAAGATGTATACCAGCATCGTCGCCATATCCGGCGCGATCATGCCCGAGCCTTTGGCGATCCCGGCAATTTTCACCGGCTTGCCGTCAATCTCCACTTCGCGGCCCGATCCCTTGGGAAAGGTATCGGTGGTCATGATGGCGCGCGCTGCATCTGCGATGCCGCCCGCATCCAGCGCGCCCGCCAGATCGCCCAACACTGCCGTGATGCGTTCGTACTTCATCGGCTCGCCAATCACCCCGGTGGACGAGGTAAAGACACGTGCCTCCGGGATGCCCAGCACCTGTGCTGTCGCGGCCGTGATGGCCGCCACCGCATCAACCCCGCTTTTGCCGGTAAAAGCATTGGAGTTCCCGGCATTGACCAGAATGGCCGCGCCATCGTTCGCATCACCGCCCAGCTTGGCCTGACAATCCAGCACCGGTGCCGAGCGTGTTGCCGATTTGGTGAACACCCCGGCCACTGACGTGCCGGGGACGAGCTTGGCCAACATCACGTCACGGCGACCGGAATAGCGGACACCCGCCTCGATGGAGGCAAAGCTCACACCTTCAATGACCGGCAGGTCCGGGAATGTTTCGGGCGCCAGCGGCGATACGGGCAGGGCTTTGGCCATTTATTCCCCCAGCAGATCGAGGTTTTGAAGAATGGACGGATCGAAATCCGATTTCGGCTCGGTCGCGATATCCGCTTCGGCCTTGAGCGCGTCCAGCGTCGTATCCACGGCCTTGGTCCGCACCGCGTCTTCAAGCTCCGCGCGGACCTCTTCCAACTTGGGTGCTTCGGCCACGCGGGTATCGTTGAGCTTGATCACATGCCAGCCGAACTGCGTCTGCACCGGGTCGGACACATCGCCGACTCCCATCGCTTTCACGGCGGTTTCAAACTCGGGAACCATCATGCCCTCGCCAAACCAGCCCAACTCACCGCCATTGGGGCCAGACGGACCGGTGGAATGCGCTTTTGCGAGCTCGGCAAAATCTTCGCCTCCGCGCGCGCGCTCGGCCAGCTCCGCCGCCTCGGCCTCGGTCCCGACAAGGATATGCGAGGCGTTGAATTCCACACCCCGATCGCCGTCGGCATAGGCGGTCGCGTATTCTTCCGCCACCGCTGCCTCGGTCAGCGCTTCCTCCATGATGCCCTGCATGTACTCCGCTGCCTGCAGGGACCGCTGCTCGTTTTCGAGCGCAATCGCCACGCGCTTGGAGATATCTTCCGGCCCTGCCTGCACCAGCAGGGTCTGTTGCACGAGCTGATCCAGAATGCCGTCCCACAGCACGTCGTCGGGCAGTTGCTTGTATTGCTCAGGAAGACCGGCGCGGATCATGATCATGTGACCCAGCGTGATCTCGGTTCCGTTGACGGTGGCCACCACGGTGTCTGCCGTAGGCTCCTGCGCCGTTGCCGCGTTGGCCGCGAGCGCCAGAGCGGCTGCGATTGCCGTGGTTTTAAGGCTTTTCAACATCATATCTTCCTTCATTTCTGACCGCGCCGGTGGGCGACGTTGACACTCTCAGATGCGCCGCTTACATCGCTCATGTCCTGCCGGACGCGTGTTTCCCCCAAGCCATATGGGTTGCAGTCGAGACGGGCAAGCCGGGGACACGCAGATTTGCGCATTATTCGACGGAGTGACTATGCTGGGCCTTGGAAAAATTGCCAAAAAGGTGTTCGGAACACCGAATGACCGCAAGATCAAGGCGACCCGCCCGCTGGTCGAACAGATCAATGCGCTGGAACCCGAATTCGAGCCGCTGAGCGATGAGCAGCTGATCGAGAAAACCCGCGAATTCCAAGAACGTGCCAAGGGCGGCGAAAGCCTTGATGACCTCCTGCCCGAAGCCTTTGCCAATTGCCGCGAGGCCGCCAAGCGCGCGCTGGGCCTGCGTGCCTTTGACACCCAGCTGATGGGCGGCATTTTCCTGCATCAGGGCAATATCGCCGAGATGAAAACCGGCGAGGGCAAGACGCTGGTTGCGACCTTCCCCGCCTATCTCAATGCGCTGACCGGCGAGGGCGTGCACATCGTCACCGTCAACGACTATCTCGCCAAGCGGGACGCTGAATGGATGGGCAAGGTCTATGCCGCGTTGGGCATGACCACCGGCTGCGTCTATCCGTGGCAATCCGAGCAGGGCAAGCATGACGCCTATGATTGCGACATCACCTATGCCACCAACAATGAGCTTGGCTTCGACTACCTGCGCGACAACATGAAGTCCGAACTGAACGACATGTTCCAGCGCGGCCACAACTTCGCCATCGTGGACGAGGTGGACAGCATCCTCATTGACGAGGCGCGCACCCCGCTGATCATTTCCGGCCCCGCCGAAGACCGCAGCGAGCTTTACGTGACCATCGACAAGCTGATCCCGCTGGTCGAAGAGGATCACTTCACGCTGGATGAAAAGACCCGCAACGTGACCTTCACCGACGAAGGCAACGAATTCCTTGAGGCTCAATTGCGTGCCCATGATCTTTTGCCCGAGGGCCAGTCGCTTTACGACCCCGAAAGCACGACGGTTGTGCACCACGTGAACCAGGGTCTGCGTGCCCACAAACTGTTCACCAAGGACAAGGACTACATCGTCCGCGACAACGAGGTCGTGCTGATCGACGAATTCACCGGGCGTATGATGTCCGGCCGCCGCCTGTCCGATGGTCTGCACCAAGCCATCGAGGCCAAGGAAGGCTGCGAGATCAAGCCCGAGAACGTGACGCTCGCCTCGGTCACCTTCCAGAATTATTTCCGCCTGTATAACAAGCTGGGCGGCATGACCGGCACGGCGGCCACCGAAGCCGAGGAATTCGCTGAAATCTACGGTCTGGGTGTGGTTGAGGTTCCCACCAACCGCCCGATTGCCCGTCAGGACGATGACGACCGCGTCTATCGCTCGGCAGAGGAAAAATATCAGGCGATCATCGAAGAGATCAAACGGGCCCATGAAAAGGGTCAGCCGGTCCTCGTGGGCACGACCTCGATCGAGAAATCCGAGATGCTGAGCCGGATGCTTCAGCAGGAGAAGCTCAAGCATAACGTCCTGAACGCGCGCCAGCACGAGCAAGAGGCGCAGATTGTCGCCGACGCGGGCAAGCTGGGCGCGGTGACCATCGCCACCAACATGGCCGGTCGCGGAACCGACATCAAACTTGGCGGCAATGTCGAGTTCAAGATCATGGAGGCCATCGCCGCCGATCCCGAAGCCGACCCCGAAGCCATTCGCCAGAAGATCGAAGAAGAGCACGCCGCCGATGAGCAGGCGGTCAAGGACGCGGGCGGGCTCTATGTTCTGGCCACCGAGCGCCACGAAAGCCGCCGCATCGACAACCAGCTTCGCGGCCGTTCGGGCCGTCAGGGCGACCCGGGGCGCTCCTCCTTCTTCCTGTCGCTTGACGATGACCTGATGCGCATCTTCGGTTCCGAGCGGCTCGAAAAAGTCCTGAGCACGCTGGGTCTCAAGGACGGCGAAGCCATTGAACACCCCTGGGTGAACAAGTCGCTGGAGCGCGCTCAGGCCAAGGTCGAAGGGCGCAACTTTGACATCCGCAAGCAGTTGCTCAAGTTCGATGACGTGATGAACGACCAGCGGAAAGTGATCTTTGCGCAGCGTCGCGAGATCATGGAGGCCGAGGACCTGTCGGAAATCGTGCAGGACATGCGCCACGAGGTGATCGACGAACTGGTCGACCAATACATGCCGCCCAAATCCTACTCCGACCAATGGGATGGCGAAGGTCTGCAAGGCTCTGTGATCCAGTATCTGGGCATGGACCTGCCGGTCGTGGCATGGGCGGATGAGGATGGCGTGGATCAGGACACGATCCGCGAACGCCTTGAGGATGAGAGCGACAAGTACATGGCACAAAAGGCCGCCGCTTTCGGGCCGGACACGATGCGCCAGATCGAGAAACAGGTACTGTTGCAGACCATTGACGGCAAGTGGCGCGAACACCTTCTGACGTTGGAACATCTGCGCTCGGTCGTGGGCTTCCGCGGCTATGCCCAGCGTGACCCGCTCAACGAATACAAGAACGAGGCATTCCAGCTCTTTGAATCCATGCTGGACTCCCTGCGCGAAGAGGTAAGCCAGAAGCTCGCCCAGATCCGCCCCATGTCCGAAGAAGAACAAGCCGCGCTCATGCGCCAGATTCAGGCGCAGCAAGCGGCGCAAGAAGAGCTTCAGAAACAGGCCCAGCCGGTCGGCGCCGGTGCGCCAGCCCCCAACCCGGACGCCCCCGCGCCGCTGGTTGCGGGCTTTGACGAAAACGATCCTGCCACATGGGGCAATCCCGGCCGGAACGAACCTTGTCCTTGTGGGTCGGGCAACAAGTTCAAGCACTGCCACGGTCGCATCTGATCATTCTGCATGGCAAACGATGCCACCCTGTTTCCGGCCATTGTGTCGGAAATGGGGGCAATTCCCGCGCAATAGCCTGAAACTCTCCGCGCGCGCGCCCTATCTCCGCCCCCTTTTCTAGCCATTGATTGGCCAGCGAAAAGTCCCGCAACGGGATACAGGAGGCCGAGATGAAATTGCCGCTGAACCTGAAAATGCCTGAGATCAACCTGCCCTTTGGCCGGTCCGGGACATCTGACGCGGATCCAGCCGAGGCAGCGGAACGCGCGCCCAAGCCGGGCCTGTCCGGAAGGACACGGCTGATCGCAGGGACCGCGCTTGCGGTGTTCGGCATTGGCTATCTCATGCAGAACGTGATGGGCGGACCAACGCCTCAACAGCTTCCGAAACGCGGCGCGGAAGCCCAATCCATGCAGGTTGAAAATGTCATGCCGACGGCCTCGGACATGGCATCGGCGACATTGAACGCAGGTATGCTCACCCAACCCGCACCCGAACCGGCGCGGGAAATGACCAACACCGCGTCGTCGCGAATCGAGGTTCTCGAAGATGTGGCGCAGGACGGGGCGCAGCCAGTGGCGCTGGGCGATCTGGAGCCGATCCAGACCGCCGCGCTGGACGAGGTCGAGCCGGAGTTGCCGAAAACGGAAAGCGTGCCCGAACTGTCCTGCGACATGACGCTGGATGCCGTGTCCGCACCCGCCGCGACGGTGGACCTGACGCTGAGCGCGCCCTGCCTGCCAAACGAGCGTCTGACGATGCACCATAACGGCATGATGTTCACGGCAGTGACCGATGCATCGGGCCAAAGCCGGATGCGCGTTCCGGCGCTGAGCGAGAACGCGGTCTTTATCGTCTCCTTCACCAATGGCGAGGGGGCGGTGACCCAGATCGACGTGCCGACGCTGGAATTCTTTGACCGCGTGGTGCTGCAATGGCGCGGCAAATCCGGGCTGGGTGTGCATGCGCTTGAGTTTGGCGCAGAATATTTCGGCAAGGGGCATATCCATGCCGAAACCACCGGCGATGTCGCGGCCACGGCCAAGGGCGAATCGGGTTTCCTGATGCGCTACGGTGTCGATGCAGGCCCTGAGGCGCTGATGGCCGAGGTCTATACCTTCCCCACCGGCACCGCCGTGCGCGACGGCCGGATCGCGCTGAGCGTCGAGGCCGAGGTCACGGGTGCCAATTGCGGCACCAAGGTAGATGCCCAAACCCTGCAAATCCGCCCCGGCGAAGCGTTGCGCACACAGGATCTGGAACTTTTCGTGCCGGACTGTGACGCCGTGGGTGATTTTCTGGTGTTGAATAATTTGCTCCAAGACCTGAAAGTCGCATCCAACTGATCAGCGACGCATCGGGGCAACATGAGCAAGTGTCGTGCGGCGGTTCTCGCCGCACTTTTCCTTTTTCTGACCGCGTTTTCCGCAGCGGCCCAGGATGTCACACTCACCAGCCATGACGGTGACGTGGAGATCGAGGGTACGCTGTTGGGCTTTGACGGTGAGTTTTATCGCGTTGACACCATCTATGGTGAAATCACCGTGGATGCCTCCGGCGTGGTGTGTCAGGGGCCGGGCTGTCCCAATCTCGAAGCCTTCGTGGCGCGGTTGCGCGTGTCCGGATCGGCCACCATGGGCGAGGTGCTCATGCCCGCCCTGATCGAGGCCTTTGCCCTGCGCAACGGGCTGACCGCGCGTCGGGAACAGGACGCGCCGACGCGCTTCACCTATGTTCTGGCTGATAAGGGCTCGGGCGAGGAAAAGGCGCGTTTCAGCTTTCACAACACCACAACCGACGAAGGCTTCAGCGATCTGCTCGCTGACGAAAGCGATATCGTCATGTCCCTGCGCGAGGTGCGCCCATCCGAGCTGCGCCGTGCCAGAGAGCTTGGGTTGGGCGATCTCACTGGCCCGAACCGCAGCCGGGTACTGGCGCTTGACGCGCTGGTCCCTGTGGTCTCCGCCCGCAATCCGCTGCGCGCCATCAACACCGATCAACTGGCGCAGGTCTTTGCAGGCAAGATCACCAACTGGGCACAGCTTGGCGGCCCGGACGCGCCGATCATCCTGCATCTGCGCGCGCCGCAATCCGGCCTGACCCAGACTGCGCAGGACAAGCTTTTGTCCCCTGTCCGCTTGTCGCTGTCACTGGGGGTGACGGCCCATGCCAGCAACGGCGATCTGGTCAAAGCCGTGGCGCGCGACCCCATCGGGATCGGCATCGCCAGCCAGTCCAATATCGGCAACACCCGGCCCTTGGTACTCACCGGATCCTGCGGCTTTTCCCTGCGCGCGTCGCGTCGCGCCATCAAGACCGAGGATTACCCGCTCACCGCGCCGATGTTCCTCTACTTGCCCGCGCGTCGCCTGCCCAAACTGGCCCGTGATTTCCTGACCTTCACGCGCTCTGACCCGGCCCAGATCGTCATTCGTCGCGCCGGCTTCGTGGATCAATCCCCCGAAGAAGTGTCGATCAACGATCAGGGCGACCGCTTTGCCAATGCCATCACCGCCGCCGGGTCCGAGGTGCCGCTCTCTGAACTCAAACGCCTGGTCACCCGGCTGGGAAATATGCGCCGCCTGACCACGTCCTTCCGTTTCCGGCCCGGTTCGGCCCGGCTGGATGCGCAATCCACCTCGAATGTGCAGCAACTGGCCCGTGCGCTTGAGGCCGGGAAATATGACCAGCGCGAGCTTCTCTTCATCGGCTTCTCCGACGGGCAGGGCCCGGCCGCCGCCAACCGCACCATCGCCGCCAAACGTGCCGAGGCCGTGCGCGAAGCGGTGCAACATGCCGCCGAGACCGCCAATTTCGACAAGGTCAGGATCGGCACCGAGGCTTTTGGCGAAGCGCTGCCCATGGCCTGCGACGAAACGGCGTGGGGTCGGCAGGTCAATCGCCGGGTCGAGGTCTGGGTGCGCTGATTGATCCCGCGCCTGCCGCAGGGTATGAGCGCTCAAACCATGAATGAGCACCAGATGTCCGATCCCACTTCCGATACCCCCCGCCGTGGCGTTGTCTATGTCGCCTGGGGAGCCGCCCATGTGGATGTGGCCCGCCGCTCCGCCGCCAGTGTCAAGAAAAGCAGCCCCTGGCTGGAAACCGCGATCTTCTGCGCCGCCGATGACGACACGTCCGGGTTCGACATGTCCTTTGTGGTGCCCGACGGCCTTGTCCGGCCCAAGGTGGACCTGCTCTGGCAAAGCCCGTTCGACCAGACCCTGTTTCTCGACAATGACACCATCGTGCGCGACGATCTGCAATCGGCCTTCCGGCTCTTGGAGAAATACGACATGTGCGGCGCGCATGTGATCCTCTGGCATCGCCCGCGCCACACCAAGACATGGCAGACCGAGCTGCCGGACGCCTTCCCCGAGATCAACACCGGCGTGCTTCTGTTCAAAAAGAACGACAAGACCACGAAATTCTTCAAGGCATGGTCCGCCAATTTCGCCCAAGCCGGTTTCAAGGTCGATCAGGTCACGTTCCGCGAAACGCTCTGGGCTTCGGACTTGGATTTCTACGTGCTGCCGCCGCAGTTCAACAAACGGGTTTATGAGCTGTCGGAACCGATCTATTCCGACCAACCCCGCCCGCGCATCCTGCACCTGAATATCCTGCGCCCGCAGAAATCCGCGTTCAAACGCTGGTTGTCGAATCTGATACGCTAAGGCAGCCTTGCCCAGCGTCGCCGGGCGTGGCACCGTTCGCTCACGCGAGTATCAGGGGCAAACCATGGCCACAGCCGCCAAGACAGACACACAGCTTCCACAGGCATTCGAGGCCCGCAATCCCGGACAGGCGCTGGACCTTGACTGGGTTCTGGGCGCGCAAGCCAATCGCTCGGCCATTGAACGCCGCACCGCGTCCCTGCCGGGGCGGCGCAGCGTGAAAAAAGACTATCAGGCCGCATGGCTCTGTCGCGCCGTGTCCTGCATTGACCTGACCACCCTGTCGGGCGACGACACGCGCGGTCGCGTCCGCAGGCTCTGCGCCAAGGCCGTGCAACCGGTACGCGCCGATATCCTGCAAGAGCTGGGGATGGAGGGGCTCACCGTGGGCGCGGTCTGTGTCTATCACGACATGGTGGAGACGGCTGTCGAGGCACTGGACGGCACCGGCATCCCGGTGGCCGCTGTCTCCACCGGGTTTCCTGCCGGTCTGTCACCCTTTGATCTGCGCGTGGCCGAGATTGTCGAAAGCGTCAAGGCCGGTGCCGCCGAGATCGACATCGTGATTTCCCGCCGCCATGTGCTGACCGGCAACTGGCAGGCGCTTTATGACGAAATGCGCGCCTTTCGCTCTGCCTGCGGCGAGGCGCATGTGAAAGCGATCCTTGCGACAGGCGAGCTTGGCACGCTGAAAAACGTCGCCCGCGCCTCGCTGATCTGCATGATGGCGGGGGCCGATTTCATCAAGACCTCGACCGGCAAGGAAAGCGTGAACGCCACCCTGCCCGTAAGCCTGACCATGATCCGCGCGATCCGCGACTATCACCAGCGCACAGGCTACCGCGTCGGTTACAAACCGGCGGGCGGGATTTCCAAGGCCAAGGATGCGCTGACCTATCTCGCGCTGATGAAGGAGGAACTGGGCGACAGATGGTTGCGCCCCGACCTGTTCCGTTTCGGTGCCTCCTCGCTTCTGGGCGATATCGAGCGGCAGCTGGAGCACCACGTGACAGGGCATTATTCGGCGGCACACCGCCACGCGATCGGGTGACGCGATGATGGGCAACAACCCCTATATCCTGCTCTTCGGGCTGGGTTTTGCTCTGTTCATCGGCGGCAAAAGCTGGCGGCGGCGCAAGCTGAAACGCGCGGTGCGCGACCTGCCCACACGGATGCAGCGCGCATTGGGGGATGAACCGAATTATGACCCGCCCGAGGACCTGCCCGAAGGGCTGGAACCCTATGCGGCGCTGCACCGCCGCTCCCGCCGCGTGATGTATGGCGTCTGGGCCGTGGCCTTCCTCTGGCTGGCCTATGCGCTGGTCCTCGTATTGAGAAAGCAAGTCCTATGACCGTCAAAGAGATATTCGAGACCATGGAATACGGCCCCGCCCCTGAAAGCGCAGCTGATGCCCTTGCCTGGATCGTCGATCAGGGCAGCCGCTTTGGTCAGTTCATAGGAGGCGACTGGACCGCCGCGCGCGGTGAGTTTCACTCCAAAAACCCCGCCAATGGCGAAACGCTTGCCGACCTGACCCAGGCGATCCCGTCCGAGATTGACGATGCCGTCGCCGCCGCCCGCAAGGCGCAACCGGGCTGGCAGGGCTTGGGCGGGCATGGGAGGGCGAAATACCTCTACGCCATTGCGCGGCTCATGCAGAAGCACGCGCGGCTGTTTGCGGTGCTGGAAACGCTCGACAATGGCAAACCGATCAGCGAGAGCCGCGATATCGACATTCCCCTTGCCCAGCGGCATTTCTACTACCACGCGGGCATGGCGCAATTGATGGACAGTGAACTGCCGGGCCGCGTGCCACATGGGGTCTGCGGTCAGATCGTGCCGTGGAATTTCCCGCTCCTGATGCTGTCCTGGAAAATCGCTCCTGCGCTGGCGGCGGGCAATACCGTGGTGCTGAAACCGGCGGAATACACGTCCCTCACCGCGCTGCTCTTTGCGGATATCTGCACACAGGCGGGCCTGCCCAAGGGCGTCGTGAACATCGTCACCGGCGACGGTGCCGTGGGCGAAATGATCGTGTCCCATCCCGGCATCGACAAGATCGCCTTTACCGGCTCGACCGAGGTGGGCCGCATCATCCGCCGCGCCACCGCTGGCACGGGCAAGGCGCTGACCTTGGAGCTGGGCGGCAAGTCACCTTACATCGTTTTCGAGGACGCCGATATCGACAGCGCCATTGAGGGCCTCGTCGACGCGATCTGGTTCAATCAGGGACAGGTCTGCTGCGCTGGTTCCCGCCTTCTGGTGCAGGAGGGCATTGCCGAGACCTTCCACGCCCGGTTGCGCGCGCGCATGGACAAGCTGCGGCTGGGCAACCCGCTGGATAAATGCATTGACGTGGGCGCTATCGTGGACCCGGTGCAGCTGCGCGCCGTGTCTGACATGGTCGACGCCAGCACGACGGGCGAGGTCTATCGCGCCAATGTGGAGATGCCGGTAGAGGGTTGTTTCTACCCGCCGACGCTGATCACCGGGCTGCACCCGTCCGACCGGCTCATGCAGGATGAAATCTTTGGTCCGGTGCTGGTGGGAACGACCTTCCGCACGCCCGCCGAGGCGGTTCAGATGGCCAATAACACGCGCTACGGCCTTGCCGCGACGCTGTGGAGCGAGAATATCAATGTCGCGCTCGATATCGCGCCGAAACTGGCGGCGGGTGTCGTCTGGATCAACGGCACCAACATGTTCGACGCGGCTGCCGGTTTCGGCGGCGTGCGCGAAAGCGGCTTTGGCCGCGAAGGCGGCTGGGAAGGGATGAGCGCCTATACTCGGCCCGCCACAAAGACCAAGACGCTGACCGCGCTTCTTCCCTTCAAGGGCAAAAACACCCCCACCGACCCGCTGGACCGCACCGCCAAGCTTTACGTGGGCGGCAAACAGGCCCGTCCCGATGGCGGCTATTCCCGGGGCGTCTACGCGCCCAAGGGCGCGCTTCTGGGCCACGTGGGCATCGCCAACCGCAAGGACATCCGCAACGCGGTCGAGGCCGCGCAGGGTGCGGCGGGCTGGTCCGGCACGACCGGCCATAACCGCGCGCAGATCCTCTATTACATCGCCGAAAATCTCTCGGCCCGCGCAGGTGAATTCGCGCATCGCCTCAACCAGATGACCGGCAAACGTAACGGCGCGCGCGAGGTCGAGGCATCGATTTCACGCCTGTTCACCTATGCCGCCTGGGCCGATAAGTTCGACGGGCAGACGCATAACGTGCCCATTCGCGCCGTGGCGCTGGCCATGAGAGAACCCGTGGGCGTGATCGGCGCGTTCTGCGACGATGCGCATCCGCTCTTGGGGCTGATCTCTCTGATGGGACCCGCCATGGCCATGGGCAACCGCTCGGTTCTCATCGCATCCGAGCCGTTCCCGCTGGCCGCCACCGATTTCTATCAGGTTCTGGAAACCTCAGACGTGCCGGGCGGGGTGGTCAATATCCTCACCGGATCGCATACCGAGCTTGCGCCAGCACTGGCCGGGCATATGGATGTAGACGCGGTCTGGAGCTTTTCGTCCACGGACCTCTCGAAAGAGATCGAATCTTCTGCTGCGGGCAATCTCAAACGCACATGGGTGAACAACGGGCAGGACCGCGACTGGTTCGGTCCAGCGGGCGAAGGGCGCTATTTCCTCGATGCTGCGACCGAGGTCAAGAATATCTGGGTTCCCTACGGGGCGTGAGCCCTGGGGCTCGGCTCATCGGTCCAGCTCTGCCAGCGTCAGCGGGCAGCGGACCCCGTCATAAAACGTCTCGATCAGGCTTGGAAACGCCTCCGCCTCCGGATCCGCCCGTTCGAACAGCGTCGCGCAGGAGCGTAGTTTGAGCGCGTCGATGCCGCCCATGATCTGTTCTGCGGATTTGTCCGGATGCTCCAGCACTGTCGCCGCCGCCTCGCGCAAGCGCGGTCCCAGCACTGAATGAGCTGCATAAGCTTTGGCCTCGGCCAGATCGGCAATGCCGTAAACCCGCGCCCGATGCGACCGGCCCAGGGAGGCCAACTGGGGAAATACATACCACATCCAATGGCTGGTCTTCTGACCCGCGCGCAGCTCCCGCATGACCTGATCCCAGACGGGCGCCTGTGCCTCGGTGAAGCGCTCAAGGCTCATGCCGCGTAATCCGACCCTTCGGCATCGAGGATCGCTTTCAGCTCGTTCAGATGCCGCACATCCTGTTCCGGGTACTCCTCCAACTCCCGCGCGGTCTTTTCTGCGATCTCATCGGACAGCACGTCCAGTTCCGCCCCGGTCTGCAGCGCGCGGATATAGGTCTCGGCGGCGCGCTCGAAGTAATAGAGCCGGTTGAACGTCTCGGCCACAGTGTCGCCAATCACCATCACCCCGTGATTGCCCATCACCATGACCTTTTGCTTGGGATCGGTGAACAATTGCGCGCACCGCTCCCCCTCATCCTCGAACGCCAGCCCGCCATACTGCTCATCAATCACGATGCGGTTGAAAAACGTGGCGCAGTTCTGGTCGATCGGCGGCAGGCGCTTGTCCTTGAGACAGGCCAGAACCGTGGCGTGGATCGAATGCACATGCATGGCACAGCGCGCATGGGCACAATGACGATGCAACCCGCCATGCAGGCCCCAGGCGGTCGGGTCCGGTGCATCCGGCCCCTGCAACGTCTCGGGGTCATTGGCATCCACCTCGATCAGGTCGCTGGCCTTGATCCGGGCAAAATGCATCTGGTTGGGGTTCATCAGGAACCGGGTGCCATCGTCATTGATGGCAAGGCTGAAATGATTGGCCACCCCTTCATGCATATTGAGCCGCGCGGTCCAGCGGAACGCGGCCGCCAGATCAACGCGTTCCTGCCAATGGTCCATATTGGGACGGATCTGAGTGACGGACATGAGCGGCCTCCCTGAATGCGGTATCTAGATGTCAGCCTGCCTGATTTCGACACAAGGTCCAAGCCTCCGCTGGAAACTGATCCAGTTCGACAAGCGCACCGTAACAGGTGCGTTAACCCAATCAGGAGACGTACCATGACCAAATATATCGCAGTTGCAGGCGCAGCCCTTCTGGCACTGAGCGCGCCGGTATTCGCTCAAGGTCAGAGCAGTTCCGCCAAGTCAATGGCCGCCGCCATCCAGTCTGCTGGCAACGGGTCGCTCCCGGCCAGCGAGATCAAGGGTGGCTGGGGCAATGCCGTCGGCCCAGCGACCGGGACCAACGGCAACAACGCTGTCGGGGCAAAACCCAATTAATAAAACCATCTATTTCACGTCAATTCGCCCCCGGGCCGATGGTCCGGGGGTCATCACATGCTAAAATTTACTGACCTCGAGCGGTCAGGGCGTCCTATTCTGCCATCGTCCCGACCAGACGCATCAGCCGCAGCGCCTCGGCGCGGTAGCCAAACGGGTCGCCCCCCTTGGCGCCATTGGCCAGAGCCACCGCATCGCCGTAATCCCACTGGCCGGTATACTCCCCGCCGCGCAAGAGCTGGCCAAAGCCCGCGATGGCAAAGGCAAAGCGCATGTCATCCGTGGTCTCGCTGCCTTCGACGATGGGCGTTTCGATCAAACGGCTCTCTGCCGCGCCCGGTGCCTTGTAACGCAGGCGCAGGAACCCCAGCTCGTCACTGCCCGCATCGGCCGTGGCCTGATAGCGCAGCGGATCTGTCAGCCGCGCGGGGCTGCCCACCGGCGTGACCTCGTAAATCGCGGTGACTTGATGGCCCGCGCCGATATCACCGGCATCCACCTTGTCATTGTTGAAATCCTCGCGCTTGAGTGCCCGGGTTTCATAGCCAATCAGCCGATATTCAGCGACCTGCGCCGGGTTGAACTCCACCTGGATCTTCACATCGTCGGCAATCGGAAACAGCGCACCGGTGAGTTGATCCACCAGCACTTTCTGCGCCTCGCTCAACGTATCAATATAGGCCGCCATGCCATTGCCGTTCTGCGCCAGCGCCTGCATCAAAGCGTCATCCAGATTGCCACGGCCAAAGCCCAGAACGCTCAGATAGGTGCCGGTCTCGCGCTTGTCGGCGATAAACTCTTTGAGCGCATCCGGGTCATGCAGCCCGATGTTGAAATCGCCATCCGTGGCCAGCAACACCCGGCTTACCTCGCCGTCCTCAGACATCTTTTCGGCCAGCGCATAGGCCTCCTGCAGCCCGGCCTGACCCGCCGTGCCACCGCCCGCGCCAAGACCGTCCAGAGCAGCAAGGATCGTCGCACGGTCCCCGGCACGGGTCGGCTCCAGCGCTACACCGGACGCCCCCGCATAGGTGACAATCGCCACCTCATCCTCGGGGCGCAATTCCCCCAGCATCAGCCGCAAGGATTGTTTCAATAGCGGCAGCTTGCGCGGATCATCCATCGACCCCGACACATCCACCAGAAAAACAAGGTTCAGCGGCGGGCGATCTTCGACATCGGGCAGGGCACCCTGAATGCCGATATGCACGAGCCGCGTATGCGCGTTCCACGGCGTGTCGGCCACGGTCACGCCGGTGCGAAACGCAGATCCCTCGCCGGGCGCGGGATAATCATAGGGGAAATAATTCACCATCTCCTCGATCCGCACAGTCTCGGGCGCGGGCAATTGCCCCGCTTCGATCATGTTGCGCAGGACCGACCATGCGGCGGTGTCAACGTCGATCGAAAAGGTCGATACCGGGTCCTCTACCGTCACCTTGAGCGGGTTGGTTTCGGCCTCAGGATAGGCCTCGGACGTGCTTTCGGGCGCGTAGAACTGGTCCACCAGTGGCGCGCGCATCTGCACATCGCCCAGCTCTGCCGCAGGCTGCCCCGAATACATGCGCACCGTGCCGTTGTTCCCGCCGGGCGCAACATTCATCACTTCGAACTCGAAATCCGCAGATGGCGCTGGTGCCGGGGCGGGTTCCATCGACATCAACCCGCCCGTGGCGGTGCCGGTCGATTTTTGCCGCGGTGTGGCCAAGGCTTCTTCCAACGGGGCGTCCATGGAGGACACGGGCTTTGGCACATCGCGCACAACTTCCGGCGCGCCGACCTCCAAAGTCGGCAGGATCAGCGCGACACCGACAAGGGCAATCGCGGTGGTGGCACCCAATGCGGCGCGCGGGGACAGGGATTTCAGCATGACATCAAGACCTCTCATCAACACGCCCCTCTTTGGGCGTTCGAGAGTTTGACGGGCGCTGTCCCGCGATCCTTGGGACGCGGCAAAGATTTTTTCCGCCTCCGCGATATTGGCGGCCTTGCGCGTCTCATCCGGCGACGGGGTCGCCGCGCGCAAGGACTGCGCCAGCTTGTCGAATTCGTCGCTCATGTCTCTGCCTCCTTCAGCGCCCTGAGACGCTTGCGTATCTCTGACATGCGCCAGCTCACCGTGCCCTCGGAAATACCCTGGATCTGCGCCACCTCTGCGTGGGAGAGCGGTTCCAGCACCAGCACCAGCGTTTCGCGCAGATCGTCGGGCAGGGCCTGCATCGCCTCCGCCAGCCAGCCCAGCTGCTCTCGTGTCTGGTCCGCCTCGGCCCGCCGCGCCAGCTCCACATCGCCCCAGCCCTCAACCGCCCGCGCATGGGACGCCGCGCGCCGCCGCCGGTCATGGGCGGCATTCACCACCACGCGATAGAGCCACGTGGTCAGCCGCGCCCGTCCGTCAAAGCCGCGCAGCTTGCCCGGCAACGCGGCACAGATATCCTGCGTCAGATCCTCCGCCTCGGCCCGGCTGCCGGTCAGCCTGAAGCCAAGCGCAAAGACCCGGTCATAGACGCGGCTCAGCAGTTGGGAAAACGCCTCTGCGTCCCCATCTGCGGCAGCCAGCGCCAATGTCTCATCACTCACCATATCGCGCATGTCTTCTGTAGGACGCGGCTCAGGGGACGATCCTTGGCGTGAACGGGAAAAAAATCTCACGAGGGCTCAAACAGCCCCGCATATTCCTCGCGCAGCGCCTTCTTCTGCACCTTACCCATGGTGTTGCGCGGCAACTCGTCCAGCACGATCACCCGCTTGGGCTGTTTGAACTTCGCCAGCTTGCCCGCCAGCGCCGCGCCCACATCCGGCACTGCGCCTGATCCATCCGGTACCACCACGGCCACCACCGCCTCACCGAAATCCGGATGCGGCACACCGATCACAGCGCTCTCCTTGACCCCAGGAAGCGCGTCGATCAGCCCCTCAACCTCTTTCGGGTACACGTTGAACCCGCCCGAGATCACCATGTCCTTCTCGCGCCCCACGATGGTCACGTACCCCTCCGCATCGACAAAGGCCTGATCCCCGGTGATGAACCACCCATCGGGGCGCAGCTCTTCCGCTGTTTTCTCCGGCATCTGCCAATAGCCCTGAAACACATTCGGCCCACGCACTTCGATCACCCCGATCTCGCCCTGCGCCACCTCGGCCTCGCCATCCATGATGCGCAATTCCACCCCCGGCAGCGGAAAGCCCACGGTCCCGGCCCGCCGTTCCCCTTCATAGGGGTTGGACGTGCTCATATTCGTCTCGGTCATGCCGTAGCGTTCCAGAATACGATGACCGGTCCGTGCCTCCCATTCCTCATGGGTCGATGCCAAAAGCGGCGCAGAGCCGGAAATGAACAGCCGCATATTGGCCGCACGGTCCCGGCCCAGCCGGTCATCCGCCAAAAGCCGGGTATAGAATGTCGGCACGCCCATGAGCGCCGTGGCGTGTGGCATGGCCTGCAGGATCGCATCGGCATCAAAACCGGGGAGGAACACCACCTGCGCCCCCGCCAGAAGCGCCACATTGGTCGCCACGAAGAGCCCATGGGTGTGAAAGATCGGCAGCGCATGGATCAGCACATCATCCGAGGTAAACCGCCACAGATCGCGCAGGGTCTCCGAATTGCTGGCCAGATTGGCATGGCTCAGCATAGCCCCCTTGCTGCGCCCCGTGGTGCCCGACGTGTAAAGGATCGCCGCCAGATCACCGGCCCCCCGCGCCACCGGCTCCACCGGGTCGCCCAGATCGTCAAACAGGCTGCCCTTGCCGCCCGCATCCAGCGTCAAAACCCGCGCATCCCCGGCAATACCCGCCAAATCCCCGGCCCGCTCCGGATCACAGACCAGCACACGCGGTTCCGCATCCCCCACGAAATACGCCACCTCATCCGTCGTATAGGCGGTGTTGAGCGGCAGAAACACACCTCCCGCCATAACCGTCCCAAGATAAAGCTGCACCGCCTCCAGCGTCTTGGCCACCTGCACCGCCACCCGGTCGCCGGGCTGCACGCCTGCGCGCTGCAACACGCCCGCCAGTCGGGCCGCGCCGTCGAACAGTTCGCCAAAACTGCACAAAGCCGCGCCCTCGGCATTCATGGCAAAGACACGTTCCGGCGCCCTGGCGCTTGCGCCTTTCAACGCGTCGATCAAGTGATTGCTCATGCGACCCTCCAGAAATCCTCTGTTTTCATCCCAGCCCATCCATGGAAGTGCAAGCATCCCCCGTCTTCATCTTGCCAGATAAACTCCCGCCGGAGGCTCCCGCAATCCGCCACAAGCGCCCCCATTTGACCTTTGCGCGAAACAGGCGCAGACAAGCCTCATGCAAACCGGTCGTGGCATCGCGCTCAAACTCATCGCCCTGGCGGTCTTCACAATCATGGCCTCGCTCATCAAGGCCACGTCCGACGCTGTGCCGCCGGGCGAGGCGGTATTCTTCCGCTCGGCCTTTGCCCTGCCGGTCATCATTGTCTGGCTGATGCTCAAGGGCGAGCTCTCTACGGGGCTGCGCACCCGAAACCCCATGGGCCATGTCTGGCGCGGGGTGATCGGCGTCTCGGCCATGGGGCTGGGCTTTACCGCGCTCGGGCTTCTGCCGCTGCCCGAGGTCACCGCCATCGGCTTTGCCTCACCGCTCATTACGGTGATCCTCGCTGCGCTTCTGCTGGGCGAACAGGTGCGGATGTTCCGCCTCTCTGCCGTGGGTATCGGACTGATCGGCGTGTTGGTGATCCTCTGGCCAAGGCTCAGCTTCGGCGCAGACCTTGACCGCCTTGCCATGATCGGCGCGGTGGCCATGCTCATTTCGGCCGCGCTGCGGTCGCTGGCACAGGTCCATATCCGGCGTCTTGTCCAGACCGAGCACCCCTCGGCTGTCGTCTTCTATTTCATGCTGACCGCCAGCGTCTTGTCGCTTTTCACGCTGCCTTTTGGCTGGACAGTGCCCTCGCTGCCCGAGGCGGCGATGCTGATCGGAGCCGGGGTTTTCGGCGGTATCGGACAAATCTTCCTGACGCTGTCCTACCGTTTCGCGCCGGCCGGTGTGCTGGCGCCCTTCGATTACGCTTCGATGCTGTTCGCGGTGATCGTGGGCTATGTGGTCTTTGCCGAGGTGCCCACTACGGCGACGATAATGGGCTCTGTCATCGTCATGGCCGCTGGTGTCCTCATCATCTGGCGCGAGCGTCAGCTTGGGCTGCAACGCGGCAAGGCGCGCCCCAAGCTGACGCCGATGGGCTAAAGCATTTCCAGCAAAAGTGGATACCGGTTTTGCGTCCGGAATTGCGCTTTAACCAACGACCTTTAACCGACGATATTGAACCCGGGCCCATAGGGGTAGCCGGTGATATTCTCGTTCCCATCCTCGGTAATGATCAGGATATCATGCTCGCGATATCCCCCGGCCCCGGGCTGACCGTCCGCAATGGTCAGCATCGGCTCCATGGAGATCACCATGCCCGGCTCCAGCACTGTGTCGATATCCTCGCGCAGCTCCAGACCCGCCTCGCGCCCGTAGTAATGCGACAGTACGCCAAAGCTGTGCCCGTAGCCAAAGGTCCGGTATTGCAGCATGTCGCGTTCCTCGAAAAACGCGTTGATCTCTGCCGTCACCTCCGAGCAGCGCGCGCCGGGCTTGAGTAGCGAAATCCCCAGCTCATGCGCGCCGACATTGGCCTCCCAATAGCGCAGGGAGGCCTCATCCACCTCGCCCACGAACATGGTGCGTTCCAGCGCGGTGTAATAGCCCGAGATCATCGGAAAGGTATTGAGCGACAGGATATCACCGCGCTGCAAGCGCCGCGAGGTGACCGGGTTATGTGCCCCATCGGTATTGATCCCCGACTGGAACCAGACCCATGTGTCGCGATACTCCGCATCGGGAAACCGCTTGGCGATCTCCAGCTCCATCGCATCACGGCCTGCCATGGCCACGTCGATCTCGCGCGCACCCTCGCGCACCGCGTCACGGATGGCATAGCCACCCACATCTGCCACGGCCGCGCCTGCACGGATCATCTCAAGCTCCGCCGCGCTTTTATGCATCCGCTGCACCATCGTCGTCTCATACAGATCGACCAAGGCGCTGGGCTGCAAAAACGCCTCCAGCTTGCCCTTTTTCAAGAGCGTCAGGTGATCGCTCTCATAGCCGACCCGCTTGCCCGTACCCGTGACCGAGCCGATTGCGCGCCAATAATTGTCCCGCTGCCAATCGGTATAGGTGATGTTGTCGCCGTAACACCGCCGCCACGGCTGACCGGCATCAATGCCAGCAGAGATCGTCACGCTCGTCTCGGGCGTCACGACCAGCGCATAGGGTCTGCCAAACGCGCAATAGGTGAAACCCGAATAGTAACTCACATTATGCATTGAGGTGAAAACGGCTGCCTCGCAGCCAAGCGCCTCCATGCGTGCGCGAAGGCCCGTCAGCCGCGCTTCGTATTCCGCCTCAGCAAACTGAAGCGGGGCCTTTTCACCATTATGAAACCGATAGAATTCCGGACGTGCAGTCATAGCGACCCCTCTCGTCAAAGAAAGGTCCCGGCGTACAGGACGAAATATATGGGAATGGACCCTGTGGGCGGCGCCACCGCCCCGGTCGCCCAATCCTTTCGCCGATTTTGCCGAGTCTGGCAAGCCCTTCGTAGGGTGGGCAGTCCTGCCCACCATCCCGGCCATCAATCGGGCGCGAGCATATACCCCGCCCCGCGCACGGTCTGAAGGTAACGCGGCTGTTTCGGGTCGCTTTCCAGCTTGCGGCGCAGCCGGGTGATCTGCACATCGACCGCGCGTTCCTGGCTTTGCCCACCGTCGCGGCCCAGTTCCTCGACCAATTGCGCCCGGGTGATCGCCTCGCCCGGGCGGGCAGAAAAGATGCGCATCAACTGGCTTTCCGTCGCCGTCAGCCGCACCTGATCTTCGCCCTGCCAAAGCTCACCCCGTTCGATGTCATAGCGGATGGGGCCAAGCGACAGGATCTTCGGCTTGGCCGCGTCCTCTGGCGCGTCGGGCATACGCCGCAGGATCGCGTTGATGCGCAGCAGCAATTCCTTGGGCTCGAACGGTTTGACAAGGTAGTCATCCGCCCCGGCCTCAAGCCCTGCAATCCGGTCCTCGGTCTCGCCCTTGGCCGTCAGCAAAAGGATCGGTGTGCTGGAGGTTTCACGCAGATCGCGGGTCAGGCTGATGCCATCCTCGCCCGGCATCATCACGTCCAGCACGATCAGGTCGAAATCCAGTCCCGACAGGATGCGCCGCGCATGGGCGGCATCGCGCGCGGCACTGACAAGAAACCCGTTGCGGATCAGGAATTTCTGCAGCAATCCGCGAATGCGCTCATCATCATCGACAATCAAAAGGTGGGCGTCGGGGTCCATCATGTCTTGGTCTCCCTCAGCGCGTGGTAATTGCGGCGCATATCGGGGTCCATCATCGCCTCCAGCACCTGCCGGAACCCGGCCACCGCCTCGGGGCCGGCCTTGCGATAGGCGGCGCGCATCCGGGCGCGCTGTGCGTCAGACAGACGGGATTCCAATGCCTTGCCCTCCTCGGTCAGAAACAGGTGGCGTTCGCGTTTGTCCATGCGCCCCACCTTGCTTTCCACCAGACCGTCTTCGATCAACCGGCGCAAGACACGGTTCAGCGATTGCTTTGTAACACCAAGGATATTCAGCAGGTTGTTGACCGTCGTGCCCGGCGCGCAGTTGATGAAATGGATCGCCCGGTGATGCGCGCGACCATAGGCCATTTCATCAAGGATACGGTCGGGATCTGCGGTAAAGCCGCGATAGGCAAAGAACATGGCCTCGATCCCCTGCCTGAGCTGTTCATCGGTCAGAAACAGCAACTGCTCTCCGGTGGATTCCGCCATGTGCAAACCCTTCCTCATCACGTCTTGCTGTCACATTAAGTCAGCCTTGTTGACATTCCAAGCCTCAACTGGTAGCGAATCCCAGTTTTTGCGCAATTTTATGCCCGGTTCGGACGTATCAGGCGCAATATTTGAAAAGCGGCGGCAAGGGAGAGCGACATGTCTGGCGCATATGATGATCGTGACGGCAAAATCTGGTTGGACGGCAAGCTGGTCGAATGGCGGGATGCGAATGTGCATATCCTGACCCATGGTCTGCATTATGCCAGCTCGGTCTTTGAGGGGGAGCGCTGCTACAATGGCAAGATCTTCAAATCCCGCGAACATTCCGAGCGGCTCTTGCGCTCGGGCGAGATGCTGGACATGCCGATCCCCTATACCGTCGATGAGATCGAAAAGGCCAAGTATGACGTGCTAGAGGCCAATGGCTGGACCGACGCCTATGTGCGTGCGGTGGCCTGGCGCGGCGCGGGCGAAGACATGGGTGTCGCCTCGGCGCGCAACCCGGTGCGCATGGCCGTCGCGGCCTGGGAATGGGGGGCGTATTACGGCGACGCCAAGATGGAAGGCGCCAAGCTCGACATCTCCAAATGGAAACGTCCCAGCCCCGAGACGATCCCGACAGCGGCCAAGGCGGCGGGTCTCTACATGATCTGCACCATGTCCAAACACGCGGCCGAGGCCAAGGGCTGTTCCGACGCGCTCTTCATGGATTACCGCGGCTATGTGGCCGAGGCGACCGGCGCAAATATCTTTTTCGTCAAGGATGGCGAGGTGCACACACCGCTGCCCGATTGCATCCTCAACGGCATCACCCGCCAGACCGTGATCGGCATGCTGACGGACCGCCAGATCAAGGTGCATGAACGCCATATCATGCCCGAGGAACTGGAAGGGTTCGAACAATGCTGGCTGACCGGCACCGCCGCTGAAGTCACCCCAGTGCGCCAAATCGGCGACTGGCATTTCGAGGTGGGTGATATCACGCGGGATATGGCGGAGAGCTATGAGAAGCTGGTGCGGGAATAGGACTATACTGGACTGGTATCTAAAGAGGGCGGAGTTTTGCTCCGCCTTTTTTGGTGGCCAAAGCCTTCTGAAAGTTGGACCGGAACCCTTACAAGACACTCAATTCCGGTTTGCCCGGGGGAACCCCGGGCCGCGCCCGACCCTCCCCACGGGAGGGCGCACTGGCGACGTTTCGCACCTAATCAATGGCTTGAATGCCGCGCCGATGGGGACGCCACAAATCGTGCACGCGCCCTCCCAGGGTCGGGCGCGTCCCTTAGCTCTTTGTGACGAACGACAGTTCTGTCCCGCATCCCTGTCACTAGAATACCTCCCTCAAAAAAAGACCCGAGCCGCAGCCCGGGTCAGTCCAACAGGGAGGTGCATATGATAACCCGCATATGCGACGGGAACTGTTGCAAACCTTGCTAAAGGTACCCTCAGGATACCGCTTTGATCTGGGTCAAGCCATACGACCTTTAGGCATTCAGTCTGTACCCTCCGGATTCGGTCACAAGAAGGCGGGCATTTGACGGTTCCGGTTCAATTTTCTGGCGCAACCGGTAGATATGCGTCTCCAGCGTGTGGGTCGTGACCCCGGCATTATAGCCCCAGACCTCGTGCAAGAGCACATCGCGCGGCACCACGCCTTCGGGCGCGCGGTAGAGGTATTTGAGGATATTTGTCTCTTTCTCTGTCAGGCGGATCTTACGCTCGTCCTCGGTCACCAGCGTCTTCATCGCCGGTTTGAACGTATAGGGGCCAAGTGCAAACACCGCGTCCTCAGACTGTTCATGCTGGCGCAGCTGCGCGCGGATACGGGCCAGGAGCACCGGGAACTTGAACGGTTTGGTGACATAGTCATTGGCACCGGCATCAAGGCCCAGGATCGTGTCCGCATCGCTGTCATGGCCGGTCAGCATCAGCACCGGGGCTTTCACGCCTTGCTTTCGCATCAACCGGCACAACTCGCGCCCATCCGTGTCGGGCAGGCCCACATCCAAAATGATCAGGTCGAAATGCGAGGCTTTGACCCGCTCCATCGCCTCAGATCCATTCCCCGCCTCAAAGACCTCGAAATCCTCGGTCATGATCAATTGCTCGGCCAGCGCTTCGCGCAGGTCCTCATCATCATCCACAAGCAGCAGGTTCTTGAGCTGTGCCATGTCGGTATCCTCCGTCGTGTTGATAAAGAGATGCGGTGGCAGCGGCACCGCGGCAAGGTTTGCTGCAAAGACTTCACGCGCTCGTGTGAAAATCCATGGATCGCCAAGGAAATGTTTCAATTTCCCATGACAAAGGTCTACATCAAGACCCTGATGACACATGGTTTTGCGCCCGATCCCGTTGAATTGATCAACCGCGCCCGTGCCGATCTGCGCATGGGGGTGCCGGTTGTGCTGTGCGGGCATGGCGACGTCGCGCTGGTTCTTGCGGCGGAAACCCTGTCGCCGGAGCGGCTGGCCGCGACCCGAGCATTGGGGCCACAGCCGGTGCTGACCATCACCGGACGCCGGGCCGAAACGCTCAAGGCGCGCGCCTATGATGGCGATGTCGCGCGGCTGCCGCTGCCGGAAGAAGCGGATTGCAGTTGGGTTCACGCGCTGGCCGATCCCAAGGATGATCTGCGCACACCGATGAAGGGGCCGCTTTTTGCGCTGCGCGCGGGTGATGCGGCGCTGCACCGTTTGGCGATTGAACTGGTGAAATCGGCGCAGCTCTTGCCTGCCGCGCTGGTGGTTGAATTGGCCTCAGAGGCCGACATTCCCGAGGCGGGTTGGCTCACGAAACTGAACGCGGGCGCAACCGGCCCTCTGCTGTTGCAGGCACATGCCCCGCATCCGGTGGTTGCCGCACGGCTGCCCATCCGGCTGGCGTCGGGCGGGCGATTGCAGATTTTCCGCCCCGAGGATGGCGGGGTGGAGCATTACGCGTTTGAGATTGGCCGTCCGGACCGCGCCAAACCGGTACTCGCGCGGCTGCATTCGGCATGTTTCACCGGCGATGTGCTGGGATCGCTGAAATGCGATTGTGGCCCGCAGTTGCACGCGGCGCTGGCACAGATGGGCGAAGAGGGGCAGGGCGTACTTCTCTACCTCAATCAGGAGGGGCGCGGCATCGGCCTTGCCAACAAGATGCGCGCCTATTCGCTGCAGGATCAGGGGTTCGACACGGTCGAGGCCAATCACCGGCTGGGATTCGAGGATGATGAGCGCGATTTCCGGATTGGCGCGGATATTCTCAAGCGCATGGGGTTTGGCGCGGTACGGCTGCTGACGAACAACCCCAAAAAGATTGCCATGATGGAGGCGCAGGGAATTTCCGTGACCGAGCGCGTGCCGCTCAAGGTGGGTCTGACCGACCAGAATGCCGCCTATCTCGCCACCAAGGCCGCCAAGTCGGGGCATCTGTTGTGACTCGCTGGGACATGGTCCTGACCCCGCGCGGGGTCCGCTTTGCCGGGCGGTACTGGCCCTGCACCATCGGGCGCGGCGGCGCTACCTCGGACAAGCGCGAAGGCGACGGGGCCACGCCGCGCGGGGTGCACCGCATCGTCGGGCTGCTCTATCGCCCCGACCGTATGGCGCGGCCCGTGGATTGGGCCGTGCCCATCCGGCCCGGCGATCTGTGGTCGGATGATGCGGGGCATGAGGATTACAACCTCATGGTGCGCGCGCCCTATCCCCATAGTCACGAGACGTTGCGCCGCGCCGATCCGCTTTACGATCTGGTGCTGATCACAGACTGGAACTGGCCCCGGGCGGAATCGGGGCGCGGTTCGGCGATTTTCCTGCATCAATGGCGCAGGCCGGGCTTTCCGACCGAAGGCTGCGTCGCGTTCCGGCGCGAACATCTGAGGCAGATCGCCGGGCTGATCCGCTATGAAACGCGGTTGATTGTGCCGTAAGGAGAACAGTCTCCATGGTTCGGATGTCCGCTGTGAGCCCTGAGCAGACATGCTTTGCGCGGGATCAAGGCCGAAGGCCGCCGCGCATCGCCGGGCCGCCCCCCGGCACGGCGATTTGGCTGCCGCAAGCGCATTGATCTGATCTTTTTCGGATTTTGCAGGCATAAAGCTCTGCCCCACAAACGCAGGATCGCCGCACCGCGGCCCGTCAATGAGCGGCTCGCGCAATGGCAGCAAAGTCCGCTTGGCAGACACCGCGCTGAGCCAGGTTGGGGGAGAAGAGGTCTATCGCATGACCGGCTCACAGGCCCCGCCACGATGGCATTGCAGCACCGTGTCGATGACCTCATTCGACGGGTTGGCAAAGCCGAACCCGCCGCAGGGCGTGACCACCAATTCGCGGCTGTCGGCATTCACAAAGGCCAGGTAGCGCGCCCCGCTGACGGCGCTGGCGCACCAAGGGCCGAAACATTGCGCGTTCAGCGTGATCTGCCCGTCGAACGCTTTTTGAAACCCGTCTGCTCCCAGGGATTTGCCTGTGATCCGGGCAGGAATGCGGGTGTCTGGGGGCGTATCCATCTGCTTGTCCCAATCGGTGACCGGCAGCTTGCGCTTGTCAAAGGTCAGCTCGCCCAGCACCACGAAATAGCGCGTCTCGCTGTCGGCGGCCTCGCGGTATACCTGCGCCACGTCATGGGGCATGCAGGACAGCGCAAAAGCAGCCGGGGCGATCAGGGAAAACAGGATACTCAGGACCGGGATACGCATGGCTCAGCCTTTCAGATAGGGGGTGAAGCTTTCGACCACCTTGGCATAGACCTCGCGTTTGAAGGGCACGATATTGTCCACCAACTCGTCGGCGGGCAGCCAGCGCCATTCGGAAAACTCCTGATGATCATCCGCATCAATCCGGATCTGGTCATCCGTTCCATGGAACCGCAACAGGAACCATTTCTGTTCCTGCCCCTTGTAGCGGCCCTTCCAGATGCGCGGCACCAGATCGGCGGGCAGGTCATAGGAAATCCAGCCCTCTGTTTCCGCCTCGACAGTGACCAGGTCGGGGGTCACGCCGGTTTCTTCGGTCAGCTCACGCAACGCCGCATCACGCGGCTCTTCGCCCGTGTCTATGCCCCCCTGCGGCATTTGCCAGGCGGGGATTTCGCTGTCCATGCGCTGGCCGACAAAGGCGTCGCCCGCTGCGTTCACCAGCATGACGCCGACATTCTGGCGATAGGGGAGTTTTGCGATTTCGTCCGGGGTCATGTTCGGGTCACCGTAGTTCCGAAATATTACAAAGATTTCGGTCCGTTGAACTGTAAAATTGTCTCCCAGACAGTTTTACAGTCTCACTCTTTTGAAGAAAACGGGGCCGCGCGGTTGGCACGGCCCCGTCCATACTCATACCGGCGGGCTTACTGCGCGTCCGGGCCCAGCTTGGACAAGCCCTTGAGGATGTCGATGGCATAGGCCAACTGATAATCCTCTTCGCGCAGTTTTGCGGCGGCTTCGGCCTTGGCGCGGTCGGCTTCGATCTGTTTGATCTCGTCCTCGGTCAGGCTGTCATTGTCCAGCGACCCGCGCAGATCGGCCTCGGAGCGGTTGCGGCGTGCCGCGCTTGCTTCCTCTTCCTCTTCTGTCTCGGGCTTGCGGCGCGGCTGTTCCACGACGATGTCGGGGGACACACCCAGCGCCTGGATCGACCGGCCCGACGGCGTGTAATAGCGCGCCGTGGTCAGGCGCATGGCGCCGTCACCGCGCAGCGGCATGACCGTCTGGACCGAGCCTTTGCCAAAGCTCTTGGTGCCCACCACGATGGCGCGGCGGTGATCCTGCAACGCACCGGCCACAATCTCGGAGGCCGAGGCAGAGCCGCCATTGATCAGCACCACGATGGGCTTGCCGTCGGCCAGATCGCCGGGCGTGGCATTGTAGCGGTCGCCATCCTGCGGGTTGCGGCCCCGTGTGCTGACGATCTCGCCTTTTTCAAGGAAGGCATCCGAGACGCGGATCGCCTGGGTCAGCAACCCGCCGGGGTTGTTGCGCAAGTCCAGCACGATCCCGTTCACGTTGTCCATACCGCCCAGTTCTTCGATCTGCTCGGCCAGCCCTTCTTCGAGGTTCGGCATGGTCTGGTCGTTGAAGGTGGTCACGCGCAGCACCACGGTGTCACCCTCGGTCCGGGTGCGCACGGCGGTCAGCTTGATCGTGTCGCGGATGATCGACACGTCAAACGGCTCGGCCTCGCCCTCGCGGACGACGGTGATGATGATTTCCGACCCCACCGGCCCGCGCATCAGTTCAACCGCTTCGTCCAGCGTCAGGCCCAGAACGGATTCGCCATCCACATGGGTGATGAAATCCCCGGCTTCCATTCCGGCCGCATCGGCGGGCGTGCCGTCGATGGGGGAGACGACTTTGACAAAGCCCTCTTCCTGAGTGACCTCGATGCCCAGCCCGCCAAACTCGCCCCGGGTCTGCACGCGCATATCGGCGGCATCATCGGGAGAAAGATAGCTGGAATGTGGATCAAGCGAGGTCAGCATGCCGTTGATCGCCGCTTCGATCAGCTCGCTTTCATCCACCTCTTCGACATATTGCGCGCGGATGCGTTCAAAGATGTCGCCGAACAGGTCAAGCTGCTCATAGACATTGTTCGATGACTTGCTGTCCTGCGCCAGAAGCGGTCCCGCGAATTGTGTCGTGGCGACGATCCCTGCAAGTGTGCCGCCAATTGCGGCCATCACGAATTTCTTCATACTCGGTTTATCCCTTGTCGGCGCGGAACCACGTTTCCGGATCCACGGGCTGATTGAATTCCCTGATTTCTATATAGAGCGTTTCCGGGCGGGTGTTTCCAGCCCCATCACCCGATAGTGAGACATCTGTCTGCAATGTGCCACCCATCAGACCCACGGGATCGCCCGCTGGCAGGACCTGGCCGATCTCGCCAAACACCGCGTCCAGCCCGGCAAAGACAAAGAGGGTCTCGGCCTGTGGCTCAAGGATGGTGACCAGCCCGTAATTGAATAGCGGCCCGCGATAACGGATCGTGGCGGCGGTGGGGCTGGTAACGACGGCTTGTGGCCGCGTGGCAACCAGCATACCGGGGCGCACGACGCCTGCCGCATCCGGTTCGCCCGCCCGGCGCAGGATTTGGCCCTGAACCGGCAGGCGCAGGTTGCCCTTGCGGTGGGAAATATCGGGCAGGCTTCCGGGCGCTTCGTTTTCGGCAATGGTGCTGAGCTCGCTGGCAAAGCCTTCGAGTGTTTCCGTGGCGGCGATCAGAACAGCGGTCTGCACCGCGTCCTCGGTAAAGCGGCGCGGCAGGTCGGTGCGGTCGGCCACCGCCTTGGACAGCGCGGTGCGCGCGTTCTGCGCCCCCTCAAGCCCTTCGCGCAGTTTCGTGGCGGCCTGTTCCTGCAACAATTGCAGCGCCTGAACCTCTTCCAGATCGGCGCGCAGCGCATCGGCCTTGGCCTTGAGCCCCGGCGTGACCTCGGTCAGCAGCATGCCCGCCCGCGCCGTCCCGGTGGGGCCGGAGGGGTGGATCAGCGTCGCGGGCGCAGGGGCGCGCGACATGGATTGCAACACGCCCAGAAGCTGCGCGATCTCCTCCTCGCGGGCGCGCAGATCGGCGGCAAGCTGTGCTTCCCGAATGGCGGCGGCGCGCAGCCCGTCGCGCAGGGCGGATAGCCCGGTCTCGTATCCGCGCACGATCTCGGTCAGCGCCTTGACCCGTTCGCGCCCGCCCTTGGCCAGCGCCAGCGCATCGGCGCTGTCCTCCAGCATGCGCACCGCGTCCAACGCCGCCTCGCCCGGGTCCTGCTGGGCAGTGGCCCCACCTGCGATCAGGCAAGAG
Organism: Primorskyibacter aestuariivivens; assembly: GCF_028023675.1. Classification (GTDB taxonomy): domain Bacteria; phylum Pseudomonadota; class Alphaproteobacteria; order Rhodobacterales; family Rhodobacteraceae; genus Marinovum; species Marinovum aestuariivivens. Next base: position 68,390 of record NZ_JAQIOZ010000016.1, on the reverse strand, counting down.
AGGATCGCGGCGCGCCAGATCATGCGATAAGGCTTTCCCCGGTCATCTCGTCGGGCTGTTCCAGCCCCATCAGCTGCAACACCGTGGGCGCAAGATCGGCCAGCCGCCCGCCCGGTCGCAGGCGTGCGCCCTCGGGTCCGCCCACCAGAACAACGGGCACCGGGTTGGTGGTGTGTGCGGTATGCGGCCCGCCGGTTTCCGGATCGACCATGGTTTCGCAATTGCCATGGTCGGCGGTGACGATGATCGCGCCGCCGACGTTCTCCAGCGCGGCGAGCGCCTGTCCCAGACCATGGTCAACGGCCTCACAGGCTTTCTTGGCCGCCTCCAGATCGCCGGTATGGCCCACCATATCCGGGTTGGCATAGTTCACGACGATCATGTCATATTGCGCCTCGATTGCCTTGACCAATTCGCGGGTCACTTCTGCGGCGCTCATCTCGGGTTGCAGATCATAAGTCGCCACCTTGGGCGAGGCCGCCATGTAGCGGTCTTCGCCCGTCTCGGGCTCTTCCTTGCCACCGGCGAGGAAGAAGGTGACATGCGGATATTTCTCGGTCTCGGCGGTGTGGAACTGGGTGCGGCCATGCTTGGCGACCCATTCCGACAGGGTGTTTTTGATCTCACGCTTGGGAAACAGGGTGGACATATAGGCGTTATGCGCCTCGGAATATTCCACCATGCCGGTGACGCTGGCCCAGCTCGGTCGTGCGCTGGCATCAAAAGCGTCAAACGCGGGATCGGCCAGCGCAGACAGGATTTCGCGCGCACGGTCGGCGCGGAAGTTCAGGAACAGGATACCATCCGCATCACTCGGGGTCTGAAACCCATCCAGCACCACGGGTTTGACAAATTCGTCATTCTCGCCCTGCTCATAGGCGGATGTCACGGCGCTCACAGCATCCGGTGCCTTGCGCCCCGTGCCACTGACCATCAGGTCAAACGCCTGTTGCACCCGCTCCCAGCGATTGTCGCGGTCCATGGCATAGTAGCGCCCGACGACACAGCCGATCCGCGCGCCGTGCGGCAGCGCAGCCTGCATCTCGGCAAGCTGCGCATCGGCGCTTTGCGGGGCCACGTCGCGCCCATCAGTGATGGCGTGGATCTGCACCGGCACGCCCGCTTCGGCGACGATGCGGGCGGCCTCGGCGATGTGGACCTGATGGGCATGCACGCCGCCGGGGCTTGCCAACCCCATGAGCTGTGCGGTGCCGCCGGTCTCTTTCAGCTTGGCAATAAACGCCTGCAAGGTTTCATTCTCGGCAAAAGACCCGTCCTCGATGGCCAGATCAATCTGCCCCAGATCCATCGCCACAACGCGGCCCGCGCCGATATTGGTATGGCCAACCTCGGAATTGCCCATCTGCCCGGTAGGCAGGCCCACATCGGGGCCATGGGTGATCAGCGTGGCATTGGGACAGTCGCGCATGATCCGGTCGAAATTCGGGGTCGCGGCCTGTGCCACGGCGTTGGCTTCGGTCTCGTCCCTCAGGCCCCAGCCATCGAGAATGCAAAGAACCACGGGTTTCGGCGCTGCCATCTTGTCCTGTCCTTGGGTTTCGGGCGGATCGGTCCGCCATCCTGATGTGCATCAGGTCTTCTTCTCTTTTCAAATGCGCAAATCCACCGGCGTCAACCGGCGGGGCGTTCACGCGTCATAGGTCGGGTGAAACCGGCCCGCGGGCGAGAGCGTGAAAATCTCGGCCCCGTCGGACGTCACCCCGATGGAATGTTCAAACTGCGCCGAGAGCGACTTGTCCCGCGTCACAGCGGTCCAGTCATCGGCCAGAACCTTGGTTTCGGGGCGGCCCAGATTGACCATCGGCTCGATGGTGAAAAACATACCTTCCTCCAGCACCGGCCCGGTGCCCGCGCGGCCATAATGCAGCACATTGGGCGGGGCATGGAACACCGTTCCCAGACCATGACCGCAAAAGTCACGCACCACGGACATGCGCTGTGCCTCGACGTAGTTTTGGATGGCATGGCCGATATCGCCAAAGGTATTGCCGGGTTTGACCGCTTCGATCCCCTTGAACAGCGCATCATGGGTGACCTGGATCAGCCGCTCGGTCTTGCGGCTGAGCTTGCCCGCCACATACATGCGGCTGGTGTCGCCAAACCAGCCATCGACAATCACGGTCACGTCGATATTGAGGATATCGCCATCCTTGAGCTTCTTGTCGCCCGGGATGCCATGGCAGACCACGTGATTGACGCTGATGCAGGAGGCGTGCTGATAGCCCTTGTAACCGATGGTGGCCGATTTCGCGCCTTCCTCTTCGACGCGGGCCTCGATGAAGGCATCAATCGCGCCCGTCGTCTGGCCGACAAAGACTTGGGTAGCCACCTCGTCGAGGATCTGCGCGGCAAGTCGACCGGCGGCATGCATCCCGGCGAAATCTGCGGCTTCGTGAATGCGGATGCCGTCGCGTGTCATCCGGCCCTTGTGACGGTTCATGATCTGCTCCGCTAAATGGCGTTCTGCCCCTTACTTATGCGGTTGCAGCGAAAAGGACCAGAGCGCGCGCATATTGTCGTCGGTTGAGGGGACTCTGCCCCCGCCTGCGGCTTCCCGGAGGTATTTTCAAACAGAAGAAGAACAGGGCGTTAGTCCGTGAAGGGGAGCGCTTCGCCCGGCGTGATCGCGGCGGGGCTGAGGTCACAGCCGAGGACCATCACCTCGACACCGGCGCTGCGTGCTTTGGCGAAGCCTGCGGCATAGGCCGGGTCGATGTCCGAGGCCAGCCGCATCGCCCTGCAGTCAGTGCGCTGCACCAGATAGAGCATCACGGCGCGATGCCCGGCGGCGGTCATGGATGACAGCTCTTCGAGATGTTTCAGCCCCCGCGTGGTGACGCTGTCGGGAAATTCCGCGATCCCGGCCTCGCGGCTCAGCGTGACGGATTTTACCTCGACATAGATGTCGGGCTGCCCGCCCCCGGTCAGAAGGAAATCAATGCGGCTGTTCTGGCCGTATTTCACCTCGGCGCGGACCTGCTCATACCCGCCCAGCCCCGGGACCGCGCCCGCTTCCAACGCGGCGCGCAGCGCGCGGTTGGGCACGGAGGTGTCGACGCCCACCAGCACGCCCTCTGCCGGTTCCACCAGCCGCAGGCCGAATTTCAGCTTTTTCTTCGGGTCGTCATTGGGCTCCAGCCAGACCCGGAAGCCGGGCTCCGCCAGCCCCATCATCGAACCGGGATTGGCGCAATGGGCCGTTACCTCGCGCCCGTCGTCAAGCGTGCAATCGGCAAGGAAGCGTTTGTAGCGGCGGATCAGCGTGGCGGGGACAAGAGGGGTTTGAAACTGCATGAGGCGGGCCTATACCTCGTGTCGGTAAGGATCAAGGAGACCCCGCATGCCCAACCCCAGTGCCGCCATGCTTGTGATCGGTGACGAAATCCTGTCGGGGCGGACCCGTGATGCGAATATGCATTATCTTGCCGGGGAACTGACCAAGCATGGGGTGGATCTGAAAGAGGTGCGCGTGGTGAGCGACGAGGCCCCCGCCATCGTGGCGGCGGTGCGGGCGCTGTCGGGGGCTTATGACGTGGTTTTCACGTCAGGCGGCATTGGTCCCACCCATGACGACATCACCGCCGATTGCATCGCCGAGGCCTTTGGCGCGCATATCGATGTGCGTGACGACGCGCGGGCCTTGCTGGCCGATCATTATGCCGCCACCGGGCGCGAGCTGAACGCGGCGAGGCTGCGCATGGCGCGCATTCCTGACGGGGCCTGTCTGATCGACAATCCGGTGTCGATTGCACCGGGGTTCAGCCTTGAAAACGTGCATGTGATGGCCGGCGTGCCATCGGTGTTTCAGGCCATGGTGGCCAGCGTGCTGCCCACCATCACCGGCGGCGCGCCGCTGCTGAGCCAGTCTTTGCGCATCGACCGGGGCGAGGGCGACATTGCCGGGCCGCTGGGAGAATTGGCACAGGCCTTTCCCGACCTGTCGATCGGCTCCTACCCGTTTCAGGAAAACGGTGCCTTTGGTGCGAATATCGTGATCCGGGGGTCTGATGGCGCGCAGGTGGATGCCGCCATAGCCCGCCTGCGCGAGACCTTTGCATGACCCCGGCCCCAACCCTGCTCTATGAAGCCTGCGAGGCCACATGGCCCCCGGCGCATCGCTTTGAACACGGGCCTTTCCTCCTGCGTGACGGGGCGGGGGGCGGCAAACGGGTCAGCGCGGCAACGCTGCGCGACGGGGCCTTATGGGATACCGGGGCGCTCGCCGCTGCCGAGGCGGAGATGCGCGCGCGAGAGCAAGCCCCGCTGTTCATGATCCGCGACGGCGAGGAGGCATTTGACGCGGGCCTCGATGCGGCGGGCTACAGTGTGATCGACCCGGTGAACATGTACGTGATCGACCCTGCGCAGCTGACGGACAGGCCCATACCGCGCGTGACCACCTTCACCATCTGGGAGCCTCTGGCCATCATGCGCGATATCTGGGCCGAGGGCGGAATCGGACCCGCACGGATTGACGTGATGCACCGGGTCCGGGGCCCAAAAACCGGCATTCTGGGCCGGATCGACGATCAGCCTGCGGCCACCGCCTTTGTCGCCATGCATGAAGGCATCGCCATGCTGCACGCGCTGGAAGTGCGCGAACGTCACCGCCGCAAGGGACTGGCGGATTGGGTCATGCGCGCCGCAGCGGTCTGGGCGGCCGAACAGGGTGCGGCGCATCTTGCCGTGCTCTGCGTAAAGGAGAATACTGCCGCCAACGGGCTGTATAACAGCTTGGGCTTTGCACCTGCCGGGACATATCACTACCGTATCCGGAAAGACTGATCCCCGGAGACGAATATGAGCCACAAAGACCAAGTCACCGCGCTCGACCTGCCCATGGTCGACCCGCTGCCCGAGCAGACGCAGAAATATTTCGATGTATGTCAGGACAAGCTGGGCATGATCCCGAATGTGCTGCAGGCCTATGCCTTTGACATCGACAAGCTCAACGCCTTCACGGGCATGTATAATGACCTGATGCTGGGCGCGAGCGGGCTGAGCAAGCTGGAGCGCGAGATGATCGCGGTGGCGGTGTCGTCGGTGAACAAGTGCTTTTACTGCCTGACCGCCCATGGCGCGGCAGTGCGGGAACTGTCCGGCGATCCGGTGCTGGGCGAATTGATGGTGATGAACTGGCGGGCCGCCAATCTGGATGTGCGGCAGCATGCGATGCTGACCTTCGCCGAAAAGGTCACCAAAGCCAGCGCCGAGATCACCGAGTCCGACCGGCAAAACCTGCGCGATGCAGGGTTCAGCGACCGGGACATTTTCGACATCGCCAGCGTGGCGGGGTTCTTCAACATGACCAACCGGGTGGCCAGCGCGACGGATATGCGGCCCAATCCGGACTACCACGCGCAGCATCGCTGACCGCCCGTGATCCGGACCCTTGCCATATGCCTGTTGCTGTTGTCCGGCCTGCCGCTTGCTGTGGCGGCGCAGGACATTGCCATGCCAGCCGGCGCGCGGCTGGCGCTGGACCAGCAGACCGACCCGGGCAGCTATGCCCTGCCCATCGCGCCGTTCCAGGACGGGCGCGTTCCGGCCGAGGTGCTCGAAGGGCGCATTCAGGAGCAGGTCTGGCGTGTGGCGGGGCAGGGGCTGACCACCTTGCAGCTTCTGGCCCCCCTGCGCAAACAGATCACCGCCGCCGGGTACGAGATCAGGCTCGATTGCGCCGCGTTGCAATGTGGCGGCTTCAATTTCCGCTTCAACACGCGGGTCCTGCCGGGCCCCGAGATGTATGTGGACCTGACCAATTTCCGGTTCCTCTCGGCCACAAGCGGCGCGGGGCAGGGCATTTCGCTACTGGTGTCCCGCTCGGCCACCGCCGCCTATATCCAGATGATCCGCGTCGGCAAAGCCGGCAATGTCACGGTGCCGGAAGGATCGACACCACCGGCGGTGGTGCCGGTTCAGCCACAGGGGTCGCTGGCGCAGGCATTGGAAACAACAGGGCGCTTCATCCTCAGTGATCTGGACTTTGAAACCGGGGCCTCAACGCTGGGTCCCGGGCCATTCAAAAGCCTTACGGACATTGCCAACTATCTCCGCCAACACCCGGAGCGCAAAATCGCGCTTGTCGGGCATACGGATTCGGTGGGCAGTCTTGAGGGCAATATCAACCTGTCCCGCAAACGCGCGACGTCCGTGCTGGAACGGTTGGTCAGCGCTCATGATGCCAATCGGGCCCAGCTTGAGGCTGGTGGCATGGGCTATCTCGCTCCGGTGGCCAGCAACCTGACCGCCGAGGGCCGCGATGCCAATCGCCGGGTCGAGGCGGTTCTGGTGTCCACCGAGTAGCGTTCTCAAGTTCCAAATATCCGGAAAATAAGTCGGATGCGGTGGCATGATACCGCACGCTGCGCAGGCACGGTAGAGCTGGTGAAAATCAGCCAGTTTCCCCCTGACGTAACGGCAGGGATTGCCCATATTGACGCTAATGTGATGCGTTTCACAGATCGCAAAAGCGGATCGTATAACATTGTCCATCACTCCGTCTCTCACCGGGGTGCCCAGACCAACAGGATCGGAGATCTTGCCACGATGTCAGGCGGGCTGACCACTGACCAGAAGCGTGCGTTGCAACGCGCCGCCGAGGATGCAATTGCCTATCGCGACGGGCTGCCGGATCGGCCAGCCAACCCTTCCATGACTGTGGACGCGGCCATTGACCTTTTTCGCCGGCCCTTGCCCGACACCGGGCGACCGGCGGACGAGGTGATTGCCTCGATGGTGCGTGACGCCGCCGACGGTATCCACCAGATGACCGCGCCCAGCTTTTTCGCCTATGTCTGCGGCGCGTCGCACCCGGTGGGCATGGCGGCGGACATGCTTGTGTCGGCCTGGGGCCAGAACGCGGCCTCTTCGACCGAAAGCCCCTCGGTCGCGGCGATGGAACGCGCTGTCTGTGACTGGGTGCTGGATCTGCTTGACCTGCCGCGCGACGCGGGCGTGGGCATCGTCACCGGTGCCAGCGTCGCCAATTTTTCCTCGGTCCTTTCTGCGCGACACATGCTGCTCAAAGCGCAGGGCTGGGATGCGGAAGCGGACGGGTTGTTCGGCGCGCCCGCCTTTCCCGTCATTTTGGGTGCGGATGCGCATTCCGCCACCACCGCCGCGCTGCGCTATGCCGGGATCGGCGCGGGCAAGATCATGCGCGTCGCTACCGATGATCAGGGCCGTATGCAGGAAGACGCGCTGCGCGAGGCGCTGGCGCGCTGCGATGCGCCGCCGCTGGTGATCCTGCAGGCCGGTCAGATCAACACCGGGGCCTTTGACCCGTTCGACCGGCTGATCCCGATGATCCGCGAGCGCGGCGGATGGGTGCATGTGGACGGGGCCTTTGGTCTCTGGGTCCGGGCCGCGCCCGAACTTGCCGCGCGTCTCAAAGGCGTGGAGCTGGCTGACAGCTGGGCCGTTGACCTGCATAAATGGCTCAACGCGCCTTTTGATGCGGGCATGGTGATCGTCCGGGATCGCGCCGCATTGGTCGCCGCGATGACGGCGCGCGGGGCCTACCTGCCCGAAGGGACCGAAGCCTGGGAGCCGTCCGATTCCACGCCGGAGCTGTCCCGCCGGGCGCGCGGCATCCCCAGCTACGCGATCCTGCAACATCTGGGCCGCGACGGGGTGCGCGCCATGGTGCGCGGGCATTGCGCATTGGCGGACCGGATCGCCACCGGCCTGCGCGCCATCCCCGGCGTACAGGTGATGAATGAGGTGCATTGCAATCAGGTGGCCCTGACCATTGGCGAGGGGGCAGAGGGCGACGCGCTCACCAATCGCGTGCTTGCGCGGGTGCAACAGCGCGGCAAGGTCTATCCCAGTCACGGCGAATGGCATGGCCGCCAGATCATCCGTGTCTCGGTGATCGGCTACGCCATGCAGGACCGGCACGGCGACCTGCTGGTGCAGGAGATCGCCGACGCGCTGGCCGCGGAACGCTCACTTGGGGCGTGACACCACCCAGCAATAGCCATCGGGATCAAGGATAAACGCCTCGACCAACCCATGCGGCTTGGCCTTGGGCGGGGCAAGCACCATGCCGCCCGCATCTTCCGCTTTGGCCACGGCCTCGTCCGGGTCGGTGTCGAACAAATGGATCTGCACCCCCCGCCCGCGCGGCGGGTTCTCCGGCAACAGCTCCTGCAGCGGATGACCTGCATAGGTGCCGTCCGAATGCAGCTGAAAGACCTGGGTGCCATAGGCGATGATGGCGAAATCATCCGACAGCCGGTGCACGCCCAGCCCGAACACGGTCTGCAGGAACGCGGCACTGGTCCGCACATCCCGCACCAGAAGGTTGATCCCCAGCCCGCGCAGCGATGCGCCGAACTCTTCTGCTGAAACCGTTTCGAAATCCATTGCAGCCCTCCCTCGCATCGCGGCATGGTTGCGGCCAAAGCCGGGACGAGTCAAATTGCCGGATCAACAATGTAACGGGGCGGACATGGTAAACAGGATCAGGACAATGGCGGTGCAAACACCGGAATTGCCGGAAGAGCAGTTTTTCAAGGATGCCGAGCAGGCGGTAGATCACCTGCAATACCTCTATGACGCCGCCACCGGCTTCCTGAGCGATGCATTCCGCAAGGCGATGCAAGAGGGGCACCCGGGGGTGAAATACCGCGCCTTTTATCCCGAGATCCGGATTACCACGACCACCTTTGCCCAAGTCGACAGCCGCCTGAGCTTTGGCCACGTGTCAGAGCCCGGAACGCATGCCACCACGGTGACAAATCCGCGCCTGTTCCGCGCCTACCTGATCCAGCAGATCAAACTGCTCATTGGCAATCACAATGTACCGGTCTGCATCGCCGTGTCCGACACCCCGATCCCGGTGCATTTCGCCGTGGCCGCGCAAACCGACGTGACCGTGCCACAGGAGGGCGCGGCGGAGTTTATCCTGCGCGACGTGTTCGATGTGCCGGACCTCTCCACCACCAATGACGATATCGTCAATGGCACCCGCACCCCGCATCCCGACGGGGTCGAACCGCTGGCCCCCTTCACCGCGCAGCGCATCGACTATTCGCTGGCGCGTCTGGCGCATTACACCGCCACCGATCCCGAGCATTTCCAGAACCACGTGCTGTTCACCAACTACCAGTTTTATGTGAGCGAGTTCGAAGCCTACGCGCGCGAGATGCTGGCGGATCCCGACAGCGGCTACACCTCTTTCGTCAGCACCGGTAATATCGAGATCACCGGGCCCGATGACGTGATCCCGCCCACCGTGAAACAGCCGCAGATGCCGACCTATCATCTCAAGCGACCGAATGGGGCCGGGATCACACTGGTCAATATCGGGGTCGGGCCGTCCAATGCCAAAACCGCCACCGACCATATCGCCGTCTTGCGCCCTCATGCCTGGCTGATGGTGGGCCATTGCGCCGGGCTGCGCAATTCCCAGAGCCTTGGGGACTTTGTGCTGGCGCATGCCTATCTGCGCGAAGACCGGGTACTGGACGATGATTTGCCGGTCTGGGTGCCGATCCCGGCGCTGGCGGAAATCCAGATCGCGCTTGAGACGGCGGTCGCCTCGGTCACGCAGCTGGAGGGCTATGACCTCAAGCGGATCATGCGCACCGGCACCGTCGCCAGCGTCGACAACCGCAACTGGGAATTGCGCGATCAGGAAGGTCCGGTGCAGCGCCTTAGCCAGTCGCGGGCCATCGCGCTGGACATGGAAAGCGCCACAATCGCCGCCAACGGGTTCCGGTTCCGGGTGCCTTATGGCACGCTGCTTTGCGTGTCAGACAAACCGCTGCACGGCGAACTGAAGCTGCCCGGCATGGCCAGCGACTTCTATACGACACAGGTCGCGCGGCACCTGATGATCGGAATCCGGGCCATGGAACACTTGCGCGAGATGCCGCTTGAGCGCATTCATAGCCGGAAATTGCGCTCGTTTGACGAAACTGCCTTCCTTTGACGGTGCGTAAAGCGCAAAAATCCCATATTTTTATGGCTTTTCGCGCCACAAATTGTTGTGTTGCCCCCCAAGATACCGTTTAATGCGCCCAATGAGGCCCAATAGCTGGGCAGAACCGAGGAGAGACCAGAAAATGGCAAAACCGATGACCAAGACCCAGCTCGTGGCAGCTTTGGCGGAGGAAATGGGCAGCGACAAGAAAGCGGCCGGTGCCGCGCTTGATGCAGTCTGCAACGTGATCACCCGCGAAGTGTCCGGCGGCGGTGCCGTGACCCTGCCCGGCGTTGGCAAATTCTACCTGCGCGAGCGCCCCGAGCGCATGGTGCGCAACCCCGCCACCGGCGAACAGTTCAAGAAAGAGGCGGACAAGGTCGTGAAAGTGACCATCGCCAAGGCCCTGAAAGACAGCGCCAACGGCTGATATCCGCGTCCGCGGGATTGACAGGGGTCGCCATTTGGCGGCCCTTTTTCTTTGTAGGGAGGACATATAATGCAGGATCTGACCGACGCCTATGATAACCGCGCCTATATTCCGGGTGGCGATGATTACCCGCCCCGGTGGATGGCGCAGGCCGCCGCTTTTCGCGACGCGCATGACGTGCGGGAATTGCCCGGGTTTCACGCGGGCACGCGCCGCGCGGTGGATGTGGTCTCGCCCGAGGATTCAGCGCAGGGCACGGTGATCTTTGTGCATGGCGGCTATTGGCGGGCCTTTGACAAAAGCGTCTGGACACATCTGGCGGCAGGGGCCGTTCAGCGCGGCTGGCGCGTGGCCCTGCCGGGCTACGCGCTCTGCCCGGATGTCCGCATCCGCGACATTACCCGCCAGACCGCCGAAGCCATCACCGCCGTGGCGCAGGCGACCGATGGCCCCATCACGCTCACCGGGCATTCGGCCGGCGGGCATCTGGTGGCGCGGATGCTGGCACCGGGGATGCTTGCGCCAGAGGTTCTGGCGCGGATCACGCGGGTTGCCCCGATCTCCATGCTCAGCGATCTGCGCCCGCTGTTGCAGACCGCGATGAACGCCGATCTGCGGCTGGACGCGGAGGAGGCGGCAGAGGAAAGCCCGCTGCTGCAATCCAAGCCCGCAACCGAGGTGGCGCTTTGGGTCGGCGCGGAAGAGCGTCCCACCTTTCTCGACCAGACTCGCTGGCTTTCGGAAGCGTGGCGCGCGCCACAACATATCCTGCCCGGGCGGCACCATTTCGACGTGATCGAACCGCTGGAGGATGCGCAAAGCGGATTGGTGCGGTTTTTGACCGGGCACGCCGCGTAACCGGCGGTTTGCCCTGTTCCCACGGGTGAATTTGCGTATTTTCAAAGAGAAGAAGCATCAGGGAGCGCTGAAATGTCCACGCTGATCCTCACCCACGAGGCCTGTCTCAATCACGTCACGCCCGAGGGCCATCCCGAACGGGTGGCGCGGCTGGAACATGTGCTGCACGCGCTCCGGCAAGAGGGGATCGGCTTTGAAACCGCACCCATGGGCGCGCGCGAGGATGTGCTGCTCTGCCATCCCGAAAGCTATGTTGAAAGGTTGGAAACCGCCCTGCCGGATGAGGGATTCTTTCAGCTGGATGGCGACACATGGATGTCGCCCGGATCGCTCGGCGCGGCATGGCGCGGCGTTGGCGCGGTGCGCGAAGCGGTGGACCGGGTGATCGCGGGGGATGCGGGCAACGCGTTCTGCGCGACGCGGCCCCCGGGGCACCACGCGGAACAGGAAACGCCAATGGGGTTTTGCCTGTTCGGCAATGTGGCGATTGGTGCGAAACACGCGCTGGAACGCCACGGGCTGTCCCGCGTGGCGGTGGTGGATTTCGACGTGCATCACGGCAATGGCACGCAGGCGCTTTTGTGGGACGAGCCGCGCGCGCTGTTCTGCACCTCGCAACAGATGCCGCTCTGGCCCGGCAGCGGCCACCCGTCGGAAACCGGCGCGCATGACAATATCCTCAACGTGCCTCTGGACCCCGGCTCGCCGGGCGTTGAGATGCGCACGGCCTATGAGGCACAGATCTTCCCCCGCCTGCACGCGTTCAAACCCGAGATGCTGTTCATCTCCGCAGGTTTTGACGCCCACCGCGCCGATCCGCTGGCGCAGCTTAAATGGGTCGAGGATGATTTCGCCTGGCTCACCCAGGAGCTTTGCGCAATTGCGTCCGAGCATTGCGGCGGACGGGTGGTCTCGGTCATGGAAGGGGGTTATGATCTGGGCGCATTGGCGGCCTCGGTGGTCGTCCATGTCAAGGCACTTCAGGAGGCAGCAGCGTGAGCGACACACCCGTCGAGGAAATGACATTCGAACAGGCCATGGCCGAACTGGAACAGGTGGTCGGCCAGCTGGAGCGTGGCGACGTGGCGCTGGACGATTCGATCAAGCTTTATGAGCGCGGCGCGGCGCTGAAGAAGCGCTGCGAGAAAAAGCTGAAAGAGGCCGAGGAAAAGGTCGCCGCCATCACCACCGATGGGGATGGCAATGCCACGGGGACCAAGCCGGTTGAGGGGATGTGAGCCGCGCATTGACGACGCGCGCGGGGGCGATCCTGCATTGGAGTTAGGCATTTTATGTCTGCCACATCCGCATGAACCCAGAGCAATGCGCAAACGGAAACCAAATCGCCGCCGCGTAGGGGCGCGTCGGCGATGCGCGGCGGCTTCGCCTTGATTCCGCGCAGTCAAATCCCCGGTTTAAGGTGTATGTTCCAGACCACCCTGAAATCCGACGCCACCCGCGTCATCGCCCATCTCGACACGCAGATCGCCAGTATGGACGACCTGCCCGTGACCCGCGCCATGCGCTACGCCATCGCGGGCGGCAAGGGGCTGCGCGGTTTCCTCGTGATGGAAAGCGCCCGGTTGCATGACGTGAGTGAGGCGCAGGCGCTCTGGCCCGCCGCCGCGATCGAGGCGGTGCATGCCTATTCGCTCATCCATGACGACCTGCCCTGCATGGATGACGATGACCTGCGCCGGGGCCAGCCCACCGTGCATGTCAAATGGGATCAGGCCACCGCTGTTCTGGCGGGGGACGCGCTGCAGGCGCTGGCATTCGAGCTGGTCTCCGACCCGCGTTGCCATCCGGACGCCAGCCGCCGCGCCGACCTGACGCTATCGCTGGCCCGGGCCGCAGGCGCACGCGGCATGGTGCTGGGGCAGGCGCTGGATATCGCCGCTGAAACCGCCGACACGCCGCTCACGCTCACTGAAATCACCGCTCTGCAAAACGGCAAAACCGGGGCGTTGATCGGGTGGTCCGCCGAGGCGGGCGCGCGGCTGGCGGGCGCGGATATCACGCCCTTGCGGCACTATGCGCAGGCGCTTGGCCTTGCCTTCCAGATCGCCGACGACATCTTGGATGTGGAAGGGGACGCGCAAAAGGCGGGCAAACGTCTGCAAAAGGATGCCGAGGCAGGCAAAGCGACCTTTGTGTCGCTTCTGGGCTTGGATGGCGCAAAATCCCGCGCGGATGAGCTGGTCATGACCGCCTGCGACGCGCTTTCCCCCTTCGGCCCCCGGGCCGACACCTTGCGGGACGCGGCCCGGTTCGTTATCTCGCGCGACAGCTAAGCCATTGGAGGCGCGCATGTCCGACCGCCCAAAGACCCCGCTTCTGGACCGTGTCCAGTCCCCCGCCGACCTGAAACAGTTTTCTGATGCGGAACTGGTGCGCGTGGCCCATGAGCTGCGCGAAGAAACCATCAGCGCGGTGTCCGAGACCGGCGGCCATCTTGGCGCGGGGCTGGGCGTGGTGGAACTGACCGTGGCGCTGCATGCGGTCTTTGACGCGCCGCGCGACAAGATCATCTGGGATGTCTCGCACCAATGCTATCCGCACAAGATCCTCACCGGGCGGCGGGACCGCATCCGCACCTTGCGCATGAAAGACGGGCTGTCAGGTTTCACCAAACGCTCGGAGAGCCCCTATGACCCGTTTGGCGCGGCCCATAGCTCCACCTCAATCTCTGCCGCGCTGGGCTTTGCCGTGGCGCGTGATCTGGGCGGGGCCTGTGACACGGGGCATGGCGATGCAATCGCGGTGATCGGCGACGGCGCGATGAGTGCGGGCATGGCCTTTGAGGCGATGAACAACGCGGGTCATCTGAACAAGCGGCTGATCGTGATCCTGAATGACAACGAGATGTCGATTGCCCCGCCCGTGGGCGCGTTTTCGTCCTATCTGAGCCGGCTTTATGCCGAGGCCCCGTTTCAGGATTTCAAAGCCGCCGCCAAGGGCGCGGTCAGCCTTCTGCCCGAACCGTTCCGCGAAGGGGCCAAACGTGCCAAGGAGATGCTCAAGGGCATGGCGGTGGGCGGCACGCTGTTCGAGGAACTGGGCTTTTCCTATGTGGGCCCCATTGACGGCCATGATCTTGACCAGCTTCTGCCAGTGCTGCGCACCGTGCAGCAGCGCGCCACCGGCCCGATCCTGATCCATGTTCTGACCAAGAAGGGCAAAGGTTATCACCCGGCGGAAACCGCGGATGACAAGGGCCACGCCACCGCGAAATTCGACGTAGTCACCGGTAAGCAAAAGAAAGCCCCCTCCAATGCGCCGAGCTATACAAAGGTGTTCGGACAGGAGCTGATCAAGGCGGCGGAGAAAGACAGCCGCATCTGCGCCGTAACCGCCGCCATGCCGGACGGCACCGGTCTGGACCTGTTCCACGCGCGCTATCCCAGCCGCTGCTTCGATGTGGGCATCGCCGAGCAACATGGCGTGACGTTTTCAGCAGGGCTGGCCGCCGGGGGCATGCGCCCCTTCTGCGCGATTTACTCGACCTTCCTGCAGCGCGGCTATGACCAGGTGGTGCATGACGTGGCAATTCAGCGCCTGCCCGTGCGTTTCGCCATCGACCGCGCGGGCCTGGTGGGGGCCGATGGTGCGACCCATGCGGGATCGTTTGACATCGCCTTCATGGCCAACCTGCCCGGCATGGTGGTCATGGCCGCCGCGGATGAGGCAGAGCTGGTCCACATGGTCGCCACCGCCGCCGCGCATGACGAGGGACCCATCGCCTTCCGCTATCCGCGCGGCGAAGGTGTGGGCGTCGAGATGCCCGAGCGAGGTGAGGTGCTGGAGATCGGCAAGGGCCGGCTGATCCAACAGGGCAAGGGCGTGGCACTCTTGTCCTTTGGCGCGCGGCTCAAGGAAGTGATGGAGGCCGCCGAAGCGCTTCAGGCGCGCGGCATCACGCCCACGATTGCCGATGCGCGCTTTGCCAAACCGCTGGACCGTGACCTGATCCTGAAACTGGCCGCAGAGCATGACGCGCTGATCACCATCGAAGAGGGCGCGGTGGGCGGTTTCGGCAGTCACGTTGCGCAGCTTCTGGCGGATGAGGGCGTGTTTGACCACGGGCTGAAATACCGTTCCATGGTGCTGCCCGATACCTTCATAGATCAGGCCAGCCCGGCCGATATGTACGCCACCGCAGGTCTCAACGCCTCGGATATCGAAGCGAAAGTGCTGGACGTGCTGGGGATCGAGGTTCTGTCCAGCGCACGCTGAGGTGAGCCGCCGTAAACCATTTCACGGCATAACCGGTCCTGCGCGCACCGGTCCCCAGATGGGACCGAACAGCAATAGAGCCAGAGACAGCCCCCGCTGCCGGGTGGCCCAATGGGCCGAGGTTCGACTGCCTTTGACGGCGCCGTCATATCCTCTTCTCCCCTGACATGAGCGACAGACCCCGATTGCAAGCGCCACCGGGGCCAGAGCCATGCGCGAAATCTTGTAAAGATTTCGGACCGATTGCATTGAATGAAATCGTTACTGCCCCTCGCGCTGACGCAGCGCGCCCAACATCTGCCCGGGCAGGATCGCCATGCATTTCACATAGCGCAGTCCTAACCGCCTTGGGTTGCTCAACATCCGCCACAACCATTCCAGCGCCAGTTTGCGAAAGATCATCGGCGCGCGGGTTTGTGTGCCTGCCAGAAAATCCAGACCCGCACCGATGGAGGCAAATCCAATCTCGGGCGTGCCCACCCGTCCACGCGCGGCAAGGATTTCCTGTTTCGGGGAGCCCAGGGCCAGAAACACCATGCGCGCCCCGCTTTCGCGCAACTCTATCAGAACATCCTCGCCCCCCGGCCCTTCGGGATCGAACCCCATCGGCGGTGCGATCCGTGCAGCGACGCGGACCGGTCCGATCTTTTCGACAAGAGCGGCCTCGGCCCCCTTCAGCGCGGCGTCTGTACTGCCCACCAACGCCACCGGGACATCACACTCCGCCGCCAGACGGGCCAGCGGCACCACAAGGTCCGAACCGGGGATCAACTCGACCGGTTGAGCGGCCAGGCGCGACATCCAGACCAGCGGATTGCCATCCACCACCACGAGGTCCTGCGCATCATAAGCGGCGCGCAGCGGGCCGGGCTGGCGAAGCTTGACCAGATGATCGAGGTTCACGGTGGCCAGCGCAAAGCCCTCGCCACGCCGGAACCGTTGGGTGATCTCTTCCATCAAAGCGGCCCGCGTGGGCATGTTCACCGTGACGGTATGTCCGCCGGTATCGAATTTCACCTGAACGACTCCTTCAGATTGGCGGCAGTTTGCCCATCCGAATGCGGCGAAGATAAGGGGAAAGGCGGGAAATGCATTTGCAGGGATACCGCAGCGCGGCGTTTTCTGCTGCAATGCCGAAAATTTGCCACGTTTTCGTGGTGTCTCACGCGCACAAGAAGGATGAGCCGCCCATGCCTTTGACCCGGATGTTGCCACATCTCCGGCCCTGCCTCTTTGCGGAGTGCGGGGTATGAGGGCTGTGGGCATCATCGGTTGCGGTTTTGTGGCCGATCTCTACATGCGTTCGCTGGCGCTTTACCCAAACGTAAAGGTGGCCTGCGTCTTTGATCGCGATGCCGCGCGGCTTGCGGCTTTTGCCCGGCACTGGGGCGTGCCGACGGCGGAAAGCTTTGACGCCTGTCTCGCCGCACTGCCCGAGGGCGCGATCGTGCTCAACCTCACCAATCCGCATGCGCATTACGAGGTGAACAAGGCCTGCCTGGAGGCCGGGCGTCATGTCTGGTGCGAGAAACCTCTGGCCATGACAATGGATGAGGCGCGGGCATTGTACGCTTTGGCGCAAGAACACGAGTTAATGCTCATATCTGCTCCCTGTTCCGTTCTGGGCGAAGCCGCGCAAACGCTCCTGCGCGAGATTCGGCGCGGCACGGCAGGCGATATCCGCCTGGTCTATGCCGAACTGGACGACGGGTTCATCCCGCAGGCGGCCTATGACAAGTGGATCAGTGAAAGCGGCGCGCCATGGCCCGCCGAGGATGAGTTTCGCGTCGGCTGTACACTGGAACATGCGGGCTACTACCTGACATGGTTGATCGCGGCCTTTGGCCCTGTGCGTCGGGTCGTGGCCGCTTCAGCCGACGTGATCCCGGGCAAACCGGGGGGGGCCGCGACACCCGATTTCGCCACCGCGACTCTGTTGTTCCATTCCGGCGTTGTTGCGCGGTTGACCTGTTCCATCGCCGCGCCGCATGACCATCGCATCCGCGTGATCGGGGACAAGGGCGTGTTGCAGGTCAAGCAGGCCTGGGACAATGGCGCGCCGGTGCGGTATCATCGCCGTATGACCTTGCGTCGGCGGTTGATGGAATTGCCGTTCGGCAAACGCTGCCGCATCGGCGGTGACACACATCCCAAGGTGGGCCGCTTTGGTGCGGCGGCGATGAATTTCGCGCTGGGTCCGGTTGAGATGCTGGACGCGCTGTCAGAGGGGCGCAAACCCCGGCTGGACAATGATTTTGCCCTGCACATGACCGAGGTGACGCTGGCCATGCAGAACGCGGGCGACGACACGGGACCGCAGGATATGACAACCACATGCCAGAGACCGGAGCCGATGCCATGGGCGCGCTGACCCTCCTGATCACCGGGGCGGGCGGCTATATCGGCCGTCATGCGGTGGATGAGGCGCTGCACCAGGGGCATCGCGTGATAGCCGTTCTGCGACGGCCTGCGGATATGCCCGATGGAGTCGATGTGCTGCACTGCGATCTGGCAGAGGGGGGCGATGCGTTGGCCGCCGCCTGCGCGCGGGCCGATGTGGTGATCCATTGCGCGGCGTCGATGAGTGGCGATGCCGGGGAGCATGCGCGTGACACGCTGAAAGCGACCGAGACGCTCATGTCGTCGATGCCGCGGGGCGGCAGGATCGTTCTTTTGGGGTCCATCGCGGTCTATGATTATGAGGTGCTTGAGCCGGATGCGATGCTGACCGAGGCGGCTCCGCTGGAGGATCGCCCGGAACGCCGGGACGGATATGCCGCCGGAAAGCTTGGGCAGGAACATTTGGCTCTGCGGTTGGCTGCGGACCATGAGCATAAGCTCACAATTTTGCGGGCCGGGGCGGTGTTTGGCCCCGGACGATTGTGGAATGCCCATTTCGGCCCGATGATCGGCCCTCTCCTGATCCGTATGGAGAGCCGCGGGGAATTGCCGCTTTGCCACATCTCTACCTGCGTTCAGGCGTTGACTAATGCCGCCGAGCGGCCCGCGACCGGCCCGATCAATGTGCTGGACGAGGACCTTCCGCATCGCGACCGGTATCTGAATTGCCTGGCTAAGGGACCGAATCTGGTGCTGCCGCTGAACTGGCGCTGGCTGGTGCCGCTGGCGCATCTGCTGCGGCCCTTGGGACCACGCCGCCCGGGATTGCTGCGGCCAGCCGTTTTGCGTGCGCGGTTCCTGCCGCTCCGCTATGACAATTCCCGTATGCGAGAGGTGCTGGGCGTGCGGCAGGCGCATGGGTTTGAGCTTCTGATGCATGAGGCGCAGCAATGAGCCGCAAAATCGCCTATCTGACCGGTGAATACCCCCGCGCCACGGACACGTTCATCCAGCGCGAGGTTGCCGCGCTGCGCGATCTGGGCTGGGAGATCGAGACCTGCTCGATCCGCCGCACCGGGGCGGAGCATCTGGTGGGCGAGGAGCAACGCAGCGAACAGGCGCGAACTTTTCCCGTGCTCGACGCCGCGAAGAACCCACTACGCCTGACCCGTGCGAAACTGCGCGCCTTTCGCCATCCGGCGCGCTATTTTCGCGCCTTTGCGCTGGCGTGGCGGACTGCTCCAAAGGGGATCAAGGGGTGGCTCTGGCAGATGTTCTATTTCGCCGAGGCGCTGATGCTGGCCGAACATCTGGAGCGCCACGGCGTCACCCATCTGCACAACCATATCGCCAAGGCCAGTTGCACGGTTGCGATGCTGACCTCGGAACTCACGGGCATTCCTTATAGTTTCACGCTGCACGGGCCGGATATCTTCTTTGAGCCGCTGCATTGGCGGCTGGACGAGAAAATCGCCCGGGCGCGGTTTGTCGCCTGTATCTCGGAGTTCTGCCGCTCGCAGGCCATGGTGTTTTCCGACCGAGCGCATTGGGACAAGCTGCATATCGTGCATTGCGGGGTGGAGCCCACGCGCTATGACCCGGCCCCGCGCAGTGGCGCGCCGCATCTGCTCTTTGTCGGGCGGCTGGCGGCGGTCAAGGGCGTGCCGGTGCTGTTCGAGGCGCTGGAACGGCTGGATGTGCCCGGGCTGCGTGTGACCTTGATCGGCGACGGCCCGGAGCGTGCAGATCTAGAGCGCGAGGCGGCGGAGCGGGGCCTTGCGGATGTGGTGGAATTTGCGGGCTATCGCAGTCAGAGCGAGGTGGCCGAAGCGCTGCGCGAGACCGATGCGCTGGTCCTGCCCAGCTTTGCCGAAGGCGTGCCGGTGGTGCTGATGGAGGCCATGGCGGCCGCGCGGCCGGTGGTGACGACACGGATCGCCGGGGTGCCGGAATTGGTCGAGGACGGGGTGAGCGGACGGCTGGTGCCGCCGGGGGATGTGGACGCCTTGGTCGAGGCGTTGCGCGAGATTCTGAGTGATGCGGATCTGCGCGCACGTTTGGGCGCGGCTGGGCGTGAAAAGGTTTGCGCGGAGTTTGACATTGGCAAGGAAGCGGCGTGGCTGTCGCGCTTGCTTGAAAGCTATGTGAGTGAAAACTCATATTTGGGTAAACGCCCATGAGCGCGGTGGACCTGATCCTGATCGGGCGCAATGAGGGCGCGCGGTTGGAGCGCTGTCTGGCCTCGGCCAAGGGGGTGCGCCGGGTGATCTATGTTGACAGCGGGTCCAGTGATGGCAGCGTCGCGGCGGCAGAAGCGGCGGGGGCCGAGGTGGTGCATCTCGACCCATCATTGCCCTTCACGGCGGCCCGCGCGCGGCATGAGGGGGTCTTGCATCTGGAGGCCACGGGCGGCGCGGCGGAGATCGTGCAATTCATCGATGGCGATTGCGGGATTGTGCCGGGCTGGATCGACGCCGGACAGGTGGCGCTGGCTGAGGACGAGACGCTGGGCATGGTGACCGGATGGCGGGCCGAGATTGCGCCAGAAGCCAGCGTTTATAACGCGTTGGCGCATGTGGAATGGCGGCGCCCTGAGGGCGAGATCATGGCCTGTGGCGGCGATATGATGCTGCGCAAGGCGGCCTATCTGGCGGCGGGTGGGTTTGATCCAACGGTGATCGCCGCCGAGGATGACGAGCTGTGCTGCCGCTTGCGCAAGTCGGGGTGGCGGTTGAAGCGGCTGCCGGTGGAGATGACCCGGCATGACGCGGCGATGACGCGGTTTGGCCAGTGGTGGCGGCGCGCGGAACGCTCGGGCCATGGCTTTGCGCAGATCGGCTGGCTACATCCCGACTATTTCACCCGCGAACGCAAGCGCGTCTGGGTCTGGGGGCTTGTGATGCCGCTCATCGCATTGACCGGGCTTTTCACAACGCTCTGGCTGACGGCGTTTGTGGCTCTGGCATATCTGGCCTCCTGGCTGCGTTCGGCGCTGGGGCTGGTGCGGAATGACGGGCTGCCATGGGGACAGGCGCTGCATCATGGCGTGTTTCTGACAGTGTCCAAATTCCCCAACCTGATCGGTATGCTGCGGTTTCACCTGCGGCGGCTGCGCGGGCGGGATATGCGGATTATCGAGTATAAGTGAGGGTTTATGACACTTCGGACAGGGATCATCGGCGCGGGGTATATCGCCACATGGCATGGGGATGCGGTCCGCAATACCGGCGCGGCACGGGTCACGGCGGTCTGCGATGTGTCGCGCGGGGCGGCCGAGGGGCTGGCTGCCGCCCATGGCGCGCAGGTCTTCACGGATGTGCAGGAGATGATGGACGCGAAAGTGGTGGATGCGGTGCATATCACCACGCCGCCCCAGCTGCATTGCGACCTCGCCGTGCAATGCCTGAAGGCCGGGCTGCATGTGCTGGTGGAAAAGCCGGTTGCAGTGACTGTTGATGAGACCCGCGCGATGGCCGAGGCGGCGCAGGCCTCGGGCAAGGTGCTGGCAGCCGGGCATAATTTCATGGGCACGCCGGGGTATCGGCGGTTCAAGCGGCTGGTGGAGGAGGGGCGTCTGGGCCGTATCGCGCAGGCCGAGATCAACTGGCATTTCCCGCTGGCCCCTTTGCGCTCGGGGCCTTATGGGCTTTGGCTTTTGCGGGATACCCGCAACCTTTTGCTTGAGCTTGGCCCGCATCTTTATGCCTTTGCGGTGGACCTGTTCGGCCCGCTGGAGGTGGTGCATCTGGATGTGTCCAAGCCGGTGGAACTGCCCGGGATGGGCGCGCGTCCACAGGTCTGGCGCGTGCTGGCGCGGGCCGGAGAGGTTGAGATCGCGTTCAATATCTCACTTGTCGAGATCATGGATGACCGGTCGGTCACGCTGCGCGGCTCCACCGGGATGGCGCGGTTTGACTACGCCAATGACACGCTGATCACCCATGCCGAGAATGCCTCGGACATCGTGATGAACCCGTTCCGGCATCAGTTGGGGCTGGCGGCGCAGCACCTGCGTGAAGGGGTGGTGAATGGCGTTCGTCAGTTCACGTCGCTCAATCGGAAATCCGCCTATGGTCTGTCTTTTCAGGGCATGGTGCGGGCGTTTTATGACGCGGCAGAGCATGGTAAACCGCTGGACAAGCCGTTCAGCTTCGACACCGCCCTGCCGGTGATGGAGGCGCTGGAGGCGACGCTGGAGAAACTGCCGCCGCTGGCCGCGCCGGAGATCCTCGCGCAATCGCGGGAGCCAAAGCCCAAGGCGCTGGTCATTGGCGGCACGGGCTTCATCGGGCGGCATCTGACACGCGCGCTGGTGGCGCGCGGGACAGATGTGCGGGTTCTGTCGCGCGGCCGGACCGGGCCATTCGCCGACCTGCCCGATCAGGTGGAAACGGTGGGTGCATCCCTGCAAGACAAAGACGCGCTGATCGCCGCGATGGACGGCGTCGAGGTGGTTTATAACCTCGCCAAATCGCTCGATGACACCTGGGAGGCGGCGCTGCAGAACGATGTGGGCGTGGCCCTGCGCGTGGCCGAGGCCTGTCAGGCGGCGGGGGTGAAACGGCTGGTCTATACCGGGACAATAGCGTCCTATGACATGTCCGACCCGAATGTCACGATCACCGAGGACACCGGATTTGCCGGGGATATGAGCGACCGCAACCTCTATGCCCGGTCCAAGGCGGAATGTGAGCGAAAGCTCATGAATATGCATCGCGACACCAGCCTGCCGGTGACGATTGCCCGGCCCGGGATCGTGGTGGGCCAGGGCGGGCCGCTGCAGCATTGGGGGATCGGGCGCTGGCACGGGGCGGGCGCGGTCCGCATCTGGGGCAAGGGGCGCAATGTGCTGCCTTTCGTGCTGATCGACGATGTCTGTGACGGGCTGATCGCGATGGCGGAACACCCGGAGGCGGTGGGCGAAAGCTTCAACCTTGTCGGCCCGCCGATGATGTCTGCGCGGGATTATTTCGATGCGATCCATGCGGCGATGGGCGCGCGTATCCGCGTGAGCCCCGGCAATCTGCATCTATTCTGGATGATGGATGCGGTGAAATACCAGCTCAAGAAACACGCCTTGCGCCGCAAGGGCGCGGTGCGTGCCTCGCTCCGGGACTGGAAAAGCCGGGCGCACCTGTCGCCCTTTGATAATCGCAAGCCGCGGGAGGTGCTGGGCTGGGCCCCGGAAACGGATCGTGGGGTGTTTGTCGAAAAGGCAATCACCAAGGCCAATCTCTTTGGGTTCTAGGACGCGGTCCGCGCGTACCTAGCGCAATCCGGCATCCGAAAGCGATTGGATCAGCGCATCGCGCTGGTGTGCGTCCGGATAGGGGAACATGCGTCTGGCATGGGCGAGACTGTATTTGGGGGCGATCTCCCTGAGCCTTGCAACCGTCTGCTGCGCGCCGTGGTCATCTCCGGTTTCGGACAGCGCCCGCACCAGTTGGACACGCGCCGGAACAAAGCGCTCGACACGGTCCAGAACCGAGAGGAAATGCGCGATGGCGGTGTCCTGCTGGCCAAGCAGAAGCTGGCGGTGGCCTTGGGGGAATTCCCAGCTTGGCGGCAGGAAACTGTCTTTTGCAAACACGGTGTCCAGAAGCGGACCGGCCGCGTCGGGGCGCGCCAGACGATTGAGAGTTTCGCCATAAGCCAGAAAGGCTTCGGCGTTCTCGGGATCGCGGACCAGCGCGGCATCGAAAGCGGCGATGGTTTCCTCGGGCCGCCCGAGATAGCCCAGAACCCAACCCAGCCGCGCATATCCAAGTGCCGCGCGGTCGTCCCGCCGGATCGCCTCGCGCGCCAGCGCCTCGGCAGCTTCAAGCGTTACGTCGCTCCCTGGCAGGCCAAAGACATAGAGCGTCGTGCGGCAATAGGCCTGCTGCGCATAGGCATTGGCGAAACCCGGGTCCAGTTCGGTGGCTCTGGTGAAATGCGCAAGCGCGTGGACAAAGGCCTTTGGTTCATATCGAAAATAGGCATAGCGCCCCTTTTGATAGGCGTCATAGGCCTGCGACACCGATGTGCCGCGCCGGACTTGCGTGGGCGTGGACCGGTCCGGGGCAAGCACGCCAAGCAGACGCTCTGCGATCAGGTCATGACCTGCCAAAAGGCTGTCAGACGACAATTCGAAGCGTTCGGCCCATATCTGCCGCTGCCCGCTGTGATCCAGAATGTTTGCAGTGATCCGGGTGCGTGAGCCGTCGGTCCGAATGCTGCCATCGATAATATGGGTCACCCCATAGAGGTCGGGCGGCACCGCGTCGCCCATGGCCCGCGTGGTATTATAGGACAGAACCATGACCGCGCCGCTGCGCGACAGGGTGCTGATCAGATCATCAGCAAGACCGTCCGCGAGATAGGCGAGCTGCGCGTCATCACCACCGGATCGAAAAATACGCACCAGAACGGTGGGTTTCGACGCGGAAGCGGTTTCGGGCGTTTGCGAAATCACATCGGCGACAAAACGAAATCCGCGCCCGTGTATCGTCCTGATGAACCGCTTGTCCCGATCCGTGTCGCCAAGCGCGGCGCGAACCGCCTTGATCGCGCCGGAAATCGCCCAGTCACTGATGGCCCGCCCCTGCCAGATTGCGTCAACCAGATCGTCCTTGGTCACGACGCGGCTCCGGTGCCGGATGAGCAGGATCAGGAGGCGCAGGCTTTGCGGCTCGATCGCGACGGGTTTGTCGGACTGTCTGAGCTCACAGGCCGCTTCATCAAGCGTGAAGCTGTCAAATGTCCAGAGCTGCGAGCCAATTTCAGCCAGCGGCCAATCCTCCAATAATCCTCCAGAATCCGGCGCGCACGGCGTCTAGACATCGCATGTCCCACCACAGATCGGGATGTCGAACACAAGGAGACAACCATGAAAACGATGATCACACTAGCCTTTATCGCAGCAACAACCGCCGGGACCGCCATGGCAGAACGTATCAACGTGGCAAGCAACGCCAGTGTCGCACAATCGGTTCAGCGTCTGGTCGACGCGGTGGAAGGTGCCGGGGCGCGGGTCTTTACAACGGTGGATTTTGCCAAGGGATCAGCCTCGGTCGGCGAAACGCTTCGCCCGACAACCGTGGTGATTTTCGGCAGCCCGAAGATCGGGGCCAAGGCCTTGCAGCAGGGACAGACGATGGCGCTGAACCTGCCGCTGCGCATCTTGTTCTTTGAAGATGCAAATGGGCAGACATGGGCGATCTATGATGACCCGACCGCCATTGCGCCGTCGCATGGGCTGGCCGCGGATCATCCGGCGGTTCTGGCCATGAAAGGCGCGTTGGAGCGGTTCTCGGCCGTGGCGACCGGAAAATGAGAAACTACTGATGAAGATGCATCGCAAACCGGGCCCGACGATGAACCTCGCGGTGCCCGGTTTCGCGACTCCGGCCGCCTCAAGTCTAAAGGCTGCCGCCTTGCCGGACCGCGACGGCACGAAGATCGTTAGGCACAAAATGGCAGCTGTGTTACGCTCGGGCTTTTCACACAGGGAGATTTGCTATGTGCCATATTTGTGTAATGGAGAGCGTCAAGGCGCGCATGTTGTCACGCCGTCAATTCCTCAGCACCGCACCGGCGGCGGTTGTCACAGGGGCCGGGATTGTCGGTGCCAAACAGGCGTTGGCAGAGGGGACCCCGCGCATTGTGGACCTTACCTATGTCGTGGACGAGGCATTTCCGACATGGTCGGGCCCTCCGGGCATCGGCCTTGAGCAATTGGCCAAATTCGAAGAAAGCGGCTTCAATGCCTTTAACGTGAATGTTTTCGAACATACCGGAACACATGTCGATGCGCCCCTTCACTTCTCTGCGGACGGGCGATCGGTCGAAGAGATCCCGGTGGAAAGCCTCGTTTGCCCGCTTTGTGTCATCGACATTCGCGAAAAAGCCGATGCCGATATCGAAGCCCAGGTCACCCCGGATGATTTGTCCGCATGGATCAGTCGCAATGGCGACATTCCGGATGGCGCAATGGTCGCGATGAATTCGGGCTGGCAGAAACATGTCTCGACACCCAAATTCATCGGTTTCGATGATGACAATGTCCGTCACTATCCCGGGTTCCATGTGGAAGCGGCGCAAATGCTGCTTGAGGGCACCGGCGCTGCTGCTCTGGCAACGGATTCCGCGTCGTTGGATATCGGGTCCACGCAAACTTTTGACACGCATTACGCATGGTTGCCGACGAACCGATATGGCGTTGAAAACATTGCCAATCTCGATCAGGTCCCCGAGGCGGGCGCGACTGTTTTTGTTGGTGCACCCACGCATCGCGGCGGATCAGGCGGACCTGCGCGGATCATCGCGATGATCTGATCCAATACGAGCCGGTGCTGATGGCCGTTTCCGGCGCGGTCTCAGCCTGATCTATCCGGGTGTAACGAAACCCGTTCGGCTCGTGTGACCTGTTTCCTGCTGCCCTCATGGCGCTTATGCCTGTGAGACAGCGAACATGACTGCAGTCTCCCATGGAACGGGCATAATTCTGCCTGATTTTTACGGGACAACCGCACCATGAATGCGCATCAAAAAACCCCCAAACCGGGCGGGACAATGGAAAGACGCTGGAGCAGAAAGAAACGGGCAGGCCGCGCAGAGGCCGAGGAAAGCCGGGCACCGCAGGTGCAGTCGGTGCAGGAGGGTGTGCAAGCATCGTCCGAGCCATCGGGTGATGGCGCTGATCTTCGCCGGGCCGCGCTGGATATCCTGAGAGAGCCTCCGCAGACGGTTGAGCCACAGGTGGATGACAGGCCGGACGCACCACCCGCCATTGCACCAAAAGAAACGGCCAAAGCCGTTCCGGATGCCGCGCCAATGCGGGCAGAGGCGCAGACCGAGATTGCGCCGACACCGATTCCGGCGGTGCAGGGCGGCAGCGGACAGCATCGCAGCGCCCCGGACCTGTGGGGCCGCGTTCCAAGCTTTCCGCTTGACCTGAAACATCTGGAAAAGAACCGGATCATCACGGCGGAACGCACGGATCCGGCGCATTCCGCATTCGACGTTCTGCGCACGAAACTCTTGCGCCTGCTCAGCGAAAACGGCTGGTCGCGGATTGCGGTGACATCGCCGACCGAAGGCTGCGGCAAGACGTTCATGTCGGTCAACCTCGCACTGTCGCTGTCGCGGCAGGCCAATTGCCGGACGGTTCTGATGGATCTCGACATGCGCCGCCCGTCGGTCGCCAAGGTTCTGGGGATGAAAGACCCGGGCAGCATGGGCGATTTCCTGCGCGGCGATCTGTCCATCGAAGGGCTGTTCCGCCGGGCCGGGCCGAATGACGTGAAAATCGGTGACAATGTCATGGTGGCCGCCAATGGGCGGCGCGAGGATTATGCGTCAGAACTCATGCAACTGCCGGAAGCGGCCGAAGTAATGGATCGGATGGAAGAGGCGCTTGCGCCGGATGTCATCCTGTTCGACATGCCGCCCGCGCTGGTCAATGACGATGTGCTGGCCGCGCGGCCGCTGTTTGACGGGGTGCTGTTGATCATCGGTGGCGGGATTACCAAGCCGCAACAGGTGCGCGACGTGGAGAGGCGGCTGGGTAAGGAAACGCCGCTTTTGGGCGTGGTGCTGAACCGGTCCGAGGGCGAGAATGCGCAGGCCTACAGTTATTGACGGGATGAAGGTTGCGTTTCGTCTGGTTTGCGGGACAAAACGGACCTCCGAAATCACAGGCGCACGGGGGTCTGTGGCGTTGGCACAACTGGTACGTGTGGCTTTTCGCCGGCATGAGAAGGCCTTTTCATCTACGTGGTAACGCCGGAGCGTCAATCGGTTTTAGGTTCACCGCCTGCGACCATCGTATGTACGGGATATACCCGAGGTTCCTCGGTGGCTTTTCCAAATGAATGTGCGTGGCCCTTGTAGACGCGATAGCCAGCCGGAAAGACCGTGCAATTGGGTGCTTCTTCGGCGTATATGTAGACGGAGTTCTCTGCTGTCCTCTTGAACCAGTTGGGATCATCGAGCGAACCACAGAAAACTCCAACGCCCTTGGAGAAATTTTCCCACGTCATGAACATAGTGCTGTGGCAGACCGGGCAGGCATTGAGCCACATCTTTCCGCCACTGCCCTTGGAGCGGTGCTCATAGACGTCCGGCTTTCCGGAGAGCAGTTCGAAGTCTTCCTTGAAAAATGGCGCCATTGCGTTGCCCGCAGCCGCCGTGACTTTCTGACAGAACCGGCAACTGCAATTGTAGAGCGTCAACGGTTCCCCTCTAACGGCGAACCTGATGCGTCCGCACAGGCATCCCCCTTCGTGTCGGTCTTTCATGTCGAACCCCCTGCCTAAAATTCAATTCTACACAGGCAACTGGCAGAAACAATTAGCGTCCACCTTTCCAGAATAACTTCGCAGTCTCTTCAAAGGCAAAGATGGGCTCCCAGCAGCCATAATGCGGCACTGAGCAGACCTCAGGTTTCAATCGGTTGTAAAACAGTCTCCAGCCCTGTGTTGCGCGCAACCGCGCGGAGCGCCCGAAACACAATGACATGCCGAAAGACACAGCCCGCCCCGGTCTTGATCTGGCCAATTTCCATCCAATCTCTACCCTATGCCAAAATTCTGCCATTCCGGCAGGGCATGCATGCGCGCGCAGACGCGTAACAGAGGGTATGGTGACTGGTATGAAGCTCTTGCAAATCTGGATTTGGATCACGGTTCTGGTCATCGGCACGGTCGCCCGCGCCGACACCGTGCAGGAGCTGCGCGCCTATGTCTGGGGCAATTCGCTGATCCACCACCTGACCAATGACGATGACACGACGATGCCCCATTGGCTCAACCGGCTGGCGCGCGCCGATGGGCGGTCGCTGGAACTGTCGGGGCAATGGGTGTTCGGCAACCAGTTTCCCGACAAGATCCCGCCCGAGCCGCAATGGTCCTTCAAGGAAGTCACCCATCTGTGGCATTCCGACCGCGAGGCCTTTGATGCCACCGACGTCAACACGGTGCTGATCAACCCCGAGAATTTCATCCAGTATCGCGCCCCGGACCTGCCCTATGAAGGGGCCAACCCCGACGGGCGTTCCCCGCTCAGCGGCACCGTGGACCTGATCAACTGGGTCACCGCGCAAGGGGTGAGGCCCACAGTTTTCCTCTATGAAGGCTGGGCCGAGATGGACAGCTTTCCACCCACCCGCCGCAAATACCGCCGCTACCTGCGCTACACGCTGGGCGAGTATCACGACTGGTATCAGGACTATCACAACGCGGTCGCCGCCGCCGTTCCGGGCATGGATGTGCGGCTGATCCCGGTGGGCTCGATTCTGACCAAGCTGATCACCGAAGGCCCGCTGACCGAGCTGCGGCCCACCGACTTGTACCTCGACAATTCCCCGCATGGTACGGCGACGACCTATCTGATCGCCGCCATGATCACCTATGCCGGGGTCTATAACGCACCGCCCCCCGCCGGGTTTGACCAATTCAGCCCCTCCATCAGTGACAAGCTGATCGACAATTACCCCGCCACCGCTGACTTCATCTGGCAAGAGATGCAGGGCTATGCCGCGCCCCGCGCCGAACAGCGCGCCGAGGCACCCGCCCCCGACGCCCCCGTGAGCACTCCGGAAGAGGACGTGGCCGCCGCACCGCAGCCGTCCGCGCCAACCCCGGTCCAACCTGCCCCCGTCCAGCCCGCGACCGACCTGCCCGACGCCTCGCAGGCCAATGCCGAAGGGCTGGCCAACCCCTCGATGGCGATGGGGCTGAACGGCATTGCCGACTGGTCCACCCAGCACCCGTTTGTCGACATCATGAAAACCGCCCGCCCCTGGCTGGGCCATCTGCGCGGGCAATGGGGCGGGTACGAGTTTGAAAAACTGGCCGAAGACGGGTTTCTAGACGCGCAAGGCTGGCTCAGGCGCATCCCGGACGGGGTGGACCGGGTCGAAACCTATTTCCTGACCGAACAGCCGCCCGAGGCCACGGCGCTGGCCGCGCGCTACCGCGTGACATGGGAGGGCACGGGCAAGGTCGATATCGTCGGGCTGGGCCGCACCACGCAACGGGACGAAAACGGGTTGTGGTTCGTCTACGAGCCCGCTGACGGGCTGGTGGCGCTGTCGATCCGCGAAACCGACCCGCAGCGCACCGGCGATTACATCCGCAATATCCGCATTGTGCGCGAAGACCACCTTCCGCTTTTCGAGGCCGGGGTGGTCTATAACCCCGAATTCACCACCCTGATCAAGGATTTGCGTTCGATCCGGTACATGGACTGGATGTTCACCAATGGCTCGCCCAAACGCAACTGGGACGACCGCGCGCGGGTGGATGATTTCACCTATGTGCGGCGCGGCGTTCCGGTCGAGCATATGGTGCGGCTGGCCAACCTGATCGGGGCGGACCCGTGGTTCAACATGCCCCATATGGCCGATGACACCTATGTCCGGAATTTTGCCCAGCAGGTGCGCGCCACGCTGGACCCGCGCCTGCGACCCATCGCGGAATATTCCAACGAGCTGTGGAACCGCGTCTTTCCGCAAACCACCTGGGCCGTGGAACAGGCGCGCGAGCGGTGGGGCGCGGGTGCACCCGATGATGCCTGGATGCAGTTTGCCGGCATGCGCGGTGCGCAGGTGATGCAGATATGGGAAGAGGTTTACGGCAACGACACCGATTTCCTGCCCACCCTGGGCGTGCAGACTGGCTGGCCCGGGCTGGAAGAACCGATGCTTGACGCCCCGCTTTACGTGGCCGAGGGCGGCACCCCGCCGCGCGACCATTACCGGGGCTACGCGGTCTCGGGCTATTTCGGCCATTACCTTGGCATGGATGAAGAGGCCCCGGCGGTGATGGAAATCGTCCAGGGCGGCATTGACCGCGCGACCAAGTCCGGTCAGGCCGAGGGGCTGCGCCGCGTGGCGCTGCGGGAGTATGTGCTCAAACACCGGTTCAAAGGCACCTTTGCCCCCGTCGCCCAACGCTTGCGCGATGGCTCGGTCCGCGAACTTGTAGGCGAGCTTTGGGCCTATCACGCGCGGGTCGCGCAAAACCTTGGCATGGAAATGCTGATGTATGAGGGCGGCACCCATGTGGCCGGTGTCGGCGACTGGCGCGAGGATGAAACGCTCACCGCCTATTACACCGCCCTGAACTACAGCCCCGAAATGGGCGCGATCTATGCCGATCTCTTGCAGGCGTGGAAGGACGCGGGCGGTACCATGTTCAACGCCTTTGTAGATGTGGCTCCGGCCAGCAAATTCGGCTCTTGGGGCAATCTGCGCCATCTTCAGGACAGCACCCCGCGCTGGGACGCGCTCACCGCCTTCAACCGCGACAGCCCCGCCTGGTGGGAAAGCCGCAGGCCCGATACCTTCCTGCATGGCGTGGTGCTTTACGGCAGCGACCGCTCTGAGCGGTTCGAAGGCACCACCGAGGAAGACATCCTGATCGCGGGCGGCGGCAATGACGAGCTGATCAGCCATGGCCGCTCGGATCACCTGAATGGCGGGCCCGGGACGGATACGGCGGTGCTCCCGGGGATTGCCGAGGACTATGTCTTCACCCGTGACGGCGCGCGTATCATCGCAACCTATCCGCTGGGCCAAATCACCCTCAGGGATATCGAAATCATCCGGTTTTCCGACGATGTCGAACTGCCTTTGGACGCACTGCTCTGACGGCTCAGGTCGCGGCGCGGCGCGCCTCGGCCAGAATGGTTTCCGCCCCCAGACTGGCGCGATACTCCCGCTCGATCCGCGCGCGCCCCGTTGCGCTGAGCCGTTGCGCAAGCTCCGGGTTGCGGGC
Organism: Primorskyibacter aestuariivivens; assembly: GCF_028023675.1. Taxonomy (GTDB): domain Bacteria; phylum Pseudomonadota; class Alphaproteobacteria; order Rhodobacterales; family Rhodobacteraceae; genus Marinovum; species Marinovum aestuariivivens. The sequence goes on along the minus strand of NZ_JAQIOZ010000016.1, from coordinate 36,814 downwards.
AATGCGCATGATCGCGCCCGCCAGCGCCGCCGGGTCCTTGGGCGGCACCAACAGCCCCTCGACCCCGTCGGTGATCAGCTCGGGCACGCCGCCTGCATCGGTGCCGATGGTCGGCACGCCACAGGCGATCGCCTCCATATAGGCCACGCCCAGCGGCTCATGCCACGAGGCCAGCACAAAGACATGCGCGTCCAGAAGCCTGTCCCGCACCGCCCCCGCATCAATCGCACCCAGAAGCGTGACATGCTCCTGCAATCCAAGATCACGGACAAGCTGCTCCAGCACCAACCGGTACCCGCCCCCGCCATCATCATCCTGACCGGCGATCTCAAGCGTCACGTCATGACCCGCATCGCGCAACTGCCGCACCGCTTCGATCAGGTCCTGATGCCCCTTGACCACGTTCAACCGCCCGCAGGCAAACAGCCGCAGCGCCTCGCCCGGCCGGACCGGCGCATAGGGCGCATCGCGGCGCAGCACTTCGGTATCCACCCCCATGGGGCGCAGGATCATCCGGGGCAGGTCACCGGGCAGTTCGGCCTGCATCTCGGCCATGAGCTTGCGGGTGATCACCGTGGCAAAGGCCGTATGCCGCCATTTGAACCGCTGCCCGCGCCCATAATCGCTCAGCGGCCCATGCAGGGTCAGCGAATAGCGCGGCCCGCCCATGGCCTGCGCCAGCGCCGCCACCATCGCGGCCCGTCCGCAGGAATGCACATGGACATGCGAAATGCCCCGGTCCCGGCACAGCCGAACAAGCCGCAGCGCCGCGGGCGCGCAGATCAATGCGTCTTTCAACACTGACCGCCCGTCACGCCGGATCTCGCGCAGCAATTCGCGCCACGGCATCCGGGGCAGCGCGCGCAGAAGCGCCAGGGGCGAGGCATCGGCCAGATAGGTGGTGCGCGCCATCGCCGTGTCAGACCAGTCATGGGCAATCAGCCCGGCGGGGGGCTTGCGGGTGGACAACAGCACCGGTTCCACGCCCTGCGCCTCTAGCGCCGCGATCTCGCGCCAGAAAAAGATATGCGTCTGGCCCGGAAACTGCGGAACGAGATACCCGATCTTGTCCACGCGGGTCATGAAACCCCTCGATCCGGCATTTTTCTGCGCTGCATCATGGTTTGGCCATTTTTATCTATATAGTCTTCGGCTCCGGGCGGGCCCGATTCAACACGCAATTGCGCCCTTTTCATGACGCGAGGCAAGGCTGCTTTGTCCGACGCATTCGATCTGGCCGTGGTGATCCCGGCCAATAACGAAGAGGAATGGATCGCGCGCTGCCTGCGCGCGTTGCTGGCCTCGCACTGCCCGGACCATGCGCAAATCATCGTCGTGGCCAATGGCTGCACGGACAATACGGCAGAGATCGCGCGCGGCCTGACCCGCGACTTCGCGGCGCGCGGCTGGGCGCTGGTGGTGCTGGAACTGATGCAGGGCAGCAAGATCGCCGCGCTGAATGCAGGGGATGGCTGGGTCACGGCGCCTGTCACGGCCTATCTGGATGCGGATGTGGTCGTCGGCCCCGAAGTTTTGGGGCAACTGGCCGAAACCTTGCACCGTGACACCGCCGCCTATGGCAGCGGCACATTGCATATCCCCGAGCCGCAATCCCCCCTGTCCCAAGCCTATCTGCGCATCTACAGACAGGTGCCCTTCATCACCACGGGCGTTCCCGGTTGCGGGCTTTTCGCGGTGAACACAGCGGGGCGCGCACGCTGGGACCAATGGCCCGATATCATCTCGGATGACACATTTGCGCGCTTGCAGTTCACGCCGCAGGAGCGGCACAAGGTGCCCGGTATGTACGAGTGGCCGATCGTCGAGGGCTGGACCGCGCTGGTCCGGGTGCGGCGGCGGCAGAATGTTGGAGTGACCGAGGTGCATGAGCGTTATCCGACCCTTGCCCGCAATGATGACAAACCTGGCCTGAGCCGGGGCGCGATGGCCGCCATGGCGCTGCGCGATCCGCTGGGCTTTGCCACCTATGCAGGCGTTGCGCTGGCCACGAAGCTGGGCGGAGACAGCGGATGGAGCCGGGGACGATGAACAGCATTGTCGCTCGTTTTCGGGGGGGATCGCTCTCTGCCCGCGCGCTGCGCTCGACCATGTTCACCGTGGGCGGGTTTGGCACGTCACAGGTCATCCGCCTTGCCTCGAACCTGATCCTGACCCGGCTTCTGTTCCCCGAGGCGTTCGGGATGATGGCGCTCACCATGGTGTTCATGCAAGGTCTGCAGATGTTTTCGGATGTGGGCGTGGCCCCCGCCATCCAGCAAAGCAAACGCGGCGACGACCCGGAATTTCTCAACACCGCCTGGACTATTCAGGTCATTCGCGGTGTCTGCCTCTGGCTCGCCGCTTGTGCGCTGGCCTGGCCGGTGTCGCAGGTCTATGGCGAGCCGATGCTTTTGCTGCTGATGCCCGTCATGGGGCTGACGCTGGTCATTCAGGGCTTCAACCCGACCAAGATGGAAACCGCCAACCGCCACCTGATGCTGGGCCGGGTCACGGCGCTGGACATCGTCACACAGCTGGCGGGGATCATCACGGCGGTGCTTTTCGCGTGGATGTTCCATTCGGTCTGGGCGCTGGTGATGTCCGGTCTGGTCTCGTCACTGGTGCAGTTCTGGGTCAACACCGCTTTTCTGCCCGGGCCGCGCAACCGCTTCCGCTGGGAGAAACAGGCGGCGCATGAGCTGATCAATTTCGGCAAATGGATTTTCCTGTCGACGCTGGTGGGGTTCCTCTACCATCAGGGGGACAAGCTCATCCTTGGCCGGTTCCTCGATATCGACGTGTTTGGCGTCTACAATATCGGCTTCTTCCTCGCGTCTTTCCCGTTGCTTTTGGGGCTGATGATCCTGCGCAAGCTGCTGATCCCGATCTACCGCGAAACCCCGCCCAAGGAGAGCGCTGAAAACTATGCCAAGCTGCGCAAGATGCGGCTTCTGGTGTCTGTTGCGCTGATGGGGCTGCAGGCGTTCTTTGCCCTCACGGGCGTGTTCCTTGTCGAGCTGCTCTATGACCCGCGCTACGAGATGGCAGGCGCCGTCGCGGTGATGATCGCCATCGCGCAGCTGCCGGTGATCGTCGGGCTGACCTATGATCAGGCTGCCGTGGCCGCAGGTGACAGCCGCGATTTCTTTGTCCTGCAAAGCGCGCGCGCGGTGCTTATGGTGGCCGGTTTGGCCACCGGGGTGATGCTGGGCGGGCTGCTTGGGGCGCTCATCGGTCAAGGGATTGCCATGATTTTGGCATATCCTGTGGTTGTGTGGCTGGCACGCCGCGCCGGGGCCTGGGACCCGCTTCATGACGTGGTTTTTGCCGGGGTTGCGGTGCTGATCGCGCTGGCCGCTTTTGCCGTGAATGGTCAGGAAATACTGACCCTTGGCGCATCCGTGATGCGGTGATGCATGCATTCCCCTTGGTTCCACATGCGGGAATGCGCATCTGTGCTATGGTGGAAGCGGGAATGCGGAATGAGGCGAATTCGTCGCGAGTTTGCCCCATTTTTACCTCAATTTGTCATTACCCCTCGTGACCGGGGGCAAACGGGAAATCCGGATGTCTGTTGCTGTACCGTCCTCGCAGGTGAGCGAGACTGATATCGCCATTATCGGCATGGCGGCGCGTCTGCCGGGCGCGTCCTGTGTTGATGCGTTCTGGGGCAACCTGCGCAATGGGCGCTCCTCGATCCGGAAACTGTCCGAAGACGCCCTGAAAGAGGCCGGCGAAAGTCCCGGTCTGATCCATCACCGCAACTACGTCCCCTTTGCCGCGCCGCTTGACCGGTTTGCCCATTTCGACGCTGAGTTCTTTGGCCTCTCGCCCAAGGAAGCGGCCATCATGGACCCCCAGCATCGCCAGTTCCTCGAATGCGCGTGGGAAGCGATGGAAAGCGCGGGGCGCGTGCCCGAACACGCAACCGGCCCCATCGGCGTTTTCGCGGGCTGCGGTATGGGCAGCTATTTCTATTTCAACGTCTGCTCCAACCCCGATCTGGTGGACAGCACCGGCATGTTCCTGTTGCGCCATACCGGCAATGACAAGGATTTCATGGCCACACGGCTGAGCCATATCCTTGACCTCAAGGGCCCGTCGATCAACCTGCAGACCGCCTGTTCCACCTCGCTTGTCGCCACGCATTATGCGGCTCAATCGCTGATCAATGGTGAATGCGACATGGCGCTTGCGGGCGGCGTGACCATCGAGCTGCCGCAGGGGCGGGGGTATATCTACAATGAGGGTGAAATCCTGTCGCCTGACGGGCAATGCCACGCCTTTGACCACCGCGCCGAGGGCACGGTGTTTGGCTCGGGCGTGGGCGTTGTGGTGCTCAAGCGGCTCTCGGATGCCATGGCCGATGGCGATATCATCCGCGCCGTGATCAAGGGGTCGGCGGTGAACAATGACGGCGCGGCCAAGGCCGGATACCTCGCCCCTTCGGTCGAGGGGCAGGCGGCGGCGGTGGCCGAAGCGCAGGCCATGGCGGGCGTAAGCGCCGACACGATTGATTACATCGAATGCCACGGTACCGGCACCTATCTGGGTGACCCGATCGAAGTGGCCGCGCTCACCCAAGCCTTCGAGGAAACAACAGACGAGACCGGCTTTTGCCGCATCGGCTCGGTCAAGACCAATATCGGCCATCTGGACACCGCCGCAGGGGTGGCAAGCCTGATCAAGGCGTCGCTGGCGCTGGAACATCGCGAGATGCCGCCCTCGCTGGGATACGAGGCCCCGAACCCTGCGATTGATTTCGAACACTCGCCCTTCCGCGTGAATGACCGGCTCACCAAATGGGAGCCGCGCAATGGCCCCCGCCGCGCCGGCGTGAACTCATTGGGTGTCGGCGGCACCAACGCGCATGTGGTGCTCGAAGAAGCCCCTGCGCGCAGCCCGTCGGAAGTCAGCGACTGGCCGTTCCAGATCCTCACCGTGACAGGCCGCAGCAAGGCCGCTGTCGAGGCCAACGCCAAACGCCTCGCCACCCATCTGCGCGCGCATCCCGAACAAAGCCTCGCCGATGTGGCATGGACCCTGCAAAGCGGTCGCCGCCATTTTGAACATCGTCGCGTGCTGGTGGCGGGCAGTCATGACGAGGCCGCAGACCTGCTCGACGCGATGGACCCGCGCCGCGTCTTTGCCCATACCGCGCTGGATACCACGCCGGACGTGGTTTTCATGTTTCCCGGCGGCGGTGCGCAATATGCCGGGATGGCGCGCGATCTCTACGAAACAGAGCCTGTTTTCGCCGACTGGATCGACCGGGGGCTGGATGTTCTCCAGCCCAAGCTGGACTACGACATACGAGCGCTCTGGCTGCCCGAAGACAATAACCGGGCTGAGGCGGATGAACGCCTGAAACAACCCTCGGTCCAGCTTCCGCTGATCATGTTCGTGGAATACGCGCTGGCGCAGCTCTGGATGTCCTGGGGTGTGACGCCCAAAGCGCTGGTGGGCCATTCCATGGGCGAAAACACCGCCGCGTGTCTTGCCGGGGTGATGAGTTTCGAGGATTGCATCGGCCTTGTGCATCTGCGCGGCACGTTTTTCGACACCGTGCCCAAGGGCGGCATGCTGTCCGTGTCCCTACCCGCCGAGGCGCTCAAGGCCCGGCTCGGCGATGACCTTGACCTCGCCGCCGTGAACGCACCTGAGCTGTCTGTTGCCTCCGGTCCGCAAGCCGCGCTTGACCGCTTGCAGGCGGAACTGGACGCCGAAGGCATCGACTGCCAACGCATCGCCATCGACATCGCGGCCCATTCCGCCATGTTAGAGCCTATTCTGGACGATTTCCGCGCCTATCTGCGGTCCATCCCGCTACACGCCCCGCAAATCCCGATCCAGTCCAATCGCACGGGGCAACTGCTCACCGACGCGGAGGCCACAGACCCCGATTACTGGACCGCCCATCTGCGTGGCACCGTGCAGTTCGCCGATTGCATCACCGCGCTCAATGCCAGCGGCACACATGTCTTCCTTGAGGTCGGCCCGGGCCGCGCGCTCTCTTCGCTTGCCAGTCTCAACCCCGACCTGCCCGCCAATCAGGTACTCTCCAGCCTGCGCCACCCCGATGACGCCATCGAGGATGACGCCTATTTCCTCGCCGCGCTGGGACGTCTGTCCGCGCTGGAAGTGGAGATCGACTGGGACCAGATCTGGGGCGAGGCGCGGCGCAACCGGGTGATCCTGCCCTCCTACGCCTTCCAGCAGCAGGAATATTTCATCGAACCGGGCACCGCCCGGACCGAGACCACCGACAGTTTTCTCACCCGCAGCGATGACCTGTCTGAATGGGCCACACGCATCGCCTGGCGGCCCCAGCTTGCCGCCTGTGACGTGGATGTTGAAACCGAACTGCACCTGACCACGCCCGAGACATGGGCCATGTTCATGGATGATGCCGGTCTTGCCACCCGTATCGCCGCCCAATTGCGCGGCGCGGGCCATACGGTGATTGAGGTCTGGCCCGGCGATGCCTTTGCCCGCACGGGCGAGGAAAGCTACATCCTCGCCCCCGAACGTGGCCGCGAAGGCTATGACCTGCTGATCCGCGATCTCATGGCGCGTGGCGTGGTGCCCACCCGCATCGCGCATTTCTGGCTGGTCACCAGGGATCAGAGCCACCGCCCCGGCTCCACCTTCTTCCACCGGGTGCAGGAGCATGGCTTCTATTCGCTGCTCTTCCTTGCCCAGGCCATCGAGGATGAAGGCCTGCCCAAACCGCTGCACATCACCGCGCTCACCAATGGCGCGGCGCGGGTGCGCGATGAGGGGTTCAGCGACCCGGCCAAATCCACGCTGGCCGGTCCCCTGCGGGTGATCCCCCGCGAATTGCCCGGTGTGACAGCGGCGATGCTGGACGTAGTGCTGCCCGACGCACCAAAACAGAGCCTTTTTGCCCGTGTCAGAGACACATCCGGCCTCGACACACTGACCCAACAAGTCCTCGAAGACTTGCTTGCCCCGCCTGCCTCTTACGAGGCCGCCTTGCGTGGCGCAAAACGCTTTGAAAAGACCCTGCGCTCGCTGCCTCTGACCGAGACCGAAACACCTGCCGTCCGCGACGGCGGCACATACCTGATCACCGGCGGATTCGGGGGCATCGGCCTGACCATTGCCGAACGGCTCATCGCCGAGGGCGCAGGCACCATCGCGCTCCTGTCCCGCAGCCCATTGCCCCCGCACGCCGACTGGGACCGCCATCTCGCCACCCATGGCCCGCAGGACCCCACCACCCGCCGGATCGAGGCGATCCGCGCGCTGGAAGCCAAAGGCGCAAAGGTCACCGTGGCTCGGGCCGATGTCTGCGACCTGCAGGGCATGCAGGGTGCAATCGAGACGATTACAGGCGAAAACGGCCCAATTCATGGCGCCATCCACGCCGCCGGTGTGATCGACGATGGCCCGCTTTTGACCAAGACGCAAAGCGGTATCGAGGATGTTCTGACGCCGAAAATCCACGGCACGCAGGTGCTGGATCAGCTCTTCCCCGATGGCACGCTGGATTGGCTGGTGCTGTTTTCCTCCTCCTCCACCGTCACCGCCCCCGCCGGTCAGGTCGATTACGTCGCCGCCAATGAATTCCTCAACGCCTATGCAAGCGCGCGGCAGGGCGGCAAGACCCGCGTGCTGGCGCTCAACTGGGGCATCTGGGCCGAGGTCGGTATGGCCGCCGATGCCGTCGCCGCCCGCACCGGCGATCTGCCCGAGCCGCCGCGCGAGGATTGCGCCGCGCCGCTTCTGGATGTGGCCACCTTTGACGCGACAGGCCACCGCCTCTTTGAAACCACCCTCACCCCCGGGGCGCATTGGGTGTTGGACGAACACCGCACCCGCGATGGCGGCGCGCTTTTGCCCGGCACCGGCTATCTGGAACTGGCCGCCGAGGCGCTGAGCGCGCAGGGTGAAACCGGCCCCTTCGAGATCCGCGATCTGACTTTCCTGCGCCCGCTGCAGACCCCGGATGGCGAAGAGACAGAGATGCGCGTGACGCTCGCCCGGTCGGAGGCGGGCTATGACATGCAGGTCCAGAGCGCCGTGCTGCATGAGCGCCGTCGCGGCTGGCAAACCCATGCCGAGGCGACGCTGGCGCTATCTGCGCTCACCACACCGCCCCAGATCGATCTCCCCACCCTGCGCGCCCGGATCGGCACGGCCACGCTCAGCGATCTGCCCCTGCGCAGCGCGCAAGAGGCGCATCTGACTTTCGGGCCCCGCTGGCGCGTACTGCGCGCCACCGCTTTGAGCGATGGCGAAGGCGTGGCTGATCTGATGCTCCCGCGCGAGGCCGCCGGAGACCGCGATGCGGGCTACCTCTTGCATCCCGGCCTTATGGACATTGCCACGGGATGGGCCATGGAGCTGATCAACGGCTATGACGCCGCTGCGCTCTGGGTGCCCATGTCCTACGGATCTGTCCGGGTGCACGCCCCCCTGACCGACCATGTGGTCAGTTGGGTGCTCAACGCGGGTGACAATGACACGACCAACCCCGTGGCCCGCTTCGACATCACCCTCACCGACCCCGAGGGCACGGTTCTGGTCGACATCACCGGCTTCACGATCAAGCGTCTCGACGTGGGCGGCGGCTTTGGCGCGGTGGCCGCGACCCGCGCGGAGCTTGCTTTCGACGATGGTGATGACGTGGCCCCGCTGTCGCCTGCCGAGGAACGCCTGCACCACAACCTGACCCAGGGCATTCGCCCTGACGAGGGGGCCGAGGCTTTTCTGCGCGCGCTGGGCACGGATGTGTCGCAACTGGTCGTCTCGTCGCTCGACCTGCCCGCCCTCGTGGCACAGGCCGAGACAAGTGTTGCGCAAAGCAACGCCGGGGCCAGTTTCGAACGCCCCGAGCTGGACAGTGATTTCGTCGCGCCGGAAACCGATATCGAACGCACGCTTGCGGGCTTCTGGCAGGAGCTTCTGGGCGTCTCCCAAGTGGGCGTCGAAGACAGTTTCTTCGACCTTGGCGGTCACAGCCTCATTGCCGTGCGGCTGTTCGCGCAGATCAAGAAAACCTACCGCGTCGATTTCCCCATCTCGGTCCTGTTCGAGGCCCCCACCATCCGCGCCTGCGCCGCGTTGATCGAGGACCGGATAGGCCCACAAGACGCGGGCGACGCCGCGAAAGCCGACACGCCCAGCCGCCGTTTCACCCATATCGTGCCCATGCATGAGGGCGAGGGCGGGGCCAAAGCGCCCTTCTTCCTGGTCGCGGGGATGTTCGGCAATGTGCTGAACCTGCGCCATCTGGCCAATCTTCTGGGCAATGACCGGCCGTTTTATGGGCTGCAGGCGCGGGGCCTTTACGGCGATGACGCGCCCCATGATGACATTACCGAGGCCGCGCGCGACTACATCTCCGAGTTGCGCCAAGTGCAGCCGCATGGCCCCTATTACCTTGGCGGCTTTTCGGGCGGTGGCATCACCGCCTATGAAATGGCGCGTCAACTGGAAGCGGCGGGTGAAGAGGTGGCGCTGGTCGTCATGCTCGACACGCCCTTGCCGCAACGCCGCCCGCTGGAACGCCGTGACCGGCTGCTGATCCAGTGGCAGGAGCTGCGCAAGGGCGGTCCCGCCTATCTGGCGCGCTGGGCCATCAATCGTGTGCGCTGGGAGATTGCCAAACGCCGCGCGCCCGTGGTTGATCCCGCGCCCGAGCATCAGTTCCACAACGCCGCCATCGAGGCCGCGTTTTATGAGAGCATCGGCAAATACCGGATGCGCGCCTGGACCGGCAATCTGGTGCTGTTCCGCCCTCCGATGCGCGGCAAATGGCAGGTCTCGAACGGGCGTCTGGTGGATGCGGACCGCGCCTATGTGCTGCCCGACAATGGCTGGACCGGGTATGTGCCCGGCGTGAAGGTCGAGGAAGTGCCGGGCGACCACGATTCCATGGTGCTGGAGCCGCATGTGCGCGTGCTCGCCGCCCGGATGCGCGCCGCGATCGAAGCCGCCGAAGCTGCCCATGCGCCCGCGCCCGAGCACCGCCCGGCCAAGGCAGCGGAGTAGCCCATGACTGAAGCCCGCCTGCTCACTGTTCTCTTGAACTACCGCACCGCCGACATGACGATGAAGGCAGCGCGCTCTGCCGTCGCTGCAATGCAGGGTCTCGATGCCGAGATGGTCATTGTCGATAATGACAGCGGCGATGGCTCGTTCGAGGCACTTACCGCTTTTGTAGAGGGGCAGAGCTGGCCACATGTCCGCGTTGTCGCGTCCGCCCACAATGGCGGCTTCGGCGCGGGGAACAATTTCGGCGTGCAGGCGGGCCGTGCAGATGGGCAGCGCCCCGATTACGTCTATTTCCTCAATTCCGATGCTTTCCCGGCGCGTGACGCCATCCGCCTGCTGGTGGACACGCTGGAGGCCAAACCCATGGCCGGTATCGCAGGCAGCCATATCCACGGCCCTGAGGGGGACGCGCATATCACCGCCTTCCGCTTCCCGTCGATTGCCAGCGAGTTCGAACATGCCATGCGCTTCGGCCCGGTGAGCAAGCTTCTCGCCAACAAACGCGTGCCCATGGACCTGCCCATCCGCACCTTCCCCGTCGATTGGCTGGCCGGCGCGTCGATGATGATCCGGCAGGATGTGATTGACGAGATCGGCCTCTTTGACGAGGCCTTCTTTCTCTATTTCGAGGAAACCGACCTCTGCCTGCGCGCCCATCGCGCCGGGTGGGAAACGCTTTATGTCCCCGCCAGCCGCGTCGCGCATATCGGTTCGGTCTCGACCGGTATGAAGACATGGGACCGCATCCCCGGCTTCTGGCTCGACAGCCGCTGGCATTACTTCACCAAGAACCATGGCACGCTTTATGCCGTTGCCGCCACGGCTGTGCATGGCTTGGGCGGCGCGCTCTACCGGCTGCGCGCGCGGGTCCAGCGCAAGCCGCGCGTCGATCCCGCGTATTTCCTGCGCGACCTGATCACCCATGACCTGCGCGCGCTCATTGCCCGCAAATCGTCTGCCCACCCCGTTTCGCAACCGCATCGGAGGCCCTCATGACCCGGCTCAGCGCTCTCATCATCGGCAATGAATCCCTTGCCCGCGAATGCGCGCAGCAATGGCTGGACCGGGGGCATGGGATTGCCGCTTTTGTCACCCGCAACCCGGTGCTGGCCGATTGGGCGCGCGAGGCAGGGCTGCGGGTTGAGGCACCGGGCGCGGACCTGTCCGGCCTGCCCTGCGACTGGCTGCTCTCCATCGCCAATCTCGACATTCTGCACGATGATCTGCTGTCCCTGCCGACCAAGGGCGCGGTGAATTTCCATGACGGCCCTCTGCCGCGTTACGCCGGGCTGAACGCGCCGGTCTGGGCGCTGATGGCGGGTGAGACCCAACACGGCATCACCTGGCACCTGATCGAGGGCGGGGTGGATGAGGGCGATATCCTCATCCAGCACCCGGTTGCGATCACCCCGGAAGACACGGCATTTTCGCTCAACGCCAAATGCTACGCCGCCGGGATCGAAAGCTTCCCGGCGCTGATGGACGAGTTGGAGGCTGTCCTGCCCGGTCGCCGCGCGCAGGACCTGCGCCAGCGCAGCTATTTCGACCTCACCAAACGCCCCGAGGCGGGCGGCGTGTTGCGGCTTGATCGCCCCGCCGAGGCACTGGCCCGCATGGTTCGCGCGCTGGATCATGGCGACTATGCCAACCCGCTCTGCCTGCCGAAGCTGCTGACCGACCGGATGGTTGTGATTGGCGCGGCGGAGCTTGCAGAAGATCAGGGCACGCCGGGGCAGGTTATCGCGGGCGATGCCTCCACCCTGACCGTCGCCTGTGGTGCAGGCGCCTTGCGGCTCTCTAACCTGCAAGAGATGGACGGCACCCCGGTCGATATCTCCGCCATAACGGAAAACGCGTCACTGCCCCTTCTGTCCGACACCGAAGCGCAGGCGCTTCAGGACCACGCCCAAACCCTCGCCAGGTCCGAGACCCGCTGGCGCGCCCGGTTGAATGACATGCAGCCGCTCTCCGCCCCCTCCGCCCAGACCGGCGAGACCGGGCAGGGACGTGTCACGCTCACATGGCCCGACCGGCTGGACCAACAGGCGCGCGCCGATCTGGTGGCGCATTGGGCGGCGCAGGCCGTGGGCGAAGAGACCGGCGATATCGCGCTGGCGCAGGGCAGCGATGCGCTGGCCAGCACGTGGACCCCGCACCGCGCGGGCGCCCCGCTGCCAAAGACATCTTTTGCCGCCGACCTGCCGCACCGCCTTGGCCAGCCTATACAACGCCCCGCGATCAGCTTTGGTGACATGCCGGGCGCGGCGATCTGCGTGAATGATGACAGCCTCACCTATGACCGCGCGCTGGTCCCTGACGCCATGGCGCAGATCCTTGCCGCGCGGCTCGAAGCTATGGCAGAGGCGCAGGCCAAAGGCGATGAACCGCCCCGCATGCCCGAGGCCGAACGCGATCTGGTGCTGCATGGCTGGAACGACACCGCCCGCGATTATGACCGCAGCGCCACGCTACAGAGCCTGTTCGAGGCGCAAGTCGCCGCAACCCCCGACGCAACCGCGCTGGTCGTGGGCCATGACACGCTCAGCTATGCCGATCTCAACGCCCGCGCCAATCAGACCGCGCATGTGCTGCGTACCATGGGCGTCGGCCGCGGCACGCTGGTTGGCCTTTGCACCCATCGCAACGCCAACCTCATCATCGGCGCGCTGGCGATCCTCAAGGCGGGCGGGGCCTATGTCCCGATGGACCCGGCCTATCCCGCCGAACGCCTTGCGCTCTTTGCCCGCGACAGCGGCGCGGCGGTGGTGCTGACCGAGGCGGCATTGGCCGAGACCCTGCCACAATCCCAGGCCCGCACGCTGGTCATCGACCGCGAAGCGGTGATCGAGGCGGCGGACACCGCCAACCCCGCACCGCAGGCCACGCCAGAAGACCTCGCCTATCTCATCTACACCTCCGGCTCCACCGGGCGGCCCAAGGGCGTCATGGTGGAACATCGCAACGTGGTGAATTTCTTTGCCGGGATGGACGACCGTATCGGACGCGACATTCCCGGCACATGGCTGGCCGTGACCTCGCTCAGCTTTGACATCTCGGTGCTGGAGCTGTTCTACAGTCTCGCACGCGGCTACAAGCTGGTGCTGGTCAATGAAGAGGACAAGCTGGAAGCCGCCGCCGCGCCGGTGGGGGGCGAGATGGAGTTCAGCCTCTATTACTGGGGCAATGACGATGGGGTGGGGCGCGACAAATACCTGACGCTGATCGAAGGCGCGAAATTTGCCGATGAGCACGGCTTCTGCGCCATCTGGACGCCCGAACGGCATTTCCACGCCTTTGGCGGGCCCTATCCAAACCCCTCGGTCACCGGTGCCGCCGTCGCGGGTGTGACCCGCAATATCGGCGTGCGCGCGGGCTCTTGCGTGGCCCCCCTGCACCATACCGCGCGGATTGCCGAGGAATGGGCGGTGATCGACAATCTCACCAATGGGCGCGCGGGGCTGGCCATCGCGTCGGGCTGGCAGCCCGATGATTTCGTGCTGCGCCCCGAAAACACGCCGCCTGAGAACAAACCCGCCATGCTGCGCCAGATCGAAGAGCTGCGCCGCCTCTGGGCCGGGGAAACCGTGGACTATGCCAAGGCCGACGGCACCAGGCATGGCGTCGTGACCCAGCCGCGCCCGGTGTCCAAAAAACTGCCCATTTGGGTCACGACAGCGGGCAACCCCGCCACGTGGAAAGAGGCGGGCAAGATCGGGGCCAATGTGCTCACCCACCTGCTGGGCCAGTCGATTGACGAGGTGAAGGACAAGATCGCACTCTATCACGACGCGCTGCGCGCGGCGGGCCATGCCCCGGATGACTTCACCGTCACGCTGATGCTGCATACCTGCGTCGCCGCCACCCGCGACGAGGCGCGCGAGATTGCCCGCGAGCCGATGAAATCCTACCTGCGCTCCGCCGCCGGGCTGATCAAGCAATATGCCTGGGCCTTCCCGGCCTTCAAACGGCCCGAAGGCGTGAACAACGCCTTTGATCTGTCGCTGGACGGGCTGAGCGATGACGAACTGGACGCCATTCTCGACTTTGCCTTCCAACGCTATTTCGACGATTCCGGCCTCTTTGGCACGGTTGAAGATTGCATCGCCCGCGTTGAAGAGGTCCGCGCCATCGGCGTGACCGAGGTCGCCTGCCTGATCGACTATGGCATCCCGGCGGCGCAGGTGCTCGACGGCTTGTGCCCGCTGGCCGAAGTGGTGGCGCATTTCGGCGGGCAGGACAGCGGCGACACATCCATCGCCGCTCAGATCAAGCGCCACAAGGTCACCCATCTGCAATGCACCCCCTCCATGGCGCGTCTGTTGATGATGTCCGAGGACACCGCAAAGGCGCTGAAACCCGTGGAACAACTCATGCTGGGCGGTGAGCCTCTGTCGGGCGCGCTGGTGGATGAATTGCGCGCGCTGACCGATGCGAAGATCGAGACCATGTATGGCCCGACCGAGACGACGATCTGGTCCTCCACCGGGCCCAGAACCGGCGGCGGCGCGATTTGCGATATCGGCACGCCCATCTCCAATACCCAGATGTATGTGCTGGACGATGCGATGCAGCCCGTGCCCGTGGGTGTGGCGGGTGAGTTGTATATCGGAGGCGACGGTGTAACCCGTGGCTATTGGCAGCGCGATGACCTGACGTCTGAACGCTTCCTGCCCAACCCCTTTGCCCCCGGCCGCATCTACCGCACCGGCGATCTTGTACGCTGGCGCGGCGATGGGCGGATCGACTTTATCGGGCGCGCCGACAGCCAGGTCAAATTGCGCGGCTACCGCATCGAGCTGGGCGAGATCGAGGCCCGGCTTGAGGCGATGGAGGGCGTCGATCAGGCCGTCGTCGTGGTGCAGAACGATGCGCTGAGCGCCTTTGTCAAAGGCCGCGCAACCGCTGCCACCCTGCGCGCCGCGCTTGCCCGCGATGTGCCGGAGTTCATGGTGCCATCGCGCTTTGACACCGTGACGGAATTCCCACTGACCCCGAACAAGAAAGTGGATCGCAAGGCACTGGCAGAACGACCCGTCGCGGCGCCGAAACCCGTGGTGGCACCGGTCGCAGCGCCCACAGGGCATTCGGTCGACACATCCGAGCTGCGCACTCAGATCGCGGCGATCTGGACCCGGATTCTTGGTGTCGCCGACATCACGCCCACTTCGAATTTCTTTGACCTTGGCGGGCATTCGCTGCTCGCGGTGCAGGCCCATCGTGAAATGCGCAAGGCGCTGGGGCTGACAAAGCTGAGCATCACGGATGTGTTTGGATACCCCACACTGGACGGGCTCGCCAAGCGCATTGCCGAAATCGGCGGACCGCGCAAGGCACCGCAAAAACGGCGGGACGAACCAGTGACCGTCGCGGCTCCGGCCCCCGCCAACAGCATCACACCGCCGCAAAGCGCGCCCGCGAATCCCCGCGCCGAGGCGCGGCGCGATGCCATGGCCCGGCGACGGGAAATGCGCGCAAGACGCAAGATCTAGGCCTCACGCCACCTGATCTGGCCCTACCGAACGACGCGAATCGTAAGATTATGGAATAATTGTGAAAATCTTCGTCAGGAAACAATGTGTTTCCAGCGAAACCTACCGCAAAACTGGCGAAAATGTGGCGAAAACCCTATACTGTAACGGAGATTTGCGTCGAATTTTCGGGGGCTTTGCGCGCAAGATTAACGGCCACATCTGCCCATTCCGGTCACCCGATCGGGCCGGGCAGGGAAATCGCCCCGCATAGGCGGGCAAAGGACACACAGATATGAACCAGATGGGATCTTTCAGCGATATGAAGACCGTGCTGATGCGACGGCTCCCCCTGATCGTGTTTGTCGCGGCGGTGGGCTGCGCGCTGTCGGTCTGGTTCGCTTTGCAACAGCCCAAGGTCTATCAGGCCATCGCGGTCGTGCAGATCGAAGATGCCAAGATCATCGACACGCGCACCGGGCGCACCGATGCGGCGCAGCGCTTGCAGCTCATGGAACAGCGCATGATGGCGCGGGACAATGTGATCGAGATCATCGAGGATTACGATCTTTTCGCCGCAGAGGAGTCCATGGCGCAAAAGGTCGGCCTGTTCCGCGACTCCGCGCGCATCGGCCAGATCAGCAGCGCGGCGGAGCCATGGATGCCCAACAACAACCCTACCGGGCTGACCATCACCGTGTCGATGGGCGAGGCCCAGCAGGCCGCCGATGTGGCCAATGAGCTGCTGGCCCGGATCGTCGAGGCCGGGCGCTCGCGCGCGGCGGAGCAAACCGAACAGACGCTGGCCTTTTTCGCGGGCGAAGAGGCGCGGCTGATCCGCGATATCGAACAGCGCGAGGCCGCGCTGGCCGAGTTCAAATCTATCAACGCCGACAGCCTGCCCACCGCGCTGACCTCGCAGCGCAGCCGACTGGTGTCGCTGCGCCAGACCGAGCTTGAGATCGAGCGTGACATTGTCGAATTGCAGACCAACACCCGTCGCCAGCGCGAGGGCGTGACCGAGGCCCAGGTCGCCCAGCTTGAGGAACAGCAGCGTCTTGTTCAGCAACGCATCACCGAGGTCGAGTCCGCCATTCGCGCCGCCCCCGAGGTGGAACAACAGCTCAACGCGCTGGAACGTGAGCTGACGCAGCTGCAGGATCAATTGACGGTCGTCACCACCCGCAAGGTCGAGGCCGAAACCGAACGCACCCTGCAACAGCAACAGCAAACGGAACGCTTTGAGGTGCTGGAAACCGCATTGGTGCCGGAATACCCGGTGTCGCGCAGCCGCAAGAAAACCGCCATTATGGGCGGCGTGGCCAGCGTGATCGCAGCCGTAGGGCTGGCCATGCTTCTGGAAATGATCAACCCGGTGATCCGCAACTCGACCCAGATCGAACGCGCGCTGGGGTTGCAGACCATCATTTCCGTACCCACAATCCAGACGAGACGCGAACGCCGATTGCGCCGCATCCTGTTTCTGGGATCCATTGTCGGGTTTTTCGCCGTGATCGGCACGCTGCTCAGGATGTTTTGGGAAAGGGTGTCGCCATTCCTCCCTTTTAGGGCGGGCCATCGCCAGGCAGCCCGGCTTTGAACCAGTCTCAACCCCGGATTAACCGTGTTCCAGGGTCGTCTTGGGGCCTT
Organism: Primorskyibacter aestuariivivens; assembly: GCF_028023675.1. Lineage (GTDB taxonomy): Bacteria > Pseudomonadota > Alphaproteobacteria > Rhodobacterales > Rhodobacteraceae > Marinovum > Marinovum aestuariivivens. Next base: position 19,673 of record NZ_JAQIOZ010000016.1, on the reverse strand, counting down.
GGATGACTGTGGGCATGACGACCTGCAAAGCAGAGTCCGAGTGTCGCGGCGACGAGATTGCGGCTGCCTTTCCACCCAAGCAGGGAATGACCACTTAGAGCCCATTTTGCCCAAGTTTTCTGGTCCGACTTTTTAGAGGAACTCACAAAGCAGCCCCTTAAAGCAGCCCCTTACAGAAAAGATCATTCGATAAACGATGCCGGAGTTTGCTGAGTGCCCGCCCGCCAAGCGCTTGGCGTGATAGGGTCGTTGGATGTCTCTGACTGCGTGAGATTATCAGACATACGCGCAACAATTAGTTTGGTCAGGAACAATCCAAACGCTGGATCTTGAAGGCAGAGCTTCACTAAATCGTCATCACTGATCTCGAATATTTCACAGTCTTCGGAGCAAGTTGCCGACGCAGTCCGAGTCCTTTCCGGTGTGAACAGTCCTATTTCTCCGAAAAGCGTTCCGGGCTGAAGGTATTTTCCAATCTCCGGTACCAAAACCTGTCCCTTGTGCAGAAAGTACATTTTCAGAGCCACGTCTCCTTTGCGAAAAAGCAGTGTGTCCTTTGGATAGGTCTTGATCGTCATAAAGGGTACGAGTGCTTCAATCTTGGCGCTGCCGATTGAGGCACGTCGAACCCGCCGGAAAAGGCTTATCTGCTGCATGGTACGCAATATATTCAGAGGCAGCAGGGCAGCATGCAACAGCAATACGGGCATCAGACCGGCAGCCGCAGCATAGACGATAAAAGCAATATTCGAAGATATGGCAAGCACGCGCAGCGGTTCGATAGTTTTCATGCAAAAGGTAAGAAAAACAAGGACAGACGCCAGATAGCCTGCCAATTCGCTCCAATGCCCAATATATTGGGCAAATTGCGCCATAACCCAGTCCAGTGACATATTTCACCAATCTCTTTTGATCCTGATTGGTAGAGCAATCAGCTGAACCTGCAAAGACTTTTGGCACATTTGTTGCCTGTCACCTGCCATAGTTGCTCTACCAACGTGAAACTGAACGGCTGCGATAGAGAAAGGCTTGCAAGCCTTGGCTTTTTTTGCGAACGGCAGCAAAGTCCGCATTGCTGACCTTGATCATATTGGTGATCGGGCCGATGTAGCGAATGATCGGAGGGGAAAACCATCACAGGCAGCCCCATGCCCAGGACCGGCTAGCGTTTTTTCATTGCGTCCATCAGCGCCGCGCCTAGGGCGCTCTGGTCCTGTTTGCGGGCGGGAGCCTGTTTGCCCTGTTTGGGCGGCGCATTGCGTCGGCCTTTCTGCGTGTTCTGCGGTGCGGGTTTGCTGCCGCCTGTGCCGCCTTCCTTGCGCATGCTCAACCCGATGCGTTTGCGGGGCACATCCACCTCGGTTACGCGGACGCGGACCACGTCACCCGCCTTGACCACCTCATGCGGGTCTTTCACGAAACGGTCGGCCAATTGGCTGACATGGACCAGCCCATCCTGATGCACGCCGATATCGACAAAGGCACCGAAGGCCGCGACGTTGGTCACCGTGCCTTCGAGCGACATGCCGGGTTTGAGGTCGGTGATGGTTTCGACTCCCTCGGCGAAACTCGCCGTCTTGAAGCTGGGACGCGGGTCGCGGCCGGGTTTCTGCAATTCCTCGACAATGTCGCGCACCGTGGGCAGGCCGAAACGGTCATCGACGAACTGCTCTGCCCGGATGCCGCGCAGCGCCTCGGGTTGGCCCATGATCTGGCGGATATCGCGGCCACAGGCCTGTACGATGCGGCGGGCCACGTCATAGGCCTCGGGGTGGACGGCAGAGGCATCGAGCGGCTCCGCGCCGTCAAGGATTCGCAGGAAGCCGGCGGATTGTTCAAACGCCTTGGGGCCGATGCCCGCCACTTTCATCAGCACCTTGCGTGAGGGGAAGGCACCGGTGGCATCGCGATGGGCGACAATCGCCTCGGCCAGTGAAGGGCCGAGCCCCGCCACATGGGACAGAAGCGGTGCGGAAGCGGTGTTGAGATCCACGCCCACCGCGTTCACCGCATCCTCGATCACCGCCTCCAGCGCGCGGCGCAATTGTCGTTGGTCCACGTCATGCTGGTACTGGCCGACGCCGATGCTTTCGGGAGTGATCTTGACCAGCTCGGCCAGCGGGTCCTGCAGGCGTCGCGCGATAGAGACCGCACCGCGCAAGCTGACGTCGAGACCGGGGAATTCGCGGGCCGCCAGTTCCGAGGCGGAATAGACCGATGCGCCCGCCTCGGACACAACCACCTTGGTCGGTTTGGGGCCAGAGGGCAGAAGCTTGATCGTGTCCGCCACAAAGCGTTCGGTTTCGCGGCTGGCCGTGCCGTTGCCGATGGCAATCAGCGTGACACCATGTTTGCGGATCAGATGGAGCAGCGTTTCTTCCGACCCGCGCAGATCGCGCTTTGGCGGGAAAGGGTAGAGCGTGGCGGTGTCCAGCAGCTTGCCGGTGGCGTCCACCACCGCGGCCTTGACGCCGGTGCGGATGCCCGGGTCCAGCCCCAGCGTCACCTTGCTGCCCGCAGGGGCGGCCAGAAGCAGATCTTTGAGATTGCGGGAAAACACCTGAATCGCGGCCTCATGCGCGCGGCGGCGCAGTTCGGTCAACAGATCCATATACATCGACAGGCTCAGCTTGATCCGCCAGGTCCAACCCGCCGCGTCGCGCAGCCACTGGTCGCCGGGGCCGTCGCCGTCGATACGGATGGCCTGCGCCACGATCCCAACGGCCCGCTCCGCCCCGCCGTCGGCGGGCGGTTCGATGCCCAGCGACACGATCTCTTCCTTTGAGGCGCGCAGGATGGCGAGCGCCCGGTGCGCGGGGATGTCCGCCCATTTCTCGGAATGGTCGAAATAATCGGAAAACTTGGCGCCTGCCTCTTCCTTGCCCTTCTGCACCTTGGCGGTGATCACCGCGTTTTCCGACATGAAGGCGCGCAGCCGCCCGAGCAGGTCGGCGTTTTCGCTCAGTTCCTCGGCCAGAATGTCGCGCGCGCCGTCAAGCGCCGCTTTCACGGTCTCGACACTGTCGCCCAGATAGGTTTGCGCCAGCGCTTCGGGATCGGCCCGCCGGTCGTCCAGAATGGCGCGCAAGAGCGGTTCCAGCCCGTTTTCCCGCGCGATCATCGCCTTGGTGCGACGCTTGGGGCGATAGGGCAGGTAGATGTCCTCAAGCGCGGCCTTGCTGTCGGCCCGCGCGATGGCGCGGGCCAGATCGTCGGTCAGCTTGTCCTGAGATTTGATCGACTCGAGGATCGTGGCGCGCCGCGCCTCCATCTCGCGCAGATAGGACAGGCGCTCATCCAGAAGGCGCAACTGCGTGTCGTCCAGCCCGCCGGTGACCTCTTTGCGATAGCGCGCGATAAAGGGCACGGTGGCCCCGCCATCGAGCAGTTCGGTCGCGGCAGACACCTGTTTCGGGGTGGCGGAGATTTCGGTGGCGATGGTGCGCGCAATGCGCTCGGCGGTCTGGTCCAAGGCGGGCTCCTGATCGGTCTGGACCCTTGTGATACCCATCGCGCAACCGCTGCGCCAGAGGGGAAATGTGACGCCCGGACGGGGGCCGTATTCCGGCCGTGAAGGGCCCGTTTCCCGACGACAGAGTCACCCCTGGCCCAGACATTCTCCATAAAAACAGTCAGGATTTTCAGCCGGTGGCCAAGCCCTGAATCACCGGAAAAACCCGCAAAAACAGGCCCTAAATACGACTATGGTGTAGGGGATTCCGACAAGTATGGGTTTGGAGATTGAAAGCACATCGCTTAACGTTTGGTCATCTGACGGCTGCGCCTTGTCGTTGCCGAATTTACGCGATGGGAGGACAGTCCATGCTGAAAGCGCTACAAATTGATCCGGGCAAGTGTACCGGATGCAAGCAATGCGAAATGGCTTGCAGTTACGTCAACGAAGGGGAGTTCAACGTTTCGAAATCCCGTATCCGGGTGTTCGACTTCCACGAAGACGCGCGCTTTGTACCTTATACCTGCACGCAATGTGACGAAGCCTGGTGTCAGCAGGCCTGCCCGGTGAATGCGATCACCACCAACGAGATGGGCGTCAAGGTTGTGCATGACAATCTGTGCGTGGGGTGCAAGGTCTGCACCATCGCCTGCCCGTTCGGCACGGTGAACTACAACGCCTCGACCGGCAAGGTCATCAAATGTGACCTCTGCGGCGGCGACCCGGCCTGTGCCTCGGCCTGCCCGACCGATGCGATCACCTTCCGTGATGCCGAGCAAAGCGGCTTTGACAAGATGAAGGAATGGGCCACCAAGACGACCGCCGGCACCGAGCCGACCGGCCCGAACGCACCTGCGTAAACTTCGCCCGAGCCTGCGCCCTGCGGGGCGCGCATGGAACAGATACGTTTAGGAGATTCCCAGATGGGATGGACAGGAAAAATACTCAGGATTGACCTGACAAACGGCACCGTGAACACGGAAGCCCTGAACATGGAATGGGCCGACAAATACCTTGGTCAGCGGGGGCTTGCCTCCAAGTACCTGGTGGAAGAGGTTGACCCCAAGGCCGACCCGCTTGGCCCGGAGAACAAGCTGATCATGGCGACCGGTCCGCTGACCGGCACCTGCGCGTCGACCGGGGGCCGCTATTCGGTCATCACCAAGGGTCCGCTGACCGGCGCGATTGCCTGCTCGAACTCGGGCGGTTATTTCGGCGCGGAGCTGAAGTTTGCCGGTTGGGACATGGTGATCTTTGAAGGCCAGTCGCCCAAGCCGGTTTACGTGACCATCTTTGACGATGACGTGCAGATCCGCGATGCGGGCGGACTGTGGGGCAAATCGGTCTGGGAGGCTGACAAGAAGATCAAGTCAGACCACCAGGACCAGATGATCCACGTCGCCGCGATTGGCGTCGCCGGTGAGAACGAGGTGCTTTATTCCTGTATCGTGAACGACCTGCACCGCGCGGCGGGCCGCTCGGGCGTGGGGGCCGTGATGGGCAACAAGAACCTCAAGGCCGTGGCCGTGCGCGGCACCGGTGGCGTGAAAGTGAAGGATTTCAAAACCTTCATGGATGCCACCAATGCGGGCAAAAAGGTTCTGAAAGATAACGCCGTGACCGGTCAGGGCCTGCCGGCCTTTGGCACACAGGTTCTGATGAACGTCATCAACGAAGCGGGCGCGATGCCGACCCGGAACGGCAAGGACGTTCAGTTTGAAAGCGCCAATGACATCTCGGCCGAAGCGATGGCAGAGCCACGCCGCTCGGATGGCAAGCCGAACCTCTTGACCAACCAGGCCTGTTTTGGCTGTACCATTGCCTGTGGCCGGATCTCCAAGATCGACGAGACGCATTACACCGTGCAGAACAAGCCGGAATATTGGCACGCCTCGGGTGGTCTGGAATACGAGGCCGCCTGGGCGCTGGGCAGCGCGACGGGCATCAAGGATCTCGAGGGGCTGACATATGTCAACTTCATCTGCAACGAGCAGGGGCTTGATCCGATCACCTTTGGTGCCACCGTCGGCGCGGCGATGGAGCTGTATGAAACCGGCGTGATCGATGACAAGATCACCGGCGGGATCGAGCTCAAGTTCGGTTCCTCCGAGGCGCTGGTCAAATGTGTTGAGTTGACGGGCAAGGCCGAAGGCTTTGGCAAGGAGCTGGGCCTTGGCTCCAAGCGTCTGACCGAGAAATACGGCAAGCCGGAACTGTCCATGACGGTCAAGGGCCAGGAGTTCCCGGCCTATGACCCGCGCGGCATTCAGGGTATGGGCCTGACCTATGCCACGTCGAACCGGGGTGCCTGTCACCTGCGGGGCTATACCGTGGCGTCGGAGATCCTGGGTATTCCGGAAAAGACCGACCCGCTGGAAACCGATGGCAAGCCCGGTCTGGTCAAGGCGTTCCAGGACGCGACCGCCGCGGTCGACAGCTCGGGCCTGTGCGTCTTCACCACCTTTGCATGGACGCTTGAGGACATCGCACCTCAGGTCGACGCAGCTGTCGAAGGCAACTGGACCGTCGACAAGATGCTCGAAGTGGGCGAGCGCATCTGGAACATGGAGCGTATCTTCAACAACAAGGCGGGCTTTACCGCGGCAGATGACAACCTGCCCGAACGCCTTTTGAAGGATGCAGCCAAGACCGGTCCCGCAAAGGGTCTCGTGGCGGGCCTCGACAAGATGTTGCCCGAATATTACGACCTGCGCGGCTGGACCCAGGAAGGTGTGCCGACCAACGAAACGCTGGAGCGTCTGGCCGTCTAGGCCCGTATCCACATCTCACAAGCCGGGGCGGCAGGCGTTGCCCCGGCTTTTCAGACTCAAATTCCCCGGGGGGACCGTCTCGTGCATCATGTCATTCTTGGAGCAGGGCCTGCGGGCGTCACTGCCGCCGAAACCATCCGCAAACACGCACCCGATGCCAGGATCACGCTGATCAGCGGCGAGCCGGAGCCACCCTATTCGCGCATGGCCATTCCCTATCTGCTGGAAGGCAAGATCGAGGAACAGGGCACGTTCCTGCGTCAGACCGATGGCCATTACGACGACAAGGGCATCACGTATCAACAGGGCCCGGTGACAAAGGTGGATTCCGCCGCCAAGTCGCTGACGCTGGCCGATGGCAGCACGGTCACCTATGACCGGATGCTGATTGCCACGGGGGCCACCCCGGTCCGCCCGCCGATCGAAGGGCTGGACAATCCCGGCGTGCATACCTGCTGGACGTTGGAGGATGCGCGCCACATCGTCAAACATGCCAAGCCCGGCGTGCCGGTTGTGCTGGTGGGTGCGGGCTTTATCGGCTGCATCATCCTTGAAGCGCTGCACAAGATGGGCGTGAACCTCACCGTTGTGGAAATGGGCGACCGGATGGTGCCGCGCATGCTGGATGAGACCGCCGGCAACATGCTGCGCCACTGGTGCGAGGACAAGGGCGTGCGGGTCGAGACCGGCGCGCTGGTCGATGCGATCCGCAGCTCCGGCGAAGCGGCTCCCGCCCCGGCGGCTGTCGAACCGGCGAAGAAACCCGGCCTTCTGTCGCGGCTCTTTGGCGGTGGCGGGTCACCGGAGCAGGTCCCGGAACCTGCCGCTGCGGCGCCGTCGCATGATCACCCGCTGACCGTGCATCTCAAGGATGGGCAGGAGCTGCCTGCCGCTTTGGTGGTGATTGCCGCCGGTGTGAAATCCAATATCGAGTTTCTTGAAGGCAGCGGCGTCGAAACCGGCCATGGCGTCAAGGTCGACCCCTATCACGCCACCAGCGCCGAGGGCATCTACGCCGCCGGTGACGTGGCCGAGGGCATCAACCTGTCCACCGGTCACAATGACATGCTGGCCATTCAGCCGGTTGCTGTGGAGCATGGCTATATCGCGGCGCTGAACATGTGCGGGATCGAGACCGCGCATCGCGGTGCGCTGAACATGAACGTGCTGGACACGCTTGGGCTGATCTCGTCCTCTTTTGGCACATGGGAAGGCATCGAAGGCGGAGACCGCGCCACCATGGTCGACAAGGAGGCCAACCGCTACATCCGGCTGGAATTCGATGGCGACATGCTGATCGGGGCGCAATGCGTGGGGCTGACCGAAAATGTCGGGATGCTGCGTGGGTTGATACAAAGTCATTTGCATCTTGGCCCATGGAAAGACAAACTCATGGAAAGCCCCGGCCGCATCGCAGAAGCCTATGTCGGGGTTGTTCAGCAACCGCCCAAAACGGGCTATACCGGCCCCAAAGTGGCGCTTCCCGCCTGATGCAGGCGGCAGAGTGAGGGAGTATTGAAGTGCAGGTCACGCTGAAGCTTTTTGCGTCTCTCACCCCGTTTTTGCCTGCGGGGGCCGAACGCAATGCCGCGCAGATCGAGGTCGCGGATGGGACCACCATCCTCAGTCTTCTGGACTCGTATAATGTCCCGCGCGAACATTGCCATCTGGTGATGCTGAACGGTGTGTATCATGCGCCCGAGGCGCGTGGGTCCGTGCCTGTGAGCGACGGCGATCATCTTGCGGTCTGGCCTCCGGTGGCGGGCGGCTGAGGCGTGTACACGACCAAAACACCCGGTGCCCGCGTGGAAAAGCTCATGTCCTTTACCCGGACCGAGTTCGAGCACGGGCTTGAGCGTATGCTTGGCGCAAAGCCCGTGTTGGGCGAAAAGGGTTATGATCTGAGCGCCGCCGCTTTTGACATCCCGGTTACGTGCAGCTTTGATCCGCAGCCCGATGCCGTGCTTGGCGGGCGGGTGCGGTTGCCCCGCGTTAAGGTGGTGCTGGATTTCTCCCGGCTGAATACCGAAGAGCGGCTAGTGGTGCTCGACCGGTTTGAAAAGGTGTTCCAGCGCGGCGGCGGCTGAGGCTGAGATCAGACGACAGGCGCGCCGTAGCCGTAGCTGTAGGGCACCGGCCCGGAAAAGGCGACGACATCACCATCGTCCAGCATCCGGTCCGCGTTGATCCCGGCCCCGACCAGCCCGGGTGTCACATCGCGCCCGTTGCAGAGGCAGAGGAAAACCTCGTTTATCGGCAGGCCCCAGGCCTTGAGCACATCGCGCACGGTCGATCCGGCTGGCAGGGTGAAAGTCTCCTGCGTGGTTCGATGACCGCGATACTTGGTCAGGCTGTTGAACAGGCGCGACTCGATGGTCACGGTTGCGCTTTTTGAGTTGTGGCCACTGCCATCCGCAATGTTTGTCATAATACCCTCTGCTTTTGCTAAGGTATCTTGCCATGTCGGCTGGCACCCGGCTTTGACCTAGGTCAGACCAGCGATACTTTCCCGGCCCTTTCGTTCAACCCGACATAATCGAGGATGAAATCGGCGATATTGTCGGTATCGTTGAGGTCAAAGACCGGAATGCTCAGCCCCTCCAGCGGAGCATCGCTGGCCACGCCTTCGACGCGGTTGTCCGTGGCCGCGATCAGCGCTTTTTTGTTCTCGCCCCGAAAGGCTTCGATCTTGGGGTGGCTCTCCATCTTGTAGCCTTCGACAATGACCAGATCGACCGGATCGAGACGGGCGACCATGTCCTGCAACAGATCCTCTTCGTCATCAGGCCGTTCGCGCACGATCGACCAGCGGGCCGCAGAGGTGAAGACCACCTCATGCGCCCCCTCAAAACGCAGGTCGCGCCCTTGTTCATCGGTGGTCGAAAAGTCAAAGGAATGGTGGGCGTGTTTGATGGTGGAAACGGAAATACCGCGCGAGGTGATATTGGACACCAGACGCTCAACCAAGTGGGTCTTGCCCGAGTTTTTCCACCCGATGACACCGAAAATTTCCATACCTGCCCCCTTTGCCGACGTGAAAACTAGCCGCGGTGGCGGGGCTGCGCAAGGACACAAGGGGCGGCGAAAGTATGGGTTTTGTGCCATGCGCGATGCGTTAGACTGAGCGCAGACTACGGTGGGGGATACCAGCGATGAATGACAAGGACCTACAGCGCTACTCGCGGCATCTTCTGCTGGATGAGATCGGGTTTGACGGGCAGGACCGTATCCTGGAGGGTCATGTGCTGATCATCGGGGCCGGGGGGCTGGGCTGTCCGGTGGCGATCTATCTGGCCAGCGCGGGCGTCGGGCGGCTGACCATTTGTGACGGGGACGCGGTGGACCTGACCAACCTGCAACGGCAGATCCTGCATCGCGAAGACCGTATTGGCGTGAACAAGGCGGCATCAGCGCAGGCCGAACTGGCCGGGATCAACCCCGGTTGCAGGGTCGAGATCGTCGAGCGGAACGTGACCGAAGACGACCTTGGCCCGCTTGTGGCGGCGGCGGATATCGTGGTGGAAGCCAGCGACAATTTTGCCACCCGCTTTGCGGTGAACCGCGCCTGCGTGGCGCATGGCAAACCGCTGGTCAGCGGCAGCGCGATCCGCGTGGTCGGACAAATCTCGGTTTTTGACCTGCGCGAGGCAACCTCGCCCTGTTACGCCTGCTTCCTGCCCGAATCCGCCTCGGTGGCGGAAGAGCGCTGTGTGTCCATGGGGGTATTGGCACCGCTGACCGGAACCATCGGGTCGATGCAGGCGACCGAGGTGTTGACCCTTCTGGCCACGGGCAAGAGCGCGTTGACCGGGCGGGTGCTGCTCTATGATGCCATGTCGGCGGACTGGCAATCCATTGATATTCCGCGCAATCCGGCCTGTCCGGTCTGTTCCGGGCGGGCATCCGCGTAGCGGCCTAGCCCGAGGCGAGTTTCAGGAAGTGTCGTGTCGCCTGGCCTGCGCGCCTGGCGCAGAACGCTGCATCCGGTGCGGCCATCTGGCCAATCACGCGCCGGATCTGCAGGTCACCGATCAGAAGCGCGACGAAGGTTTCTGCCGCCTCCTCTTCTGTGTCAAACCCGGTAAGCCCGCCCAGCTCTGCCGCGAGCACCGGCATGACCGCGTCGCGCCCGTGTCGGGCCAGCGCGGCCCCCAGTTCACCGCTTGAATCGGCGGCGGCAGCCCGGTTGAGCGCGATGGCCTGGTCCGACAGAATGCCCCCGAGCAACGCCGCGCCGAAGGCGTGAAGCCGCGGCTCCAGCTCCGCGTGCGTGTCCAGCGTGCCGGACAGGGCGCGCAGCCCCTTTTCGGCATTGCTGCGGATCATCGCGGCAAACAGCCCGGGCTTGTCCCCGTACCAGCGATAGAGCGTTTCGTTCGAGGCCCTAGCGCGTTTGGCGATCTCCAGCATCGACGTTCCCGCATAGCCGCGCTCGATCAGCAAGGCATAGGCGGCGCTTTCAATCTGTTCACGGCGCTCGGCGCGGCGGCTCTCTTTCATCAGGCGTCCTTTCGTCCATGCAAAAGGATCACAGATGCGGTCGCGCGGTCCAGTGCCTTCAGAGCAACCCTTCTGACCGGAAGCTCAACTCACGCGATTTCCCGATGATGATATGGTCATGCAGCGTCAGTCCCAGCGCGCGGGCCGCCGCCTCGATCATGACGGTCATGTCGATATCGTCCTGGCTTGGGGTTGGGTCGCCCGATGGGTGATTATGCACCAGTATCAGGGCGGATGCGTTCAGCTCCAGCGCGCGTTTGACCACCTCACGCGGATAGACCGGCACGTGATCGACCGTGCCCTGGGCCTGTGCCTCGTCAGCGATCAGGATGTTCTTGCGATCAAGATAGAGCACGCGGAATAGTTCGGTTTCGCGATGGGCCATCGTAGTGTGGCAATAATCGATCAGTTGCTGCCAGCTTGACACGACATGCCGTTCCATCACGCGTGACCGCGCAAGGCGCTGCGCGGCGGCCTCGACGATCTTCAACTCGGTGATCACCGCCTCGCCCACGCCGTTGATATCGGCGAGCCGCTGCGGCGGGGCAGAGATGACCCGGTTGAAATCGCCGAATGTCTCCAGAAGCAGCCGCGCCAGCGGTTTCACATCGCGGCGCGGGATGGCGCGGAACAGGACCAGTTCCAGCATTTCGTAATCCGGCAGCGCCTCGGCCCCGCCGCGCATGAACCGGTCGCGCAGGCGTTTGCGGTGGTCGCGGATATAGGAGGGCTGACGGGTGGCTGTGGGGACCGGCGCGGTATCCAGCGCTTCATCCCCGCTGAACAGGGGCAGGGGTGCTTCTGAAAAGGAATCGAGCCGGGCCATGGGGAAAGCATGGTCCCGCTCGGTGAATCATTGGTTAACACGTCTGGGCAAACGCCGGGGCTCCGCCCGTGATACCCGGGGCCCCGCCCGTGATTTTCCCAATCGCTCCCCCGGAGCGATTGCCGCGCAAAGCGCGGTTCGGAAAATCACCCCTTCATCGAATCCCAGAACCCCTTCACGGAGGAAAAGAAGCTCTTGCTCTCGGGGTTGTTGTCCTCGCTCAGCGCTTCGAACTCCTTGAGCAGCTCTTTCTGCTTCGAGGTCAGGTTTACGGGCGTCTCCACCGCCAGTTCGATGAACATGTCACCGGTGCCAGCCCCGCGCAGGGCGGGCATGCCCTTGCCGCGCAGGCGCATCTGGCGGCCCGATTGCGACCCGGCCGGGATCTTGACGCGCGAACGCCCGCCATCAATCGTCGGCACCTCGATATCACCGCCCAGAGCAGCCGAGGCCATCGACACGGGCACACGGCAGAAGAGGTCCGAGCCTTCACGCTCGAAAATCTTGTGCTTGGCCACCTCGATGAAGATATAGAGATCGCCCGGCGGTCCGCCCCGCATCCCGGCCTCGCCCTCGCCTGCCAGACGAATGCGCGTCCCGGTTTCCACCCCCTTTGGGATGTTGACCGACAGCGCCCGGTCCTTTTCGACCCGGCCCGCCCCCTGACAGGATTTGCAGGGGTTCTTGATGATCTGGCCCAGACCCGAACAGGTGGGACATGTGCGTTCAACGGTAAAGAAGCCCTGTTGCGCGCGCACCTTGCCCATGCCGGAACAGGTGGGGCAGGTGGTGGGTTCTACCCCGCCCTCGGCGCCCGAGCCATTGCAGCTGTCGCAGGCAACGGAGGTGGGCACGTTGATGGTCTTTTGAAGGCCCTGATGGGCCTCTTCCAGCGTTACGCGAAGATTGTAGCGCAGGTCCGAGCCGCGCGCCGCGCGTTGCCGTCCGCCGCCCTGACGCCCGCCCATGAAATCGCCGAACAGATCGTCGAACACATCGGAAAAGGCACTGGCGAAATCGCCCTGACCCTGGCCGCCGCCAAAGCCGCCACCGGGACGGCCACCGCCGCCCATGCCGCCTTCGAATGCCGCATGACCGAACCGGTCATACGCGGCCTTTTTCTCCGCATCCTTGAGAACTTCGTAAGCCTCGTTGGCTTCCTTGAACTGCGCTTCCGCCTCGGGGTTGTCGGCGTTCCGGTCCGGGTGCAGCTCCTTTGCCTTCTTGCGATAGGCTTTCTTGATCTCGTCGGCGGAGGCGCCCCGGGCGACGCCCAGAACATCGTAGAAATCACGTTTGGACATGTTTCTGCCCTCCTTTATGGAACGTGCGAAGGCCGGCCCGGTGTCCGGACCGGCCCCCGCATTGGTTCCGTGGCGTGCCTGTCACGTCGGATCAGGCGCGCTTGTCGTCGTCAAGATCCTCGAAATCGGCATCGACGATGTCGTCATCCGCCGGGCCGGCGTCGGCCTCGGGGGCCTCTTCGCCCGCCTCTTCCTGGCTGGCCTTGTAGATCGCTTCACCCAGCTTCATCGAGGCTTCCATCACGTTCTGGATGCCGGATTTGATCTTGTCGGCATTGTCGGTTTCCAGCTCGTCCTTGAGCGCGGCAACCGCCAGTTCGATGGCTTCCACGGTGGTCGGGTCGACCTTGTCGCCATGTTCTTCGAGCGATTTCTCGGTCGAATGGATGAGGCTCTCGGCCTGGTTCTTGGCATCGACGAGCTCGCGGCGGGCCTTGTCGGCCTCGGCGTTCTCTTCGGCCTCTTTGACCATCTTTTCGATATCCTCGTCCGACAGACCGCCCGACGCCTGAATGGTGATCGACTGTTCCTTGCCGGTGCCCTTGTCCTTGGCGCCGACCGACACGATGCCGTTGGCGTCGATGTCAAAGGTCACTTCGATCTGCGGCATGCCGCGCGGTGCGGGCGGGATGTCTTCGAGGTTGAACTGGCCCAGCATCTTGTTGTCGGCAGCCATCTCACGTTCGCCCTGGAACACGCGGAGCGTCACGGCGTTCTGGTTGTCCTCGGCGGTCGAGAAGATCTGGCTCTTCTTGGTCGGGATCGTCGTGTTGCGGTCGATCAGGCGGGTGAACACGCCACCCAGCGTCTCGATGCCCAGCGACAGCGGCGTCACGTCGAGCAGAACCACGTCCTTGACGTCACCTTGCAGAACACCGGCCTGAATGGCGGCGCCCATGGCCACCACTTCGTCCGGGTTCACACCCTTGTGCGGCTCCTTGCCGAAGAACTTGGTCACCTCTTCGATAACCTTCGGCATCCGGGTCATACCACCGACCAGCACCACCTCGTCCACGTCCGAAGTGGACATGCCCGCGTCTTTCAGAGCGGCCTGGCAGGGTTTGATCGAGGCCTTGATCAGATCACCGACAAGGCTTTCCAGCTTGGCGCGGGTCAGCTTCATGACCATGTGCAGCGGCTGACCGTCCTTGCCCATCGAGATGAAGGGCTGGTTGATTTCGGTCTGGCTGGCCGAAGACAGTTCGATCTTGGCCTTTTCAGCGGCTTCCTTGAGCCGTTGCAGGGCCATCTTGTCCTTGGTCAGGTCGGTGCCGTGCTCTTTCTTGAACTCGTCCGCAAGGTAGTTGACGATCCGCATGTCGAAATCTTCACCACCCAGGAACGTGTCGCCGTTGGTGGATTTCACTTCGAACAGACCATCGTCGATCTCAAGGATGGTCACGTCGAACGTACCACCGCCAAGGTCATAGACCGCGATGGTGTGGGTGTCTTCCTTGTCCAGACCATAGGCCAGCGCGGCGGCTGTCGGCTCGTTGATGATCCGCAGCACTTCGAGACCAGCGATTTTGCCCGCGTCCTTGGTGGCCTGACGCTGGGCGTCGTTGAAATAGGCCGGAACGGTGATCACGGCCTGCGTGACCTCTTCGCCAAGATAGCTCTCGGCGGTTTCTTTCATTTTCCCGAGGATGAACGCGCTGATCTGGCTGGGCGAATATTTCTCGCCGCGCGCCTCGACCCATGCGTCGCCCTGACCGCCGTCAATCACGTTGAACGGCAGGTTCTTTTTGTCCTTGGCAAGGTCCGCGTCATCAAACCGGCGGCCGATGAGACGCTTGACGCCAAAGATGGTGTTGTCGGGGTTGGTGACGGCCTGACGCTTGGCGGGCTGACCGACAAGACGCTCGTCTTCGGTGAAGGCGACGATGGACGGAGTCGTCCGCGCGCCTTCGGAATTTTCGATTACCCGGGGCTGGCTGCCGTCCATGATGGCGATGCAGCTGTTGGTTGTCCCAAGGTCAATACCAATGACTTTTCCCATTGTTTCGATCCCTCTTTTCTTCAAGGCGATGACACGAGGCAGAGACCCGTTACGGCATCCCGACCCCGAATGATGACGGCGGGCCAGACCGGCCCTTTCCGCGCTTCAGCGGGTATATAAGGAGGCACTTTGTGTGCTGCAAGCGCTCCTGACCGCGCTATTGTGAATTAGACGCGAATTCTTACCCAATGTTGAAGGGGGCACGTATGACGCCGCTCACAATCCGGGGCGTTCAGGTGTTCAAGGGGTTTTTGGACACGGAGGCCCAGTCGGACATGGTTGATGCCCTGCGCGGGGTGATCCGCGCTGCGCCGTTTTATCAGCCGGTCACGCCGGGAGGGCGCAAGATGTCGGTGCAAATGTCGGCGGCGGGGCAATATGGCTGGGTCACGGACAGGCGCGGCTATCGCTATGAGCCACGTCACCCCGATGGCATGAAATGGCCGCCGATCCCGGAGACGGTGATGGAGGTTTGGCACACGGTTGCGCCCAAGGCCCGCGATCCGGAATGCTGCCTGATCAATTATTATGACGAAAATGCCCGCATGGGGCTGCATCAGGACCGGGATGAGGCGGATTTTTCGCAACCGGTTGTGTCGATCTCACTGGGTGATTCCGCACGGTTCCGCATCGGCAATGTGGAGAAAGGCGGGTCTAGCGAATCTGTCTGGCTTGAGTCCGGCGATGTTCTGGTCATGGGCGGGGAGGCGCGCTTGATCCATCACGGGGTGGACCGCATCCGGTTCGGCTCTTCATCGCTGCTGAAGGATGGCGGGCGGATCAACCTGACGCTGCGGGTGGTGACGTGACACGGGGTCTACGCCCGTGCCGTCACAACATGCGACACATGCGGAAAGGTCATGGCCTGACCGTCGAAACATGCGCCGAGTCCCGTCAGGAAATCATCCATGCACGCCTCGCGCTGATCCCGGTCCAATCCCGCCAGCTTGTCGCCGGTATGCATGCCGCCCATCGCGCCCTCGGCATAGGCGCGGGCATCAGGGTGATGCAGCGTCAGAGTGACCTTTTCGATGTCGATGGAGTTGAACCCGGCTTGCTCGAACAATGCGCGAATGGTTTGCCCATCTGACAGGCTGCAAATCGCGCGCACCGCGTCACCGGCCTTCTGGCCGACATGCCGGTCCATTGCCGCGGATTGGGCCTGAAGCAATGGATTTTCCTCAAGCTCCGTTGTCATGCAGAAAGCCACCGGGGCGCCACCCGCCATGACCCGCCGCAATTCGGCCAGCGCCCGCACCTTATCGGGAAAGAACTGAAGCGCCTGCTGGCAATAGGCGAGATCGAAGCGATCATCCTCGAAAGGTAGGTCGTCCGCCGTTGCCTTGATCAATTCGACATCCAGTCCAGCCTCCCGCGCTCGCTGCCGTGCCACCTCAAGCATGCCTGCGGTCATATCCACGCCGGTGAGCGCGGTCGCTTTGATCCCGGTGGCCGCGACTTCGCGGGTGACGGCGCCCGTGCCACAGGCGAGATCCAGAAAATGGACACCGTCCCAGGGCGTGGCCTTGCGGATCAATTCCCGCGCCCAAGGTTGAAAAATGACCGGGACCAGCACCGCGTCATAGTTTTCGGCAAAACTGTGCATGATGCGCCCCCTGACCTGTGAATGGTGCGTGGTCAGTGTAGCACGAAAATCATTCGCTCGCACGAAGCGCGCCCAATTGGACTTGGAGCGGCCCGGGCAAGAGAGGTTATTGCCCGGGCCGCTCCCCGGCCTTCCAGCGTTCCACCCCGGCTTTTAACCGTGCCATGTAGTCCCGCAGCATCGGCACCCGCCGAGGCCGGAAACTCGCCTCCAACACCTCAAGATCCGCCATCCGATCCAAGCGAAACGCCCGGAAATCCGCGCGCAGAAGGCAATGCGCAAGAAGGCAATGGGACCGGTCGAAATAGGCAATCGAGAGCGGTTCCACCTCCCGCATGGTTTCTTGCCCGTCCTTGTCGCGATAGTCGAAACGCACGCGCCGTTCCTCCCAACACGCTTTGCGCAGCGCGGCCACATCCACCCCCGGTGCCGGGATTTCCGCGAAATGCCGTACATTCAGCGCCGCGTGCTTCAGCCTGTGCGCCTGCGCCTCGGGCAGCCGCGCCTGTAGTTTCGTCATGGCTTGGCCTGCTGCTTTCGCGAGCGCCGGATCACCGATTTCCTGCACCTCGCGCAGGCCCAGCACCAGCGCTTCCAATTCGTCCGGCTCAAACCCCAGCGGCGGCATCGCCGGGTCTTCGATCATCGTGTAGCCATAACCCGCCGCCCCGTCGATCACCGCGCCCAATTCACGCAAGCAGTTGATGTCGCGGTAGATCGTGCGCGTATCGACGCCGGTTTCCCGGGCAAGGGCCCCTGCCGTCACCGGCGCGGGCAAGCTTCGCAGGGCCTGCATCAACTGAAATAGGCGGCGGGTGCGGGACATGGGGCGCAGGGTAGGGTGAAGAGTGGGGAGATGGAAGGCGAGGCAGAACCCTGACAAAATGGTAGGGTTTTGCCGGGGGGTATTGTCATGGCTAAGGTTCTGAACCCATTTGAGGCATGTGCGAGCGGCGAAAACAACCGATTTTGACCGGGAGGTTTTGTCAGGGGTTTATGTCCGGTTTGCGGCGGCGCAGCAGGTGGGCGGACGTTGCAGTCGATTTGCCGATGGCTGGTCTGGCGCAGAGACGGGAAGGTCGTCTTGCCCAAGCTTCGGTGCGCTAACCGTTGAACCACCGCTCCCTTCGTGTGTCGTCGAAGCCATCCTTGAAGGTCTTTCCGGCAATCGAGGGAGGGTGGTAGACAGCTTTGAGTGAAGCACCTGTCAAGAAGTCCAGTTCGGCATAGCTCACGCGGCCATCGCCGTACTCGACAATGCAGGTGCCAGTCCCTGTATTCCGTTCCGCGTCGCCGCGCTCGAGCTTTGCAAGTATGGCCGTTGACACGCATCGCGCGGCGCTTTCCGCGAACGTCCCGGATTTCGGTAGTCCCGTCGCCGCTATGTCGCCGATCGCATAGACATTTGGAAATCGGGTTTCCAAGGTCGCCAGATCGATTGGCACCCATCCGTCCTCGGTCAGGCCGCTGTCAATGACAACCTGCGGCGGCGTGTGTTTGGGCACGCCAAGAAAGAGATCGAACGGCAATTCGGTGCCGTCGTCCAGTACGGCATGTTTTTCGTCAAGCCGCACGACCGTGCGCTGGCGCAGTAGCCGGATGTTGAATTCTTCGAACGAGTCCATCAACGCCTGCGCCATCTCTGCCGAGGCGGGCATCGGGGTGGACAAGGGAGAGACGAAGGTGATGTCGCACTTGTCGCGGATGCCCTGTTCTGTGAGGTAATGGTGCAGCGTCAGGGCACATTCGCTAGGTCCGGGCGGACATTTGTACGGGAATCCGCAGATGCCCACGATCACTGAACCGCCTGTAAAATCGGGAAGGACGCCGCGCAGCCGGTCCGCACCGGCGTTTGAGTAGAATTCGTTGCCGTGCTCGGCAAGGCCGGGCGTGGCTCCCATGTCGTAATCGGCCCCCAAAGCGATCACGAGATAATCCGCTTCGTATACGCCGCCATTCGTCGTCACGCGCCGCGCATCGGCGTCAATGTAGGAAATCGTTTCCCGGACAAGCCGGATGCCGGGCTTGCCGAAGGTGTCGTATGGCAGGCAAACGGTATCGAGCGTCGTTTTGCCAAACATCACGTCAATTCGGCTGTATCCAAATGTGAAGCGGTCATTCTTGTCGATGATTGTGACGTCGGCGTCCTTGTCCAGCGCCTCCGACAGAAGGGTGGCCAATTCCAACCCGCCGAATCCAGCGCCCAGAATGAGAACTTTCGATTTCATGGTATTCTCCTCGAGTTCGACCGTTCTCCGAGGCACCCGAAAATCCGCTCGGTCAACTGAGGAAAAGCCTTTTCAATATTCGGTGTGACGCTAATCGCGTCGAGCCGCGCACTAGTTAACGCATGGTTCATCCCGCCAAGTCAATCAAGCGTACCCGGCTGCGCCCATATGGAAGCGAAGGGAGTCATCTACTGCTGTGAACGCCAATACTTACTTTCGGCATCAGTATCCTTCAGCAAAGGCTCCAAATTTTTTTTGTTCCGTCGCGCCACAACAAGACGTTCACCGCAGCGCAGGATGTGCCAAAACTCATCCGTTTCTGACACGGGCAATAACGTCCGTTTTTGCCGCTCCACTTAGGACGCAGAGTGCTACCCCTCGCTCCCGACAAAAACTGTCAGCATCGGATGCTACCCAAGGGCAACCCTAACTCAAAGGATGCCCGTGATGATTACCCTTCTGACCTTTCCCGCCAGCTTCACCTGTCCCAGCCACTCGCCCTATTGCGTCACGGCGATGTGCCTGTTGCAGATGGCGGGCGAGGCGTGGGAGCCGGAATTCCACGATGACCCGCGCAAGATGCCCTATGGCAAGCTGCCGGTGGCGCGGATTGACGGGCGGGTGATCCCCGACAGCGGCAATATCCAGCGCGCGCTGGAGGCACGAGGCGCGGAGTTCTATCCCGGTCTTTCGCCGCTGCAAAAGGCCCATGCCCATGCGGTGCAGCGCATGGCCGAGGAAAGCCTGAGCTTTGGGCTGATCCATGAGCGCTGGATGCGGGATGAAAACTGGGCCGTGGTGCGGGATGTGTTCTTTGCTGCCATGCCTCGCCCGATCCGTGTGTTTGTCACCGGGCGCATCCGCAACTGAGCTACCCCCTGAAATTCGGACACTGACGTAAGCTACGATTTGTTGTCTGCTGGTCTTCGACGATAAGGAGATTAGAGATGTCGAAACGGAAGAACCATTCGCCGGAGTTCAAGGC
>NZ_JAQIOZ010000015.1 GCF_028023675.1 Primorskyibacter aestuariivivens | reverse complement strand
GGCAGACGCCCGACGACGCATAATGGGCGGGCTTGGAAGAGCAAAAAGCAGCATGAAACCTAAACCCGATACACCTTAGATGCGCTGCAAACCTGTCCGAAAAACTGGGACCACTTCAATCAAACCGTCCTAGCGCGCCTGGCCACGCTGAAGGCCATGTCGGTCAGGGATCTGAAAGCCGAATGGGAAAAACTTTTCGGCAGTGCCGCGCCGAACAACAGCCGGACCTTTTTGGAAATCCGCATCGCCTATCGCACCCAGGAACTGACCTACGGCGGCCCTGACCGGGAAACGCGCCGCATGCTGGACCTGCTCGCCGATGAGGTCGAAGGCGTCGCACACCGCAAAAATCAGATCGCCGATCCGCGCAATCCCGTAGTGGGCACCAGACTCATCCGGGAATGGGACGGGGTCGAGCACACCGTCACCATTCTGAAAGACGGTTTCGACTGGCAGGGCCGGAAGTTCAAATCGCTCTCGGCCGTGGCCCGCGCCATCACCGGAACGCGCTGGAATGGCTATCGCTTTTTCGGCCTGCGCGAACGCAAGCGGGAGGAAGCATGATGGACATCAACGCCCGCCCCAACCGCCGCCTGCGCTGTGCGATCTACACCCGCAAGTCGAGCGAGGAAGGGCTCGACATGGAATTCAACAGCCTCGATGCCCAGCGGGAGGCCTGCGAAGCCTATACCGCCAGCCAGCGATCCGAGGGCTGGGTTGCGACCCGCGAACGCTACGACGATGGCGGTTTTTCCGGTGGCACCCTCGAACGTCCCGGTCTCAAGCTGCTTCTGGCCGACATCGACGACGGGTTGATCGACGTGGTCGTTGTCTACAAGATCGACCGCCTCAGCCGCTCGCTGATGGATTTCTCCAAGCTGGTCGAGATCTTCGACCGCAACGGCGTCACCTTCGTGTCGGTGACGCAGTCATTCAACACCACCACGTCCATGGGGCGGCTGACGCTGAACATCTTGCTCAGCTTCGCCCAGTTCGAGCGCGAAGTTATCGGCGAGCGGATCCGCGACAAGGTGGCGGCATCGCGCAAGCGCGGGATCTGGATGGGCGGCTATGTTCCGCTGGGTTATGATGTGCAGGATCGAAAACTGTTGGTGAACGACGCCGAGGCCGCATCGGTCCGCCGCATCTTCGAGCGGTTTGTCGAACTGGGATCCGCGACGGTTCTCGCGCGCGAACTCCGCCGCGACGGCTTCCGCAACAAGCAGGGTACGCTGATCGACAAGGGCTACCTCTATCGGCTCCTGAGCAACCGCGTTTATCGTGGTGAAGCCGTCCACAAGGGCAAGGCTTATCCCGGCGAGCACGACGCCATCATCGATGACGACCTCTGGGATCGGGCGCACGCCATCCTGCAGGAAAGCCCACGCAAACGTGCAAATAACAGCCGGTCGCGGATCCCCGCGCTCCTGAAAGGGCTGATCTTCAGCGACACCGGCGCGGCCATGACGCCCACAAGCACCAAGAAGGGTGCGAAGCTTTACCGCTACTACGTGTCGATGGACGTCATCCGGAACCGCGAGACCGGCGAAGAGACCGCTCCGATGCGGCTCGCGTCTGGAATGGTTGAGGATGCGATCGTGACCGAGGTCCGGCGCGTCCTGCAAACGCCAGAAGTCGTGACGAAGGTGATCACGGCCCTGAACCAACAGGATGGCGCGGTTTCGGAGGCGGGCGCCATCACGGCATTGCATGAATTCAGCGCGCTCTGGGCGCAGCTGTTCCCAGCCGAGCAGGCACGGATCATCCAGCTTCTAATCCGTCGTGTCACCGTCACAGCCGACGGCTTGGAGGTGGATATCAGGCGCGAAGGGATCGCAGGCGTCATCCGCGAGATGGTCGCGCCACGCAGTCAAGAGGCCGCCGAATGACGCATGCCGATGACACAATCCGCGTGCTGATCCCGTTGAAGGTCCGCAAGAAGAACGGTCGGCCAAAAATAATGCCGCCCGCCAACTATCTGCCGAGCGAGGACCAGACGCAGGATCCGCATGTCCTCCGCGCCATTGGGCGGGCGTGGGGTTGGCGGCGGCGCATGGACACTGGCGAATTCAACACGATCATGGAACTGGCCGAAGCCGTCGGTCTGGCCGAACGCCATGT
This sequence comes from Primorskyibacter aestuariivivens, assembly GCF_028023675.1. Classification (GTDB taxonomy): domain Bacteria; phylum Pseudomonadota; class Alphaproteobacteria; order Rhodobacterales; family Rhodobacteraceae; genus Marinovum; species Marinovum aestuariivivens. The sequence continues at coordinate 119,956 of NZ_JAQIOZ010000015.1, read as the reverse complement.
CAGTCGCCAGTTGCGGCTGGCCTACCTCGCACCGGAGGTACTCAAGCGGCTGACCTGCGGGTGCGAGCCGTTGGCGGTCAGCCTGTACGATCTGTGCTTTCTCGCAGGAGAGGCTTGGCCAGAGCAAGAACAGCGCGGGTTCAGTTAGATTCTAATGAAAGCTCGCCTGAAAGGCCGTCGCGGTCAACGAGACATGGGCATCTAGCGGCGGGCGCAAGTCAAATGCTTTCGGCTCACGCGAGAAATTCCAGAGACGGAACAAGCACCATTCTGACCGGCGCTCTTCGGCGACCGCCAGTTCATTGCGGGAAATGTAAAAGGGCGTTCGTTCCCAGCCATTTGGCGTTTTCACCTCGATCAAACGCTCCTGTCCGTCCGGCGTAAAGCTGGCAATGTCGTACCCGGCACCGTCACCATCCTCTTCGGAAATCCACCGCACTTTGCGCGCCAGATCATCTCGACCGGCCACTTTCAAAGCGGACCGTTGGTGTGCAACGACGCGCTCTTCTCCCGCACGTCCGAGGGCGCGGTTGCGTTCATCCCGACCCGCCACGTCGAACTTTTTAGCGACATGCAGCATCTGCTCCAGTTCCAGCGGCGGCGGCTGGTTCGACAGCGTCGGTGACGGTCCAATCCAGATCTGCGCAGCCTCGCGCAAACCATTTGCTGATCGCGAGCCCGGCATCCGCCCAAGCCAGGCCGGGTTCCATGCCAACCAGCGCGCCACAGCATCGACCAAGATCATCTGGAAATTGAACGCTGGCTTGTAGCCGGGGATCCAATCTTCGCCGAGCCCCTTCAGGACCGCGCTGATATTCTGATGCTTGAACTCGATCGAGCCTTCCGTTCGGCTCCGCAAAAGGGGCATCAAACTGCGCCGATGCTGAGCCTTATTGTAGGGACGGCCCGCCATGTCCTCGGCCAGCATCGCGAAGTAATCCGCGACGATCAGATCGTTTTCTGCATCTGTCCAGGGCTCGTTCGACATGCAGCCAGGCTATGGACGGAAAGTCTGTTTGTCATCAACGACTTCACGCGACCGTTCGCACCATTTCGAAGAACCACGCCGCCTTCGAGTGTCTCCGTTTGCTTTGATAGCGGTCGAACCGGCCTCAACTGCGGCGCAACCCATTTTTGGCAAGCATCTGAAAAGACGACCATTTTCTGATGCGTCTCGATTTGGGTGAAGGGCGGGTGAAAGGAGACGCGGGGCGTTCGGAGACCAATTTCGGGCCAACGGCCAGTCTCCGAAAGTCGGATGGCTCAGCTAAACCCCTTTGAACCAAAAAGAAAAAAGGCCCACGCTGGGGCCTCGTCTCGGGTTCGCGAATAGTTTGTGGCGGACAGTGAGGGATTCGAACCCTCGAGACGGTTTCCCGCCTACACACTTTCCAGGCGTGCGCCTTCGACCACTCGGCCAACTGTCCGTGGGGCGTCTCTTAGCCTTGACCCCTAGGGAGTTTCAAGAGGCAAAGGCGCTTTTTCCCGCGCCAAATCGCCGAAATCTTCAAAAGATTTCGGACCGATTTCTTTCAAAGAAATCGTGACCTTCCCGCGCTCAGTCGTCGAGCAGCACGCTCACGCGGCGGTTCTGGCGGCCTTTCTTCTCGATCTTGCCAAGGCGGATCGCACCGATTTCCCCGGTCCGGGCCACATGCGTGCCGCCGCAGGGCTGCAGATCGACCTGATCGCCGCTCTTGCCAATGCGCACCAGACGCACCCGCCCCGTGCCGCGTGGCGGCTTGACCGACATGGTCTTGACCAGTTCCGGCGTCGCGTCCAGCACCTCGTCGGTGACCCAGGTCTCCGACACCGGCAGGTCGCGTTCCACCAGCAGGTGCAGCGCCTCTTCGATCAAGTCGTGGTTCTGCGGCGCCTCGGGCATGTCGAAATCCAGCCGCCCCTTGGAGGCCGAGATCGACCCGCCCGTCACCGGCAGCGGGATCACCACCGAGAGCAGATGCAGCGCCGTATGCACCCGCATGTGGCGGTGGCGACGTTCCCAGTCCAGATGCTGCACAAGATGGGTGCCTGCGTCCGGCAATGGCAAAGGTTCCGCCGGGACCAACACGATGGCCTCGCCCTCGCCCTTGACCGTGGTGGCAATGGGCATCTCGGCCTTGTCCCAGACCAGCACGCCACTGTCGCCGGGCTGCCCGCCCCCGGTGGGGTAAAAGATCGACCGGTCCAGCACGATCCCGCCCTCGGCGGTGTGGCCGATCACGCGGGCGGGGGCTTCGCGCAGATAGGGGTCTTCACGAAACAGCGGCTGGCTGGTCAGGGTGTCGCTCATGCCTTGGCCTCCGTGTCGGGTGTGTCCTTGGGGTCGGAGCCATCGTCGGGCTTCGGCGATGTCGCCAGCGCCTCGGGGTTGCGCAGCCAGATATCACGCTGGGCAAAGGGTATCTCGATGCCCTCTTTCACAAAGGTCTCGGCAATCTGGTGATTGAGCTCGGAGCGCACCGAAAGCGACGAATTCACATCGCGCAGGATCACCCGCAATTCGAAATCCAGCGAATCCGCGCCAAAGCCCTGGAACACCACGTAAGGCTCGGGATGCATCAGCACCATGTCATGATGGCGCCCGATATTGAGCAACAACCGTTCCACCAGCCGCGTATCGGTGCCATAGGCCACGCCCACCGGGATGATCACCCGACCAATGGCGTTGCCGCGGGTATAGTTCGACACCCGGCCCGACACGAAATCGGCGTTGGGGATGATCACGTCATAGCGGTCAAAGGTCTCAAGCTTGGTCGAGCGGACCGAGATGCGTTTGACCGTGCCATGAATGCCGCCCACTTCGATCCAGTCGCCCTCGGCAATCGGGCGCTCGATCAACAGGATGATGCCGGAGACAAAGTTCGACACGATGTTCTGCAGGCCAAAACCGATCCCGACCGACAGTGCACCGGCAACGATGGCCAGTGATGACAGGTCCAACCCGGCGCTGGTAATCGCGATGATCGCGGCAAGGAAAATCCCCACATAACCGATCCCCGACACGATGGCGTTCTGTCCGCCCGTGTCGATCCGCGTCTTGGGCAGGATGGAATTGCGCAGCGCTCCCTGCAACAGCCGCGTGGCCATGTAACCAACGATGAAAACAACCGCGAGCACAAGGAAATCGGTGGGCGAAATGCGCGTATCGCCAATGGCAAAGCCTTCGCCAAACCGGGTCCAGATCTCGGTCAGGTCCGCCACGCGCGCGCCCCAGATCAGGCCCAGCACCGGCAGGGCCAGCAGGGTCAGCACAAAACCGATCAGCACCGCGATCAGGCTGTCTGCCTCATCCTCGGTCTGCCCCATGACCAGACGGTAGAGATCATTGGTGAAGCGCTGCAGCACCAGCAGCAGCCCCCAGAGCGCCAGCGAGATCACCGCCGGGAACAGCAGGCTGGTCGCCGCCACACCATAGCCCGCCAGCGCCAGAACCGGGCTGATGAGGGCGATCACGATGGCAATCCGGCCTAGCAGTGCCACGATCTTGGCACGCACCGCGCGTTCGGTGTTTTCGCTGTCGAACAGGATATGCTTGATCAGTAACTGTCCCATGCGGAACAACATCAGCGCCGTCAGACCAATCACCGGAACGTCGATCACCGCGACCGTTGCCTCGGAAAAGCCTTCGTAGCGGGCCACAACGTCAATCGCGCCGCGCGCCACCAGAAGAATACCCAAAAGGGTGGCATAGGCCCGTGCCTCGCGGCGGTGCGCGCGGTCCATGGGCAACATGCGGTTGCCGTCATGCTGCGAAAACAGCCGGTCCGCCAGCCAGCGCACCCCAAGGATGATCGCCCCCCAAAACGGCACAGGTTCGAGAAGCAGCGTCATCTGCACGCCCGGAATGCCCGAGACGACAATCGCCTCGACCAGCGCATAAAGCCCGACCAGCGGCAGGATGATCTGCCCGACCGAGACAAGAAAGCTGAACACCGCGCCACCCCGGCGCGACCGGTCGCGCATCCAGTAGCCCGCCGATTTCGCCCAGACCCGCCCCCGCAGGAGCAGAACAAGCCCCACCGCCAGAAGCAACAGAGATGTGGGAAGGTTGCGGCGCAATTCCTCGCGCTGGGTATCCGTGGTCCAGGCGCGGCCCAGCTCGCCCTTGATGGTTTTCCACGCGTCGGCAATCTCGTTATAGGCCAGCACCCAGCTTGCCGGGTCCAGCGGGCTTGGCCCCAGCCGGAACAGCGCGTCGGCCTGCCGCGCGCGGATCAGCGCGTCAATCTCGCGGATCAGCCCGTCCGCCCGTTTATAGGCTTCGACCGCGGCCAGTTCCGGCGCGCGCAGGCGGGCAAGCTGGTCATTCAGCTCGCTGCGCCGCTCGGCAACATCGGCAGGCTCCTCTTCACCCTCGGCGGGCGCGGGCCCCAGCGCCTCGATCTGCGACTGGATGGTGCGGATGCGCGATTGATTGACATTCTGCGCCTCAAGGAACTGTGCGCGATATTCCACGATCTGGCTGCGCAGCGCTTCAAACGCCGAGTTCGATGCGCGACCCGCCTCAATGGCGGCTTCGGCGCGCGTGGCCAGCCGGTTCCATGTGTCATAGTCGATCTCGGCCCGTTCCGCCGGGATCGCGGTCCCGGCTTGCGTGCCGACCTGCGGCAGGTCTTCGGCCTGCGCATGCAGGGGGAGCGGTGCCACCAGTGCCACACCAAAAAGCCATGCCAGCACACAGACTGACCACAAGATGTTACGTCGCATCACGCGTCCTCGAAAACTCCGGGAATCGATGCCGGGGCCCGGCTCAGCCAGTCCGGCGTCGGCAGCCCTTTTTCCTTAAGAAAATCGACATTGAACAATTTCGACTGATATCGGGTGCCATAGTCGCACAGCACGGTCACAATGGTATGTCCCGGTCCCAGTTCGCGGGCCAGGCGCATCGCGCCCGCAACGTTGATACCAGAGGACCCGCCAAGACACAGCCCTTCTTCCTTGAGCAGGTCAAAGACAATCGGCAGCGCCTCGGCATCGGGAATGTTATAGCTGAAATCGGGGGTGAAGCCTTCGAGATTGGCGGTGATGCGTCCCTGCCCGATGCCTTCGGTGATCGAGCCGCCCTCGGCCTTGTGCTCGCCCGTGGTGTAGAAATTGTGCAGCGTCGCACCGTCCGGATCGGACAGCGCGATTTTCACGCCCTTGGGCTGCAACGCCGCGGCCACACCGGCCAGCGTGCCGCCTGACCCTACCGCACAGGTAAAGCCGTCCACCTTGCCGCCGGTCTGCTCCCAGATCTCGGGGCCGGTAGTCTCGATATGGGCCTGACGGTTGGCCACATTGTCGAACTGGTTGGCCCAGATCGCGCCGTTCGGTTCGGTTTTGGCAAGCTCTTCGGCCAAACGCCCGGAATAGCGCACGTAATTGTTCGGGTTGCGATAGGGTGCGGCGGGCACCTGCACCAGCTCCGCCCCGGCAAGGCGCAGCATGTCCTTCTTTTCCTGACTCTGCGTCTCGGGGATTACGATCACCGTGCGGAACCCCATGGAGGCCCCCACCAGCGCAAGCCCGATCCCGGTATTGCCAGCCGTGCCCTCGACAATCGTACCGCCGGGGCGCAGCAGACCCTTTTCCACCGCGTCGCGAATGATGAACAGCGCCGCACGGTCCTTGACCGACTGGCCCGGGTTCATGAATTCGGCCTTGCCCAGAATCGTGCATCCGGTCAGCTCACTGGCCTTCTTCAATTTGATCAGCGGGGTTTGTCCAACCGCGTCGGCCAGATCGGATGCAATGCGCATGGTGCGTCTCCTTCACACGTGTCTAGGATGTGTAGGCGGCACGGCAGGTGAACTCAAGGGCGCGCGGCCCCGGTTTCGCCACGGAAATGATCGCGTTTTCGTGCAAGCCACAGCAGCATGGCGCTGAGTGGCCCAACATTGATCTCGCCGCTGTCCAGCAGCTCCATCACCCGCTCAAAAGTCAGGACATGCGAGCGGATATCCTCGCTTTCGTGATCCAGACCGGCCAAGCCGCCCCGCCGTTCGCCCAGATCACAGATCGCAAGATAGCAATGAAAGAATTCGGTGGTGTAACCGGGCGAGGCATAGACCTTCATCATCGGCACCAGATCACCCAGGCTCAGCCCCGCCTCTTCCTCGGCCTCACGACGGGCGCAATCTGCGGGGGCCTCGCCCGCATCCACCAGCCCGGCAATCGGCTCCAGCACCCAAGGGGCCGGATCACCACGCCAGAGCGGGCCAAAGCGCAGCTGTTCAATCAACAGAACCTGATCGCGGGCCGGGTCATAAGGCAGGACCAGCGCCGCATCGTAAGAGACAAACACTTCGCGGCTGATCCGGTCGCTCATCTGGCCATCAAAGCGACGATAGGCGATGTCAAAGGGCCGAAGCCGGAAAAACCCGTCAAAGCCGCCGCTTCGGGCAGACAGGACGATGTCCCCCGCCCCGTCACCCCGCCGCAACACGGTCGGCGCGGTCCGCTTGGCCAGCATCTGGCTCCACGCACGCGCGCGTATCCACGGAAACAGCGCGTCGATCTCGGCAGGCGTGGCGTCGGGGTAACGGTCCATCACCTCGCGCGCCGCATGTAGCGTCAGCTCACCATATCGCGCCGCCCAATCGCCCAGGTCCCAGTCCGCACCGGGCGTCCAGCGGCCCTCGGCCGGGACATAAAGCTCTGCCGCGCGCGGGCCTGCATCTGTCTCGACCGACACCTCGCGCAGCGCATAATCGAAACCGCCTTCGTAAAAGGACAGGCGCGCGCGCTCCTCCTCTGTCACGTCGCACAGCACAACGCCCGTCGCGGTTCCGTCTGCAACCTGAAGGATCATCGGGAAAGGCGCATCCTTGACCCAGTGCACCGCCCATCCCGACAGTTGCGCGGGCCGCACCCGGTGTTCTGCCACGTCGCCGCCCAGCACGCAGGCCAGCAGCGGACCATGACACAAGGTCCCGAAAAAAAACAGATCAGCCACCTGCACCTATCTCCAGCGCAGCGACACGATATAGGTGACGAAGCCAGTGGCAAATCCACCGATCGCAAGGGCCGCGATCACCGGAATGGTGAACACGACGGCACCGAACTCCACCCCGATCTGGAACACCGCGGCCACCGCCTCGACCGGACCGTCATAGCGGTGGCGCATGGCCAGCCGGATCATTTCGTTCGAGGATTGCAAAAACAGCGACACCCCGGTCAGGATGCCCGCCCCGGTCAACCCGTAGCTCACCCCCTCGGCCATGGTTTCCATATGCTGCCGCCCGACATAGACCCATCCGGTCACCAGACCGATCAGGACATTGAGCGGCCGGAAAATCCCGAAATCGGTCCCCTCGGGCATGAGCGGGACCACCATTCCCGAAACAAAATACGCCAGAGCCGCAAGACAGATCGCGGCAACGAGTTTCGGGATCGTGGGCATCAGGTGGCGGGCCTTTGTATCGTGATCTGAGTCACGTCGCAATTTCCGCTGTGAAAGGTCGCAGCGCAAGAGGTGAGATAAAAATTCCACATCCGGCGGAACCGATCGTCAAATCCCAGCGCCGCAACCTCGTCCCAACGGGCGTTGAACGTATCATGCCAGCGGCGCAGGGTCTGGCTGTAACTTTCGCCGAATTCGACCGAGCGCATGACGCCCAGCCCGGCCTTTTCGATTTCCTGCCGCAGCACCACGGGCGAGGGCAACATGCCCCCCGGAAAGATGTATTTCTGGATGAAATCCACCCCGCGCCGGTATACGTCCCAGCGCTTGTGCTGGACCGTGATGATCTGCAGCGTCGCGTTGCGCCCGGGTTTGAGCCGCTCGCGCACCGTGTTGAAATAGGTGGGCCAGTATTTCTCACCCACCGCTTCGAACATCTCGATGCTGGCGATGCCGTCATAGGTGCCGCGTTCATCGCGGTAATCCTGAAGCTTGAACGTCACCTGTTCCGACAGCCCGGCCCGGGCGATCCGCTCCTGCGCATAGGCAAATTGTTCGCGGCTGATGGTCAGCCCGGTGACCTTGAGCCCGCGTTCGCGCGCCGCATATTCCGCAAACCCGCCCCAGCCACAACCGATCTCAAGCACGTGATCGCCGGGCTGCGCGCCCATCTCGTCCACAAGCTGCGCGTATTTCGCGGTCTGTGCCGCCTCAAGGCTTTCCTGGCTGGTGCGGAACACCGCCGAGGAGTAGGTCATCGTGTCATCCAGCCACAGCCCGTAGAACTCGTTGCCCAGATCATAGTGATAGCTGATATTTTTACGGGCCTGTTTGCGGCTGTTGGATTGCAGCCAGAAGCGCAGTTTTTCATAGGCCCGCACCAACCCCATGCCCGGGAAACTGTCATACAGCTCCATATCCGCATGGGCCAGATCGAGAAAGGCCATCAGGTCCGGCGTGTCCCACCAGCCATCGACATAAGCGTCACAAAAGCCCAGATCACCCTCGCGGATCAGCCGCGCAAACAGATCGTCATTGTTGACAATCAATTCCGCCACCGGGCCGGGCGCGCGCCCCTCGGCCCGGAACCTTCGGCCATCGGGCAGCACGAAATCCAGCCGCCCCTGCGACAGGTTGCAGGCCATGGCATAGACGCGCGCAAAATAGCGTGGCAGTTTCGTCTGGCCGTCCAATGATGTCAGGATCATGGGCGGATCCTCCCCCTCAATGGTTAACAGATTAGGCAATGCAGGCGCGCTCTGGCAAGTCATGGTCATGGGCGGTCTCAGAAGCTGCGGTTTTCATAAGCCGCGAGCGCGCGTTTGCGCCCCTCGGCGTGATCCACAATGGGATCGGGATAGGGATCACTGGCCGCCATTCCCCAACTGCGCGGAATGGCGTCGAAATAGCTCAGCGCCGTGTCAGGCGGGTTGCCCTGCCCCTCGGCGATCCAACGGCGGGCGTAGGTACGGTCGCGGTCGAATTTGTCGAGCTGGGTGACCGGGTTGAACACCCGGAAATAGGGTGTCGCATCCGGGCCGGAGCCTGCCGACCATTGCCAGCCCATGGCGTTCGACGCCGGGTCCCAGTCGGTCAGGCAATCCTCGAACCATTTTTGGCCGATCCGCCAGTGGCACAAGAGATGCTTGGTCAGATAAGACGCCACGATCATCCGCGCGCGGTTGTGCATGTGGCCGGTGACATACATCTCGCGCATCGCGGCATCGACGAATTGGATACCTGTCCGGCCCTGCTTCCACGCCTTGACCTCGGCGCGGCGCTCATCCTCGTTCCATGGGAAAGCATCCCAGTCTTCGCGCCAGTTGCGGGTGAGCAGACGCGGCGTATGCACCATCAGGTGATAGGCAAATTCGCGCCAGACCAGTTCCTTCATAAAGGTTTCGGCCCCACGCTTGCCCTCTTCACGTGCGCGGATCGCGGCGTGCCAGCATTGATGCGGGCTGATTTCACCAAGAGCGAGGTTTTCCGACAGGCGCGAAGTGCCGTCCACGCCGGGCAGATCGCGGGTGTCATTATAATCGCCCACTTTGGAGGCCATGAACGCCCCCAAACGCCCCTGCGCGGCGGCCTCACCCAGTTGAACATGCGCGCGGACAACCTCTGCCCCGCGGTTCATCGCATGTCCGAGACTCCAGCTCTCCAGCGTCTCGCTGTCGGGCCAAGTATCGGGCGCGGGAATGCGCGACGGCGCAGAGCGCGGGGCCTCGACCTCGCGGGTTTTCACGGCGTTCCAGAAAGGTGTGTAAACCTTGTATGGCCCCCCGGTCTTGGTCTCGACGCTGGTCGGCTCAAACATCAGGTGCCCGCCAAAGCTGCGCGCCTCGATGCCGTATTCCTTCAGGCTGGATTTCACCTCGGTGTCGCGGTCAATCGCCGTTGGATCATAGGCGCGCTGCCAGAAGACGCGTTTCGCCCCTGTCTCGTCCAGAAGGGTGCGCAACACATCCAGAGCCCGTCCAGACCGCAGGATCAGCCGGCTGCCCGTGTCCGCCAACGCCCCGGCAAACTGTTCGATCCCAAGGCCCAGCCGCCATTTCGGCGCGGCACCCAGATCATCGACGCTGTCATCGCGGATGAAGACCGGAATGACCGGACCGCCCGCCGCGCAGGCCGCCAGCAAAGCCGCATGATCGCTGAGCCTCAGGTCGCGCCGGACCCATAGAATTGTCGCTGAATGATCGCTCACGTCCCGCCCTCTTTTCTCTTCTACGTCAGGGGTTTCGGGGCGGATCATAACTTTCTTGTTTCAGAAGGCTCAATCAGGCAGCCCTGGCTGATTGGCCACCCGGAACACAAAAAGGCCCCCACGCGGGAGCCTTTCGCTTTTTCAGTGTCGGGCGGCCCGATGTCAGCCGCGTTTTTCCGTGCGCAGGCCCTTGACGATCGCCACGCAGATCAGCAGCAGGATCACCGTGAACGGCAATCCGGTCGAGATCACCATCGCCTGCAAGGCCCCGAGGCCCCCGCCGATCAACAGCGCAATCGCCACCAGCCCTTCAAAGGTGCACCAGAAGATCCGCTGCGGGACGGGTGCGTCCACCTTGCCGCCTGCGGTGATCGTGTCAATGACCAGCGACCCGGAGTCCGACGAGGTCACAAAGAACACGATCACCAGGATGATCCCGATGGTCGAGGTGATTGCCGACAGAGGCAGGCTTTCGAGCATCGCAAAGAGCGACAGTTCCGGCACGTAATTGTCGATCACCTGGCTTTTCACCGCCGAGTCCGCGCCATTGGCGACCATGTCATTGATCGCGGTGCCGCCAAATACGGCCATCCACAACACACAGACCAGCGACGGGATGATCAGAACGCAGGTGATGAATTCACGCACGGTGCGGCCACGGCTCACACGGGCGATGAACATACCGACAAAGGGTGACCAGGAAATCCACCAGGCCCAGTAGAAGGCGGTCCAGCCCTGCATGTAACCGGTGTCTTCACGGCCATGCGGGTTCGACAGCGGGATGACCTCCTGGAAATAGGCACCGATGCCCATCACGAAATCGCTCAGGATCGCACCTGCCCCGGCGGTAAAGAGCACGAAGAGCAGAAGCAGCAGCGCGATGACCATGTTGATCTCGGACAGGACTTTCACCCCGCCATCCAGACCCCGCACAACCGAGATCAGCGCCACGGCGGTGATCACGATGATCAGGATCACCTGCACCGTCACGTTGTTGGGCACGCCATAGACATATTCCAGACCGGCATTGGCCTGTTGCGCGCCAAAACCCAGCGATGTGGCAAGACCAAAGAGCGTCGCGAACACCGCCAGCGTGTCGATGATATGGCCGGTCCAGCCCCAGACACGATCCCCGAAGATCGGGTAGAAGGCCGAGCGGATGGTGAGCGGCAGACCCTTGTTATAGGTGAACAGCGCCAGCGCCAGCGCCACCACCGCATAGATCGCCCAGGGGTGCAGCGCCCAGTGGTAAGACGTGGCCGCCAGTGCCATGCGCCGCGCGGCCTCGACATTTTCGGGGATCAGCACGCCATCCTCGGTAAAGGGCCGGACAACGCCAAGCGGCGCGTCGCCCCATGGGGTGCCAAAGTAATAGGCCGGCTCCAGCACGCCAAAGAACATCAGCCCGATGCCCATCCCGGCCGCAAACAGCATCGCGAACCAGCCCGCATAGCCATAATCCGGCGTTGCGTCAGTCCCGCCCAGCCGGACCGAGCCATAGGGCGACACGATCAGCAAAAGGCAGAAGACCACAAAGATATTGGCCGACCAGAGGAAGAACCAGTCAAAGGTTGATGTCAGCGCCGGGCGCAGCCAGCCAAAGAAATCCCCGGCCTGCGTCGGTGCGATCAGCGCATAGGCCACAAAGGCCACGATCGCGAGCCCGGAGATCACGAAGACCGGGTTGTGAATGTCGAAACCGAACGGCCCGACCCGGCCGTCGATATTGTCCTGACCGATCTGGTAATCGGTATCGATGATATCCGAATGGCCTTCCGGCTCAGGGATACCCTGGTTGTTTGTGGCGTCGCTCATGTTGACGACCTCCCCTGTTTGTTCGCTCGCGCGTCGGATGTCCCCACCCCGCGCCGTTTCCCGATGCGCCTCAGTCGCGCACCACCATCACAGAAGCCTTGGCATGTCCGGCGATCTTGCCGCCATTGGACGGCCAGACATAGTCGACAATTCCCGGTACATGGCTGGCCATCACGACAAGATCGGGGGCCAGTTCCCCGACCGCCCGAAGCAGAACATCATCCACGTCAACCGTCGGATCATGGGCGATCGCGGCGTGGGATCCGGCCTCCACGCCATGCACTTCGCCCTGCGCGGCGGCAAAACGCGCCAGTTTTTCGGCGAACTCATCGGGGTTGTGCGCCACAGAGCTTGGCGTGTTGCTGGTGACCCCGAGATAGGTCACTTTCGCCCCGTAATGCTTGGCCAGATCCGCGCTCACCTGTAACGCCTTTGACAGCGTCTCCTCATGCGCAAGATCCACCGGTACGATTATGTTGGTGAACATCCATTCCTCTCCTGTCAACGTGCGGCGGCCCTTTGGGCTCGGCACATCCGGAGCGTGCCGGATGGCCTGCACGGATTGCGGTCGATCACGCCCCAACGGCGCATTCGATAAGCTCACGCTAACGCGAAAACACCATGCATCGCAAACAGGCACGGCGCTTTGTCACGAGAAAACGACACCTGTGAAATGCATGAATTGATCTAACATACTGTATTTATTCAATATACTTGGTGTCCATTTTTGTCATTTCCGTCGGGTCAGCCGGTCTGCTGTGATTGCGTCAATTTTGTTGACGGGATCGGCATGAATGAGACCGCGCCGCGCGATAGCGCTGTCTTTCCTATCGGCACGGCCCAGAATGCCCCGACATGACAACGCCCGGACCATGGCCCGGGCGTCGTTACATTTCTGTATGTCTGTTGCCTGCCTCAGGCGTTCACATCCACAACAACCCGGCCCTTGACCTGGCCCTTGAGAATGTCGCGGCCCAGTCCCGGCAGGTCCGAAAGCGTCGCGGGCTGCACCATGGCCTCGAGCTTGTCCATCGGCAGATCGCGGGCAATCCGCTCCCAGGCGCGCAGCCGGTTCTCATAGGGCTGCATCACGCTGTCGATGCCCAACAGGTTCACACCACGCAGGATGAACGGCGTGATCAGCGCGCCCTCGATGGCCGCGCCCCCGGCAAGGCCAATCGCCGCCACAGAAGATCCGTATTTCATCTGTTTCAGCACCCGGCCCAGCATGGCACCGGCCACCGCATCGACACAGCCCGCCCACATCTCGCTTTCCAGCGGCTTGCGGGTCACCTCGGTCAGCTCGTCACGCGGCACGATCTGGGTCGCGCCCAGTTCCTGCAAATAGGCCCCCTGATCGGGACGCCCGGTGACGGCGGCCACCTCATGGCCCAGATTGGCAAGGATCGCCGTCGCGACCGAGCCAACGCCCCCCGCAGCCCCGGTCACCAGGACCGGCCCATGCCCGGGCGCTAGCCCGTGATCTTCCAGCGCCATGATCGCCAGCATCGCGGTCAGCCCCGCAGTGCCCACCGCCATCGCCTGACGCGTATCAATCCCATCCGGCAGCGGCACCAGCCAATCGGCCCGCACCCGCGCTTTCTGGGAATAGCCCCCCCAATGTGCCTCGCCCACGCGCCAGCCGGTCAGCACCACCTTGTCGCCGGGCTTGTAGCGGTCATCCGAGCTCTCCTCGACGGTCCCGGCAAAGTCGATCCCCGGCACATGCGGATACTTGCGGACCAACCCGCCCCCCGGCCCGATGCACAGCCCGTCCTTGTAGTTCACCGTCGAATACTCGACCGCAACCGTGACTTCGGCCTCGGGCAGATCCGCCTCGGTCAGATCTTCCACCGCCGCGGACGTCTTGCCGCTTTCCTCGTCCTTGCGTACCAACAATGCCTTCATCGCGCCTACTCCTGTACTTCTTGTCGTTTCCAAATACCTCGGGGGGCACCCTTAGGGCGTGGGGGCAGAGCCCCCTCCCCGCTCTGATCCCCTCTCAGGACCAGAATGTTTCATGTACCGTCACGGCCTGCACCCCCTTGGGCGTCACCACGTCCACCTCGCTGCCGGCATCCCAATGGGTCATCTTTACCATGCCGATGGCCACATTGGTGGCAAAATCCGGGGACCAGGCCGCGCTGGTGACGCGCCCGACATAGCGATCCCCCGCCATGAGCGGCCACGCCCGGTCACAGGGCGGCACCGCATCGCCGTGGATCTCGATGGCGCGGATCTGTTTGACCGGGCCTTCCTTGGCCACGCGCAACAGCGCATCACGCCCCACACAACCGATCGCCGTATGGGTGTTACAGAACCGGCCCAGCCCGCATTCATGCGGCGTGTTGGCGGCGGTCATGTCATTGCCATAGCTCAGCAATCCGCCCTCGATCCGCTCGATCAGGTTGGGACAGCCCGCATGTACGTCCAAGTCCTTTCCCGCCTCCATCAGCGCGTTCCACAGCGGCATTCCGATATCACCGCCCTCGACATAGATCTCGAAGCCCCCCTGTTTCGAATAACCCGAGCGCGCCACCACCAGCGACCGGCCATGGAAATCGAACCAACCGAAGCGGAAAAAGCGCACATCCCGCACGCTGTCGCCAAAGACCCGCGCCATCAGCGCGTCGGCTTTCGGCCCCTGCACCGCCAGCGGCGACACGTCCGGCTCATCCACCAGCACATCCAGCCGGAACCCATAGGCCAACCCCTTGACCCAGTAGAGCAGGTCACTGTCGGCAATGGAGATCCACCAGCGGTCCTCGGCCAGTTTCACCGCCACCGGGTCGTTCAGCATGCCGCCGGTCTCGTCCACGATGGGCACGTAGAAACACTGCCCCGGCATCATGCCGCGCAGGTCGCGCGGGGTGAGCATCTGCATCAGCCGCCCGGCATCCGGCCCGCGCAGCTCCACCTGCCGCTCGCACGCCACGTCCCAGACCTGCACCGCGGCCTTGAGATGGCGGTAGTCTTCTTCGATGGACCGAAACATCGTCGGCAGGAGCATGTGGTTATAGACCGTGTAGCCCTTGACCCCGGCCGCCTCGACGCCGTCGGAAAAGGGGGTGCGCCGCAGCCGACGCGAAAGAGAAATGACCGCCATCCGTTCAGACCCTTGATATGACGATTGCAAACACGCCCGCGACGCGATGCGCGGGCGCTTTGAGCAAGGTTTTTGGACTTAGCGCGGACCGTGCCAGTCGATCTGACAGATTTCTGCCGATCGCCCGTCAAAGTCCCAGACCCGGCCATAGGCGCGCAGCTTGCCTTTGCTGGCCGTGGCCACGGTGATATCCGGCCCCATCCAGTACTGGGTGTTGGTCACCACCAGATCGCTGTCGGCGTCCTTGCCCGCCACCGGATGCACCACGCCTTCGATCTTGCGGCCCACGGTGATGTGGCGCGCCTTGCCGTCGGTTTCATAGGTGACCGGCTGGCGCTCGGCACCGAGGATCTCGCCCACCAGAACCTTGAACAGGCCCGTTGTGCCCTTGGCCTTGCCGCTGAAAATGTTCAGCAACGCGTCATAGGCCTCGTCGCTGGCGCGGTCGTCGATGAACAGCGCCACTTTCCAGTTGCCGCGCCCCATCATGCCCGGGATCTCGATCATCAACCCGATATTCAGCCCCGACAGGTCGATATCGCCGTAATGGCCCTCGTCAATGCGAACCCCGCCCCATGTCTGGCAATGGCCTTCGGTCGGCGGGTGCTGGCCAAGGCTGATCACGCAGGGACAGAACACGGTGCAGTTACAGTTCAGCACCAGTTCCCCCTTGATGGCCCAAGGCACCGTGCCCGGTGCGCCCTGGCCGGTTTCGGCGATGTCTTTGGTGGTCGTGTCGCTCATCTCATCCTCCCGTCAGAGCGCCACCCAGAAGCCCGCGCCAATCAGCGCGACCCCGAGCGGTCGTGTCAGGTACCGCCCGATATCGGGCAGTTTCTCGAAAATCATCAGAACCGTGGCCAGCGCCATGAAGGCGAGGCTCATCACGCCGCCCACGAAAGCCAGCATCATCAGCGCCCAGCAGCAGCCCAGGCAGACCGCGCCAAGGCGCAAGCCGTTGCGCCACGGGCCTTCCTCGTAATGCGCCATAAAGAACGTCACCGGGTGGCGGCATTTCGACAGGCAGGCTTCCTTGAGGGCGCTGAACTGATAGCCGCCCGCCACGATCAGCAGCCCGGCGGTGAGCCACCGCGATTGGCTCTGGCCCAGCGCATCCACCGCGCCGCTTAGAAACAGGGCCATCTGCGCCCCTGCCGCGATCACCGCAAAGCCGAGCCAGACCGTGAGATACCCCGCCACCAGCTTGCCGAAATCGGTCTCAGCCCCGGAGTGACGCAGGTCGTCATAGGTGGCAAAGGCGGGCAACGCCGTGGGTGCCATCATCGCCGCCGACATCAGCGCCCACATCAGCAGAACCCGTGCAAACCCCGCGGCATCCGGCGTCACGGTGCACAGGCTTTCCCAGAAATCCGCGCCGTAGACACGGCTGAGCGCGCGCATCTCGGCCGGGACAGACATGAGCCAGAGCACGACCCAGGCCAGCGCGATGCCCCCGAACAGCATCAGCCAATGGGTCTGCCCCATGGATCTGATCCGATCTGCAATCATGCGCCCCTCTTCCGACTTCTTGGCCCGACTCACATGTCTTGCATTTAAATTGTCAGACAATTAAAAGTCTGACAATTGAAAAAGGAATTTCGACGTGACGTCAGACCTCTCGGCCCAGATCGCCAAAGCCATCCGCGATGCCATCATCGAGGGTCGGCTCATCGTCGATGAACGCCTGCCCTCCGAGGCCGAACTGGCAGACCAGTTCGACGTCTCCCGCCCCACCGTGCGCGAGGCGCTGAAACGGTTGGCGGCGCAATCGCTGATCCGCACCCAGCGCGGGGCCTTTGGGGGCGCGTTCGTGAACCGGCTGAGCTATCCGGATGCCTACGCCCAGCAGATCACCACCTCGACGCTTTTGCTGTCGATGAATGAGGTGAGCTTTGACGTGGCCTGCGAAGCGCGCTTTGCGATGGAACGCGCTTGCGCGCCCTTTGCCGCCCAGCGTCGGCAAGCCGATCATCTGGCCGCCATGCGGGCCGAGATCACCCGGCAGGGGGCCGAGGGGCTGACCGATGAGGCGTTCTGCGCCTCTGACGTGGCCTTTCACCGCGCGCTGGTGGATGCGGCGGGCAATCCGGTGCTGTCCTATCAACTGGCCGGCGCGGTCGAGGCGATGCAGCCGTTGATGAACATGATCACCTTCACGGCGCGCAACCGGGCGCGGATCATCGGGCTTCATACGGACATCGCCGATGGGCTGGAGGCGCGCAATGCCGCGACCGTCGATCAGGCGCTGGCGGAGCTTGCGGCCTATACCGAGACGCTGGGCCATGACGTTCTGGCGGCGCGGGCCTCTAAAGAAGCGTAAAGACCCGTTAACCGTGATCTGCAAGGGTCACGGCATGACACAGACCTGCTCCCCTCTGGATCCAGACATTTGGTTGAACGATTTGTTCCGCTCCAAGGCCGCCATGCGCGGTGAAGTGATCCGCCGCAAGGTGCGCGACATTGAGCGCTTTGTGGGGTGGGAGGCCTTTCGAGCCGAATTGGATCGACGCGGCTTCCGGGCTGTGGAGAACTCCGGCCAGATCGTGATCTTCTGCAATCAGGCCCCGATCCGGCCGGTTTGAACCACCGATTTCTTTTGAAGAGTGAGGCAGAGAAAACTGTCTGGGGGACAGTTTTCCTGCTGAACGGACCGAAATCTTTTAAAGATTTCGGCACCTTAAGCCCGCAGCTTCTCACCCTTCGGATCAAACGGCGGCTCGCTCAGAATCACCGCCCGGTGCGGACGGCCCAGCACCATGACCTCGACCGTATCGCCCGGCGCGGCGCCCTTCACATAGCCCAGCGCCAGAGATTTCCCGACCGTGTAGCCATAGGTGCCGGAGGTCACGCGCCCCACGCCCTGCCCGTCCTTGAAGATCGGCTCACCGCCCGTCGCATCGGCATTGCTGGCGGCAGTATCCTCCTCGGACAGTTCCAGGATCACAAGCTGTTCACGCGCGGGATTGCCAATGATCGCCTCGACCGCCGCCTTGTTCAGGAAATCCTTTTCCAGCTTCACCAGCCGGTCCAGCCCCACCTCCTGCGGCCAGTATTCCGGGCTGTATTCGCGCGACCACGAGCCATAGCCCTTTTCCACGCGCAGCGACATCAGCGCCCGGCTGCCCACCGGCCCTGCGCCAAAGTCTTTGCCCGCGTCGATCAACGCACCGTAAAGCTTGGCCTGATCTTCCGTCGCGCAATGCAGTTCCCAGCCCAGATCGCCGGTGAAAGACACCCGCAGGGCCACACACTCCACCCCGGCAATCTCGATGCGCTGCGAGCGCATGAAGGGGAAATCCTCGGTCGCCAGAGAGGCATTTGTCAGCCGCTGCAACAGGTTCCGCGCCTCGGGCCCCGCCACGTTGAAGCCGCAGACCGCCTCGGTCAGGCATTCAAACGTGATACCTTCGGGCAGCGGCACGGCCTTGAAAAAGCGGCTGTGATAGCGTTCGGCCATGCCGGACCCAATGACCCAGAACTCGTCCTCACCCAGCCGCGTCACTGTGAAATCCCCGGCGATACCACCGCGCTTGCCGATCAGCGGCGTGAGGCAGGACCGGCCCACCGCCTTGGGCATGTTATTGGCAAAGACCGCGTTCAACCATTCGGCCGCGCCCGGACCTTGGACCCGGTATTTGGCGAAGTTCGAGATGTCGATGATCCCCGCCTTGTCGCGCAGCATCCGGCATTCGTCCCCGACCGGCGCCCACCAGTTCTGGCGGGTGAACCCATCGGTGTCGCGCGTCCCCGGCTCAGGCGCGAACCACAGCGGATGCTCCCAGCCATAGTTCAGCCCCATCACCGCGCCCATGTCTTTCTGCATGTCATGCACGGGCCGCGTGCGGACCGGGCGGCCCGCCTCACGTTCCTCGTTCGGGAAATGTATCTTGAACCGGTGCGCGTATTGGTCCCCCACCCGCGACTTGGCGAATTTCGCATCGGCCCAATCGCCAAACCGCGCCATGTCCCAGGCGAAGAGGTCATATTGCATCTCGCCCTCGACGATCCATTGCGCCGCCATCAGCCCCATGCCGCCCGATTGCGAAAAGCCCGGGATGATACCGTTGCAGCAGAAATAGCCCGGCAGTTCCGGCACCGGTCCCATCAGCACATTCGAATCCGGCGACCAGATCATCGGGCCGTTGATCACCCGCTTGATCCCCGCCTCGCCCACCACCGGCACCCGGTCGATGGCGCGCATCATGTTCTCCTCGATCCGCTCCAGATCATCGGGAAAGAGATCATGGGCGAAATCCAGCGGCGTGCCGTGCTCGGCCCAGAATTTCAGGTCGCGCTCATAAGCCCCGATCAGCAAGCCCTTGCCCTCTTGGCGCAGGTAATATTCCCCGTCCCGGTCCGCAACCGACGGCAGACGCCGGTCCATCCCGGCAATCTCGGCAATGGTCTCGGTCACGAAATACTGGTGCTCGGTCGGTTGCAGGGGCAGTTTCAGCCCGGCCAGCGCCGCCACCTCGCGCCCCCAGAGACCAGCGGCGTTCACCACCCATGGCGTGTGAATGTCGCCCTTGGGCGTGCGCACGAACCAGGTGCCATCGGGCTGCGCCTCGGTCGCGGTGACCGGCGTAAAGCGGTGAATCTCCGCCCCACGCTGCCGCGCGCCCACCGCATAGGCATTGGTCACGCCCGAGGGGTCCACATTGCCGCCATCGGGTTCATACATGATGCAGCGGATGCCGTCGAAATTGACCAGCGGGTGCAGGCGTTCGGCCTCATCGCGGCTGACCTCGTGGAAATTCATGCCATACAGCCGCGCCTTGGCCTCTTGCAGGCGCAGCTGGTGTTCCCGCTCGACCGTCTGGGCGAGGTAGAGCGAACCGGGCTGGAACACGCCACAGCTTTGCCCGGTTTCCTCCTCAAGCGACTTGTAGAGCGACATCGTGTAATGCTGGATGCGGCTGATATTGGTGCTGTCATGCAGCCCGTGAATATTGGCCGCCGCGTGCCAGGTGGAGCCGGAGGTCAACTCGTCACGCTCCAGCAGGACCACATCGGTCCAGCCAAGCTTGGTCAGGTGATAGAGGATGGAGCAGCCGATGACGCCGCCGCCGATCACGACGGCCTGAGCATGGGTACGCATATTGGGTTCCTTGGTCGGTTTGGCCAAGAGTTACGCTCCAAGCGGCGCGAATGTTGCCGGAACCCGACCTGTTCTGTCGCTGTGAGGCAAGGAAGAAGAATTGACCTCTCGCACCTGCTATTGAGGGGCGAAGCGATCAACCGTCGCAGGCACACCCATTTCCAACACGACAGGTCTTGCTGCGCGAGATGCAGGAATCGCCACAAGCCTTGCCCTTGCGACACGTCTTGCAGCAGCTCTGATAGGTGGCAACCGGCTTATCCAGGATCAGCACACGCTGCATGAACTGATCGGGGTCAACAAGCTGCTCGCGCGGCTCATCGGCAAGCGATACGGTCGGAACAGCAACCATTGCAAGAACAAGAATCAGGCGCTTCATGAGACGGTCCTCGGCTTGAAATGTATTTTCGCGTTAAAGTTTTGTTAACCAACATTAACGCACCTGACGCCAAGTGGCAACAAATTCGCGCAAGCCGATCACGACAAATTCTGTCGCATTCCCGCTTGCCCGCATCCCCGCCCCGCGCCAGCATCGCCGCAAATCCAAAGGGAGGTCCCCCATGAAAACCACCACGCGTGTGGCCGTTATTGGCGGCGGAGTTGTCGGCTGTTCGGTGCTCTATCACCTAACGAAACTTGGCTGGTCGGACGTGATGCTGATCGAACGCTCCGAACTGACATCCGGTTCCACATGGCACGCGGCGGGCGGGTTTCACACGCTCAACGGCGACACCAACATGGCGGCGCTGCAGGGCTATACGATCAAACTTTACAAGGAGTTGGAGGAAATCACCGGCATGTCCTGCGGGCTGCACCATGTGGGGGGCGTGACGCTGGCGGATAATCAGGAACGCTTTGACATGCTCTTGGCCGAGCGCGCCAAGCACCGCTATATGGGGCTGGAGACCGAGATCGTCGGGCCAGAGGAAATCGCGAGAATAGCGCCGATCACCAATCTCGATGGCATTCTGGGCGCGCTTTATGATCCGCTGGACGGCCATCTTGACCCATCGGGCACCACCCATGCCTATGCCAAGGCCGCGCGCATGGGCGGGGCCACGATCGAGACCCATTGCAAGGTGATCGAGACCAACCAGCGCGCCGATGGCACATGGGATGTGGTGACAGAAAAAGGCACGATCCACGCCGAGCATATCGTTAATGCGGGCGGTCTCTGGGCGCGCGAAGTTGGGGCGATGGCGGGCATCTATTTCCCGCTGCACCCGATGGAGCATCAATATATCGTCACCGATGACATCCCCGAGATATATGAGCGCGGCGCAGAGCACCCGCATGTGATGGACCCGGCGGGCGAAAGCTATCTCCGGCAAGAGGGGCGCGGGCTCTGCATCGGGTTTTATGAGCAGCCCTGCAAACCCTGGGCGGTGGATGGCACGCCCTGGGAATTTGGCCATGAACTGTTGCCCGATGACTTTGACAAGATCGAGGAAAGCATTGAATTTGCATACAAACGCTTCCCCGTTCTGGCTACGGCGGGGGTGAAATCGGTCATTCATGGCCCCTTTACCTTTGCCCCCGATGGCAACCCGCTGGTGGGTCCTGTGCCGGGTGTGCGCAATTACTGGTCCGCCTGTGGCGTGATGGCCGGGTTCAGCCAAGGCGGCGGCTTGGGGCTGACGCTGGCGCAGTGGATGATCGAGGGCGAGCCGGAGCGCGATGTGTTCGCCATGGACGTGGCACGCTTTGGCGATTGGATCAGCCCGGGCTATACCCGCCCGAAAGTCATTGAAAACTACCAGAAACGTTTCTCCGTCGCCTACCCGAACGAAGAACTACCCGCTGCGCGGCCCAACCGCACGACGCCGATGTATGACATCTTTGATGGCATGGGCGCGGTCTGGGGCGCGCAATACGGGCTGGAGGTGGTGAACTATTTCGCCCAACGCGATGAACCAAGGTTTGAGACGCCGTCTTTCCGCCGCTCCAACGCCTTTGACGCCACCGCGCGCGAAGTCAAGGCCGTGCGCGAAGCCGTTGGAATCAATGAGGTTCACAACTTTGGCAAGTACCGCGTCACCGGGCCGGAGGCGCGGGACTGGCTTGACCGGATCATGGCGGGGCGCGTGCCGAAACCGGGGCGGCTGTCCCTCACCCCAATGCTGTCACCCAAGGGCAAGCTGATCGGCGATTTCACCATTTCCTGTCTGGATGAAGAGGCGTTCCAGCTTACCGCGTCTTACGGGTCACAAGCGTTCCATATGCGCTGGTTCCTGCAACATGCAGAACCGGGCGTAAGCATCGAGAATATCAGCAATAAACTGAATGGCTTCCAGATCGCAGGCCCCAAGGCGCGGGAGGTTCTGCAAGCGGTCACCCGCAGCGACATCTCCGACATGCGTTTCATGGATATTCGCCCGCTCACGATCGGCATGACCGATTGTCTGGTGCAACGCGTCTCCTATACCGGAGATCTGGGCTATGAGATCTATTGCGACCCGATGGCCCAGCGCCAGCTTTGGGCAACGCTTTGGGAGGCAGGCCAACCGCATGGCATGAAACCCTTTGGCATGCGGGCGATGATGTCGCTGCGGCTGGACAAGTTCTTTGGCTCCTGGCTGTCGGAGTTTTCGCCCGACTACACGGCGGCGGAAACCGGGCTGGACCGCTTTATGTCTTTCAAGAAAGCCGCTGATTTCATTGGAAGGAAAGCCGCCGAGGCGGAACGAGATGCAGGCCCGGCCCGCACGCTTGTCGCCTTTGAGGTGGCCGCCGGGGATGCCGATGTGCACGCTTATGAACCGGTCTGGATCGACGGTCAAGTGCAGGGGTTCTGCACCTCGGGGGGCTATTCCCACTACGCGCAAAAATCCATTGCGCTGGCGCTGATCCCAACCGAAAAAGCCCGGCCCGGGCTGGTGGCCGAAATCGAGATCCTTGGCCAGATGTGCCGCGCGACGCTGCTGACCGAGCCGCTATTTGACGCCGATGGCGCGCGGATGCGGGGCTGAGCACCGTCGTTGTATCGCGGAGCGCGCGTGCTTAGCTTGACGCACAGTGCAACAGCAGGAGCCACGGCATGCAGACCGCTCTCATTCTTTTGGCCGCAGGGTCATCCACGCGTATGCGCGGTGCGGACAAGCTGTTGCAGGATGTGGGCGGGATGGCTTGCGTCAAGGCGATGGCTCTGCGCGGGCTGGCAGCGGGGATGCAGGTGATCGTCACCCTGCCCGCACGCGACCACCCCCGCGCGGTTGCATTGGCGGAAACGCCTGTGCTGCGCCTGCCCGTGCCGGAGGCCGATCAAGGTATGGCCCAAAGCTTGCGTGCCGGGATCGCGGCATTGCCTGATGGCACCGAGGCCGCAATGATCCTGCCCGCGGATATGCCGGGACTTGAGGCTGACGATCTACGGGCCGTGATCGACGAGGCCCGCACCCACCCCGAGGCGCTGATCGTGCAGGCGGCGACAGAGGATGGAACGCCCGGTCACCCGGTGCTGTTCCGCGCGCCGCTCTTTGCCGAGATTTCAGCGCTCACCGGTGACACCGGCGCGCGCGAGGTGATTGCACGGCATTCCGAACACAGGCGGCTGGTCAAACGCCCCGGCAGCGCGGCGCGGCTTGATCTGGATACGCCCGAAGATTGGGCGGCCTGGCGAGCAGGACAGGCCGCCCGACGCGACTGACGTGGCAGGTTCAGTCGCGTCAATCTCTTCGGCATGGGCTCAGGCGAAGTGCACCCGCGCCTGATGCGCCTTGAGCGTGATCCGCGCGGCGGGATAGACCTCATGCGCGGGCGTCTCGCTGGCCAGTTCCGGGAACAGCGTCAGAATCTCCGCCCGTTGTGGCGCATCAAGCGCCCCCAGCGTCAGATCACCGGGCTGGAAGCTTTCGGACCATGTGCCATCGCTTTGCACAACTTCATGCTGGTCAAAGAGGATATGCACATAGGTCACGCCGTCCTCGGGCTGTACCTCTTCCACGCCGTCCAGATGGGTCAGGTGGCAGGCCGCAACCAGCACTTCCTGTTCGCCGAACCACAATTCGCAGGACGGGCCGGACATCAGCATACGGTGCTGCGGTGACACCATCATGTCCCGCACAGGAAGCCCGCCGCCCAGCGCGCCCTGTCGGATCAGGATCGGGTTGAGCGCAGGGACGTCGGCCAGATCGGCCCCTTTCAGCGCACGGGCACCGACCCAGCGGATCACCTGATACCCGCTGTCGCGGGTAAGCGCGCGGTCACCGACGCGGAGTTGTTCCACCGGCACTTCGCCGCGCGCGGTCTTGATCAGCGTGCCCGGCGTAAAGCATGGGATATAGTCGATATTCTCGATATCGGTAAAGGCCATGGTCTGGCCGTCAAGCCAGGTAACCGTGCCGTTTTCACCCATGGCGTCGGTATAGGTGATGGTTGCGGGACCCATGATGACCAGTGTGTCATTGTCATCGCCGCCCGAACTGCCGTCCACAGTGTCGTTGCGGTCCGCGATGATGGTGTCGGCATCGTCGCCGCCAAAGATGATATCGGCCCCGTCGCCACCGATGATCGAATCCGCCCCTGCGCCGCCGTCGACATTGATGCCGCCGGTGGTGGCAGAGCCGTCCACCGTATCCGCACCGCTGCCCAGTTGCAGGTTCTCGATATCGGTAAATGTCGCCGAACCGGTGCCCGAGGTGACAGTGCCGTCCTCGTCCGCAGTCAGCGTCACATCGGCACCAATCGTGTCGGTGATGCTCAGCGTATCGTTGTCGATCCCGTCAAAGCCACCGTCGATCGTGTCGACACCTTCGTCACGGCCAAGGATGATGAGGTCCTGTTCGGCGCCGCCGCTCACGCTGTCATTGCCGGTGTCACCGGTCAGCGTGTCCGAACCATCCTCGCCCAGAAGCGTGTCATTATCCGCGCCGCCCGTGAGGCTGTCATTGCCGGACCCACCGATGATGCTGTCATCGCCTGCGCCGCCATCGACGGTGTCATTGCCAAAGCCTGCATCGACCTGATCATCGCCCAGCCCGGACTCGACCACGTCATCACCAGCACCCGCGCGGATGCTGTCGTCATCGGGGGCCGCGCCTGTCAGCAGCGCATCGCCACCGTCCACCACCTCGGTGTCTTCGTCGACCCAGCTGCCCGCAACAATCGTATCCGCCCCGTCCGTGCCGGTGAGAATCCCGTCGCTGGGGATGCCCATGGCCACCAGATAGGCCGGATCGCTGGCATCAGCGACCGGGATACCGATCAGCGTCAATGTCTCGCCATTGGGGAAGTTCAGAACCGCGTTGCCGGAGCCGTCATCGGTCACCACCACGTCATTCACATGGATCGGCGTGGTGCCGCCATCCGAGGTCAGCCCGCTGACATCCAACTGATCAACGCCGGTAAAGGTGCCGTCGCCATTGGGCGTGGGAGCCTCGAACCCTTCGACCGTATCGACGCCGCCGCCATCGGCCAGCACCAGCGTATCGGTGCCACCGCCCAGAACGATGGTCTCAATCTCGGAGAAACTCGTGGTGTTGGTGCCATCGCTGACCGTGCCGGATTCCCAATCGAAATTGGTCAGGTCCACGGTCAGGTCCTCGGTCACACCGGACAGATCCAGCGTGTCGCCCGCAACCTCCGCATCTTCGCCGCCTACGATGGTGGTGTTGCCGGTAGCGTCGGTGAGCTGGAACGTATCGTCGCCGTCAAAACCGCTCAGGCTGTCATTGCCACCGTCAGCCACCAGCGTGTCATCGCCAACCCAGCCGTCAATGGTGTCGTCGCCCGCACCGCCAGAGAGCGAGTCATTGCCCGCACCGCCGTCGATGATGTCGTTGTCGGCCCCGCCGGTCACGGTGTCATTGCCGTCGCCGCCAAGGATGCTGTCCGCGCCCGCGCCACCATCGATCACGTCATTGTCGGCACCACCGTCGATGGTATCCGCGCCAAGGCCACCGTCGATGGTGTCATCCCCGGCATAGCCCATGATCGTGTCATCAAGCCCGTCTGTGCCGTCGGTCTGGTCGCCTTCGCTATCGACAAAGGTCGTGCCCATGACATCGGCCCCGGCGGTGCCATCCACGATCAGGTTGGACGGGATGCCAATCGCCACCAGGTAGGCGTGATCCGACGCCGTCACCGGGTCCACCCCCATCAGGGTCAGGCTTTCGCCATTGGGGAAATTCAGGACCGCGTTGCCGCTGCCATCATCGGTGACCACCACATCACGCGCATTGATCGGCGTGGTGCCGAAATCCGAGGTCAGACCGCTCACATCCAGCATGTCATTGCCGGTCAGCGAGCCATCGCCATTCACCGTCGGGCTTTCAAAGCCATAGACCGTATCGGCACCGCCGAAATCGGCCAGCGTGATGGTGTCATTGCCGCTGGAGAGCACGATATTCTCGATATCCGAGAAGTTCGCCGTGCTGGTGCCATCGGTAAAGGTGCCGTTTTCAGGGTTCGAGTCGGTCAGATCGATGGTCAGACCCGTGGTGACCGCGCTCAGATCAAGCGTGTCGCCATTGGTTTCCTGGTCAAAGTCACCGTCAATGGTGTCATTGCCGAAATTGTCTTCGATGATGATCGTGTCATCGCCGAACCCGGCCCAGATCGAGTCATTGCCGGTGCCGCCGTGCAGCTCATCCGCGCCAAAGCTGCCGCGCACAAAATCGTCGCCCGCGCCGCCATAGAGCGTGTCATCGCCGGTATTGCCATAGACCGTGTCGTTGCCGTCACCGCCGAACATCAGGTCATTTTCGGACCCGCCATCCATGTCATCCGAGCCATCGCCACCGGTCAGGGTGTCGTTGCCCTCATTGCCCATCAGCGAATCGTCGCCAATGCCGCCGTCGATACTGTCATCACCGAGGCCACCAAAGACCGTATCGTTACCGTGGCCGCCGGTGATGGTATCGAGCCCGTCGCCACCGTTGATCAGGTCATTGTCATTGCCACCATCCAGCAGGTCGTTGCCGGTGCCGCCGTCGATGGTGTCATCATCGTCCTGACCATAGATCGTGTCATTGCCATCACCGCCGTCAAGGCTGTCGCCATTGTTGGTCGGTGCGGCGTCGGTGCCGTCATTGGGCAGGTCATAAAGGTCCGACGTCGCGAAATCCGGGTTGGTGGGCGACAGTTCACCATAGATCAGGTCATCACCGATGCCGCCCAGGATGGTGTCATTGCCCTCGTTGCCTTCAAGCGTGTCGGCCCCTGCTTCGCCAAAGACGAGGTCGTCGTCAAAGCCCGCATCAACCAAGTCATTGTCCGCGCCCGCATAGACCGTGTCATTGTCGTCCCCGGTCAGGATCGTGTCATTGCCGGTACCGCCGATGACGCTGTCGCGGTCATTGTTGGGGTCGCTATCGGCCGCGTAATCCGGCGGAAAGCCCGAACCGGTATAGCCTTCATCCGGCGCACCGGTGCCGGGCGAGGTGCGGGTGTTGATGTAGTCATCCCCTGCCCCGCCATCGACCACATCCGAGCCCTCAAAGCCAAAGATGCTGTCATTGCCGTCTTCGCCAAAGACCTTGTCGTCGCCTTCGTCGGCACGGATCGTGTCATCGCCCAGACCGGCCACGATGCTGTCATTGCCTGCGCCCGCGTCGATCAGATCGTCATTGGTGCCCGTGGCATTGTCATTAGCGTCCACCATGTCGTTTTCGGGGTCGCCGGTATAGCCTGCGTCGATGGTATCGTCGCCCGCGGTTCCTTCGACCACGTAATCGGGGGTCGGCGGGATGCCCAGCGCCACAAGCTGTTCAAAGCTGCTCACCTCGGAGGGAGAAACCCCAACCAGCGTGATGCTTTCGCCATTGGGGAATTGCAGGATCGCATCGCCCGTGCCGTCGCCATTGGTGTCGGTCACGGTCACATCATCGGTGGTGACCGGATCGCCGCCCGCATCGGTCAGGCCCGACACGTCAAGCTGGTCGATGCCGGTAAATGTGCCGTCGCCATTGGCGGTGGGCGTCTCGAAGTTGCTGATCGTGTCGTCACCGTCGCCGTCCGACAGGACAAAGACGTCGGTCGCGCCATCAGCCAGGCCCGCGTCAATGATATCATTGCCCGCGCCCGCATCCACCGTGTCGGCGCCAGGACCCGCATCAATCGTGTCATTGCCCGCGCCGCCAAGGATGGAATCATCGCCACCCCGCGCGTCGATATCGACGCCGCTGGTGGTCAGCGACGCATCCACCGTGTCGTTGAAATCGCTCAGGTTCAGCGCTTCGATCTCGGAGAAGGTGGCGGTGTGGCTCACATCGCTCAGCGTGCCGGCCTCGTCACCGGTGAACTGCACATCCACGCCGCTGGTGATCGACACGGTGTTCACGTCGATCGTATCGTAATCCACGCCGGTGGTGGTGGTTTCGCCGCCGGTGATCGTGTCGGGGCCGAAATCGTTTTCGATCACGAAGACATCCGCATCCGCGCCGCCCGAGAGGCTGTCACCGCCGATGCCACCATTCATGGTGTCATTGCCGTCACCGCCTTCGATCTGGTCGACACCTGTGCCGCCAAAGATCAGGTCATTGTCTGCGCCGCCCTGAAGCGTGTCGTTCTCGGAGCCGCCGAACAGCGTGTCATTGCCCGCGCCGCCGACAAGACTGTCTGCGCCGGTCTCGCCCCACATCTCGTCATTGCCGTCTTCGCCGAGAAGCGTGTCGTTGTCATCGCCGCCAAAGAGGTCATCCGCCCCCACGCCACCGAGGATCGAGTCGCCGCCGACGCCGCCAAGGATCGTGTCATTGCCGCCATCCCCGGACAGCGTATCGTCGCCCTGATCACCGCTGATCGAGTCAAAGCCCTGACCGCCGGTGATCGAGTCATTCGCGTCGCCACCAAAGATCGTGTCGGCATCGTTGCCGCCGTCAATGGTATCGTCCCCCGCGCCACCGATCAGCGTGTCCAGACCGTCGCCGCCAAGGATCAGGTCATTGCCCGCCTCACCCAGCACCGAGTCATTGCCGGTGCCTGCATCTACAGTGTCATTGCCCAGACCTGCGGACACAACGTCATCGCCGCCATAGGCTTCGATACTGTCATCATCATTCAGGAGCAGGTTGTCGCCCGCATCGACCATGTCGCCTTCGGGGTCGCCGGTATAACCCGCGTCAATGATGTCGCCGCCTGCCGTGCCCTCGACGATGTAGTCTGGTGTCGGCGCCGGAATACCGATGGCTTCCAGCTCTGCTTCGCTGTCCACCTGGGCCGGAGCCACGCCGATCAGAGTGATGCTCTCCCCACCCGGGAAGGTCAGAACCGCGTTGCCAAGCCCGTCATCGGTGACCGTCACATCCGCAGTGGTTACCGGCGTGGTGCCACCATCCGAGGTCAGGCCGGAGACGTCCAGCTGGTCATTGGTCGTGCCGTCACCGCTGTCGGTCATGTCAAAGCCCGACACCGCATCGCTGCCCGAGCCATCGGCCAGTACAATGGTGTCGCGCCCACCGCCCAACACAATGTTCTCGATCTCGACAAAGCTCGCCGTGTCAGCGCCAGAGGTGACAGTGCCCGCCTCCGGGTCAGAGCTGGTCAGGTCCACGGTGGTGTCCGTGGTGAGTGCGCTCAGGTCCAGCGTATCGCCATTGACCTCGTTCGAGGACCAGCCATGGATCGTGTCGTTGCCAAACCCGTCTTCGAGGAAGAACGTATCGTCCCCGCCGCCCCCGAACATGCTGTCGGCATCGGTCCCACCATAGAGAAGATCGTCGCCGTCCCCGGCGCTCAGGCTGTCGGAGGCAGGGCCGCCGATAAGAGTGTCCGCGCTGGTGTCATTGCCACCCAGCAGCGTGTCGTTGCCGTCGCCACCCACAAGGCTGTCCGCGCCGTCGGCGCCGTCGATATAGTCGTGGCCGGCACCGCCCTCCATGGTGTCGTTGCCGATCCAGCCTTCCATGGAGTCGTTACCGCCGCCGCCGAGCATGGAATCGTCGCCCGCGCCGCCATAGACGCTGTCCGCGCCTGCGCCGCCATCCACGGTGTCATTGCCGTCCGACCCGGTGAGCCAGTCATTATCGTCGCCGCCCAGAACGAGGTCATCGCCGATGCCACCGGACAGGCTGTCCGCGCCAATCCCGCCGTCGATTGTGTCAGCACCATCTCCACCCGAGATCGTGTCCGCACCGGCCTCGCCAAAGACCGTATCATCGCCTGCACCGGACGAGACGACGTCACTGCCCGCACCCGCCAGCACGCTGTCATTGTTGGAGCCATCCGAATGATCGAGACTGTCGATCATGTCGCCTTCGGGGTCGCCGGTATAGCCCGCGTCGATGATATCATCGCCTGCGGTGCCTTCGACGATGTAGTCGGGCGCTGGGATACCGATGGAGACCAGCGCTGCCTCGCTGTCCAGCTGGGTGGGCGCCACACCGATCAGCGTGATGCTTTCCCCGCCCGGGAAGGTCAGGACAGCGTTGCCGTTTCCATCATCTGTCACCGTCACGTCATTCGTGTTGACAGGTGCCCCGTTCGCATCGGTCAGGCCGGAAACGTCCAGCTGGTCATTGGTCGTGCCATCGCCCGAGTCGGTCATGTCGAAATTGTTGACCCAATCATCGCCCGATCCGTCGGCCAGCACGATGGTATCGCGGCCACCCCCCAGAACGATGCTTTCAATCTCTGAGAAGGTGATCGTGTCGGAGCCCGAAGTCACGGTGCCCGACTGAGGGTCAAATGCCGTCAGGTCGATGGTGGTGTCCTGGGTCAGCGAGGCCAGTTGAAGCTTGTCGCCGAATGTCTCGCCGGTCTCGCCACCGATGACCGTGTCGCTGCCAAAACCGTCATCGAACCAGAAACTATCGTCTCCGCCTTCGCCATACATCAGGTCGTTGTCGGCATTGCCGTTGATGCTGTCATTGTCGGCCCCGGCGTAGATCGTATCATTGCCGTCGCCGCCCAGCAGCGTGTCGTTGCCGACATCGCCAATGATCTGATCGTTGCCCGTACCGCCGTCGATATAGTCTGCGCCACCCGAGGCGAACACGTCATCGCCGTCCAGCGTATCATTGCCTGCACCGCCCAACAGCGTGTCAGCGCCGTCCTGACCAAAGACGGTGTCATCGCCTGCGCCAGCCACAACACTGTCATTGCCCGCGCCCGCGAGCACGCTGTCATTGTTGGAGCCATCGGAATGATCAAGGCTGTCGATCATGTCGCCTTCGGGGTCGCCGGTATAGCCCGCGTCGATCGTATCGCCGCCTGCGGTGCCTTCGACGATGTAGTCGCGCCCGTCCGGGATACCGATGGCGACAAGCTCGTCTACGGAGTCTACCGAGGACGGCGCCACGCCGATCAGCGTGATGCTCTCACCGCCCGGGAAGGTCAGGACCGCGTTGCCGTTGCCGTCATCGGTGACGGTCACGTCATTGGTGTTGACCGGGGTCGTGCCACCATCCGAGGTCAGGCCGGACACATCCAGCTGGTCATTGGTGGTGCCATCGCCGCTATCGGTCAGGTCAAAGCCGGACACCACGTCCGCGCCCGATCCATCGGCCAGCACCAGCGTATCCCGGCCACCGCCCAGCATGATATTCTCGATCTCGGTGAATGTCGCGGTCGAGGTGCCGTCGCTGACGGTCCCGGCCTCGGGGTCGGCAGAGGTCAGGTCAACGGTGGTGTCGGTGGTCAGACCGGACAGGTCCAGCGTGTCGCCATTGGTTTCGCCGGTTTCGCCGCCAGTGATCACATCATTGCCGAAATTGTCCGACAGCTGAAACACATCATCGCCCGCGTCCCCCAGCAATGTGTCGTCGCCGGTGCCGCCGTCGATCGTGTCATTGCCGTCGGTCTGGCCCACGGCAGTAAAGTGGATGTCGGACACCCAAAGCGCCTGGCCGGCGGTGCCGCCCTGGTCGTAGTCGATCTCGAAATAAGACACCGCACCGTCGATCTCGACCAGCATGGAGCCAAGTTGATCCGCCTGGGTATAGGAGCCTTCGCCATCCTCGGTTGGCGAGGTGCCGGATGTCACCGCGCCCTGATATGTCAGCGTGACATTGAGCAGGTTGCCATCCGCGTCATAGGCCCGGATGGTGATAAGGTCTTCCCAGCCGCTCTGGTCCAGGTCGTTGATCCGGAAGCTGACATTGGTGACTTCATTGTCGTAGCCCGAGCCACCCACAGCCGAGAAGTCGATTGTTGTGGTCGACGTGTCGCCGGTGGTTGCGCCGCCCGAGAGATAAAGGGCGGAGTCGGTGGCATAGGGCTCGCCCGTTCCGCTGTATTGCGTGGCGGTCGAGGTCTGGAACGCGGTGGCATTACCGCTGTCATTGGTAAAGCTGACGCCGACGAGAATGCCGCCGGTATCCTGCGTGAAGCCGCCCGAGATATCGGTGCCACCCGTGCCTTCGGCGCTCCAGTTCAGCGACAGATCCGCATCTGCGACCTCTGGGCCACCCTGGATATAGTCATTGCCGCCGCCGCCATCGATGCTGTCGCCACCTGCGCCGCCGTCGATGGTATCCGCACCGGACCCCGCGCTGACCGTGTCGCTGCCATCGCCACCGTGGAACACGATGGGGTCAGAGGCCCAGTTCCACGAGTCGCCGACATTGCTGGCATAGATTTCCTCGATGCCGCTGAAGCTGTCGACATCAAAGGTTTGGGTACTGAGACGCTGGTCGATCACGTCCCAGCCATCACCGCCCTGAATGGTATCGAGCGTACCATCAGACACAAAAGTGTCGTTGCCCGTGCCACCCTGCATCAGGTTGGCACCGGTACCGCCTAGGATCAGGTCATCCTCGGTGCCGCCGTCCATTGTGTCATCGCCAGCGCCGCCGCGGAGGCTGTCGTTGCCGGCACCGCCAAATATCGAGTCGCCTTCGGCACCGCCGCCGACAGTGTCGTCACCCGTGCCGCCATATAGCGTGTCGCTGCCTTGGTTGCCTTTGATCGAGTCGTTGCCGGCATCGCCATAGATGACGTCATTGCCGGTCAGGTCCAGCGCAGGTGTGCCGCCAGTGAGCGAGTCATCGCCATCTCCACCATAAATCGTGTCATCGCCAATGCCGCCATCGACCGTATCGTTGCCGGCCTCGGCATAGATAAGATCGGCTCCATCACCGCCGCTGATGCTGTCCGCGCCCGGCGTGCTGGCCGCCGTGGCAGGGGTAAAGGTGATGTCGGTGATCAGATAGTCGGACCCGTCGGTGCCATCGGTCTGCGGCAGGGCGGTAAAGACGATCTGGTCGAACGACCCGACACCGGTCACGGTGATGGTGCCCGATCCGCTGCCTGCGGTCTGCTCGGTGAAATCGGCCTCGTAGACAAGCACACCGTCATTATAGACGGCATAGTGCCCCACCTCGGCAAAGTCCTGCGTGAACAGAACGGAATAAGAGAAGGTCACTTCGTCGATGTCATTGTCGAAACGGACGATCATTTCCTCGGACTGGCCCGAGGCAAGGTCATAGCCGATCTGTTCGGCGACTGCGCTGTCACTGTCGGAAATCGCACCGTTCACACCGAATCCGCCACCGGAATAGGTGCCGATATTGCCGACGCTTTCACCGCTCAGAACACCGCCCGAAATGATCCGGCCGGTGACCGTGTAACCGCTTGTTGTATCTGCAAAATTCGTGTCGTTGATCGACACGTCCGCAGGCGGCGGAGCGTTCGGATCAGTATCGCCATAGATCGTGTCGTTGCCCGTGCCACCCTCCAGAGTGTCGGAGCCGCCGCCACCATAGACAAGATCGGCCTCGGCCCCGGCATTCACGCTGTCATTGCCATCGCCCGCGCTGACCGTGTCTTCATTGCCCAGCGTGCCCGTGCCGTCGCCACCGTCAATGGCGTCGCCGTCACCATCGGAAAACCCGGCGGAAATCACGTCGTCGCCATTTGTCCCGGACACAATGCCATCAGACACTGACGTGTAGGCGGGCGGGTTCACCGCATAGGCATCACCGCTGGAGGTCGTCCAGGTATCGGGGATGAAATAGACATTGCCGTCCGTACCAAGATAGTAGACGCCGGTATCTGAGATGTTGGAATAGAACTGGCCATCGCCATCCCAGATGCCCGACCAGTTCCAGGAACCCGTCCCAATCGTGCTGTCGATTGTAAAGGTACTGGGAGATGCGGTGATGTAGTCGTTGGGATCGAGACTTCCGTCCCCGAGGGTCACAAGATAACCGGTTGCCATTTAACTGCCTCGTTCACAAAGTTCCGTATGGACGCACTACGCCCTTTGGTCTGTTGATCGCATCGCAATGCGACGTAACCGGGGATCAAAACGGGGCAAGGCAGTGAAAAATGCAGGCGCAGCCGAGCACAAAAGCGGCATTTCCACCAAAAGGCGAAACAATACGTTTCCCAAGGTGAAACTTAAAAGTTTTATTAATTTTCAGATACTTCCATGATCGCCGCTTAACCGTGAGTTCAGCAATACCCCACCGCACCCGTCTTACGTGTGCTGCACCGCAGAACGACGTCAAAACATTGTGGCAAAACCACGGCAAAACCAGATCGGCCAGAGGCGCTACCACGCCTCCGGCCGATCACATGCGACCCTCTCTTATCAAGAGGGGCGCATGGGCTGCATATTCGGTTGTTTCAGAGGATCAGCGAACCAGAAGCTTGGCTTCGTGCTTCTTGAGTGACCGGCGGGCCGCCGCATAATCCTTGAGACCGTCCTCGGTTTTCAGCTCCGGGAACAGCTCGAAGATCTCTGCGCGTTGCGCGTCACCCATACCGTCCATGGTCTGATCACCGGGCTGGAAGCTTTCGCTCCAGACACCGTTGGACAGGACCACTTCGTGCTGATCGAACATGAAGTGGATATAGGTGACACCAAGCGTGCCCACCTCGTCCACCCCGTCCAGGTCGGTCAGGTGCTTGGCCGCGGCCAGAACCTCGCGCTCTTCGAAATAGAGCGCCGACCGGTCGTTGTTGATCAGCATCCGGTGCTGCGGGCTGACCAGGATGTCATGCTCGGGCAGGTTCGGGCCAAGGCTGCCCGCCTGGATCAGCACGGGGCGCAGATGCGGCGCACGCGCCAGCTGATGCCCGGTGAGTTCCTTGCGGCCGATCCAACGGATCTCCTGCAGACCATTGTCGCGGGTGATCACCCGGTCGCCTTCGCGCAGATCCTCGACCAGACGCTCGCCCATCGGCGTGGCGATGGTGGTGCCCGGTGTAAAGCACGGCACGATGTTCTCGATATCCTCAAAACTCATCGTCCCGGTCGAAGCGCCGGAGGCGTCAAAGAACTCGACCGTCCCGTCTTCGCGGTCGGCAGAGGTATAGGTGACGCGGAGCGAGCCACCGGTCGGCGCGGAGCCGCGCAGATCCAGAGTATCGTAGTCATAGGGCAGGCCATCAGCCGGATTGGTCCCCGCGGGACCCGATCCACCATCGACCACGTCGCCCACATCGGCGCCAATGATCATGTCACGCCCGTCGCCGCCGTCAATCGTATCGGCACCATCGCCGCCGATCAGGGTATCGGCCCCGTCCCCGCCAATTAGGCTGTCTTCGTCGATGCCACCATCGAGCACGTCGTCTCCGATCCCGCCAAACAGGGTATCGTCGTCGTCGCCGCCAAAGATCGTGTCATTACCCGCGCCACCATCGACCAGGTCGCGGTCGTTGTCCGGCACCGGATCGGTTGCATCCGGCTCATTGGTAAAGTCGGTCGGGCTGGTGGCTGCGCTGGCATCGATGCTGTCATCGCCTGCGCCCCCCAGGATGCTATCCGAGCCATGGCCGCCGATGATGGAATCGGCGCCGTCACCGCCGTCGATCTCGTCATCGTCGATACCACCGTCGATGGTATCATTGCCCGTACCGCCAAGCACGGTATCTGAATCGTCCCCGGTCAGGATCGAGTCATTACCCGCCCCGCCGGAAACAAGGTCGCGACCGTCATCTGTGTTGGGGTCGGACAGGATCGTGCCAATCGGCAGATTTGGGTCATCGCCAACATAGTCGGAGAAGGTGTCGATCCCGGCGACAATCGTATCGTCCCCGTCCCCGCCGTCGATCGTATCGGCCCCCTGGGTGTCGGTGATGCTGTCATTGCCAGCGCCGCCCGTGACAAGGTCATCGTCAATACCGGATTCGATGACATCATTGCCATCCCCGCCATCGATCGTGTCGCGGTCATCTCCGGTCAGGATCGTGTCGTCACCAAGCCCGCCGATGGCCAGGTCGCGATCATCCTCGGGATCGGCATCCACGGGAACGCCCGGGAAAGTCGGTACGTCAATCGCCGGAGGCGTCCCGGCCAGATCAATCACGTCATTGCCGTCGCCACCATCAGCGGAATCGCTGCCTTCGCCGCCGTCAATCGTGTCGTCGCCGCCGCCGGCCTGGATGATATCGTCGTTGGAGTCATCGGGATCGGTCGAAAAGATATTGTCGTCATTGTCGACCATGTCGCCTTCGGGATCGCCGGTATAGCCGGTATCGATCAGATCGCCATCCGGCGTGCCCTCGACAATTCCGTCCAGCACCGGGTCCACCGCGACGATCACATTTGCGGACGCGGTCCCGCCATTGCCGTCATCAATGGTGTAGGAGATCGTATCCTCGCCGACAAAGCCCGGATCCGGCGCATAATTCAGCGTACCGTCAGCATTGATCGTCACAGTGCCATTCGGCGCAGCCGCGCTGGTCACGGTCAGAGGGTCACCATCTGGATCGCTGTCATTTCCAAGCACGTCGATATTGTTCAGAACCACATCCACATCGGTCGAGGCGGCATCATCGCCGGCGACGGGATCGGAATTCACCGCGTCCATCGTGGAAAAATGCACATCCGATACATCGACAAAGGATTCGCCATTGCCGCCGTTGTCGTAATCGATCTCGATCCGTGCGACCGGCCCGGCAATCTCGACAAGGACAGAGCCCTCACCATCAAGGAGCTGGGTCTGGGTCGTGCCGGTCAGGGTGTTGCCGCTGACGTCAACACCGCTGCCCGCGGTAAAGGTGACCGGGATCTCGTTGCCGTCGGCGTCATAGGCGCGCACTGTCACGACATCGGCATAGGAATCGGTCGAGCCATCGCCGAAATCGTCCACACCGGCATCAATGTCGTTGATACGGAATGACACGTTTTGCACGCTGTCGTCATAGGCTGCATCGGCAGAAGAGAACTCAAACACGGTGGTTGAGACATTGTTTGTCCCGCCGGACGGGTCCTCGAGCGAGTCGCTCAAGAGTTTCAGGCTCGACGTCGGGTTAAACGGCTCGCCGGTCTCGGTGTAAAATTCATTTGTAACGGTGAACCCTTCGTCGCCCTCGGTTACACCCGCCACGCTTACGGCAACGTTGACGCCACCTGTATCTGTCGCGCCGGACACCACCGCGCTTCCATAAGGACCCAGGTCGCCCCAGTTCAGAAATAAATCAGGCATAACGCACCTTCTACTTTCGTTCCGGGACGGAGCCGCGCGCTTGGGCGCATTCGGTTCACGTACCGCCATTCCATATGCTGCGAGGCTGGTTTCAGACAAAAGGAGCCGGGACACCGAAACGACACGCGTCGGCGTCCGGTGAAATGCGAAACGCACTTCACCTCAGGTCCCTTTGCGTTTTTCAGACACGCAACGGTTCAGCGGCCGCCCCCGTGGCCAACAGACTTCACCCCCCAGTTGGGCAAGGGTTAGATTATGGCGGTGATTGGCTCAAACAAAGGAGAAATTGTCAGAAAAAACGTCTTAAATGAGGCACATAGCTTTCGGAGCCGTGAATTTGGGCAGTGGAATCACGGTGAAATCCGTAAGAAACCGGAATCGTTAATTGTTTTTTTTCAAAAACTTAAAAAAACACACACAACCAAGGCGAGAAAATGAAAGCGTTTCTCTACCCAATTTTCGCCGCCTTTCGGCCTTATTGTTGAGGCCTCAACTGTGGCAGGTTGCGGTCATTGATCGTGTCCGAAGCAGAACCAATAGGCCGAAGCTTGGGTAATTGAACACCGAAATGAAAAAACACCGGCACCGGATTGGCGCGAATCGCGCATGTCTTAACAACGCGTTAACACCGCCGCGCCAGATAGATGAAATTTGAGAGAAATCGCGGAACTGGTGCCCAAGGTGGGACTCGAACCCACACGATGTCGCCATCGGGGGATTTTGAATCCCCTGCGTCTACCATTCCGCCACTTGGGCACGGGTCTGTCCTACACCGCAATTTGGACGCCCGCAAGCGGGGCCGACGGCGATATTTGCCCGGAGCCGGGACATCGCGTTTTGCCCCCCGATACGGACACCCAAGCGCTGGAATCAGCGCGCTTGATTTGCTATCCGCCGATTGATCCCCGTGCTTTGCCGGGACCCACAATGCGCCCGATGGCGTAAGGAGACCCGCAGAATGACGGTCCATGTTTCACAGGACATGACGATCTCGGATCGGCTCGATCATCTGGTGGCCGAGGCACCAGAGGAGGGCGTAACGCTTGACTGGATCATGCAGCATCTGAACGAGCGGGCCTTTGGCCTGTTCCTGCTGATCCTCGCCCTGCCCTGCTGTATACCGTTTCTCTATGGCATTCCACAGATCGTGTCGCTGCCGCTGATGTTCATCTCGGCGCAGATCGCGCTTGGTCGGCGCGCGCCGTGGCTTCCGGTCCGCCTGGGCGCGCGCGAAGTGAGCAAACCCGGTCTTGTCAGTCTTGCCAATCGCGCCCGGCCGTGGCTGCGCCGGATCGAAGCGATCAGCCATCCAAGACTGGGCGTGCTGACCCGCGCCCCGGCCGACCGGCTAGTCGGTCTGGCGCTTGTGCTGTTCAGCGCCTCCATCATGGTGCCCCTGCCCGCCACCAATACCGTGCCCGGCTTTGCGGTCGTTGTGGTGGCCATGGGGCTTTTGGAGCGCGACGGCATTCTCACCCTGCTCGGGATCGTGCTGGGCAGCGCATGGATCGCGTCGCTGATCTTTGCGGGTGCCACTCTGTTGAGCCTGATCAAGGCCTGGCTCGGCGTTTAGCCCTATACTTCACGCGGTTTTGAGACCTTGCGCAGCACTCATGCGCAGCCCATACAGCATCGCACAGAAACATCAGGACAAGATGCCCGTGACACGCCAATTTCTCATCATTCTTGCCGCCGGGGGCTCGCTTGCCCTGCTGGCCGCTGCCTTTTTCTTTCAGGCCCTTGGCTGGGCACCCTGCGCCATGTGCCTGTGGCAACGCTGGCCGCATGCGGCGGCGGTTGTGTTCGGCGGCGCGGCGCTGGCCATATCCGGCCCGATGATGCCTCTCCTCGGCGGGCTGTCGGCGCTGACCACCGCGGGTATCGGCGTCTATCACAGCGGCGTCGAGCGCAAATGGTGGGCAGGCCCCGACAGCTGCACCGGCGGCAGTGAAGATCTGGGCGGTCTTGGCGGCGATGCGCTCCTGCCCGGGGCCAGTGAAGGACCGGCGCTGGTGCTGTGTGACAGTTTCGAGCCGTTCCTCTTTGGCCTGACCATGGCGAATTACAATGCCTTCGCCTCGCTCGGGCTGGCGGTGATCTGGGCCATGGCGGCGCTGAAACGCGATTGATCTGTCACGCGTCCAGTTGCTGACGCACCGACAGGTAATCGAGGATGTCGCGCATGGTCAAAAGCCCGACAAGCGCGCCATCCCGCCCTACCACAAGCAACCGCCCGCTGCCGCGTTCCTGCATGAGGCGGATCGCGTCGAGCACCGGCATGTCCGGGTCCACCTGTCCCACCCGGCCCTGCGGGTTCACCACATCCACCGCGCGCGTCGTGGCGCGGTCCTCGCGCGCCACCCGGCCGATATCTTCGGACCGGAGCGTGCCAAGCACCCGCGCGCCCCGCACCACCGGATAGGCGCTGTGATGGCTGGTGTAGAAATAGGCCTCGACCGCTTCGTCCAGCGGCGTATCTGACGGGATGGTCACTACGTCGCGCAACATGATCTGACCCACGCGGACGCCCTCCAGCCCGGTTTTCATGACCATCTGCATTTCCGATGACCGCGACGCGGTGATGATGAAGAACCCCAAAAGCGCCTGCCACATCCCGCCGATGGCATTGCCGGAAATCAGGCTGAACAGCCCCAGCGCGATCAGCACCATGCCGAATGTCCGCCCCAGCGCCGCGCCCATCCGCGTGGCGCGGGCGAAATCGCCGGTTTTCCACCACATCGCCGCGCGGAATACCCGCCCCCCATCCAATGGGAAGGCAGGGACGAGGTTGAACGTGGCGAGGATGAAATTGATCACGGCCAGATAGACAAACAGCGCCGTGCCCAGCTCACCCGGCACCGCGCCCGCAACGACATAGAACAGCGCCGCCAGCACATAGCTCATGATCGGACCCGCGATGGCCATGTAGAACTCGGATTTGGCGCTGGGCGGTTCACGCTCCATCTCGGCCACGCCGCCAAAGATGAACAGCGTGATGCCACGGATCGGGATGTCAAACCGCCGCGCCACCACGGAATGCGCCAACTCATGCAGGATGATCGAGGCAAATAGCCCCAGCGCCCCGATCGCCCCCAGCCACCAGGCAGCGTTGGGGCGAATGCCCTCGACGGCTTCCGGGAAGTAGCCGGTGGCCAGCGACCATGTCACCAGCACCGCCAACACGGTCCAGGACAGGTCCACGCTGACCCGAAAGCCCAGAATGGTGAAAAGATCGATGCGGTTGGACAGCATG
This sequence comes from Primorskyibacter aestuariivivens, assembly GCF_028023675.1. Classification (GTDB taxonomy): domain Bacteria; phylum Pseudomonadota; class Alphaproteobacteria; order Rhodobacterales; family Rhodobacteraceae; genus Marinovum; species Marinovum aestuariivivens. The sequence continues at coordinate 79,278 of NZ_JAQIOZ010000015.1, read as the reverse complement.
GCGTGGCGCTCCTTATCTGCGTCTGATCCAAAGCTAGGGGCGCGCGACCGCTCTTTCCATGACCCGGATCAAAGCCGCGGCGTCAGCCGGATTTCTTGGTGGACAGAAGCAGGCTGGTTTCCGAATGCGCTACCCCGTCAAACCGACGAATGCGCGCCAGCACCGCGTCAAAGCTTTCCAGCGTGTCGGTGCCGATCTCGGCGATCACGTCCCAGCGCCCGTTTGTGGAATGCAGCGCACGCACCTCGGGCAGGCCCTGAAGCTGGCGCAGGATACGGTCGGTGCCGCGCCCTTCGATCCCGATCATCATCAAACCCCGCACCGGATCGGTGGCGGTATCGCCCTTGAGCACGACGGTAAATCCCACGATCTCACCGCGCTGCTGCAACCGTTCGATGCGTGCCCTGACCGTGGTGCGTGACAGGCTAAGCTGCGCCGCAAGATCAGACAGCGAGGCGCGCGCATTGTGGCGCAGCGCGGCGATGAGTTTTTGGTCGGAACTATCCATTTCGGAGTATAAAGCCTTCGAATTGCATTAATTGGTTCCGATATGATCACTTTGGCCGCTTACAGACAACCGCTTCTGCGGAAATGATCGTGCCATATCGTTTTGGAGACTCACATGACCCGGAAAACCTGTATCCTTGTCGGCGCGCCGATGGATTGCGGCAAACGCCGCATGGGCTGTCTCATGGGGCCCGATGCCTATCGCACCGCCGGGCTGGGCCGCGAACTGGCCAATCTGGGCCACAAGGTCGAGGATCTGGGCAACCTGACGCCCGCCGCGCATGAGCCCGACAGCGGCGACACACGGCTCTACGCCCCGCGCGAGACCATTGGCTGGACCCATCGGCTGATGCGTGTCGCCCGGGAGTCGATGGCGCGCGGGCTGCCGATTTTCCTCGGCGGCGATCACGCGCTGTCCATGGGCAGCGTGACTGGCGTCGCCGCCTATGCCGCCGAACAGAACCGCCCGCAATTCGTGCTCTGGCTGGATGCGCATAGCGATTTCAACACGGCAGAGACCACCGAATCCGGCAACCTGCACGGCACGCCGGTGGCCTATGCGGCGGGGCGCAAGGGCTTTCCCGGTTTTCCCGCGGTGCCCGCGCCGGTGCCCGAAGAGAATATCTGCATGATCGGGTTACGTTCGGTCGACGCGCCGGAAAAGGCGATGTTGCAGGAGACGCAGATTTCCTGCCACGACATGCGCGAGATCGACGAGACCGGCATTGCCACACCGCTGGCCGCCTTCCTGGACAAGGTCGCCGCCGCCAATGGTTTCCTGCATGTCTCGCTGGACGTGGATTTCCTCGACCCGACCATCGCCCCCGCCGTTGGCACCACCGTGCCCGGCGGCGCCACGATCCGCGAAGCGCATCTGGTCATGGAGATGATTTGCGACAGCGGGCTTATGACTTCGCTCGATCTGGTGGAACTGAACCCCTTTCTCGATGAGCGCGGCCGCACGGCACAGGCGATGGTGGACCTCGCCGCCTCGGCCCTTGGCCGCCGTGTCTTTGACCGCCCGACCCGGGCCTTTGCGTGATGGAGATGCCCATGAAACCGCTCCGACCCTCTGAGCTCATGCCCTCGGACAAGGCGCTGGTGCCTTTTGTCTCGGTCGACAACATGATGCAGCTGATCCATCATATCGGCGTGGAGCCGATGCTGCGCGACCTGGCCGCCTATATCGAAGATGATTTCCGCCGCTGGGAGCTGTTCGACAAGACCCCGCGCGTGGCGTCCCATTCCGATGTGGGGGTGATCGAACTGATGCCCACCTCGGATGGGGAGGCTTATGGCTTCAAATATGTCAATGGCCACCCCAAGAACACCCGCGAGGGGCTGCAGACCGTGACTGCCTTTGGCCTTCTGGCCGATGTCTATACGGGCTATCCGGTGCTGCTCACGGAAATGACCATGCTGACCGCGATGCGCACGGCAGCGACCTCGGCCATGGCGGCGAAATACCTCGCGCCCAAAGGGGCCACGACCATGGCGATGATCGGCAATGGCGCACAGGCGGAGTTTCAGAGCCTCGCCATGAAAGCGCTTGTGGGGATCAAGACGGTCAAGCTCTATGACATCGACCCGAAAGCCACCGCCAAAGCCGCGCGCAATCTCGCGGGATCGGGGCTGACCGTGATCTCCTGCACCTCCGCCGAAGAGGCCATCGAGGGCGCGCAGATTCTCACCACCTGCACGGCGGACAAGGCCAACGCCACGATCCTGACCGACAACATGGTCGGCGCGGGCGTGCATATCAACGCGATCGGCGGCGACTGCCCCGGCAAGACGGAACTGCATCCGGGCATCGTGGCGCGTGCCGATATGTTCGTGGAATATCCCGAGCAGACCCGGATCGAGGGCGAGCTACAGCAAATGCCCGCCGATCACCCCTTTACCGAGTTGTGGAAGGTGATCACCGGGACCGCACAGGGCCGCCGCGATGCGCGGCAGGTGACACTGTTCGACTCCGTGGGGTTTGCCATCGAGGACTTCAGCGCGCTCCGCTATGTCCGCGACGCCATTCGCGGCACTGATCTATACGCCGATCTCGATCTGCTGGCGGATCCGGATGATCCGCGCGACCTGTTCGGAATGCTGCAACGAAGCAAGGGTTGACGGATCAGACAGGTGCTGGCCAGCGCACATGTTCCTGGCCGCCCCTGCGCATTATCCCCAAAGCGCCAGAACGCCCCCGGCGAGCAACCAGGCCAGGGACAGCAGCGCCAGTGCCCGCAGCACATGATCCGCAGTCCCGGAGCCGTGATCATGGTCGTGATCATGGCCGCCATGCCCCGCCCGCTGTGCCAGCACAAACGCGCCAAGGCTGATGGCGGCAAAGCCCAGATTCAACCAGAAGGTATAATCCAGCGCAAAGCGGCTTTCCGGCGCGGGCAGCCCGCGCGTCACCGCCTCGGGGGCCAGCCCCAGCGCCCAGAACCCGTAATGGATGGCCAGAGCGGTCACGATCAGCGCGATCAGGAAGACCCCGGCAATATAAAGCGCCATGCGCCAGCCATAGAACTGCGCATTCACCCGCAATACGGGCAACACGATCAGATCCGAGAAGATAAAGGCCATGATCCCCGCCACGCTTACCCCGTTGGCATAGAGTAGCCCGGCCAGCGGAATATTCCCCATCGAGCCGATAAAGGTGAAGAAAGCCGCCACCGGCCCGATGATGGTCTGGGCCAGCACCTCGCCAAAGCCCGGCGCGCTGTCGCCCCCGGTGCCTGGGAACAGCCAGACAAAGAACTCACCGGGCACAAAGGCCGCGATGATCCCGGCCACGGTGAAGCCGATGGTCACGTCCTTCCAGACCATCTGCCATTCGCCGATATAAGCCTGTGCCAGATCGGCCCACACCCGGGGCGCGCGCCACAGCGCCGAAAGCGGCCAGGGATCGTCATCGCCGCCCGCTTCAAGCCGGTCACGCAGCTGGCGCACAAGGCTGTCCGGCCGCGTGGCCCGCACCACGCCCCACATCACCCCGATCAGGATCAGCCCGCCAACATATTCACCCACCACGAAATGCCAGGACAGAAAGACCGAGATGACAATGCCCAGTTCGATCACAAGGTTGGTTGAGGCCAGAAGAAAGGCCAGTGACGGCACCAGCCCCGCGCCCTTGGCCAGAAAGGACCGCGTCGCGGCCAGCGCGGCAAAGCTGCAGGACGACGAGACAAAACCGAAAAACGTACCCAGCACCACGGGCCGCAGTCCGCGTCCGCCCATGGTCCGGCTCATCGCCGCGCGCGAGGTAAAGACCTGGATCGCCGCGCTGATGGAATAGCCCAGGCCAAAGGCCCAGAACGCCATCCAGAAAAATCCAAGGCTGTGCAAAGCCGCCTCGGCCCAAAGCGTCAGGAAGTGTCCCTCAAAGGGCATGGTCCCTTTCCTGCGCGCCGCTGTTTGCGATCAACCCGGCGCGCTTTGTTCTTGCAGCGCCCGGGACGTGTCAGGCACCTGATTTCAGAATCTGATCCATGGTCATGGCAGGCTGGTCACAGCCCGCCTCGCCGACGATCTTGGCCGGGACGCCCGCCACCGTCTTGCAGGGCGGCACTTCGGACAGCACCACGGACCCTGCGGCGATGCGAGAGCAATTGCCGACACGGATATTGCCCAGCACCTTGGCACCCGCGCCGATCAGCACGCCATCGCCGATCTTGGGGTGGCGGTCCTCTTCTTCCTTGCCGGTCCCGCCCAGCGTGACCGAATGCAGCATCGAGACATTGTCACCCACCACGGCCGTTTCACCGATCACGATGGAATGGGCGTGGTCGATCATGATCCCCTTGCCGATGCGCGCGGCGGGGTGAATGTCGATGCCGAACACCTCGGAGACCCGCATCTGGATGAAATAGGCCAGATCGCGCCGCCCCTGTTGCCAGAGCCAATGACCCACGCGGTACGCCTGCACCGCCTGGAAGCCTTTGAAGAACAGTACCGGTTGCAGGAACCTATGGCAGGCCGGGTCGCGGTCATAGACGGCGGCGATATCGGCGCGGATCGCCTGGCCAATCGCCGGGTCATCCCCCATCGCCTCGTCACAGATCTCGCGCAGCATCTGGTCGGACATCTCGCCCGAGGCCAGCTTGAGCGAGATACGGTAGCTCATGGCGCGTTCCAGCGATTTGTGGTGCAGCACGCTCTGATGCACCAGCCCGCCCAGAAGCGGTTCGTCATGGATCGCCTGTTCCGCTTCGGTCAGGATTCGCGCCCAGACCGGATCGACCTTGGCAATCTGCGCCTGTGTCTGCGCCCCGGTTTGCGCCCCGGTTTGCGTCTGTGAAAGGGCCATGGCATCCTCATTCATCATGTCTGGCCTTCGAATATAACACGGAGCACGCGCAGGCCAAACGCATTCTGGTGATCGGAGCCATCGCAAATCATGAACACATCGGAAAAACAACGGTTTTCCAAGCTGATCCATGACATGCTCGCGCGTCTGGACGAAGAAAAAGCCCGCGGACAGGAGGGCCAGTCCGTGGTCACACTGGACCAGCAATCGGTCGGGCGGCTCAGCCGTCAAGATGCGTTGCTCAGCCAGAGCATGGCCAAGGCCACGCAGGCGCGGCGAGATGTGCAGGCGATGCGCCTGACGCAGGCGCTGGCGCGTCTGGAGACCGACGAATACGGCTATTGCGAGGATTGCGGCGAGGAGATCGCGCTGAAACGGCTGGAATTCGATCCCGCCGTCACGCGCTGTATTTCCTGCGCGAATGGATAGCAGAATCCGAAATCTTTAAAAGATTTCGGACCGATTTCTTTTGAAGAAATCGCCTGTTCTGCGCCGCATCCGCCACTCCAGAAGCAGCCGGAACACCGTCTCAAGACAGCGGCAATAGCGCTCTTCGCCCAAATGCGGTTCATCCGCCAAAGGCCGCGCGCGCGCCGCCGCCATCAGCGTGCCATTGCCCCAATGGCGATGCGGCCGCCCCATGCGTTTGACAAAGCGGTCGGCGAAATCCGCCTCCTGGATCATCCGCCGACACAAGGATTCCCGGGCAACGGGCGGCACGCAGAGCATGGCGCGCGCCGCCGCCGTCACATCCCCATGACCCACGGGCCGCATCAGGCCACCCACCGGGCAAACGGCCCCGGCCCGTAGACATCCGAAACCTGCGCGATCTCCACCGCGAATCCCGGACCCACCCCATCGGCAGCCTGCATCGCCGCGTCATAGGTAAACCCCGGCGTGCTCAGCGTCACCTCGCGCTTCACCACCGTGCCTTCACTCACCCGCAGCAGATATTCCTCGCGCGCCTCGCCCAGCGGCACATCGGCCAGATCCCAGCTGTCGCCGTCGATCCGTGTTCGCCGTATCCAGCTGATCTGAAGATCGCTGCCCTGCCATTGCCCTGTCAAATGTACCGGCGACAGAGGCCGCAGCCCGTTGCCATCAAAGGCATGCACCTCATGCACATAGCTCGGATCATTGATCCCGCGCCGCGCCGGGCCGATCCGGTAATGCCGCGCCATACGCCGCGCCGACGAGGCCAGGTTGATCTGCTGCGCCGTCCCGTCGAACAGCACGAAATAACTGCCCACCGGCCATGTCTCGGGCATCAGCGCATCGGTGCCCAACTGCCCGCGCAGACACTGCGACAAGAGCCAGGTGTCCGCGTCGATCAGCACCGCATCGCGGAACTGGAACAGCTCCCAGCCCCCCGGCGTGCCATCGCCAATCGCCGCCAGATTCGCCCCTGACAACAGCGCCGCCTCATCCACAGACGACAACGCACCGGTGGTCAGCTTCACCTGCAACGCCGCCTGCCGGTCGATCAGCCCCGGTTTGGCCCGGAACAGTGGCGTTTGTGTCACGCCAACCGTGGCCCGCGCCGCGAAAATGTCATTCAGCGCGTAATTGCTGTCCTGCGGCGCATCATAGACAGCCACCGATCCGGGCCATGGCTTGGCCGTCAACGCCAGATGCGGCGCGTGGGGCACCTCGTCCCCGGTGATCAGCGGCAGGTCCATGAAAAGCGGCAGCACCGGCACCGGCGGCACGAAGCTGTCCAGCCGCACGGGATCGTCCGCGATCTCCACCGGGTCATAGACCTCCGGTTCGATGCGCACCGCCTCGATCATCTGTTCGCGGCCGAGTTCCACGCTGTCCACCCGGTAGAGCGCGCGCCCTGTCTCCTCGGACAGCGACACCACATCCCCCGCCCCGATCTCCAGCTGCGAGGGCGGCAGGGCAAAGCGCGCCACCTCGCGCGCCACCCGCGCCTCGGCCAGCCAGCGCTCCACGGTCTGCCGCCCCTCGACCCGGGTCATGGACAGTGGGATCTCCGAACGCGACACCGCATGGGTCGCCTCATCGGGCAGCACCGCCTCTTCGCTGATCGCGTCGTAATCGCCCTCGGCCCGCACGAAATCAAGCCGCACGCGCCCCGCCATCTCGGCCTCCGGCGCGCGGACCTGTGTCAGCACCCCGTCGAGATCGGGATGCAGCGACAGCCGCTCGGCGTCGAGCTCAACCGCCCCCGCCCCGTCGCGCATGACAAAGCGCAACACGCCATCGCGCTCCACCGCGTCAAACCCGTAGCGCAGCATCAAGGGCTGCAACAGCCCGCGCATCTCGCCCTGTCCGCTGGCCACGTAACCGCGCACAAAGCCATAAAGCTCCGACACATCAAAGGCCGTCACCCCCGCCTCGCGGCAGATCTCACCCACCAGATCGGCCAGGGACATGCCCGACACCCGGCCATTGAGCCAATGCCCGCGCGCATAATTCCCGCCATCGGTCCAGAGTTCCCGATTGCCCGGAAACCACGGGAAGGGTCGCGCATCCCAGGCCCAGACAAAGGCGCGGTCCATGTCCACCATCGGCCCGCCATATTCGTCCGAGACCGGGTTATTCGTCGGATCGCCCCAGAATTCCGCATAGGCGCGCAGATACTGCCGCTGGATCAGCTCATCACGCCGCCCATTGGAATAATGTGGCAACGCGCTTTCGCTGGATTTCGGATCAAGGAACTTGTTGGGCTGGTTGGTGCCCTTGTCGATCGCCGCACAGCCATATTCGGTGAACCACACAGGCTTCGATCCGGGCACCCAAGCGGTCGGGCTGGCCTGCCGGACACCGCCGATGCGCTCATGATGCGCGTTCGACCACCATCCCTTGATGTCCTTGTAGCGAAACACCCAAGGCTCCCCATGCGCGCCATCGGTGATCGGCTCCCGTCGCTGTGCCGCGCGCGCCTCGGGGCTGGGGTAATACCAGTCATAGCCCTCGCCCCCGGCCACATTGCCGCGCAGGTAATCGGGGTTATAGATCGCGCCAAACCCCGCATCGGCATGGTCCTCGCCCTCGCGCCAATCGGAGAGCTGCATGTAATTGTCGATGCCGACAAAATCGATCTCCGCATGGCTCCACAGCGGGTCGAGATGGAAATACACATTGCCAGAGCCATCCTGCGGGTGATAGCCGAAATATTCCGACCAATCCGCCGCATAGCCGATCTTTACATTCGGCCCCAAAAGCGCGCGCACATCCGCCGCCAGTTGCACCAATTGCGCCACCGCCGGAAAGCTGCCGCCCGCGCCACGGATTTGCGTCAGAGACCGCATTTCCGAGCCGATGCAGAAACTGTCCACGCCGCCCGACGCCGCACACAGCGCCGCGTAATGCAGGATGAAGCGCCGATAGCTCCATTCCGCCGGGCCGGAATAGCTCACTTCCCCATTGCCAATGGCGAAATCCCCCGGGCTTGCCGTGCCGAAAAACGCCGCCACCTCGGCCTCCGCCGCCGCCGTGCCATCCGTGCTCCCCGCCTGCCCGGGCGCTTTCGCGGTCGTGATCCGCCCGCGCCAAGGCAGCACCGGCTGGTCATCCGCATCGCTCCACGGATCGGGCAGGCCATTGCCCGCCATCTGCTCCATCAGGATGAAGGGGTAGAACATCACCGCCTGTCCACGCGCATTCATCTCCTGAATCGCCTCGACAACCGAGGCATCCGCAGGCGTGCCGCCATAGACCGGCCGGTCCGTGCCGCTCTCGCGTGCGACCAGCTCGGCCACTTCCCGTTGCAGCCCCGACACGCGCCATTTCATCCCCTGGCCGTCATAGTCTTTCTGCTCGACCTTGGGTTTCAGGCTGCATTGTCCCGCCCGCAGATCGTCGCCGAACCAGCTTACGATCAACGAGGCCGCGCCCACATTCGGGCATTCCGCCTGCAACTGATCGAGCGAAGTCTCAAGATCGCTCTTGCCGGACGGCGAATTGACATTGGCCAACCGCGCGGAGCCGGGCCCAAACTTGTATTTCACCGGCTTGGTGGCCAACGCATATTCCCCGGTTCCCGGCATCAAGGCCACGGCGCGCAGGTTATAGGGCACCTCGTTCTGCCCCCCCGGCGTATCCGGCTGCACGGGGCGCGTGACCTCGAAACTGAACTGCGCAACGCGGTTGCCGAAATCCGACAGGTCAAGATCCTCGAACACGACATAAGCCGTCCCGCGATAGGCCGGGACCTGCCCCGTGCCCTCGATGGCCTCGATCTTGGGATCGGGCAGTTGGTCCTCGGACCCGGTATAGACGCGGATATTGTATTCATCCGGTGCAATCTCTGACCCATCGGCCCAAATGCGCCCGACGCTGCTGATCTCGCCCTCGCAGATCGCGATGGCAAGGTTCACCGAATACCAATAGCTCTTGGTCGTCACCTTCGGCCCCGCGGGTGCGCCTTTGCCGCCGCCCCCGCCGCTGGATTTCTTGCGCACATGTTCGGTAAACTCGCTGGCCCAGATCACGTGTCCCGACATGCGCATACGCCCATAGGCACGGGCAATATCCGCCCCCTCACCCGCGCGATTGACGCGGAACCGGTCGATCCGGGCACCTTCGATCACCTGAGACCCCTGTCCCATCAGGCGCTGGTCAATCGCCCGCCCCGCCGTGGCCCCGATGAACCGGCCCACCGCCGTCATCGACAGGCCAAGAAACGTGCCGCCAATGGCGCTGCCCACCGCCGCGCCCACTGCTGAAAGTACAATCGTCGCCATGTCTTAGCCCTCCAAGGGAAATGCGAACCGGGCCACGATGCGCCGCGCCCAGGGCGCGCTCAGCGGGCTTTCGATAACCCCGTGACCGGAATAGGAATGAATGAAACGCGCCTCAGGCCCGGTGCATGATTGCAACCCCAGATGCTTGGCCACAGCACCCGCACGCATGCGAAAGAGAAGTACGTCCCCCGTCGCTGCCGCGTCCAATGGCTTCTCGACCAGATGCGCCATCGCCGCGCGCCAGAGCCGCTCTTCGCCCTGCGGCTCGGACCAGTCCTGCGTGTACGCCGGGACGTCTTCGGGCTCCGCCCCCATCACCTCGCGCCACACGCCGCGCAGCAGGCCCAGGCAATCGCACCCGGCTCCCCCGACCGACGCCTGATGCAGATAGGGCGTCCCGATCCAGCCCCGCGCTGCCGCTACGATACGCGCGCTCATCGGCGGCTCCCGCCGGTGCCTTGCCCCGATTTCGACGGGTTCACGATCAGCCAGTCATCCTCGGGCAAATCCGGGAAACCACGGAAATTCAAAAGGTTGTTGAACTTGAGCCGACAGGTCTCCATGCGCTTGTCGCACCCCGCCGTGATCCGCACCACATCGCCAACGGCCACCTGCGCGCGCAAAGGCTCCCAAAGCTCGATCTCGCGGCCCTCCGCCACCGGCACATCCCGCTTGATCGCGCCATAACGCCCGTGAGCCGCACCGCTCAGCACCTCCAGCCGCCCCCGCTGGAACCAGCCCGGCTCAAATGCGCCATCGCCGTCCAGCGTCACGGTCGAGGTCTCTTCCACCGCCAGCACCGGACCTTCCCAGTGATAGCCCGGCTGATCGAGGTCGAATTTGCAGGATGCATCGCCCAGCACCGCCGTGCAAGGTGCCTGATAGACCCGCCCGAAAGGCCGGTTCAGCGCCTCAGACAGCCCGCGCAGTTCGGCCTGAAACGCGCCGTCCACGCGCCGCATCTCGCCAATCGTGCCGCGAAACAGCAGCTGCCGCTGCGCCACGTCGGCCCAGTTCACCAGCCAGGCCCGTACCCCGGCCCCGTCAAAGCGCCCGGCCAGAATATCGGCCTCGGTGATCGCCGCATCCGACAGCGCCCCCACGGCCTCGGTATTGTCCACCGCAAGCCCCGTTCCCTGCTGTAACGCCATCGCGCTCAGCCCGGTATCGGCGCAAAACGCCAGCCCCTCAAAGCTCAGATCCCGATCATGATCGGTAAACCCCATCTCCGTGCCATCCGCACGGGTGATCGCCCAGGCACGGCAGAGCGTCGTCAGACCGCCCGCCAGATGCGCCTTCAATCCCTCATGCAACGCCATCAGACCCGCAGCTCCACAACCGGCACATTGGGCACTTCTCCCGCCTGAAAGGACGCGACGCTGGTGGCAATCCGGTCCGTGTCAAACCGCACCGGCACGTCAAATTCGAACCCGGCGGTGATCTCCACGTCCTGCAACGGCGGGCGCTCGAACGTGATCACGCCCGTCGCGCCATCCACCTCCCAGTGAATGCTTTCCTGAAGCTCATCCCCCTGCACACCCACGCGCACGGTGCCCGCCACCGGTTTTACGATGGGCCGTACATATTCCGCCTCGCCCGAGCGATAGGTCTTGACCAGCGGATAGGTCACGCTGGTCCCATCCCCGATAGCAATCACCTGATCGGTATAGCGAATCTCGGCGCTGGGCTTGCAGGACCGGAAATCCGACCAGTCCTTCCAGCGAAACCCATACATCTGCCCGCGCCGCGCCTCGAAGAAGGAAATCAGGTCCTCCACATCGTCCAGCGACCGCAGACCCAGCCCCGCATCATAGCGCCTGCGCGACTGCGCCCATGGCGTGTTGCGCTCCTCGAACCCATTGGCAAGCGTCACCACATCGGTCCGCCTCTCTGGCCCCCCAACCGAGCCAAAGCTCAGATTGGCCGGAAACCGTATCTCGTGAAATCCCATCTCTGTCCCCTCCGCTTACCTGTTGCGCTGCCCACGGGCGAGCACACGGCCCATCTGCGCCGCGATCTGGCTCTGAGAGCGCTGGAACCCGGCCACATCGGGCGTCTGGATATTCATCACCACGTTGACGGCCCGGCCCCCGCCATTGGCCATCACGCCCAGCTTGCCGTCGGGGCCACGGGTCAGCGGCATGATCGCCTCCGGCCCCGCCTCGCCCATCAGCCCCATGCCGCCCCGCATCGGAAACTGCACCGGACCGCTGACAATCCCGCCCGTGGCAAAGGGCGTCACACGGCCCTGGCTGAACGCGCCGCCCTTCTCGAACGGCATGATCGAATTGACCAACCCGCCCAGCAGTGACCCGAAGTGATCAGTCACCGGCTTCACGGCGGCGTTATAGGCCGCGTTGATCATCGACTGGCCCACCAGTCCCAGCGCATCCGACAGTTTCATCCCGTCCAGCACCACGCCGTCGATGGCCTGTTTCAGCCCGCCCGACAGCGTCTTGCTCAGATCCCGCGCCTGGTTGCCCGTGGCCGAAAACGTCTGGTGAATGCGCTGCAATTCCGCGTTGAAACCGGCGGCCAGCGATGACGCCGACCCCAACGACTCCGCCAGCGCATCCACCGTCAGGTCAAGGTCTTCCAACCCGTCCAAGTCACTCATCTCATTGCCCTTTCTCTTCATCCGGAAACGCCCGGATCAACTGATCCAGCCGGTCCCGGGTGAGCGGCGCATCGCCGCCGCCCACCCCCAGCATCAGCATCAGTTCCGCAGGCGTCAGCGCCCAGAACTCCGCCGGTCTCAGCCCCAGCACGCGCAGCCCCGCGCCCATCAGCCGGGGCCAGTTGATGCGGCTCACGATGGTGCCTCGTCCGGCACCATGAAGGCCCGCGCCAGCAACTCCGCCGCCGCCTTTGCCGCCCCCATCGGCCCGCCCGCGATCTCGGACTGAACAAGGTCCTTGCCAGTCCCCTGCCAACCGCCACCGCGCAGCCCCGCCACGATGAGCCTGAGCACATCGCGGCTGGAAAACCGCCCTGCCTCGAACCGCTCGACCAGCGCCACCAGCGTGTCCTCGCCCAGCGCCTCCTCAAGCTCCGCCAACGCCCCAAGCGTCAGCTTGAGAACACGCGCCTCTCCGTCGATGACCAATGTCACCTCTCCCCTCCACGGATTGGCCATGTTACAAGCCGACGAAGCTCAGCTGCCCGGCAGACGCGAGCGAAAGCTCATAGGTCGCCTCGCCATTATGGCTCCCGGCATATTCCAGAGAGGTCACCTGAAACGGGCCTTCAACAGTGCCGAAATCCGGGATAATGACCTGAAAAGACGGCACTTCCCCGTCAAAGAAAATCTGGCGCGCACGTTCGTCCGTCGCATCATCCTTGAACACGCCCGAGCCGGAAATCGCCGCGCTTTTCACCCCCGCGCCGCCCAGCAATTCGCGCCAGCCCCCCGCGCTTTCGAGCGAGGTCACATCCACCGTTTCCGCGTTGAAACTCACGCGGCTGGCGCGCAGCCCCGCCATCGTCGAAAACTGTCCGTCCCCGGTCACATCCACCTTGATCAACAGATCCTTGCCGTTCTGAGCAGCCATATCATTCACTCCGTTTGAGAATTTCAGTTATCTTCCACACGCGCCCGAAAGATCAGGTCGATCCGCCGCGTGCCGTTGCCCGTATCCCGCGCGGCCTTGGCCTTGCGGAACCACAGCCCCACAAGCCGCCCTCGGCTCAGGGTCAATGCCGCATCGCCCAGCGCATCGTTCACCGCCGCCGCCGCCTCTTTGGCCTGCGAAAACCCCTGCGCCCCGGTCACGACCGACACGGAAAAATCATGATCCGCGCCATCCCCGGTCTTGTCCGACCGGTCGCGCACCGTCTCGGACCCAAGCGTCACATAGATCGGCGGCAAGGTCCCCGACGGGATCGCGTCATAGATCGCACTACCAACAATGTTGCCCAGTGCCACATCGCCCGACAGGCGTTGATACACCGCCTCCTGCAACGCCGCGGATACCGCATAGCTCATGTCGCCACCTCCTCTTCTGCAAAACATGTCAGGTAGCGGCCCTCCGGATCAGCCTCCGCCACCGCCTCGATGCGCCAGACGCGGCCACCCTCACGAAGCCGCTGCCCCGGCTCGGGCCGCGCCGGATCGCCCACCGGGGCCCCGCGCAGCACGATCCGCCATGGCATGACGGACACCGGTCCCGCCTCACCCCGCGCCTGCCGCCCGGTGCGTGCCGTGACCTCGGCCCAATGCACCCCCAGCGGCATCCAGATGCGGTCAAAGCCCCCGGCCCCGTCCGGCACGTCCTGCGCTGCTTCAAGCGTCAGCGCCCGCGTCAGCCTAGGCCGGATCATTGGACCACTCCAAAGCCCGCGCGCATCACCCGGTAACGCTCGATCAGCGAGGTCACGCCAAACGGCATGCACCCCTGTCCCAGCGCCGTCTCATCGCGATATTCGTAGTAATGTGCGGCAAGCAGCATCACCGCCTGCCCCAGATCGGCGGGCAGCGCGCCCCAATCCGCGCTGTAGCCTGCGGTAAAGGTCACCTTTGCACTGCCCCTCGCCGGGATCCCAGGCAGGCACGCCCCCGTTGCGCGCAGTTTCGGCACATGCGTCTCCGCCACCAACCGGTAAGCCCCGGGATCGGCCACATTCACCGTACCGCCCGCATCCTCGATCTCCACCGTACCAACCGCGCTCACCGGGGCCACCGGCAGCGGCTGCAGATTCGCCGCGCGCCACTGGCTCACCGTCCAGCTGAAATCCCGCGCAATCAGCACCTTGCCCGTGCGCGCCTCAATGGCCGCAATGGCCGCGCGCAGGAAGCTTTCCAGCACCGCATCCTGCACCGTCGCGCCCGAGAACCCGGCCCCCAACCGCAGATGCGCCTTGAATGCCTCGACCGGTAGGGCCGCGCCCGGCACTGTGGTCTCTTCCACCAACATCATCTTGTCTCGTCTCCCGATATCCCCGGCCCCTCGGCCAAATAGTCAGGCGCGCGCCACCCGCGTTGCTCGAACGGAGGGGAGCAGCTAGACAACACCGGCTCTCCGGCGCGCGCCCGCCAAGGCCCCTGACGAGGCCCCGGCCTCACCATCCCCGCTTAGGAGATGGCGTACCGCAGCAGCTTGATGGCGGCAAAATCGCTCACGTCACCGCCCACGCGCTTGGTGGCGTAGAACAGCACATTGGGCTTGGCCGAGAAGGGATCGCGCAGCACGCGCAGGTCCGGGCGTTCGGCCACGGTGTAGCCCGCGCCAAAATCACCAAAGGCAATCGCATCCGCGCCAATGGCAATGTCCGGCATGTCCTCGGCAATCAGCACCGGATAGCCCAGCAGACGCGCGGGCTCCCCGGCAGCCAGACCATCGGACCACAGGAACCGGCCATCGCCATCCTTGAGCTTGCGCACCGCACCGGCAGTCTTGGAATTCATGACAAAGGTGCCCTTGGCGCGGTATTCCGCCCCCAGCGCATAAACCAGATCAATGATCGCATCGCCATTGCCAAGCGCGCCATCGACGCCGGTCGGCACATAGCCCAGATTGCCCCAGGTCCAGACATCATTGTTCACCGACGTATGGGTCAGGAAACCGGTCGGCTTGTCCACGCCATCGCCATTGATGAACGCACTCGCCTCGGCACGGGCGAATTTCTCGGCAATCCGCCCCGCAAGCCAGCTCTCGATGTCAAAGGCCGCATCATCCAGCAGACGTTGCGACGCCTTGGGCAGTGCGCTCAGCTCGTAAAGCGGAATGGAAATGCGGTCGATGGTCGGCGTTCCGGTCTCGCTGGTCGCCGTTGTCTCATCCGCCCAGCCTGCGCCCAGATCGGTGGTGTCCACCAGCACGTCATAGGACGTCGCCTCGACATTCACGACCGTGGCAATCGCCCGGATCGACGCGCCCGAATGCAGCACCGATTTGATCTTCTCGGCGGTCGCCGGGTCCACCAGGTAACCACCATCACTGTTCACAGCCGTGGACATGGATTTGCCCTCAAGCTCAAGCCCGCGCAGACCATCGTCATCGCCCGAGCGCAGATAGGCATCAAACGCCTTCTGATGCGGCGCATCGTAATCGGTGGCGGCCAGAACCGGGCGCGCCGCGGTCAGGGATTTACGTTCCATCTTGGTCATTTTCTCTTCCTGCTTTTCCACTTTCTCGGTGATCTCGGCCTGAAAGGCCTTCAGCTCGGACAAAAAGCCGCCCATCGCGCGCTTCACCTCCTGGGCCGGAGAAGACAGATCTTCCCCGTCCCATGCCTCTGCATGGGTCATGTCCATTCGCTCTCTCTCCTGAATTCGGCGGGCTTAGCCCCGCGCGATCTCCCGGCGCGCCGCGTCAAACACCGCCGCCAATTCCCGCATGGTCTCGGTCACCGGGGTTTCCCCCTTGGCCGCGACCCGCGCCCCGACACGAGCACTGGGCAGCATCGGAAAAGTGACAAGCGATACTTCCCAAAGCTCCAGTTCCATCAAGAGCCGCTGGCCCTTGTCGGTCTTGCTGGCGCGTTTGGTGCGATAGCCAATCGACAAGCCATCAATCGCGCCCGCAGCCAGAAGCGCCACCGCCTCGCGCCCCTTTTCCACACTCTCCAGAATGCGGCCCTTCACATAAAGACCCTTGCCATCCTCACGTACTTCATCCCAGATCCCGATGGGCTGGGCCGGGTCATGCTGCCAGAGCATCCGCACCTGCCGCTTTTCCGCAGCCAGCGCCTTGAGCGATTCCGCATAAGCGCCCTTTTGCACCACGTCGCCACCCTGATCCGCCGCGCCAAACAGGCTCGCATAGCCTTCGATCTGATGCCCGTCTGTGACGCTCAGCCCGTCTTCAAACCGCGCAAATTTCGTCTCAAGTACCATCATTCTCTCCATCGCCCCGTAGGGTGGGCAATCTGCCCACCGATCCGTCCCCCTCAAGGCACCGCGCTCAGCAACCCCTGAAACGCCTGACCCAAAATCGCCGCGACAACCCCGTACACCGCCAGCCACAACCGTTTTTCCAACCGCTCCAGCAGCTCTTCCAACCGATCCAGCCGTTTGTTCATCGCGTCGAACTGCAATGCCGCCACCCGCTCATGCGCTTCCAGCCTCAGCGCAGGCGCACAGTCAAAAGGCTCAAAACCCGGTCTTTCACCCATCAACCCGCTCCACCGGCAACCCCAACAACCGCCGCTTCTCCGCCTCGCTCAGGAACTCCGCCGCACTCACCCGCGCCCAAAGCTGGTCGCGCTCAACCGCCAGCGCGGGCACCTGGTCCAGATCCGGCTTGATCGCCAGATCCTCCCCCGCAAACCCGGCCAACCAGGCCGACAAGGCTCCCGTGACCCGCCCCACCAGCGGCAACACGGTCAGCCGGTAAAACGCCCGGTTCGCCTCGGCATAATTGGCATAGGTCGCATCGCCGGGGATGCCCAACAGCATCGGCGGCACGCCGTAAGCCAGCGCAATCTCCCGCGCCGCCGCATCCTTGGTCTTGTGAAACTCCATGTCGGACGGCGAGAACCCCATCGGTTTCCAGTCCAACCCGCCTTCCAGCAGCATCGGCCGCCCCGCATTGCGCGCGCCCTGATGGTTGGCCTCGATCTCCCCCGCCAAGCGCTCATATTGCTCCGTCGACATCGCGCCCTGCCCATCCGCGCCGCGATAAACAATCGCCCCCGAGGGCCGGGCCGCATTGTCCAAGAGCGCCTTCGACCAGCGCGAGGCCGCATTATGCACATCCAGCGCCTGCGCCGCCGCCTGCAGGGGCGAGAACCCGTAATGATCATCCTGCGGATGGAAATTCTTCACATGGCAAATGGGCGAGATCGGCCCGGTCACATCAAATCGGTGCTTCGCCCCGCCCACGCGATATTCATAGGCCACCGGCCAACCATCGCGCCCCGGCACCACCGCCATCCGGTCAGAACGCAGCACATGCAGTTCCACCGGCAAGCCATCCTCCGCCGCAACAGCCTCCACATAACCATTACCCGACAAGAGCAGATGCCCATAAAGCGCCTCAAGCAGTTCCGCGCGCCCCTGACCCGCATTGGGCCGCGCCAAAAGCGACACCAGCGGATGCATCTCGTAACGCTGCGTATCGTCCTGCACCATCAACGGGATGGCGCTGGCGGCCTCCGCGATCAGCTTGACCACCCGATGCGCCACCGGATTGCCCGCAAATCCCGTCTTGGTCAGCGACACCGCGTCGCGCGGGCTCCAGGCCACGCGCCCCGCGCTCATATGCGCCACCACCGGCCCCGTGGCGCTGGCCTTGGCCTCCGGCGCGTCGCCCGCCTTGTCCCGCCGCAAAAAATCGAACATCGCGTCCTGCTCCTTCATCTCTTTCGCGGCACGCCTTTTCCCAAAGGGTGGGCAATCCTGCCCACCACTCCACGACGCCGACGCCACTTCTGAAACCCGCTCCGATGGGCCAACCGCCCCTCGGCTCTGTCCCGATCATTCTGCTAAAAAAGGGTTAACATCCCCCGATCACACCGCGCGCTGCCCCCAAACCGAAATCTTCAAAAGATTTCGGTCCGATTTCTTCAAAAGAAATCGCCACTCACAACACCCGCACCCGCGCCTGCACATGCCCCACATGCGCCGTGACCAACTCGGTCAAGGCCCAGACCAAGGCATCCACCCGGTCCGGGCTCCCCTTGCCCTGATACCCACGCAGCGCCATGCGGCACATCTGGTCTTCCAGATCACCCAACCCCGGCAGGTGCCTGACCCGCCCCTGCTCATACAGCGCCGCCACCGGCTCCGCCCGCGCCGCCCATTCCGCCGGGGACGCGCCCGCAATCGACGCATCCTCCAAGACCACCGCCTCCCAATCGCTCACCGGCCCGCGCATCCGCACGCCGGCGACAATGATCCCGCAGTCATCCGACCCCGCATGGCCCGAGACCGGCGGATCGACCGCCACGACAATCCGGTCCAGCCGCCCGGAACGCTCCACCCGCGCCTGATCCAGCATCGCATGGGTCCAGAGCGCCCCCTCCACATCGGTGAGCAGCTCGCCATCCAGTTCCTGACGCCCCAGCCGCGTATTGGCATAGCGCGCCCGCACTTCATCAAGAAACGAGGACGCCAGATACGCCGCATTCGCCTCGGTCGGCGCGCGCGTCACCACCGTGGACGGCACCTCCAGCAAATCCTTCAATACCTCCACATTGCGCGGCGTTGTCGTCACGCAAACCCGCGGGTCATCACCCAGCCGCAAACCAAAGGCCAGCATGTCCCAGGTCTCCTGCCCTTTGGGCCATTTCGCCAGTTCATCCGCCCAGGCCGCATCAAATTGCGGCCCCCTCAAAGCCTCCGGGTCATTGGCCGAAAAACACTGCGCCACCGCGCCATTGGGCCAGACCAGCCGCCGCCGCGTCGCCTCCCATTTCGGCACCCGGTCGGGCGGCGAACAGGCGAGAATGCCACTGTCGCCAAACACCATCACATCGCGCACCTGGTCATAGGTTTCCCCCACCAGCGCCACCCGCCGCGCCCGGCCCCGGTCCAGCGGCCGCGCGCCTTCCACCTGCGCGCGCACCCATTCCGCCCCCGCCCGCGTCTTGCCCGCGCCACGCCCACCCAGGATCACCCAAGCCCGCCAATCGCCGTCGGGCGGCAATTGATGCGGATGCGCCCAGAACTCGAACAAAAAAGGGAGAGCCATAAGCTCTCCCTCCTCCAGATCAGCCAGAAACGCCTCTTGCGCCGCAACAGGCGCGGACCCGAGCCAGACGGCACCCGACCTCAGATCGCGCCCGGTCGAGGTCAAGCCCCCAGGACCCGACGATTCCTGCTTCCTTTCGTGCATATTCCGCAAGCTGCGCCTCCGTTTCCTTGGCCAGCCTGAGCCATGACCGCAACTCGGTCAGCGTCTTGCTGGCATCCTTCAGATTATCGACTTCCCCGGCCCGGACCCGTTTTCTCAGGTCTCTCAATGTCTCCTCGAACTCGCCGAGGATGTCGCGCACGTCTTCAAGATCGCCTTCAAGCCGCGCGATTTCCTGCTCCGGGGTAATAAGAACCATTCTGCTCGTATACCTCTCATGCAAAGGGTGGTTCCCCCGCACGACAGACACGAAAAAACAGCCCACCGGGTCACCCCGGGGACTGTTCGCCCACATCTCCTAGCATGTCACAATCGATACGCGAAACCGCGCGCAGAGTCAAGACTGAAGAAGTTAACACATTGTAAAGGCACCGTTTTATGCGGCAACTTCTAGCCTTCCTCTTTCGGCAGCATAAAGAATTCTTCCCGGGCGATCTTGCCGTCTTCCACGGAATACACGGCAATCTCGCGCAGGGTCATCTTGCGACCCGTGGCCTTCTGCGTCACCTCCGCCTCAAAACGCACGGCAAAGCGGTTGGGCGGATGCACATAAGGCCCGTCCGCCTCCAACGAATGGATCTCATGCGTGGCCGCCCAATCCTCGCGCTTGGCGGCAATGGGCCCCCGCCCCTTGGCGATGCGCACATCGCGTCCCGGCGGCACCACCGCCTCGACCGATTGCGCATTCTCCGCGTAAATCTCGTCCACATGCCCGATGCCTCGTCGCTCCCGCATTGCCTGAACGAAGTCGCGCCCGAGTTTGATGAGATCATCCATACCAATCCTCCCTCTCTTTGAGGGTCAGCATGGCATGGCGCGTATTTCTGCGCCTTGACCGGGATCAAGGCGCGTCTCTGTTGCGTTCAGATGCCGTAGAGATCGCCGAATTTGGCCTCCAGATAGCGCAGGAGCGGCCCCTCGCTGGGCGCTTGTCCGCTGGCCCGCTCTATAACCTCGCGCGGCAGGTAGAGCCCGCCATGGCGCTGCACGTTGTCGCGCAGCCATCCCGTCGCCGCGCCCAACTCACCTTGCGCAAGCTGTTCATCCAGTTCCGGCACCGCCGCGCGCAGCGCCTCGTAAAGGCACCCGGCATAGACATTGCCCAAGGCATAGGTCGGGAAATACCCGAGCAGCCCGGCGGCCCAATGCACATCCTGCAACACACCGTTTGAGGGCTTGTTCACCGCATAGCCGAAATCCGCTTCGAACCGCGCGTTCCACGCATCCTCAAGGTCGCGCACCTCCAGCGTCCCGCCCATCATCGCGCGCTCCAGATCAAAGCGCAGCATGATATGCAGGTTATACTGCACCTCATCCGCCTCGGTGCGGATATAGCCACGATGCACCCGGTTCACCGCGCGGTAAAACGCCTCTTCGCTGGTCACGCCAATGTCGCCAAAGGCATCGCGCATCCGGCCATAAAGATAGTGACAGAACGCCCGGCTGCGGCCCAGCTGGTTCTCATAAATCCGGCTCTGGCTCTCATGCACCCCCAGCGACACACCCTGCCCCAGCGGCGTCAGGCGATAGTCCGGGTCGATCCTCTGCTCATAGGTGGCATGCCCGACCTCATGGATCGTCGAATACAGACAATTGAGGGGATCATCCTCCGCCGTGCGCGTGGTGATCCGCACATCCGCCCCGCCGCCCGAGCTGAACGGGTGCACGGACTTGTCGAGCCGCCCATGGGTCATGTCATAGCCGAAGATCTCGGCGATTGACCGTGCCAGAACCAGTTGCGCCTCTTCCTCGAAATGCCCGGTCAGCCCGGCAGGCTCCGGTTGCTCCAGCACCGCCGCGCGCAAAGCCACCAGCCCCGGACGCAGCGCATCGAACAGCGCCGCCACCTCGTCGCCCGTGGCGCCGAATTCATATTCCGACAACAGCGCGTCATAGACATTGCCGCCACCCGCCACATGCGCGCCTTCCTCGCGGCGCAGCGCCACGATCTCTTCAAGCACCGGCGCGAAGGCTTCGAAATCCTCGTTCTCGCGCGCCTCGGCCCATTTGCCAAAGGCCACCGAGGTCACCTGCGCAATCCTGGACGCCAAGGCTGCGGGCACTTTGCTGGCCCGTTCAAAATCCTTGCGGATGTGGCGCAGATTAGCCCGCGCCACCGCGTCCAGCGATGCATCATCAATCGCCGCCAGCCAGTCCCCGACCTCAGGAGACGTGCGACGCGCATGTAGCACGCTTTCCAACGCCCCGATTTCTTCCGACCGCTGCTCCGCCGCGCCGCGCGGCATCATCGTTTCCTGGTCCCAGCCCAGCCGCCCGGCCACCTGTGCCAAAGCCTCGGTCTGGCGCTGATAGGCCATCAGATCATCATAAGCGCTCATCGGATGCTCCCCCGGATCGAATCCGCCCGCGGATAGCCCGCAATAAACCGCGCCCGCAGGATCAGCACCCACAAGAGCACCGCGCCAAGCTGATGCACAATCGCGATATGCAGCGGCGCGGAATAGATCACCGTGACGATCCCCAGCACCACCTGCAACAGTGTCACCGCCAGCACCGCGTTGAAGGCAAAGCGCGTCTGCCCATTGGGCGACCGTCGCGCCCGATTCCAGACAACAACGGCATAGATCAACAGCAGATACCCCGCAATCCGGTGCATGAACTGCACCAACCCGTCATTTTCAAAGAAGTTGCGCCAGACCGGCTCGATCTCGAACGGGAACGGCGGAAAGAACCCGCCCGCCATCAACGGCCAATCGGTATAGTTCCGCCCGGCATCAATCCCGGCCACCAAGGCACCGATCAGGATTTGCAGAAACGCAAAATGCATCAACCCGGTGCCCATGGAGAACAGCTTTTTCTCGCGGTTTCGGCGGCATTGCATCAATTCCCGCTCTTCACAGCCCAATTGGAATATGTACCAGGCCAGTATGCCAAGGATCACGAAAGCCAGCCCCAGATGCGTGGCCAGCCGGTAGGACGCCACATCCAGCATGGTCCCGGTCAGCCCCGAGGACACCATCCACCAGCCCACAGCCCCCTGCACCCCGCCCAGAACGCCGGGGATCAGCAGCTTGCCGGTCCAGCCCGGCGGAATTTTCCGCAGCGCAAGGAAACCAAAGAAGCCGATCGCCCAGACCAGCCCCACG
Source organism: Primorskyibacter aestuariivivens (assembly GCF_028023675.1). Classification (GTDB taxonomy): domain Bacteria; phylum Pseudomonadota; class Alphaproteobacteria; order Rhodobacterales; family Rhodobacteraceae; genus Marinovum; species Marinovum aestuariivivens. Next base: position 56,855 of record NZ_JAQIOZ010000015.1, on the reverse strand, counting down.
AAACGGCCCAGCTGACGATGCCCCCATTCCCACCAATAGATGACCTTGAATTCGTCCAGCGACATACCCTTGTTCTGCAACTGGTACTCTGGAATTTCGCGATACTTGTCGAATTCGACCTGCCATTCCTCGGCTGACATCGGCGGCAGCGCCCCGGTCACCGGCCGCCATTCGGTGATCGACAGCCCGCTATCGGTGAGCCGGGTCAACCCGCCCACCGCGATCATCGCCACCACCAGCGCAAACAACACCATGAGCCACACACGGATCGCCCGGCGCGCACCCTTGCGGCCCTGATCGATCATGCCGGTCTGGCGCTGGGTCTCGTCACGCCGCTCGGCGCCCACCTCTTCGAAAAGCTTACGTTTCTCGGCCATCCTGCCCTCCGTTTCGCCGGGACAGTAGTGCCGCACCTCAGGGGCTTCAAGCGCCCTGCGACGGTTTGGCAAACCACCGATGCAGCGTAGCGAAGGGTAAGGAATACCTCCGTCCGGTTTTCCAGACTACGCGGTTCAGCCCGAAAAGGTTAATTTGGGTCACATCACGAACAGCAGCACCCAAGGATTTCAGCTGCACATCTTGGAGGACCAAGTCATGAAGAAACTGCTTATTGCCGCTATTCTCGCCGCAGGCACCACTGTCACCGCAACCGCCGCATCGGCCACCGCCTATTGGGTCGAATATGGCATCACGCTCAATGCCCGCTCCGGCCCCGGCACCCATTACGATGTCTATGGCGTGCTGCGCTCCTGCACCAAAGTGCACGTGGTCGGCTACAAGCACGGCTGGGCGAAAATCAAGTACAAGGGCCATTACTACTGGGTCTCTGCCAAGTACCTGCAGAACCACGAATGCCACTACCAGCCCAAGAAGAAGTACAAAAAGAAGCATTACAGCTACTGATCCGGGTCCCGCACCCTCCCCGTCGGACCGGATCACCCGGGCGGGCTGACCGAAAGGTCAGTCCGCCTTATCTTTGGGGGCCGCTTTTTCCTTCCAGCGCACCATCTGCCGCATGATCCCGTGCAGCATCTGCACATCCGCCCGGGTGAGCTGCATCCGGCTCCAAAGGTTGCGCAGGTTGATCTTCATGCCCTCGGCCTTGGCCGGAGGAAAGAAAAACCCTGCCTCATCCAGCCGCTCCTCGTAATGCGCAGCCAGCTTTTCCATCTCAACCCCATTGGCCCAATCAACCCGGCGGGCCATTTCCACCACTTCATGGGTGATCTCTTCGCTGGCCCGCCGCCATTCATAGCTCGTCAGCAGCACGCACTGCGCCAGGTTGAGCGATGGGAAATCCGGGTTCACCGGCACCGAGATGATCGCATTGGCCAGTGCAATATCGTCATTTTCCAACCCCGCGCGTTCCGGCCCGAAAAGCACCGCCACCTTTTCGCCCGCAGCGATCTTTTCCGCCGCCATCTGCATGGCGCGTTCCGGGCTCACCACCGGTTTGGTCAGCCCGCGCTGCCGCGCCGTGGTGGCAAAGACATAGTGGCAATCGCCCACCGCCTCGGCCGTGCTGGCAAAATGCCCCGCCTCATCCAGGAGCCGCCCCGCTCCCGACGCCATGGCCACGGCTTTTTCATTCGGCCAACCATCGCGCGGGGCCACCACCCGCATCCGGTCCAAACCGAAATTCCACATGGCACGCGCCGCCCCCCCGATATTCTCGCCCATCTGCGGGCGGACGAGGATCATGGCGGGTTGCGGGCGGTATGTCTGCGTTTTGCTCATGGCCCGCCCTTTACGATGCGCGGAGGCACAAGACAATTCCCTCGGACCGCCGCAACGGCTAAACTCTCGCCATGGCCTATGATCCCGGACATGAAACGCTGTTGCGCGAAGACCTCGGTGCCGCCCTTGGCCCCCGCGCCGACGAGTTGGACGAACGCCGCATGTTCGGCGGGCTGTGTTTCATGATGGCGGGCAACATGCTCTGCGGTGTGCACAAACGCGGGCTGATGTACCGCGTGGGCAAGGACCGGGCCGAGGCCGCGCTGGCCATCCCCGGTGCCCAGCCCATGGCCTTTACCGGGCGGCCCATGGGCGGCATGATCGAGCTGTACGAAGACGATCTGGGCCGCGATGACACCCGCAAGGGCCTGCTTGCCTTGGCGGTGGAATTCGTGGATACGCTTGCCCCGAAGTAGCCAAGCCGGTCATTCCCGGCTATAGCACGGCAAACACCCCTCAAGCGGAGCGCGACATGGCCGAGATCGAGCATCCCCAGATTTACCTGATCACACCGCCCGCCTTTGAATTGTCGAGCTTTGGCAAAAGCTTGTCCGCCGTTCTTGATGCGGCGCCGGTGGCCTGTGTCCGGCTTGCTCTGGCCAGCCATGACGAGGACACGATTTCCCGCGCCGCCGACATGATGCGCGAGATCACCCATGCCCGCGACATCGCGCTGGTGATCGACACCCATGTGGTGCTGGCCGAACGGCTGGGTCTGGACGGGGTGCACCTGCCCGGCGGGTCCCACGGCGTGCGCGCTGCGCGCAAGACACTTGGCGAAGATGCGATTGTCGGCGTGTTCTCCGGCACCTCGCGCCATGACGGCATGAACGCGGGCGAAGCGGGGGCGGACTACGTCTGTTTCGGCCCCGTGGGCGACAATGCCCTTGGCGATGGCAGCCGCGCCGAAGCCGAGTTGTTCCAGTGGTGGTCCGAGATGATCGAGGTCCCCGTGGTGGCCGAAGGCGCGCTGGACGCCGACACCATCCGCGCACTGGCCCCGGTGAGTGATTTCTTCGGCATCGGTGACGAGATCTGGGACAGCGAAGACCCCGCCGCGACGCTCAAGGCATTTCACGCCGCCATGACCGGCGGCTAGAGCATGTCGCGCAAAAGTGGGCACCGGTTTTGCGCTCCTCGGACATGCGTTATCAACAGCTTGGAGCGGGGCGCGTGAATGCGAATGAACGCGGCACGCTCTAAGCCACTACTCCGCCACGACCCCATGGCGCGCCGCCTGCAACCCGGCGCGCACGGTCTCTTCCACCTCGCGCGCCAATGTCTTGCGGTTCGGGCTGTCATCCACCCGCACCGGCGGATGGAACACCACCTCCACGGACCCGTGCCGCGGCGTGGCCAGCATCGCCAGAAGATGCGGCCCGAAATCCATATCCCCCCACCAGCCGTAATAGCGCGCGCTCTCCCCCTCGGGCGGGTGATAGGCCACGCTCACCGGCTGAATATGCATCGCATGGCGCAGTTCCTCATCAAAGAACGCCGCGAACAGCGTCGGCTTGAACGGCAGCACGCGCAGCGTATCGGTCGACGTGCCTTCGGGGAAAAACAACAGCTGATGCCCCGCCAACAGCCGTTCGCGGAACTGTTCGGCCTGCGCCTTGGCCTGCCTTGGATCGCGCGAAATAAACAGCGTCCCGGTCGCCCGCGCCAGCCAGCCAATGCCGGGCCATTGCGCCACCTCGGACTTGGACACGAAATACAGTTGCCGCGTCGCGTTCAATACGAAAATATCCAGCCACGACGCATGATTGGCCACCGTCGCGCCGCGATGCGTCATCGGCCGCCCACGCACAACCAACCGCACTCCCATGAGCCGCAGCGCCCCGCGGCAGACCCATGTGGTAATCACCGGCGTCACCGGGCGGCGCAGGCCAAAAAGCGGGTATTCCACGATCCGCAGCAGGAATTTCACCAGCAGTCCCAGCATGATAAGCAGGATCATCGGCACACCCCGCCGCAGCACCCGAAGCCAGTCGCCCACAGCTTTCGGCAGGGGTAGCGGCGGCGGGTCATCCCCTCTCCACGTCGGGCTCATGTCGCCGCCCTTTCGCCGGTATAAATCTGCCGCTGCCGCGCGTTCATGCGGTCGGTATCCATCACCAGACAGACATCGGTGGTGTTGAACGCGTGATCAATCCACGCCCCATCGCCGACACAGCCCCCCAACCGCAGATAGGCCTTGATCAGCGCCGGGGTCTGCAACATCGCCGCCTTGCGGTCGATCTGATCGGGCGGCAACAGGTTCATTTCCTGCCGATGCGCGTCGCGCGCCCGCACGCGCAGCTCATCGGGCGCCAGATGCTTGTGATAGAGCAGCGACAGCGGCTGCGCCAAGGCCGTTGCGTCGGTACCGTGAAAGCTGGCCACGCCAAACAGAACCTCGATCCCGTGCGCCTGCACATACTCGACCAGCCCCTGCCACAGATGCATCATCGCCGTGCCGCCGCGATAGTCTTCATGCAGGCAGGACCGCCCCAGTTCCATCAACCTCCGGCCAGTGGCCCGCAGCGCGCTCAGGTCATATTCATCGTCGGAATAGAATTGCCCGGCCCGCTCCGCCTGATCATCGCGCAATACGCGGTAAACGCCCACCACCGGGTCCGTGTCGCGGGCATGATCAAACAGCAGCAGGTGATCGAAAAACGGATCGAACCGGTCGCGCTCCAGCCCGGCCTCGTGATCCACCATCGCGCCGCCGCCACCCAGCTCCTGCACAAAGACGCGATACCGCAGCGCCTGCGCCGCGCGCAGGTCGGCGTCATCCTGTGCCAGGCGGACCGAAAAGTCTGGTGTATTGCGGATCATCGCGCGCCTTTCCAAGCTGCGCGTGTCTTAGGCGTTGAAGCCGCGCTTGACAACAAGCCGGACAATTTGCGCCTCGGTCCCATGCTACCCCAAGGCACGACTTAAAGTTGTGTTAACCACTTTGCGGCTAGCCTAGTCGTCATAGACCAGTTCCAGCGCGATCTGGCTGCCATCAACCACAACTTTGCCAGCTTCGCGGAAATTGACAGTGATCTTGCCACCGATATTCGACTGGACCTGCCCCACCCCCCAATCCGGCTGGCCGGGATGCCGCACGAGGTTGCCGGGCTCCAGCAAAGCATTGAAATCATTCATCCGTCACGCCTCCGGGAGCTTGTCATGACCCTGCATACGCCAAAACTGGCCGCGCTGATAGCCTCGCGCATCTGCCACGACCTGATCAGCCCCGTGGGCGCCATTTCGAACGGGTTGGAACTGATGAGCCTTGGCGGGGCCAGCGATACGAGTCCTGAACTGTCGCTGATCTCGGAAAGCTGCAGCAACGCCAATGCCCGTATCCGCCTGTTCCGTATCGCCTTTGGCTTTGCCAATAACGCATCCCGCGTGTCGGAAACCGAATGCCGCACGATCCTTGACGGCACCTATATCGGCGGCCGGATCAACGTGCATTGGAAAGTCTCGGGTGACCAGCCCCGGCAGGAGGTGCAGCTTGCCTTCCTTGCCTTGCAATGCCTTGAAACGACGATCCCCCATGGCGGTCAGATCACCTGCGCCCGTGACGAGGACAGATGGCGACTGACGGCCACCGGTCATCGCATGACCAATTCCCTTAATGCGGTCTGGAATGAAATGGCCGCTCTGACCCGCGCCCTGCCAAACGATGCGACGGAGCTGAATTTCAGCCCCGCCGAAGTACAATTCGCGATGTTGCCACTTCTGGCCAGTCCGATGAACCGCGCCCCGGCTGTCCACCTGAGCGCAGAGGAGATCGTCCTGACGGTCTGATCGCCGCTTTAGCCCCGCGTCGTGCCATCCCCGGTCACGAGGTATTTGAAGCTGGTCAGCTGCGCCGCGCCGACCGGCCCGCGCGCATGCATCTTGCCCGTGGCAATGCCGATCTCCGCGCCCATACCGAACTCACCGCCATCGGCGAACTGGGTCGAGGCATTGCGCATCAGGATGGCGCTGTCGATGCGCTGGAAAAAGCGGTCCGCGGCGGCGTCATCCTCGGTGATGATACAGTCGGTGTGGTTGGAGCTGTAATCGCGGATATGGGCAATCGCCCCGTCCACGTCCTCCACCACCTTGGCGGCAATGATGCTGTCGAGATATTCGCAGCCCCAGTCCTCGTCCCCCGCCGGAACGGTGCCAGGGATCTTTTGCAACGCCGCGTCGGCGCGCACCTCGACCCCCGCATCAATCAGCGCCCGGATCACCCCCTGACCGACCGTGTCGACGATATCACGATGGATCAGCAAGCATTCCGCCGCGCCGCAAATCCCCGTCCGCCGGGTCTTGGCGTTCATCACCACGTCCAGCGCCTTGACCGGATCGGCCGCCGCATCGAGATAGATATGAACGATGCCTTCGAGATGGGCAAAGACCGGCACCCGCGCCTCGCGCTGCACCAGCCCCACAAGCCCCTTGCCACCGCGCGGCACGATCACGTCGATATAGTCTGTCATGGTCAGCATTTCGCTCACCGCCGCCCGATCGCGCGTGGGCACCAGTTGAATGGCATCCTCGGGCAGCCCGGCGGCTTTCAGCCCTTCGACCAGCGCGGCATGAATCGCGCCCGAGGAATGAAAGCTCTCCGACCCGCCGCGCAGGATCACCGCATTGCCCGCCTTGAGGCACAGCGCGCCCGCATCCGCCGTCACATTGGGGCGGGACTCGTAAATCACGCCCACAACGCCCAGCGGCGTGCGCACGCGTTTGATATGCAGCCCCGTGGGCCGGTCCCATTCGGCCATCACTTCGCCAACAGGATCATCCTGTGCCGCCACAGCGCGCAAGCCCTCGACGATGCCCTGAATGCGCGCCTCGTCCAGCATCAGCCGGTCCATCATCGCATCCGACAGCCCCTTGCCACGCCCGAACGCCATATCCTTGGCATTGGCCTCGATGATCGCCGCGCGCGCGGCCCAGACCGCGTCTGCCGCCGCCTCAAGCGCCTGTTGCTTCTGCGCCGCTGGAGCAAAGGCCAACTCGCTTGCTGCCGCTTTGGCGCGCGCGCCGATATCGGTCATGAGAGCGGGGATGTCGGTGATATCTTTCATCGCTTTGGCCTTTGGTTTGCGTTGTGCCAGAGGTTTTATGCCTCCGGCGGAGGTATTTTCAAACAGAAGAAGATGCGGATCAGAGCGCCATGTCGTCCCGGTGGATCAATACGGCCCGGCCCGGATAGCCCAGAAGCGCCTCGATCTCGTCCGAGCGGTGCCCTTTGATGCTGCGCGTCTCGGCGGCGGTATAGCGCGTAAGCCCCTGCCCCAGCTTGTGCCCGTCCGGTCCCAGGATCGCCACTGGATCACCGCGCCCGAAAGTGCCGGAGACCGCGCTGACACCCGCTGGCAAAAGGCTCTTGCCCGCCTGCATGGCGCGCGCGGCACCGGCGTCCAGCGTGACCTCGCCACGCGGTTTCATCGCCGCGATCCAGCGTTTGCGCGCCGCGTGCGGATCAATATGCGCGGTGAACCATGTGGCGTTGGCGCCCTCTTCCAGCGCTTTCAGCGGGCGCAGAGCATCCCCATGGGTGATCGCCATGTCACATCCCGCCGCTGTCGCCGTCTTGGCCGCCATCAGCTTGGTTTTCATGCCGCCCTTGCTGAGCCCCGAACCGGCATCGCCCGCCATGGCCTCGATCTCGGGCGTGATCTCTTCGATCACCTCATACCGCGTGGCCGAGGGGTCCTGATGCGGGTTGCCATTGTAGAACCCGTCCACGTCCGAGAGCAGCACCAGCACATCGGCCCCCACCGTCGCCGCCACCTGCGCCGCCATACGGTCATTGTCGCCATAGCGGATCTCATCCGTGGCGACCGTGTCGTTTTCATTCACAATCGGCACCGCGCCCAATGAGATCAGCGTCTCCAGCGTCGCCCGCGAATTGAGATAGCGCCGGCGGTCGGTGGAGTCCTCCAGCGTCACCAGCACCTGCGCCGCCGTAAGCCCATGCGGAGCCAGCGCCTCTTCATAGGCGCGCGCCAGCCGGATCTGCCCCACCGCCGCCGCCGCCTGTGATTGTTCCAGCGCCAGTTCCGTCGCGGGCAGGCCCAATGCGCCACGGCCCAAGGCGATCGAGCCAGAGGAGACAAGGATCACATCCGCGGTCTGCTTGAGCCAGGCCACATCCTCGGCCAGCCCCTTGAGCCAATCGGATTTCAGCGCGCCGCTGGCCTTGTCCACCAGAAGCGCAGAACCGATCTTGATGACGATACGCCGGGCTTTTGTCAGGGATGCCATGCGCCTTCATCCTCGTCATCGGCCTTTTTCTGGCGCAGCTTGTCCTCGGAAATCTCGGCGCGCAGCGCACGCAGCACTTCGGTCAGCCCTTCGCGCGACACGCCCGACATCATGAAGACAGCCCCGCCTGTCTCGGCCTCAAGCGTCGCTTTTGCCTCGGCACGTTCCTCATCATCCAAAGCGTCGATCTTGTTCAGCGCGGTGATGCGCGGCTTGTCCGCCAGATGCCCGCCATAGGCTTCCAGCTCGCCGATGATCACCCGGTAATCCTCGGCAATCGTCTCGGAGGTGCCATCCACCAGATGCAAGAGCACCGAACAGCGCTCCACATGGCCCAGGAACCTGTCGCCAATGCCCCGCCCCTCATGCGCGCCCGCGATCAGACCGGGAATATCGGCCACCACGAATTCCGCGCCATCCACGCCGACAACCCCCAGATTGGGGTGCAGCGTGGTAAACGGGTAATCGGCGATCTTGGGCCGCGCATTGGACGTGGCCGACAGGAAAGTCGATTTGCCCGCATTGGGCAAGCCCAGAAGCCCCGCATCGGCAATCAGCTTGAGCCGAAGCCAGATCGTCCGCTCCACCCCCGGCTGGCCGGGATTGGCGCGGCGCGGGGCCTGATTGGTCGCGGTCTTGAAATGCAGGTTGCCAAAGCCGCCATTGCCGCCCCGGGCCAAAACGATGCGTTCGCCCACTTCCATCAACTCGGCGATCAGCGTCTCTTCGTCCTCGTCCAGCACCTCGGTGCCGACGGGCACGCGCAGCACGATATCATCGCCATCCTTGCCGGTGCGTTGCTTGCCCATGCCGGGCTGGCCGTTCTTGGCAAAGAAGTGCTGCTGGTAGCGGAAGTCGATCAGCGTGTTCAGCCCCTCGACCGCCTCGATGATGACCGAGCCGCCCTTGCCGCCATCGCCGCCATCGGGGCCGCCATATTCGATATATTTCTCGCGCCGGAAGGACACGGCCCCGCCGCCGCCCGCACCGGACCGGATATAGACCTTGGCGAGATCAAGAAATTTCATGAGGGGCCTCTCGGGTTGTTCGCGTCAGCGATAGACAAAGCGCGCCCGGCTCTCAAGCCCCCCATGGGGTCGGGCGGGACGCACCCTGCTCTTCTTCTCTTTGAAAATACGCAAAAGCGCCCCGGCCCGAAGGCCCTAGCGCATCTTGCAGATATAGGTCCAGGTCGGCACCTGCGCCGCGCGCGCCACCGAATAGCTTTCGGCATCGCCCACATAGGAAAACCCACAATTGGTCAGCACCCGCGCCGAGGCCGGGTTATCCTGAAACACGGAGGCAAAGATCGTGTCATTGTCCATCGGGTTGGCTTCGATCAATGCGCGCACCGCGTCCGAGGCAAGCCCGGTATTCCAATATGGCGGCGCCACCCAGAACCCGACTTCGCTTTGATTGCGGTCCATGCGCTCCAGCGCGATCAACCCCATGACCTCGGACGCGCCCTGCTTGGTGCCGTCCATGGCCCAGACATCTTCGTTACGGTCCTCTGACATGGCGCGGTTCACAAAAGCTTCGGTCAGACCCGGCGGCACCGGATGCGGGATCGACGTGGTCATGCGCGCCACCCGCTCGTCCGAGGCATACATCTCGATCAGCCCCATATCGGACCGGCGCAGCGGGCGCAGGTCAACACGCGGGGTTTCGATCAATGGTTGCACAACGACATGCTCCTGGGCGGTCATGCGGTTCCTCCTCTGAACAGCACGATGAAGACGGAGGCGACGGTAAGCGCCGCAAGTGTCCACATCAGGTATTTTTCTTGTCTTTTTCCGGCCACAAGGCGCGCGATCCGGTCACCGGCAAATGTCCACATCGGGTGCAGAATAATCTGCAAGGATAACAGACAGATGGCGATTGTCGCCGTGGCTTGCAAGGTGGGCGTGCCGGGCTCGACGAAAGTTGTAAACCCCGTGACGATCATCGCCCAGGCCTTGGGATTGAGCGGATGGACCAGCAAACCCGCCGCAAATCCGGGTGCCGCAGCGGCCTCCTCCCCCGGTTGCAGCCGCAGATTCGCGATCTTCCACGCCAGCCAGCAGATATAGGCGATACAGGCCCATTTCAGCGCCTCAAAGAGCCAAGGGACCTCTGTCGCCAGCCCCATCAGGCCAAAGCCCACCGGCCAGATCACCAGTTGCTTGCCCAATGCCACGCCCGCCACAAAGGGCAGCGCCGCGCGCAGCCCATAGCGCGCACCCGTCGCCATCAACGCCATATTGGCCGGACCGGGGGTTCCGATCTGGCTGGCGGCAAAGGTCAGGTAGGATGCAACGGCCACGGACATATCTGGGCCTTTCACAACTGGAACGAGAAAGGGGACCGGCGTTTGCCGATCCCCCTGTTTTTCTCAAAACCTTTAAGGTCGGCTTACTCGGCGGCCTCCGCCACTGGAAGCACGGAAATAAAGGTGCGGCCCTTGAAGCCTTTGCGGAAGGTCACTTTGCCTTCGGCGGTTGCAAAGATGGTGTGATCCTTGCCTTCGCCTACGCCTTCACCCGGCCACCACTTGTTGCCGCGCTGACGCACGATGATGTTGCCGGGGATCGCGTGCTGACCGCCGTAGAGTTTGACGCCAAGACGGCGACCGGCTGAGTCGCGACCGTTGCGGGAGGAACCGCCTGCTTTTTTATGTGCCATGGGTGGGTCTCCTTATTTCGCGAGTTCTTTGGCTTGCTCGATCCATTCCGGCTTCACCTTGACCGCGTCAAAGCTGTCGGCATCGATGCCGGCAAGCTGCGCGTAGCTGGTGATGCCTGCGTCTGCCAGTTTCTTGGCAGCCGCCGGACCAATGCCGGTGATGGCTGTGAGATCGTCTGCGCTCGCTGCCGGAGCAGCGGCTTTGGGCGCGTCGGCTTTTTTCTCGGCGGCTTTGGCAGGCTTCGGCGCTGCGGCAACACCGGCCACGGAACCTGCGCCAATTGCGGCTTTCACGCCGGACTTGTCCGCGCCTTCGGCGAGGATGTCGGTCACGCGGATCAGGGTCAGTTGCTGACGATGGCCCTTGGTGCGCTTGGACGAATGCTTACGGCGGCGCTTGACGAAGTGGATGACCTTGTCACCCTTGATCTGGTCGATCACTTCGGCCTGAACGGCGGCGCCATCAACCAGCGGGCTGCCCACGACGGTTGTGTCACCGCCCAGCATCAGCACGTCGTTGAATTGAACTTTTTCACCTGCGTCGGCAGCCAGTTTCTCGACCCGGAGCGTATCGCCCGACGAAACCTTGTATTGCTTGCCGCCCGTCTTGAGGACTGCGAACATCTCGTTCTTCCTTGTCTACCGCGTCCTGTGGCCCCGGTTCCCCGGCGTTTCCGGCTTTTGCCGCCTCGAACTGCGCGCCCGGTCAGGGGCGTCATTAAAAACCAAATCCCGCTGGGGCGGATGCCACGGCGGGGTGCGCGCCTTATTCAGCGACTGGGCGACGGAGTCAACCCCTTATTGGGACACCGGACGCAACGATGTGCAGACACATCTGTGGATCAGATGGTGTTAGGCGAATGGGGGCAACGCGGACGGAATCGCCAGTGCGTGAGCCGCTCATTGACGGGCCGCGGTGCGGCGATCAAGCGTTTGTGGGGCAGAGCTTTATGCCTGCAAGATCCGAAAAAGGTCAGATAAATGCGCTTGCAGCAGCCAAATCGCCGTGCCGGGGGGCGGTCGCCATTGGAGCGCCATTGGTCCGAGCGACAATGGCGACGCGATGCGCGGCGGCCTTCGGCCTTGATTCCGCGCGGGGCAATGTCCGCTCCGGGCTCTTTCCCGCCCTTCCGCTCCAATCGCCTCACCTTAGCCCGATAACCACAGGCCCTTGCGTCAAAGATCCTGCGCCGTCATCTGCTGCGCCAGCGCAAGACCCAGCGCATAGGAGATATCCGAATACATCCGGTCAAACCCGGCAAAAAGCGCCCGGTTCAGCGCGCGTCCGTCCTCGCTCTTGGCCATGTCCACATAGGCCGCAAGCGCCTCGACCTCCAGCGGCCGGTAGGACATCATCATGTAGCCAAAGAGCCATTCGCGCGTATCCTCACGGTTTTCGGCCTCGGTGGACCAGACCTCGCGCAGGATGTCCTCTTCGGTCATCTCAAAGGCCCCGCCTTCGACAAGGCCCAGATAAAACGCGTAGGACGAATTCATCGCCCCCACCACATTGGCCTCGATCAGGTCATTGCTCTCAACGAATTCCGCGATCAGCTCAAGCCGTGGATCCTGTTCATCCTCGGGTTTGTCCGCCTCCACCCGCCAGGCCAGCCGCGCGGCCTCCTCGATGCCGGTTTCCGACATCGCGTCGCGCGCCGAAATCTCTAGCTGCACGACACGCTGGCCCGCGTCATCCGCGAAAAACGCCGTCAGCGTCTCAAGATCGCCCTGGCCCTCCTCCCATGCGGCGGCAACGCCTGCGCGCACGGTCTCTTCCATACGTTCGGTGTCATAGATCCGCTCGACCGTCGCCGACCAGCCGCTGTTGGGACCGCTCATCAGCATGTCCGCGCCCAGTTCCGCGCCATAGGACAACCCTTCCTTGCGCATCACCTCGATGGTCTGGGGCAAGGACAGCAGATCAAGGATCGCATCGGTGGGCCGGTCCTCGGCCCAAAGCCCGGTGGCACTGATGCCCAGGGCAACACAGCTGGCAAAGAAATGACGTTGGAACATGGCTGACCCCGTGCTTGACCCGCTCCGGGTCCCCTAGATGGCTTGGATCGAACCTAGCGACCCGGGCGGGCATTTCCAAGAGAGCCACGCACAAATACGCGCGATGAAAGCAAGCCAGAGAAAAGTTGCGAAAGGCGCTTGCACCCCGGCCCAAAGGGTTTTAAACGCCCCCTACCCAGACCCCCGCGGAGAGGTGCCGGAGTGGTCGAACGGGGCGGTCTCGAAAACCGTTGTCCCTTCACGGGGACCCAGGGTTCGAATCCCTGTCTCTCCGCCACTTTCCCCTTGTGTGTTCTCAACAAAACGAAGCACCCGGTCCGAAAGCGACATCCTGTCGCAATTGGGACAGACCACCCCCTTTAACCGTTCAATCTGGGCACATGTTGCGAGGGGAGACGCGCATGGCGCAGCATCTGTGCAGATATCTGATCGTGGAGCGCACCATCGGGGCGAGCCGCGGACGCGCCGCGCGGGGGCGGCCGGGGCAAATGTAAATTCCGCTTTTGCCCATCCCCTTCCCCCTGATCCGAGCGTTCCCATGACCGACCTGTCAAACACCCCCAAACCCGCCCGCAGCGGTGGCCGCTCCGCGCGCCGTGCCGCGCGGTCCTCGAAACTGGCCGTCCATCTGCGCCCCATCCGCCCCGGTATGGCGGGCGGCACCCTGTCACCGCTGACACAGGCGGGCATGGCGCGCATTCACGAGGCCGTGCTGCAGGCGCTTGAGGAAATCGGGCTGGCCGACGCACCCGAAAGCGGCATCGCCTATATGACCGGCGCGGGCGCGGTGCTGGGCGAGGATGGCCGGCTGCGCTTTCCCCGCGCGCTGGTCGAGGACACGATTGCCAAGGCCAACCGCGCGATCACTTTGCATGGGCGCGACCCGGCCCATGACATGCAGCTCTCGGGCACCAATGTGCATTACGGCACCGCGGGCGCGGCGGTGCATCTGGTCGATGTACATGGGCGCGAATATCGCGACAGCACCGTGCAAGACCTGCATGACGCGGCCCGGATCGCCGACCAACTGGACAACATCCACTTCGTGCAGCGCCCCATGGTGGCGCGGGACATCACCGACAACCGCGAGATGGACCTGAACACGGTTTATGCCTGTGTCGCGGGCACCAAGAAACATGTCGGCACCTCCTTTACCGATCCGTCCTATGTGGCCGACGCGCTGGAGATGCTGCACATGGTGGCGGGCAGCGAAGAGGCCTGGCGCGCGCGGCCTTTTGTCAGCAATTCCAACTGCTTCGTCGTGCCGCCGATGAAATTCGCCACGGAAAGCTGTCAGGTGATGGAGGCCTGTATCAAGGGCGGCATGCCGATCCTCTTGCTCAGCGCGGGCATGGCGGGGGCCACCGCGCCCTCGACCGTGGCGGGCGCCATCGTGCAGGGGCTGGCGGAATGCCTGGCCGGGCTGGTCTATGTCAACGCCGTGTCTCCGGGCCATCCGGCGGTAGTGGGGACATGGCCCTTTGGGCTGGATCTGCGCACCGGGGCGATGACCGTGGGCTCGGGGGAACAGGCGCTGCTCAGCGCGGGCTGCGCGCAGATGCACCGCTTCTACGACCTGCCCGGCGGCGCGGCGGGCGGGGCCTGTGACAGCAAACTGCCCGACATGCAGGCGGGATGGGAGCAGATGTGTTCGAACGTCATGGCCGGGCTGTCGGGGCTGAACATGGTCTATGAGGCGGCGGGGATGCATGCCTCGCTTCTGGGGTTCTGTCATGAAAGCCTGATCCTGGGCGATGACATCATCGGACAGGCGCAGCGCTGTGTGCGCGGCATCGAGGTGGATGACGAGACCGTCGCGGTCGAGCAGATCCGCGAGGTCTGCATCGGCGGCCCGGGCCATTACCTTGGTACCGAACAGACGCTGGGCCGGATGCAGAGCGATCACGTCTATCCCACGTTGGGCGACCGCACCTCGCCCAAGGAATGGGCGGAAAAGGGCAAGCCGGATCTCATTGAACGCGCCACCGCGCGCAAGCAAGAGATCCTGTCCGAGCGCGCGGCGGCGCGGTTTGATCCGGTGACGGATGCCGCGATCCGCAAACGGTTCACCATTCATTTGCCAGCGTGACGCTTCTGTGAGATGTCGGACCGGGGCTCTGCCCCGGACCCCGGGATATTTTCGAGCCAAAGAAGCTCTGGACCGGGCATAGTTTCTGACGGTGGAGTACAGCATGCCAGCCTATCTTGCCCTGATCCTTGCGGTGGCGGCCGAAACCATCGGCACCACCGCTTTGCAGGCCAGCCAGCAGTTTTCAAAACTGGTGCCGTCGATCATCGTCGTGCTGGCCTACGGGGTGGCGTTCTACCTGCTGGCACTGTCGCTGCGCGTCATCCCGGTGGGCGTGGCCTATGCGCTTTGGTCGGGGCTGGGTATTCTCTTCATTGCGGTGATCGGATTCGTGGTCTTTGACCAAAGGCTCGACTGGCCCGCGATCCTTGGTATGGGCATGATTGTGGCCGGAATAGCGGTGATGCAGCTCTTCTCGCAGACCGTGACACATTAGGGTCTGGCCATTCCCGCCCAGTGGGGATAGGTGGCGCGCAACTTCAGACAAAAGGTGCGCCCGTAATGGACCTTCGCAATATCGCGATTATCGCTCACGTTGACCATGGCAAGACCACGCTGGTGGATGAGCTTCTCAAGCAATCCGGCGCTTTCCGCGCCAACCAGGCCGTGGAAGAGCGCGCCATGGACAGCAACGATCTGGAGCGTGAACGCGGCATCACCATCTTTGCCAAGCCCACCAGCGTTGAGTGGAAAGGCCACCGCATCAATATCGTCGACACGCCCGGCCACGCCGATTTCGGCGGCGAGGTGGAGCGCATCCTGTCGATGGTGGATGGCGTTGTGCTGCTGGTGGACGCGGCCGAAGGCCCAATGCCCCAGACCAAGTTCGTGACCTCCAAGGCGCTGGCGCTGGGCCTGCGCCCCATCGTGGTGCTGAACAAGGTGGACAAGCCCGACGCGGAACCCGACCGCGCGCTGGACGAATGCTTTGATCTCTTTGCCTCGCTCGATGCCGATGACGATCAGCTCGATTTCCCGCATATGTACGCGAGCGGTCGGTCCGGCTGGGCCGATCACGAACTGGACGGGCCGCGCAAGGACCTGACGGCGCTGTTTGACCTGATCATCAACCACGTGCCTGCCCCGCGCCAGATCAAGCGTCAGGACGAGGATTTCCGCATGCTGGCCACGACGCTGGGCGCGGACCCGTTCGTGGGCCGTATCCTCACGGGCCGCGTGGAATCGGGCAAGCTCAAGGTCGGCGCGACGGTGCAGGCGCTCAGCCGCATCGGTCAGAAGATCGAGCAATTCCGTGTGACAAAGATTCAGGCCTTCCGGGGTCTGTCGCAACAGGACATCGAAGAGGCGCAGGCCGGTGACATCGTCTCCATCGCCGGCATGTCCAAGGCGACCGTGGCCGACACGATCTGTGCCCTTGCGGTGGATGAACCGCTCGATGCCCAGCCCATCGACCCGCCCACCATCACCGTGACCTTTGGCATCAACGACAGCCCGCTGGCGGGCCGGGACGGCAAGAAGGTGCAGTCCCGCGTGATCCGCGACCGGCTCTATAAAGAGGCGGAAAGCAATGTGGCGATCAAGATCGCCGACACGCCGGGTGGCGAGGCGTTCGAAGTCTCGGGCCGGGGCGAATTGCAGATGGGCGTGCTGATCGAGAACATGCGCCGCGAAGGCTTCGAGCTGTCGATTTCGCGTCCGCAGGTGATCATGAAAGAGGTGGACGGCGTCACCATGGAGCCGGTCGAAGAAGCCACGATTGACGTGGATGACGACTATTCCGGCGCGGTGATCGAGAAACTGACCGGCACGCGCAAGGGCGAGCTGGTCGAGATGCGCCCCGCAGGCGCGGGCAAGACCCGGATCATCGCCCATGTGCCGTCGCGGGGCCTTATTGGCTATCACGGCGAGTTTCTCACCGACACGCGCGGCACCGGCGTTCTGAACCGCGTGTTCCACGGCTGGACCCCGCATAAAGGGTCCATTCCGGGCCGTCGCGCGGGCGTTCTGATCTCGATGGAGAACGGCGTCTCCGTGGCCTATGCGCTGTGGAACCTCGAAGAGCGTGGCAAGATGATGATCGGCGCGCAGGAGCAGGTCTATACCGGCATGATCATTGGCGAGCATAGCCGCGAGAACGATCTGGAAGTGAACCCGCTCAAGGGCAAGAAGCTGACCAACGTGCGCGCGTCGGGAACGGACGAAGCCGTGCGTCTGACCACGCCCATGAAGCTGAGCCTGGAAGAGGCGATTGCCTATATCAACGATGACGAGCTGGTCGAGGTGACGCCCAACACGATCCGTCTGCGCAAGCGCTATCTCGATCCGCATGAACGCAAGCGGATGGCCAAGGCGTCGGGCTGAGCCGAACACGCGAATACCAGCCAGAGTTGAAAGGCACCGTGCGTGATTTTTCGCACGGTGCCCTTTTTGCTGCCCAATGCCCGGTTGGCACTCATTATTTACAAAAAGTGATACCCCGCCTACACTACTTCCAGCGGTCGCGGTTTTAAGACTGCCAAAACATTTGAAGACGGATCGCACCGCCAGAAACCAATGAATTAACAAGGGGTTCTATATTACCATGCTCAATCTTAGCAAAACCTTCAAAATGTCGATTATTGCTGCTGCCACGTCTTTTGCCACCCAAGCTGGCGCTCACAACGTGAAAAGCGAAACCTCCACACTGCCCGTGATCCCCGCTGGCGGATCGGCGGAAGTGACCGTTTCCTGCCACGGTCATCACTACGCCATTTCCGGCGGCTACGCGAATAACGACCAGCTGCGCGGCGCGCTTGGCCCGCTTGAAGTGACCGCAAGCTATCCGAAAAGCACCAAGACCTGGGCGGTTGAATTCACCAACACCAGCGGTCGTCCGACCGGCGCACAGGAAGCCAACGCCACGGTTTTCGTGATGTGCGGCCACCACCGCTGGTAATCACGCCCAAACGCGCCATCGCCCCGAATTTCCGGGGCGATGTGCTTTTGTCTTTGTAGAAACGCGGGCTGTGATGCCGCGATCGGCGTGGACGTCACACGCCTTCGACAATGACCACTTCGCGCACAGATGCGTCGCGCGCATGGCTCAGCGCTTCCTGATAGGCGTCTGAATCGTAGCAGGCCTTGGCCGCTTCAAGCGACGGGAAACGTGTCACCACATGGCGCGCGCGCTCCGGCCCTTCCAGCTGGATATAGGCCCCGCCGCGGGCCAGGAATTCACCGCCATGGGCGGCAATGGCCGGCCCGGCAAGCTTGGCATAGCGGCCATAGGACTCTTCGTCCGTTACTGTTACATGGGCAATCCAATAGGCGGCCATCTCTTATCCCTCCAGAATTCTGCGCGCGGCGGCAATTGCGGCCTCGGCATTGGAGGCATCCGCGCCGCCGCCTTGCGCCATGTCGGGACGGCCACCGCCGCCCTTGCCGCCCAGTTCGGCCACCGCGGCCCGGACCAGATCGACGGCGGACACCTTGTCGGTCATGTCCGGGGTGACGCCGGCGGCCACCGCCGCCTTGCCGCCCGTATCAGCGATCAACAGGATCACGGCGGTGCCCAGCTTGTCCTTTTGCGCGTCAATGAGCGGCGGAAGATCCTTGCCCGTCACACCGCTGAGCACCTGCGCCACAAAGGGCACACCCGCCACGACCTCGGCCTCGGCTCCGGGACCGGCAGAGCCGCCCGACATGGCCAGTTCGCGGCGCAGTTCAGCCACTTCGTTCTGAAGCGCCTTGCGCTCGTCCAGCAGGGCCTTGACGCGCTCGGGCACATCGGCAGGCTGCGACTTGAGCTCTGTCGCCACCTGTGCAAGGCGATGGTCCTGACCGCTGAGATAATCAAACGCCGCCTGCCCGGTCAGCGCCTCGATCCGGCGCACACCGGCCGAGGATGCGCTGTCGCCCAGCGTTACGAAAACGCCGATATCCCCGGTCTGGCGCACATGGGTGCCGCCGCAAAGCTCAATCGAATAGGTCTCGCCATCACTGCCCTTGCCGGAGCCGGATTTGCGGCCCATGGAGACCACGCGCACCTCGTCGCCGTATTTCTCACCGAAAAGCGCCTGCGCCCCCATTTCGCGTGCATCATCGGGCGTCATGATCCGTGTCGTGACCGGCGCGTTCTGGCGGATAAAGGCGTTTACATCCCGCTCGACCTGTTTCAACTCTTCCAGCGTCAGCGCCTTGGCATGGCTGAAGTCGAACCGCAGCCGGTCCGCCGCGTTGAGCGAGCCGCGCTGCGCCACGTGATCGCCAAGCGCCTCGCGCAGCGCCTCGTGCAGCAGGTGCGTCGCGGAATGGTTGGCGCGGATATTGGTGCGGCGCGCATGGTCGACGCGCAGTTCCAGCGGATCGCCCTTGGCCAGCGCCGTCTTTTCCGGCGTGACCTTGTGGGCAAAAAGCCCGCCCGCCATCTTCTGCGTATCGGCGATAACCCCATTGCCCTCGGGCTTGAGATAGGTCCCGCTGTCACCCACCTGCCCGCCGCTTTCGGCATAAAACGGCGTCTGGTTGACGATCATCCAGCCCTCTTCGCCGGGCTGCAGCGCATCCACCGCCGCGCCGTCCTTGACCAGTGCCAGCACCTGCCCTTCGGCCACCTCGGTGTCGTAGCCCAGGAAATCGGTCGCACCATGGGTATCGGCCAGATCGAACCAGATCTCCGCATCCTTGGTCTCGCCCGTCCCGGCCCATGCCGCGCGCGCCTTGGCCTTTTGCTCGGCCATCGCGGCGTCGAACCCGTCCGTGTCCACGGAACGGCCCTTCTCGCGCAGCGCATCCTGCGTCAGGTCCAGCGGGAAGCCATAGGTATCATAGAGCTTGAATGCCGCCTCACCCGAAAGCGGCGCGCCCTCGTCCAGCCCGGACAGCTCATCATCCAGCAGCTTCAGACCACGATCCAGCGTTGTCTTGAAACGCGTTTCCTCAAGGTTCAGCGTCTCTTCAATGAGCGCCTGCGCGCGGCCCAGTTCCGGATAGGCTGCCCCCATCTGGCGCACCAGCGCCGGGACCAGACGGTGCATGACCGGGTCCTTCGCCCCCAGAAGATGCGCATGACGCATGGCCCGGCGCATGATGCGGCGCAGCACGTAACCGCGCCCCTCATTTGACGGCATCACCCCATCAGCCAAGAGGAACGAGGTCGAGCGCAAATGGTCCGCGATCACCCGGTGATGCACATTGCCCGGCCCGTCCGGGTCGCTCGATGTCACATCGGCACTGGCCTCGATCAACGAGCGCATCAGGTCGGTATCGTAGTTGTCATGCTTGCCCTGCAACAGCGCGCCGATCCGTTCCAGCCCCATGCCGGTGTCGATGCTCTGCATGTCCAGCGCCTTCATCGACCCGTCTTCGAACTGCTCGTTCTGCATGAAAACGATGTTCCAGATCTCGATGAACCGGTCGCCATCCTCCTCCGGGCTGCCCGGAGGGCCACCCCAGATGTGATCACCATGATCATAGAAAATCTCGGTGCAGGGGCCGCAGGGGCCGGTCGGTCCCATCTGCCAGAAATTGTCGGATGTGGCGATGCGGATGATCCGGTCCTCGGGAATGCCGACCTTTTTCCAGATCTCGAACGCCTCGTCATCGGTGTGGTAGACCGTGGCATAAAGCCGGTTGCGATCAATGTCGAAATCGCGGGTGATCAGCTCATAGGCAAAGGGGATTGCCTCTTCCTTGAAATAGTCGCCAAAGCTGAAATTCCCCAGCATTTCAAAGAAGGTATGGTGCCGCGCGGTATAGCCCACATTGTCCAGATCGTTGTGCTTGCCGCCAGCGCGCACGCATTTTTGCGAGGTCGTGGCGCGCTTGTAGTCGCGGGTCTCAACCCCGGTGAACAGGTTCTTGAACTGCACCATGCCGGAATTGGCGAACATCAGCGTCGGGTCATTGCGGGGCACCAGCGGACTGGAGGCCACGACCTCGTGGCCGTTGCGCGCAAAATAATCGAGGAAAGTCGAGCGGATATCGTTCAGCGTGGGCATGGTGGCGGTCTTCTTATCTCGGGCGGCCGGGCCGCAATCGAGGCAGGTTTAAACCCGTGCTCCGTCGCTGTCCACAGGGCGAATAGCCAAACGGAAACAGGGGGCCGCCGTCGCCGCCCCCCGTTCCCGAGTATTCTCAGCCGCGCGTCCGCGACCGGGGGGTTTCTGCAGTCCCCATCTGCGCTCGGTGTCAGGCTTCCATCACGTCGCCATCATCGCTTTCATCCGTTTCCGGCATATGAAAATCGAGCCCGTGAGCAGCGCGGATCTTGTCCTCGATCTCCAGCGCGACACGCGTATTCTCCCGCAGGAAATTCTTTGCGTTTTCACGTCCCTGGCCAATGCGTTCATCACCATAGGAATACCATGACCCGGATTTCTCGACCACGCCGGCCTTGACCCCCAGATCGATCAATTCGCCCATTTTCGAGATGCCTTCGCCATACATGATGTCAAACTCCACCTGCTTGAAGGGCGGCGCGACCTTGTTCTTGACCACTTTGACACGGGTGGCATTGCCGACCACCTCGTCACGATCCTTGATTGATCCGATGCGGCGGATATCGAGCCGGACGGAGGAATAGAATTTCAGCGCATTGCCGCCCGTCGTGGTCTCTGGTGAGCCGAACATCACGCCGATCTTCATGCGGATCTGGTTGATGAAGATCACCATGCAGTTCGACCGCGAGATAGAGCCGGTCAGCTTGCGCATCGCCTGGCTCATCAGCCGTGCATGCACACCCACGGAACTGTCGCCCATGTCGCCTTCGAGCTCGGATTTCGGGGTCAGCGCCGCGACCGAGTCGACGATCACCATGCTGACCGCGCCCGAGCGCACCAGCGTATCGGTGATTTCCAGCGCCTGTTCACCAGTGTCCGGCTGCGAGATCAGAAGCTCGTCAATATCCACCCCCAGCTTGCGGGCATATTGCGGATCCAGCGCGTGTTCTGCATCGACAAAGGCACAGACCCCGCCCTTTTTCTGCTCTTCGGCCACACAATGCAGCGTGAGCGTGGTCTTGCCCGAAGATTCGGGGCCATAGATTTCCACGATCCGGCCCTTGGGCAGGCCCCCGATACCCAGCGCGATGTCGAGCCCGAGTGAGCCGGTCGAGGTCGCCTCGATCTCCTGCACCGCGTTTTCATCGCCCAGTTTCATGATCGAACCCTTGCCGAACTGGCGTTCGATCTGGGCCAATGCGCTGTCGAGCGCCTTTTGTTTATCCGCCGTGCGTTTGTTGCTCATGGAAAGAAGATCTGCCGTTGCCATTTGTTTGCGCCCTTATTTCACACTGCCGCCGGGGCGACAATCGCTGCTGAAATGTTCTTGCCTTGTTCCTTGTGCGATCAAAACGAGAACATTTCAAGAGAATTCTCCATGCACCGAGTTTTCCGCAGAAGTCTTAAAGAGTGGTTTACGGTTGCACGGCGACATCCTACTGTATCGATCAGCAGCTGGATTTGTGCGCGAAGGGATTGAAAATGCTGGTTTTCTGGAAAGAGCGGCTGACCTTTCTTGCGGTGCCGAAAACCGGAACCTCCGCCTTTGAAGAAGCCCTGGCGCCACGCGCCGACATGGTCGTGCGTGACCCGCCCGAGCTGAAACACGCGCCGGTCTATCGCTACAATCGCTTCTTTCGCCCGATGTTTGACAAGATGGGGGCCGAAGACATGGAGACGGCGGCGGTGATGCGCGAACCGATAAGCTGGCTGGGCAGCTGGTATCGCTATCGGCAACGCCCCTTCATGGCGGGCAAGCCCAACTCGACCGAGGGAATCAGCTTTGACGATTTCGTCGAAGCCTATTGCCGGGGCAACCGGCCCGGCTTTGCCAATGTGGGCTCGCAGGCCAAGTTCCTGGAACCGCGGCCCAATGGTACCCGGGTGACGCACATGTTCCGCTACGAGGATCAACCCGCCCTGATTGCCTTTCTGGAAGAGCGGCTGGAGGTGTCCCTGTCCCTTGATCGCGTGAATGTCTCACCCAGTGCAGCGTTGGACCTGTCCCCCAGGGTCGAAGCCAAGCTCAGGCGTAAATGCGCCGGGGAATTCGAACTCTACGAGTCCATAGCCCCACGGACCTGACGGACGCGACAAATGCGAGTGGACGGCTGAGCATGTCCGCCTGTCCGGTGCGCGCTTTCAATGCAGTTGGCGCGAGACGGTTTCGGTGAGTTCGGTAAGCGAAAACGGTTTCGGCAGGAAGGTTGAGTTCGGAATATCCGACTGGTCATCGTGAAAGCTTTCCTCGGCATAGCCCGAAACAAAGACAACCTTCACATCCGGGCGATCCGTCAACGCCTGCCGGACCCAGCTTGGCCCGTCCATACCGGGCATGACCACGTCCGTGACAAAGACATTCACCTCGACTTCCGGATCTTCCAGCAATTGCAATGCCGCTTCGGCGCTGTCGGCCTCCAGCACAGTAAACCCGCGCAACCGAAGCGCGCGCGAGGCAAAAGCCCGGACCGGCGCCTCGTCCTCGACCAGAAGGATCACCGCATCGGGCCGGACGCTGACCGGGTCCGCCGCAACCGGTTGCGGCTCGGGTGCGGCTTCGACCTCGGGCATGTGCACAGGCAGCAGGACCGAGAAACACGCGCCCTGCCCGACCACCGAATCCACGAAGATGAACCCGCCCGTCTGTTTGATGATGCCATAGACCGTTGACAGGCCCAGCCCCGTGCCCTCACCGGTGCGCTTGGTGGTATAGAACGGCTCGAACACCTTTTGCAGCTTGTCCGGCGCGATGCCACAACCCTGATCCTGCACCTTGATCAAAACATAGTCCCCCGGTGCCACAACGGCCCGGTCGCGTTTGAGCGGGGATTTGAGCGTCAGGCCTTCGGTTTTCACCCGAATCTCGCCGCCCTCCGGCATGGCATCCCGCGCGTTCACCACAAGGTTCATCATCACCTGCTCAAGCTGTCGCTTGTCGGCGCGCACGGTGCGCAAGACCGGGTCATGTTCCAACGTCAGCTTGACCTTTTCCCCCACCAGCCGGTTGAGCAGATGGGTCAGGTCAGACAGCGTTTCGCGCAGGTCCAGCACCTCGGGACGCAGGGTTTGCTTGCGCGAAAACGCCAGGAGCTGGCTCACCAATGCCGCGGCGCGGTTGGTGTTCTGGTTGATCTGGACCAGATCACTGTAATCGGGATCCCCCTGATCATGGCGCAACAGCAAAAGATCGCAATGGCCGGAAATCGCCGTCAGCAGGTTGTTGAAATCATGCGCCACCCCGCCCGCAAGCTGCCCGATCGCCTGCATTTTCTGGCTTTGCACGAATTGCGCCTCAAGCGTCTTCAGCTCGGTCGCATCATTCAGAACCGCGACCAACGCGGGCGCGCCATCCTCAAACACGCGCTTGAGCACGACCTGAACAAAAACCTCCTTGTCCCGCCGCGAAATGCGCAGGAACTCGGAACTGTTCTGTTCGCGCCCGGCCACCGCATCCGCCAGCCAGTCCCCAACCGGGCGCCCCAGCCCTTCCATGAGATCGGAGAGCCGCACGCCATGCGCATCGTCGCGCCCCAGCAGTTTGAGCGCCTCGGTATTGGCGCGGCTGATCACGCCATCCTGAGACACTTTCAGCAAGGGCACGGGCAGCCCGTCGAACCCGGAGGTCGGTGCAGCCGGCGCGGTGTCTCCCGGCGGGGGCAGAAAGAAAATCTCGCGCCGCCCGCCGCTGGCCGCGATTTCACAGATCATGCAGGTGACCTTGCCATTCGCCCCGTCCAGCACGGTAACCTGCCCGTGGCTGAGCGGCGTCGAGGTCAGCCGCTCCAGCGATGTGACGCGTTTGCCGAACAACTTGCGCGCGGCCGCGTTCATGAACAGGATCGTCCCGCCACGCCCGACCGAGAGCCGCGGCAAGAGCGTCGATTCTCCATGCTCCGCAGACGGTTGACGCAGGTCCTCGACCCGCCAGAGGTACAAACCGGTGCCCACCCGGTGAACCGACACATTCACATGTCCGTTGCGCGTCGCCACCAAGTCGCTTGCATTCCCGTCTTTTTCGGCTTTTTTCTGAAGACGATAGGTGATGCTGCCCGGATTGGCGAAACAGGAGGTCAAGAGATCAGTGATCCCCAGAACCGAAGGAGGCTCACCCGGCGTGTCCGTGTCTTCCGCCAGAAACCGTGCCCGCGCGGCAGTGTTCAGCGTAAAGGCCAGCCCCTCCGCATCGGCAACGACCGTTGCGGCCGGATCATGGGCCACCAGTTGATTAAGTTGCCCCACCCGCGCGCGCAGCCCCCGGGTCCGGACAAACCCCATCACGATCAACACAATCGCCGCCGCCGACACGCCGATGCCAAGCGCCAGAAGCCCAAGCCCGGCCATGCGCAGCGGGACGAAGCCGGACCCAACCACACAGACCAGCCCCAAAGCCAGCACAAGGAGCATGCGCCCCCGGGGCAAACCGGAAATGCTTTGCGCGTGCGACGCAGGTTCATCGCCATGGGTGATGTCAGACACGAATTGGCCTCCGCCCGATCGGTTCGCTGCATTTCACCTGCCGGGGCTTAACGCCCGGTTAACGGCTATGGAAATACACCCTAGGATTGCAAATCCTTGCCCGTCAATCGCGCTGAAATACAGCACAAAAGAAGCCATCGCCCCCCTCGGACAACCGGAAACGCCGGACGGTGGTTGCATGCCACCCCAATGTCCGGTTGAGGAAGGCGGCGGACCGTGCCTCGTTCTCCTGTTGCAGCACCGAACATGTGGCATAGGCCAATGTCCCGCCGGGCGCGACCAGCGCCTGTGCACGGTCCAGAATGCCGTCCTGAATCGCCGTCAATTCCTCCAGCCGCTCAGGCGTCAACCGCCATTTGGCCTCGGGCGCGCGCCGCCAGCTCCCCGAGCCGGAACAGGGCGCGTCACAGAGCACCAGATCAAAGACGCCTTCGGGGTGATCCGTGCAGGTCACGCGCGCGCCCGCCCGCGCGGCGCGTTGCGGGATGTCCTTCATCCGCTCCGGGGAAATGTCATGCGCGACGATCTCGCCGCTGGTGCGGGCAGCCATGGCCAGCGATTTGCCACCGCCGCCCGCGCAATATTCCAGCACCCGCATCCCCGGCTCCAGCGGCAGCATGTCGACCACGGCCTGCGACGCGGCGTCCTGCAATTCCACCAGCCCATTGGTAAACGCGTCGCAGAGGTGTATGCGCCGCGCGCCTTCGGTCACGCGGAGCGCGGTGGGCGACAGCGGATGCGGCTCGGCCACAACCCCGTCATGCGCGAGCGCAGAGATGGCGGCCTCGACATTTGATTTCAAAAGGTTGACGCGCAGAAACACATCCGCGCGCTGGCGCAGCAGCCCGGCCTCCTCTTCCGCATGATGACGCAGGGAGGTCTCGAAATGCGGCCAGAGCCAGTCCGGCAGATCGCGCGCCTCGGCCGCATCCGGCGTGCCAAACCCTGCGCGTTCCGCATCGTTGACCGGCGCGGGCGCATGACGCGCGCCGGTGAACAGCGTATCGGGGTCCTGCCCGCCCGCGCGCAACGCCCCGATCATCAGCCCGCGGCCCGTCATCGCGCCACCATAGGCCGCATAGGACCGTTTGCAGCGCAGCGCGTCAAAGACATGATCGCGCACCGCCGCACGGTCCTTGGACCCGGCATAGCGATTGCCCCGCGCCCAACGGGTCAGCGCCTGTTCCGCCGGGCGGCCTGCGAGGATCTCATCAAGCAGCTCGGCGGCGCTTTGGATGCGGGCGGCGGGGGTCAAAGACTAGCCAACCCGGTAATTCGGGCTTTCGCGGGTGATCTGCACGTCATGCACATGGCTTTCGCGCAGCCCCGCGCCGGTGATCTTTACGAAGCGGCAATTGCGGCGCATCTCTTCTACCGTGGCACAGCCGGTATAGCCCATCGCCGCGCGCAGGCCGCCGACCAACTGGTGAATGACCGCCCCGGCAGATCCCTTGTAAGGCACCTGACCTTCGATGCCTTCGGGCACCAGCTTGTCGCTGGCGGCGTCCTTCTGGAAATACCGGTCGGCCGAGCCGCGCGCCATCGCCCCCAGAGAGCCCATACCGCGATAGGATTTGAACGAGCGGCCCTGATAGAGGATCACCTCGCCGGGGGACTCGTCCGTCCCGGCAATCATGCTGCCTACCATGGCACAGGACGCACCCGCCGCAATCGCCTTGGCGAAATCGCCCGAGAACTTGATGCCGCCATCGGCAATCACCGGCGTGTCCCCTGCCGCCGCGGCGCAGTCCATGACCGCTGTGAGCTGCGGCACGCCAACGCCCGCCACCATCCGCGTCGTACAGATCGAGCCCGGCCCGATCCCAACCTTGACCGCATCGGCCCCGGCATCAATCAATGCGCGCGTCGCCTCGCCTGTCGCCACGTTGCCGGCAATCACCTGTACCTCGTTGGACAGCATCTTGGCGCGTTTCACCGCCTCGATCACGCCCGCCGAATGGCCATGCGCGGTGTCAACCACTACGATATCGACACCCGCATCCACCAGCGCCTCGGTACGCTCAAAACCGCTGTCGCCCACGCTGGTGGCCGCCGCCACGCGCAGACGTCCCAAATGATCCTTGCAGGCCGTGGGGTTCAGCACCGCCTGTTCCGTGTCCTTGAGCGTCAGAAGACCCGTCAGCTTGCCCTGCCCGTCATGCACCAGAAGCTTTTCGATCCGCCGCGCCTTCATCATCGACTTGGCTTCTTCCAGCTCGGCGGGTTCCGCCAGCATGGCCAGATTGTCCGAGGTCATCATCACATGCACCGGCGTGTCGTCGGACGACGCAAAGCGCATGTCGCGGTTGGTCAGGATACCCACCACGCGGCCTTCGGCATCGACCACCGGAAAGCCGGTGAAATTGTAACGCTCCACCAGCGCCTTGGCATCGGCCAGCGTCTGATCGACCCTGAGCGTCACCGGGTTATAGACAATGCCGCTTTCAAAGCGTTTGACCCGGCGCACCT
The DNA here is from genome assembly GCF_028023675.1 of Primorskyibacter aestuariivivens. GTDB lineage: Bacteria > Pseudomonadota > Alphaproteobacteria > Rhodobacterales > Rhodobacteraceae > Marinovum > Marinovum aestuariivivens. The sequence continues at coordinate 29,222 of NZ_JAQIOZ010000015.1, read as the reverse complement.
CGCGCGATTGCTCTTCGACATTGAGGTTCTTGTGGATCACCCCCATGCCGCCGGCCTGCGCCATGGTGATGGCCATATGGCTTTCGGTGACCGTATCCATGGCAGAGCTGAGCAGCGGGATGTTCAGCGCGATGGATTTCGTCACATGCGTGGCGGTATTGGCAGTGGTGGGCAGGACATTGGACGCGGCAGGAACCAGCAGCACATCGTCAAATGTCAGCGCCTCGCGAATCTCCATGGTGAGACCTCCTGAGTGGCAGCATTTGACGCTTCCCTATTTCACGGGTCGGTCGGAAAGGAAAGAGGCCATGGCACGACAGGGTCAGGAAATCCGGGCTTTGTGTGCAGGGAGAGGCGCGGTAGGCTCTGCAATCATGAGGTGAGACTGCCATGCGTTTCCTGAACCGGGCTAAGATGCGCCCGCCAAGTTTGCTGTCTTCGGTGCGCGCCGAAGCAGCCCGCGCCGAGCTTGAAGCCTTTATTGCCCGCTCGAGCGAAAAAGGCGCAACCCGGCGTGTCCCATCCCATGCGTGGCTGACCGATGCGCCCGAGGCCCGCGCCCATATGCATGCGCAATTCGGCGGCACCTGCGCCTATTGCGAAACGCCCACCACCTATCTGGGCGATAAGCGCCAGGCGCAGGGGCTGATCGGGCATCACCGTCCCGAGGGGCTGGCCGAGGATGACAAGGGCGAGACCGATTTTCTAGCCTATTCCTGGCTCATCTATGACTGGGACAACCTGCTTTGGATTTGCACCGATTGTGCACGGCGCAAGGACAACCGCTTTTTCATCGAGAACACGCGCGGCACCCCCTTCATGTCGATCTCTGAGCTACGCGCGTCCGAGGCGGAGCTGATGCTCGACCCCAGCTTCCACGACCCGGCGGAGCATCTGGCCTTCCAGATGGATGGATCGGTGACCTGGAAGACGGCCCCGGGCGATGCCACGGTCTTTGTCCTGGAGCTGAACCGCCCCGAGCTTGTCGCCGCGCGGGCCAAGGCGTTGCGCGCTGTGCTGCGGGCCATGCGCGAAAACCCACTGAATGTCGAAGCCCATTTGACCGGCGCAGGCTCGGACGACAGCCGCTATGTGCTTCGCGCGGTTGTTCCGGATGACAAAGACAGCAACCTGAAATCGCTGGCCCCGGATAAGAGCAGCAGCCGCAATCCCTCGTGGCCCCAATACCGCCATGCCGGCGCCAGCACCATGGCGCTTCTCGGCTTTGCGCGCATGCGTGGCATGGCGGTGCGCGATGCGCTTGAGTTGCGCGACCTGATCCTCGATCTCGCGCCCGACAGCCGCGACGGGTTTCTGGAGGATGCGCTCGATACCACCACGCGCGCCATCACCGATGCCGAGGACAAGCAAAAGGCCGAAACCGAGCGCAGCGCGCGCCATTTCGAGGTGGAGCTGTCGCCGCCGCCAGCCGCACCGCGCAAGAAGACACCAAACCGCATCCCCGACATTCACCGCCTGTCCACCGCGCGGACCCCGGTAACCCGCGTGGAAATAAGCAATTTCAAAGCGTTGCGCGATATCTCCTTTGATCTTCCTGAAACCGTCCCGTCAACATCCGGCACAGAGTCCGGGCAAAGCCCCTGCATGATCCTTCTGGGGGAAAACGCCACTGGCAAATCCTCGGTACTGGAAGCCATGGCGCTGGCCATCGCGGGGGCAAACGAGGCAAAGGCGCTGGACGGGCTGCTCAAGGATGAAGCGCTTGCGCCCCGCGACCTGATCCACCGCCCGGACCCGTCGAAATGGGACCAGCCCGCGCCGGGCATGGCGGTGCGGCTGACATTCCGCGATCACAGCGCGCCCATCGGGCTGGACGCGCGCCCCGGGGACACGCGGTTTCGCGGCCATGACAGCTGCGCCAAGGTTGTGCTGGGCTATGGCCCACGGCGCTATTTCACCAACCGCCGCACCACGCGGTTCCGTGCCCCCGCCCATCGCATCCGGTCGCTGTTTGACCCGATGGACATGATCGCCAATCCGATCCACTGGCTGAGCGGGCTGGAGGGCAAGGCGTTCTTTGCCGCCGCCCGCGTGCTGCGCGTGATCCTGATGCTCGACAACGAGGATGATTTCGAACGCGATGACGACCCCAAAACGCCCGGCGCGATCTTTGTCCGCCAGAACGGCCAGCGCACCGCGCTCAAGGACCTGTCGGTGGGCTACAAATCCGTCATCGCCATGGCCTGTGACATCATCCGCGAACTGAGCTACCATTTCGACAATATCGAAAAGGCCCACGCCATCGTCTTTGTGGATGAGATCGAAACCCATCTGCACCCGCGCTGGAAGATGCGGATCATGCAGCTTTTGCGCGAAGCCTTCCCGAATGTGCAGTTCATCGTGACCACCCATGACCCGCTCTGTCTGCGCGGCATGCATGATGGCGAGGTGTTCGTGCTGCAACGCGCGGGCCCTGATGCGCAGGTGGAAAAAGTGCCAGACCTGCCGTCGATCCGGGGCATGCGCGCGGACCAGATCCTGACCTCGGAATTCTTCGGCCTCGGCTCTACCGATCCCGACACCGATATCCGGCTGGAGCTTTACAATGCGCTGGCCTCGCGTGTCGAAAACCTCAGCCCGGAAGAGGAAGCCAAGCTCAGGGAGCTGCGCGACTGGCTGGGCGACAATATGGTGATCGGCTCGACCCTGGCGGAACAGGCCTATGCCAAAGCGCTGAAACGCGAAGCCGCGCGCGAGGTTACCCCGACCAAGGCCCCCTCGCCCCGCCGTCAGGATGTGGAACAGGCGTTTTCCGCCTTTCTGTCGAAGGATTTCGACGCATGATCCCCATCACCCGTCCCGCTCCGCCCCCCGAACTGGACCTGACCGACCCGGACAGCGACGCATCGCAGGAACTGAAGGACCTGCGCCGCAAGAACGACCGTGGCGAGAAACTGTCCGGGGGCGATTTCAAGGTCTACAAGAAACAGCCCGTGCGCGATCTTCTGGAAGAGATGCATCACGGCAAATGCGCCTATTGCGAGGCCCATATCCGCGCCACACAAGACAGCGATGTGGAACATTACCGCCCCAAGCTGGGCGTGACCGAGGCCCGCGAGGCCAATATTGACCACCCCGGCTACTGGTGGCTGGGCGTGGACTGGACCAATCTGCTTCTGTCCTGCCAGCACTGCAACCAGCCGCGCACCAAGCTTATCGTGCTGCCCGAGGATCTTGAGAATATCGACGACATCCAGGCATTCGTCGACAAGGTCAAAGCCGAGCGGTCCAGGAACAAGACCCGGACAGGCAAGCATAATTTCTTCCCGACCGCTGATAACACATGGATCACCTCACCCGACGACAATCGCGGGATCGCCGGGGAAAAGCCGCTGCTGCTCGATCCCACGCGCGTCGACCCGCGCGATCACCTCGACTGGGTCATCGACGGCGATGCCTCGACCCTGCGCCCGCGTGCCGGAAGCCCGGAGGGCGAGGCAACGATCCGCATTCTGGGGCTGAACCGCCGCTGGCTGGCAGAAGATCGGCGCATCCGCCTGAGCGAGATGAAGATTGAGCGCAATACCATCATCGAAGCGATGAACGACTGGGTTCAGGCCCCGAATGACGCCGCCGCGCAGGCGCACCGGCAACGCGCGCTGGATGCCATGGCGCGGCTGGAACGCTGGTGCGCCGACAACCAGCCCTTTGCCGGTCTCGCCCGCGCCTATTTCGCATCGGTGCAGGCCGAGGTCCGCGCCATGGGCCAGCCTGCACCCGGCGGCTAAAACCGCACATACCCGTCGCATTCTGCATAGCCATGCGCCCCGGCTTTGGTCACTCTCCCGGCAGATACGAGGGAGACAACCATGCCACTTGCCATGAACCGCGAGGTTTTCATCACCTGTGCCGTGACCGGATCTGGCGGCACGCAGGACCGAAGCCCGCATGTGCCGCGCTCTCCCAAGGAGATCGCCGACAGCGCCATTGACGCGGCCAAGGCCGGGGCCGCCATCGTGCATTGCCATGTGCGCGATCCCGAGACCGGCGCGCCCTCGCGCAGGCTGGATTATTACCGCGAGGTGACCGACCGCATCCGCGACGCAGAAGTGGACGTGGTGCTGAACCTCACCGCCGGGATGGGCGGCGACATCACCTTTGGCTCGACCGAGGCCCCCCTGCCCGTCAACGCCGCCGGAACCGACATGATCGGCGCGGCGGAGCGCGTGGCGCATGTGGCAGACTGCCTGCCGGAGATCTGCACGCTGGATTGCGGTACGATGAATTTTGCCGAGGCCGATTACGTGATGACCAACACGCCCGGCATGTTGCGCGCAATGGGCACGATGATGACCGAATTGGGCGTCAAGGCCGAGATCGAGGCCTTTGACACCGGCCATCTGTGGTTTGCCAAGCAACTGGTGGCGGAGGGCGTGCTGGACGATCCGGCGCTGGTGCAGCTCTGCATGGGCGTGCCCTGGGGCGCGCCAGATGATCTCAACACCTTCATGGCGATGGTCAATAACGTGCCAGAGTCGTGGACCTTTTCGGCCTTTTCGCTGGGCCGCAACCAGATGGCCTATGCCGCCGCCGCGGTGCTGGCGGGCGGCAATGTGCGCGTCGGGCTTGAGGACAACCTGTGGCTCGACAAGGGCGTGCTGGCCACCAATGCGCAATTGGTGGAGCGCGCCGTGGGCGTAGTTGAGGGCATGGGCGCGCGTGTGATCGGACCCGAGGCCGTACGCGAGAAACTGGGCCTAACCAAACGCGCGCCGGGTGCCGGAACTATGCAATTCTCCTCATCCAATTCGAAGAAGGTTTGCCCGGTGTGCGGTCACGAGTTCCAAGGCAATGGGTGGGATGGGATCGACGCACATTGGCGCTCCAAGCATGAAGAAATCATGCCCTACGAAGAGGCTTGGCCTCTCCTAAAGAACAACCAGTATCCAGGAAAGCCTAGTTGACATGAAAGCAGCAATTATCGGCGGTGGCGTGATCGGCGGCGGCTGGGCCGCGCGGTTCCTGCTCAATGGCTGGGATGTGGACGTGTTCGACCCCGACCCCGAGGCCGAGCGCAAGATCGGCGCGGTGCTGGACAATGCGCGCGCCTCGCTGCCCGCGCTTTATGATGTGGCGCTGCCCGCCGAGGGGACATTGCGCTTTGTCCCGACGATTGCAGAGGCGGTCAAAGATGCGCTGTGGATACAGGAAAGCGTTCCGGAACGTCTGGACGCGAAACACAGCGTTTACAAAGAGATACAGACCCATGCAGATGTGGATGCCCTTGTGGGCTCCTCTACGTCAGGCTTCAAACCCTCCGAGTTGCAACAAGGTGCCGCGCGGCCAGAACAGATCTTTGTCGCGCATCCGTTCAACCCGGTTTACCTCCTGCCGCTGATCGAGTTGGTCCCTTCGCCAGAGACCGCCCCCGGCGTCATCGAAAGGGCCCGTGACACGCTCACCGGGATTGGCATGAAGCCTTTGATTATCCGTAAGGAAATCGACGCCCATGTCGCCGACCGGTTCCTTGAAGCCGTCTGGCGCGAGGCGCTGTGGCTGGTCAAGGACGGGATCGCCACAACCGAAGAGATCGATGACGCGATCCGCTATGGCTTTGGCCTGCGTTGGGGACAGATGGGGCTGTTCGAGACCTACCGCATCGCGGGCGGTGAAGCGGGCATGAAGCATTTCTTGGCCCAATTCGGCCCCTGTCTGGAATGGCCTTGGACCAAGCTGATGGATGTGCCGGAATATAATGACGAACTCGTGGACCTGATCGCCGGGCAATCCGACGCGCAATCTGGGCATATGTCGATCCGCGAGTTGGAGCGGCTGCGCGATCAGAACCTTGTCGGCATGATCCGCGCGCTGAAAAAGACCGGATCGGCCGCCGGGGGCACCGTGACCGCGCATGAAAAAACGCTTGTGAAAGAAGAGGTTGCGGACCTGCCCGTGACCGTGGACCGGGTCGTGCCGCCCACATGGACCGACTATAACGGCCATATGAACGAGACCCATTACCTTGAGGTTGGCGCACAGGCCACGGACCGGTTCATGGAACTGATCGGCGCGGATGCGGACTATATCGCGGGCGGGCTGAGCTATTTCACGGTGGAAACCCATATCCGGCATCTGGACGAGGTCAAAGCTGGGGAACGCATGAAGGTCGAGACGCAAGTTATTGCTGGGAAGGGAAAAAAGCTGCATCTTTTCCACTTGCTCTACGGTGGCGCGGATGGGCGTCTGGCGGCGACGGTGGAAACATTCCTCCTGCATGTGGACCTGACCACCCGCGCCAGCGCACCGCCCACGGCGGAGGTAGAGGCAAAACTGGTGAGGTTTGCCGAGGCCCATGCCGCCCTGCCTACGCCGGAAGGTCTGGGCCGGGCCATTGGCCAGAGAGGTTAGGAGAACCGCGCCCGTGTGCGGTTGGCAAAAGCCACGAGCGACAGCATCACCGGCACCTCGACCAGCACGCCCACCACGGTGGCCAGCGCCGCGCCGGAATTCAAACCGAACAAGCTGATCGCCACGGCGACGGCCAGTTCAAAGAAATTCGACGTGCCGATCATGGCGCACGGCGCGGCGACGCGATGCGGCACGCGGGCCAGATAGGCCGCGCCATAGGCCAGGGCGAAGATGCCATAGCTCTGGATCAGGATCGGCACGGCGATCAGCGCGATCACCATGGGTTTTTCAAGGATCACAGAGCCTTGCAGACCAAAGAGGATCATCACCGTCACGATCAGACCGCCCATGGAAAGCGGGTTGATCCGGTCCGAGAACGCCTTGATCGCGTCCTCTGACCCCAGCACCCGCCGCGTGATCAACCCCGCAATAAGCGGCAAAACCACGTAAAGCACCGTGGCCAGCACCAGCGTCTCCCACGGCACGGAAATATTCGTCACGCCCAGAAGCAACGCCACGATGGGCGCGAAAGCCACCACCATGATCAGGTCATTCACCGAGACCTGCACCAGCGTATAGGTCGCGTCCCCACGCGTGAGCTGTGACCAGACAAAGACCATCGCCGTGCAGGGCGCGGCCCCGAGCAGTATCAGCCCGGCAATATATTGCCCCGCATCCTGCGGCATGATCCAGGGCGCAAAGATCACATCAAAGAACAGCACCGCCAGAAAGGCCATGGTGAAGGGCTTGATCAACCAGTTGACCGCCAGCGTGATCAACAGCCCCTTGGGCTGGCGCGCCACACCCGCGACCGCCTTGAAATCCACATTGACCATCATCGGATAGACCATGGCCCAGATCAGCACCGCCACCACAAGGTTGATCGACGCCACCTCGGCCCCGGCAATCGCCTGCACCAGCCCCGGCGCGAATTGCCCAATGACAATCCCGGCGATCATCGCCAACGCCACCCAGAGCGTGAGATAGCGGGCAAACAGGCCCATCGGCGCGGCGGCTTGGCTGGCGTCAGTCATTTTTGGCTACCCTTGGCTTTCAATCGCGGCGAGGCTTGCCAGAGCCATCGCGCAAGGTCAAAGAAAAAGGGGCGCCGCAGAGGCGCCCCAGGTCTCACAAATCAGGCTCATCGTTACACCGCTCGGAATATTTTCTGCCTGCGGCCTGATTTATGTCAGGGGCGAGCGCACCCGCCCCGGAGCTCGGTCTGTTCAGCGCCAAATCTCTTCGAAGAGATTTGCAAATTCCTTGGAAGGAATTTGTTGCGCTTAGCTACACCCGCTGGTCGCCCCACAGGTGTTGCACTTCATGCAGGTGCCGTTGCGCACCAGCGTGTAGTTACCGCAATCGCCACAGGGATCGCCCTCGTAGCCCTGCATCTTGGCCTTGGTGCGGGCGTCCATGGACACCGTCCCGCTGGCCACGGCTGTGGTCGTCGTCACCGTGGCGGCGGCCGCTCCGCCGGTGGCCGTTTCCGGGACCAGCGTCTGGAGCGCGCTGACCGGATCCGAGCCCTGACCGCCGCGCAGCACAACAAGCTCCTGCGGCAGACGTTTACGGAGATAACCGGTCGAGCTGATCTGTTTCAGCACTGCCAGCGATTTCGTGGCGGCGGATTCGCTCACCTCGGTGACGTTCGAGAGCCCCTCTTCGACACCGCGGCCCAGATCATCAAAGCTGGCGCCTTCGGGCTTCACATGGGCAAGGTCGGTGCGGTCCAGATAGGACACCGCCAGTTCCCGGAAGATATAGTCGAGGATCGAGGTGGCATTCTTGATCGAGTCGTTGCCCTGCACCATGCCCGCAGGCTCGAACTTGGTGAAGGTGAAGGCATCGACGAATTCCTCCAGCGGCACGCCGTATTGCAGGCCCACCGAGACGGCGATGGCGAAGTTGTTCATCATCGCGCGGAAGCCAGCGCCTTCCTTGTGCATGTCGATAAAGATCTCGCCCAGCGAGCCGTCGGCATATTCACCGGTGCGCAGGTACACCTTGTGCCCGCCAACGATGGCCTTTTGCGTATAGCCCTTGCGGCGCTCCGGCATCTTTTCGCGGTGGGATTTGACGATCTCCTTGACCACGATCTTTTCGACGATTTTCTCGGCCAGCACGGCGGCTTTTTCGTGGGTCGAACCGGATTCGAGCACCTCTGCGGCCTCGTCATCATCCTCGACCAGCGCGGCGGCCAGGGGCTGCGAGAGTTTCGAGCCGTCACGGTAAAGCGCGTTGGCCTTGACCCCCATTTCCCAAGAGCGCTCGTAAGCGGCCTGACAATCCTCGATCGTCGCATCATTGGGCATGTTGATCGTCTTGGAGATCGCGCCCGAGATGAAGCTCTGTGCCGCCGCCATCATGTCGATATGGCTGTTCACCGACAGGAAGCGCTTGCCCTTTTTCCCGCAGGGATTGGCGCAATCGAAGATGTGGTAATGCGCCTCTTTCAGGTGCGGCGCACCTTCCAGCGTCATGGTCCCGCAAACATGGTCATTGGCCGCGTCGATATCGGCGCGGGCATAGCCCAGATGCCGCAGCAGGTCGAAGGTGGGATCGTTCAGCTTCTCCGCCGGGATGCCCAGCACGTTCTGGCAGAACTCTTCGCCCAGCGTCCACTGGTTAAAGACAAAGCGGATGTCGAACGCCGCGCCAAGCGCGCTTTCGACCTTTTCGATCTCGTTCGTGCCAAAGCCATGACCGATCAGCGAGGTGTGGTTGATGCCCGGCGCATTGCCCAGCGTGCCGTGCCCGACCGCATAAGAGACGATCTCTTCGATCTGCGAAGAAGAGTAGCCAAGGTTTTCCAGAGCCGCAGGCACCGAGCGGTTGATGATCTTGAAATACCCGCCGCCCGCAAGCTTCTTGAACTTGACCAGAGCAAAGTCCGGCTCGATCCCGGTTGTGTCGCAATCCATCACCAGACCGATGGTGCCGGTGGGCGCAATCACCGATGTCTGCGCGTTGCGGTAGCCGTGTTTCTCGCCCAGTTCCAACGCCTCGTCCCAGGCGGATTTCGCAAGGGTAACAAGGGCTTGATCAGGGCAGTTGCCGTGATCAAGCGGCACCGGCGTCACCGAGAGCTTCTCATAGCCGTTGGTCTTGCCATAGGCCGCGTTGCGGTGGTTGCGGATGACGCGCAGCATGTGCTCGGCGTTGCGCTTGTAGCCGTCAAATGCGCCCAACTCACCGGCAATCTCGGCCGATGTGGCATAAGCCACGCCGGTCATGACGGCGGTCAGCGCACCGCACATCGCGCGACCTTCGGCACTGTCATAGCCGTAGCCCATATTCATCAGCAGGCCACCGATATTGGCGTAACCCAGACCCAGCGTGCGGAAGTCATAGCTGAGCTGCGCGATTTCCTTGGAGGGGAATTGCGCCATGGTGACCGAGATTTCCAGCGTCAGCGTCCAGAGCCGCGTCGCATGCATGTAATCCTCGGCCTGGAACTGCCCGTCCTTGTAGAAGGTCAGGAGGTTCATCGAGGCCAGGTTACAGGCCGTGTCGTCGAGGAACATGTATTCCGAGCACGGGTTCGAGCCACGGATCGCACCATCTTCGGGGCAGGTATGCCATTCATTGACGGTATCATGGTACTGGATGCCCGGATCGGCACAGGCCCAGGCCGCGTGGCCCACCTGTTCCCAGAGATCGCGTGCCTTGATGGTCTTGGCCACCTTGCCGTCGGTGCGGTTCAGCAGTGCCCAGTCCGCATCATCCTTGACTGCCTGCAGGAAGGCGTTGGTGACGCGGATCGAGTTGTTGGAGTTCTGACCGGAGACCGAAGCATAGGCCTCGCTGTCCCAGTCGGTGTCATAAGTCGGGAATTCGATGCTGTCATAGCCCTGACGCGCATAGTCCAGCACGCGCTTGATATAGGTCTCGGGGATCATCGCGGTCTTGGCGGTGCGGATCGCGCCCTTGAGCGCCTCGTTGGTCTTGGGGTCATAGGCGTCTTCCGCTGCCCCGTCCCATTTGGCAATCGCCGCGAAAATGCCGTTGAGCATCTTCTCATGCATCTTGGACCCGGCCACGATGGAGGCAACCTTCTGCTCTTCCTTGACCTTCCAGTTGATGAATTCTTCGATATCCGGGTGGTCCGCGTCACAGATCACCATCTTGGCCGCGCGGCGCGTAGTGCCGCCCGATTTGATCGCACCTGCCGCGCGGTCGCCGATCTTGAGGAAGCCCATCAGGCCCGAGGATTTGCCGCCGCCCGACAGCGCTTCGCCCTCGGCCCGCAGCGAGGAGAAGTTGGTGCCGGTGCCGGAGCCGTATTTGAACAGGCGCGCCTCGCGCACCCAGAGATCCATGATGCCGCCATCGCCGACCAGATCGTCCGCCACGGACTGGATGAAGCAGGCATGCGGCTGGGGGTGCTCATAGGCGGATTTGGAGCGGGTCAGCTTGCCGGTCTTGTAGTCCACGTAATAGTGGCCCTGAGACGGCCCATCGATGCCATAGGCCCAGTGCAGACCGGTGTTGAACCATTGCGGAGAATTCGGCGCGGCCTTCTGCGTGGCCAGCATGTAGCGCATTTCGTCGAAATAGGCACGGGCATCTTCCTCGGTCGAGAAGTAGCCGCCTTTCCAGCCCCAATAGGTCCAGGCCCCGGCAAGACGGTCAAACACCTGCTTGGACGAGGTTTCACCGGTCTTTTCGGTATTGTCGTTGGCAGGGACCGAGCGCCACAGGAATTCCGGCACGTCCTTTTCGCGGACCTTTTTCATTTCCACCGGCACACCCGCCTTGCGGAAATATTTCTGCGCGATCACGTCGCTGGCGACCTGGCTCCACGAGGCCGGAACCTCGACGTCGTCAAGACGGAACACGATGGTGCCATCGGGATTGCGGATCTCCGATGCAGTGGTCACGAAGTCGATCTCTGCGTATGCGTCCTGCCCTGTCTTCGTGAAGCGTCTTTCGATTTTCATGTGCCTAGCCTCTTTGACCGATATGCCGCGGCGCGTCCTGCGCCATAAAAATGTTCAACACGAACCTATCCCCAGCCGCCCTTGGACACCGCCAAAGACAGGGCAGCACCGGACAGGTTCCGGTTGCGTTTTCGGGCCGCAGATAGCCCATCTGTTGAATTAGGTTCTTGTCCGTCCCCTTGCGCTGCTTTCCACTACATCTTGTGTGCGTTCTACAGCGCCCCCACAATCTGGCGTATACACACCTACAGGGTCAACGGCTTTTTTTAGGATTATTTGAACACCAAGGACTTGACCGGGGTCCCGGTAAGGAGACGGTGATTCATTCGTTAATATCCCCGATTTTGCTCACATGGCGATATCGCGAATTTTCGATGTATTCCGGCCAGTTTAGCCCCGGGATTTGAAGATTTGCGTGAACTTATCCACATGCTGCATTTGCAGCATAAATCGTGCAGCGCAGCATGCGCCAAACTACATGTTGTGGCCATTTCCCCACGGCTATCGACCTGTGCCCCACGCAAAGCGATTCTGCGACGTAGGGGAAAGCACGCGCGGGACCACCTGCGCGCCACCAGATATAGGCCAGATATAGGTATGTGAGGAAAGTGGTCGGGGCGGCGAGATTCGAACTCACGACCCCCTGTACCCAAAACAGGTGCGCTACCAGACTGCGCTACGCCCCGACCGTGAGCGCAGGTCATACTGATCTCCGCGCCGGTGTGAAAGCCCAAATTTATGCTCGGGATAAATTTCCCTGTCCGCCGCCCCGCCCCGGCCTAGCAGGGCCAGGCCGCGCGCGCTTGCGGCAGACCGGGATGGCGCACCACGGTGCCGGGACGAATGCCCAGTTTCCGCGCCAGACCGCCGTTGATCTCCAGCACCGCGCGGATCGGCCCGTCGCTGTTGATCCCGGTCAGATCATGGGGCTGGGCGTTGGAATGGACCTTGTGAACGATGCCGCGCGCATTGATGAAAATCATGTCGAGCGGGATGAGGGTGTTCTTCATCCAGAACCCCGCCTCGCGCGTGACGGCATAGATGAAGAGCATGCCCGCATCCTCGGCCAGCTCCGTCCGGTGCATGAGCCCACGCGCCCGGCTCTGCATGGTGTCGGCAATCTCGACTGTGAAGCTGACAGTGCCAAACGGAGCACGCAGGTCAATCCGGTCTGCCCTGCAGTCGGACGCCCGCGCCGCAGACCCCCACACGCCCGCCGCAGACACGGCAAGCGTCAGGCACAGAATCAACTGGAGCGCAGCGCGCTTTCCCATGGAGCCACCTCTACCGCCATCCGGCCGCGCTTGCCCTCGATCGAGCGCAGGGCCAGCGCTTCACCGGATTGCACATCGGCCAGGCCGGAACGGCGCAGCACCTCGACATGCAGGAACACGTCTTCCGGCTTACCAAAGACATTGGCGAAACCAAAACCTTTTGCCTTGTCGAACCATTTTACCCGTGCCGGTTCCAGCGGCGCGGCGGCAATGACCTCAGGGGCCACTTCCTCGAAATCGGCCAGCGGCGGGCTGCCATCGCCCTCGGGCGGCACCACCTCCACGACGGCCACCGCCTGAATGCCACGCGCGGTTTCCTGCACATCGATCACAACCTGCGCGCCATCGGCAATCGAGCTTTGCCCGAAGTTGCGCAGCACGTTCGAATGCAAAAGAATATCCGGCCCGCCCTCATCCGCGATCACAAAGCCAAAGCCCTTGAGCGGATCAAACCATTTCACCCGCCCGCGGATGCGTCTTTGATTGTCTGTCTGTTGTTCCAAAGCAAACTCTGCTCTTTCTCATCCCGCTTTCACTTGCAATCAAGACGGGGGGGAACGCAACCCGGCAAACCCAGTTTTTATGCCTTTTTGCATTTCACGTTACGGGAAATTCAGGGGTTCAACCGTGTTTGACTCCAACCCGCGTCAGAACTTGACCGCCGCCAGACAAACCGGTCATGCAACCGAAACGCGCCATCGGCCCAGAACTCAATCTCGATAGGTGTAATGCGCCACCCGCCCCAGAAAGGCGGGCGCTCGGGCTCGGTCCCTTTGAGCGCGGTGACCTTGGCCACCTCGGCCATCAGCGCCGCACGCGACGACAGTGGCTGTGACTGCTTTGACGCCCATGCCCCCAGCCTGCTCTTGAGCGAGCGGGACTTGTAATAGGCATCGGCCAGAGGCCCGTCTTCGCGGGTCACATGGCCCCGCACCCGGATCTGGCGGCGCAGGCTTTTCCAATGCATAACAAAGGACGCCTTGCCTGTGGCTTCGATTTCCTGGCTCTTGGCACTGTCGTAATTGGTGTAGAAGACAAAGGCATTGTCCTCGATCTCCTTGAGCAGCACCATGCGGGTATTGGGCATACCATCGGCATCCACCGTCGAGAGCGCAATCGCGTTGGGATCGTTGATTTCACTGGCTTCCGCCTCTTTCAGCCAGGCACGCGCGATGGCAAAGGGATCGTCCCCGGCAAAAATTCCTGTGCGGTCCGACATGGTGGCTTCCTTTTTTGATCAAATTTGCCGAATTGCCGCGCGTGGCGCAACACTGACCTCAGGTGACCGCGCCCTTGATGCGGGGGAACGGATGCCATAAAGCCATGTTAACTTACAGATGGGCAGAGGTTGCTGGATGTCAAATACACTTATGGCCGGAAAACGGGGCCTTATCATGGGCCTTGCCAATGACAAGAGCATCGCCTGGGGCATTGCCAGGGCCTGTGCCGATGCTGGCGCTGAACTGGCGTTCTCTTATCAGGGTGAAGCGCTGATGAAGCGGGTGGGTCCGCTGGCCGAACGGCTGGGCAGTGATTTCGTCCTGCCCTGTGATGTGAATGACGAATCCAGCATCGACGCGCTCTTCGCCGCGATCACGGAGCGCTGGGGCGAGATTGACTTTGTCGTGCATGCGATTGGTTTTTCGGATAAAAACGAGCTGCGCGGTCGCTACGTGGACACCACGCGCGGCAATTTCGCGATGACCATGGACATCTCGGTCTATTCCTTCACCGCTGTCATGCAACGCGCGGAAAAGCTGATGAAAGACGGCGGGTCCGCCCTGACGCTGACCTATTACGGTGCCGAACAGGTCATGCCGCATTACAACGTCATGGGCGTGGCCAAGGCGGCGCTGGAGGCAAGTGTGAAGTATCTTGCTGAAGATCTAGGCAAGGACGGCATTCGCGTCAACGCGATTTCCGCAGGCCCCATCAAGACACTGGCCGCGTCGGGCATCGGCGATTTCCGCTACATCATGAAGTGGAACGAATACAACTCGCCGCTCCGCCGCAACGTGACCATCGACGATGTGGGCAAATCGGCGCTGTACCTGCTGTCTGACCTCGGCTCCGGCGTCACCGGCGAGAACCTGCATGTGGATGCGGGCTATCACGTGGTGGGCATGAAGGCGGTGGACGCGCCCGACATCACCAAAGGCTGATCACATGGGCTGGGAGCATATCCTTGCCTTTAACCTGACGCTTCTGGCGGCGTTGGCCTCTCCGGGGCCTGCGCTGCTTCTTGCCTTGCGCACCTCGCTCGTGGCGGGTTCGGCGGCGGGGATTGCCACCGGGCTTGGGCTGGGTCTCATGGCGGCGATCTGGACCGCGCTGGCGCTTTTGGGGCTGGACGCGGTGTTCGCGCTGGTGCCCTGGGCCTATATGGTGATCAAGATCGCAGGGGCGCTGTACCTGCTCTGGATTGCATGGGGCATGTGGCGCGACGCCCATCGCCCGCTGACGGAAAGCACGCAGGTGCCGCGCGGGAAAGCCTTTCGCACCGGGTTTCTGGTCAATCTGGGCAATCCGAAATCGGTGCTCTTTGCCTCGGCGGTGCTGCTGGTGATCTTCCCGCCCGACCTGAGCCTTGCCGAAAAGGCGCTGATCGTCGGCAATCACCTGATCGTGGAATGGATCGCCTATACGCTGTTCGCCGTCGCTCTGGCCACGCGCCCGGCGCGCGACAGCTATCTGCGGCTCAAACCGGTCCTGGACCGGGTGGCCGCCGGGGTGCTGGGGCTTTTGGGTTTGCGGCTCCTGGTCAGCCGATAAGACAAGAATAACAAGGGGATGAAACGCCATGGTTGATAATCGACTGCCGCATGAAAAGGGCTTTCACGTAAGCTGGGACCAGTTGCACCGCGATGCGCGGGCGCTGGCCTGGCGGCTGCAGGGGCAAGGGCCGGATGGCGGCGCATGGCGCGCGGTTGTGGCGATCACCCGCGGCGGTATGGCCCCCGCGATGATCGTCGCGCGCGAACTGGATATCCGCACCGTCGACACGATCAGCGTCAAATCCTACCATTCCGGCGGCGGCAAGGCTGATCAGCGCCGCGAGGCGGAAGTGCTGAAATCCCCCGATGCCGGGCTGATGGGCGCAGATGGCGAGGGTATCCTGATCATCGACGATCTGGTGGACAGCGGCAAAACGCTGGAACTGGTGCGTTCGCTCTATCCCAAGGCGCATGTGGCCACGGTCTATGCCAAGCCGCAGGGACGTCCGCAGGTCGAGACGTTTATTACCGAAGTGAGCCAGGACACCTGGATTTTCTTCCCGTGGGATATGGCGCTGCAATATGTGAAACCCTATCGCGGGGAAGATTGACCGGCGGCGCGGGTTTTGAGTGAGGGAGTGAGGGGCCAGCCCCTCACACTCCCCGAGGTATTTTCAAACAGAAGAAGAACTGGATTGGGACATGGATCACCTTAGCCGCACTGCTGGAACATTTGCCCCTCCAGTGATGGAAGCGCGGCGCTGGCTGGAGGGGGTGGAATTCCCCTCGGACAGCCCGCTGATCAACGTGTCCCAGGCTGCGCCCGTCGATCCGCCGACCGAAGGCATGCGCGCGGCCATGGCCGAGGCGTTGGAACGTCCCGAGACGCATCTTTACGGCCCGGTGCTGGGCCTGCCCGATCTGCGCGAGGAAGTGGCCGCGCAGTGGCGCGGCGCTTATGGGGGGGCGATTTCACCGTCACATGTGGCGATCACCTCGGGCTGTAATCAGGCCTTTGCAGCCACCATTGCCGCGCTTTGCAGCGAGGGCGACGAGGTCATCTTGCCGGTGCCGTGGTATTTCAACCACAAGATGTGGCTGGACATGTCCGGCGTGACCACCGTTCCCCTGCCCACGGGCGAGGGCCTGATGCCCCACCCGGATGCGGCGCGCGCGCTGATCTCTGAGCGGACCCGCGCCATCGTTTTGGTCACGCCCAACAACCCCGGCGGCGTGGAATACCCCGCGGAGCTGGTGCGTGCGATGTTCGATCTGGCGCGCGACAACGATCTGGCGCTGATCGTCGATGAAACCTATCGCGATTTTCACAGCCAGAGCGGCGCGCCGCATGATCTCTTCACCGATCCGGACTGGTCCGACACGCTGATCCATCTCTACAGCTTTTCCAAGGCATACCGGCTGACCGGGCACCGCGTGGGGGCCATGGTGGCGTCTGCGGCGCGGCTGGCCGAGGCGGAGAAATTCCTTGATACCGTGGCGATCTGTCCGCCGCAGCTGGGCCAGCGCGCGGCGCTTTGGGGCATGCGCCACCTGGGCCAATGGCTGGCCGGCGAACGCGACGAAATCCTCGACCGCCGCGCCGCCATCGAAGAGGGTGTCCCGGCTCTGGCGGAAAAGGGCTGGCGGCTGTTGGGGGCCGGGGCCTATTTCGCCTGGATGGAGCATCCGTTTGACATGTCCTCGGCCGATCTCGCGCCGCTTCTGGTGCGCGAGGCGGGCGTTCTGGCCCTGCCCGGCACCATGTTCACCCCCGAGGGCGACGCCGCCGGAGCCCGCGGTTTGCGCATCGCTTTTGCCAATGTCGACCGCGCTGGAATCGGGGCGCTTTACAAACGGCTTGCCGCGCTCTCCCTGCCCCTTGCCCCTGCCCGCTGAGCCGCGTAGACACGTGCCGACGTAAAGGGTGGACCGCGAGAGGCAGGCATGGCCAAATCCAACAAAATTTCCAAGACGCTGGTCTGGATTCTCATGGGGCTTTTGTTCATCGGGCTTGCCGGGTTCGGGGCGACGAACCTCTCTGGCACGGTGCGTGTCGTGGGCAATGTCGGCGATGAACAGATCAGCGTGGATGACTATGCCCGCGAGTTGCAGCAGGAAATCCGCGCGTTCGAGGCGCAGTCCGGCCAGCCGCTGACCTTTCAGCAGGCACAGACCCTTGGTATTCCGCAGCAGGTGATCAGCCGCTTGATCACCACCGCCGCGCTGAATGGCGAGGCCGCCAACCTGGGCATTTCCGTGGGCGACGCCACCGTGGCGGAACAACTGCGCGAGATCTCCGCCTTTCAGGGCATCAACGGCGATTTCGACCGCGAGGCGTACCGTTTTGCTCTCCAGAATGCAGGTCTGAGCGAGGCGGAGTTCGAAGAAGACCTGCGCCAGGAAAGCGCCCGCACGCTGTTGCAGGCGGCGATCGTTTCGGGCAACCCCATGCCGGATGTCTACGGCGAAACGCTGCTGAACTACATTGGCGAAACCCGTGATTTCACCTGGGCGCAGCTGGGCGCGGATATGCTGGAGGACCAGATCCCCGCCGCCACCGAGGCACAGCTTGCTGAATTCCACGAGGCCAATATCGCCGACTACACCCTGCCCGAGCAGCGCGACATCACCTATGCCTGGGTCACGCCCGAAATGCTGATCGACACGGTCGAGGTGGACGAGGCGGCGATGCGCGAAGCTTATGAAGAACAATCCGACCGTTTCAACCAGCCCGAGCGCCGTCTTGTCGAGCGTCTGGTGATGCCCGACAGTGCCGCCGCCGAGGCCGCGAAAGCCGATATCGAAACCGGCACCCGCAGCTTTGAGGAGGTGGTCGCCGAGCGTGGGCTGGAGCTGGCCGACATCGACATGGGCGATGTGTCCCGCGCCGATTTGGGTGAAGCCGCCGATGCGGTCTTTGCCGCAGAGGTCAACCAGGTAGTTGGCCCCTTCCCCACCGATCTGGGCCCGGCGCTGTTCCGTGTGAACGGCATCCTGCCCGCGTTGGAAACACCCTTTGAAGAGGCCGAGCCGGTGCTGCGCGAGCAACTGGCACAGGACCGTGCGCGCCGCGTGATCGACGCGATGCTGGGCGATGTGGATGACCTTCTGGCCGGGGGCGCGACGCTGGAGGAACTGGCCGCCGAAACGGAAATGGAACTTGGTCAGATCAACTGGTCCCGTGACAATGACGATGGCATCGCGGGCTATGACGCGTTCCGCGATGCGGCGGCAGCGGTCAGCGAAGACGACTACCCCGAGGTCGAGGAACTGGGCGATGGCGGCATCTTTGCCATCCGCCTGAACGGAGTGAACGCCCCGCGCCCTCAAACACTGGACGAGGTACGCGTGCAGGTCGAGGCCGACTGGCTTCGGGCCAAGACCGAAACCCGGCTGGTCGCCAAGGCTGAAGAGATCGCCGCAGAGCTGGGCGAAGGCAAGACCTTCGAGGGTCTGGGCCTGCGCCCGAACGTGCAGCGCGGCCAGACCCGCAACGGCTTTCTGCCCGGCCTGCCCGCCGATGCGCTGCGACGCATCTTTGCGATGGACGCCCCCGGCGTCATCACCCTGCCCCATGACGGCGCGGCGGTGGTGATCCGGCTGGAGCAGATCGAAGAGCCCGATTTCGACAGCGAGGAAAGCAAGGCGGTCCTGACCGCCGTGGAGCAACAGGTGTCGGGCGGCTTGTCCACCGACATGTTCCAGGCGCTGGCGCGCGATATCCAGTCCCGCGTCGGCATCGGCATCGACCAGCAGGCGCTCAACGCCGTGCACGCGAATTTTCAGTAAGGACAGCGCAAGATGGCCCTGACCCCCGGTTTTGAGGATTTTGCCAAGGGCTATGCCGAAGGCAAGAACCAGGTCGTGTATATGCGGCTGGCCGCCGATCTGGACACGCCTGTGTCGCTCATGCTCAAGCTGACCGGCGCGGCGCGCGATGCCTTCATGCTTGAATCGGTCACCGGCGGCGAGGTGCGCGGGCGCTACTCCATCGTCGGCATGAAGCCCGATCTGATCTGGAAATGCCACGGCACCGAGGCGCGGCTGAACCGCGAGGCGCGATTTGATGGCGAGGCGTTTGAGCTGCAGGACGCCGATCCGCTGAGCTCGCTCCGCGCGGTGATCGAGGAAAGCCATATCGACCTGCCCGCTGATCTGCCGCAGGCGGCGGCGGGGCTGTTCGGCTATCTGGGCTATGACATGATCCGGCTGGTCGAGCATCTGCCCGATGTGAACCCCGATCCGCTGGGCCTGCCCGATGCGGTGATGTTGCGGCCTTCGGTGGTGGCGGTTCTGGACGGGGTCAAGGGCGAGGTGACCGTGGTCTCCCCCGCCTGGGTGAGCGACGGGCAATCGGCCAAGGCCGCCTATGCCCAGGCCGCCGAGCGCGTGATGGACGCGGTGCGCGATCTGGAACGCGCGCTGCCCACGGAAAGCCGCGATCTGGGCGATGTGGCGCAGATCGGCGCGCCGGTGTCGAACTTTACCAAGACCGGATTCATGGACGCGGTGGAAAAGGCCAAGGATTACATCCGCGCGGGCGACATCTTTCAGGTGGTGCCCTCGCAGCGCTGGACACAGGATTTCCCGCTGCCGCCCTTTGCGCTCTATCGCTCACTGCGGCGCACCAACCCGTCGCCTTTCATGTTCTATTTCAATTTCGGCGGCTTTCAGGTTGTGGGCGCCTCGCCCGAGATCCTCGTTCGCGTCTTTGGCCGCGAGGTGACAATCCGCCCGGTCGCGGGTACCCGCCCGCGCGGCGCCACGCCGGAACAGGATGACGCCTATGAGGCAGACCTGCTGGCCGATAAGAAGGAACTGGCGGAACATCTGATGCTGCTCGATCTGGGGCGCAACGATACGGGCCGCGTGTCCAAGATCGGCACCGTGCGCCCGACCGAGGAATTCATTGTCGAGCGCTATTCTCATGTCATGCATATCGTGTCCAACGTGGTGGGCGAGCTGAGCGAGGATCACGACGCGCTGTCCGCCTTCCTTGCCGGGATGCCCGCGGGCACCGTGTCCGGCGCGCCCAAGGTGCGTGCCATGGAGATCATCGACGAGCTGGAACCGGAGAAACGCGGGCTTTACGCGGGCGGCGTCGGCTATTTCAGCGCCGGCGGCGATATGGACATGTGCATCGCGCTGCGCACGGCGGTGGTCAAGGACGAGAAGCTCTATATTCAGGCGGGCGCGGGCATCGTCTATGACAGTGACCCGGAATCCGAGTATCAGGAAACCGTCAGCAAATCCCGCGCCATCCGCGCCGCGGCTGAGGAAGCAGGGCGTTTTGCCGGGGGCCGGAACGGCTGATTGCCGAACCTTGTTGCTGTCAGTCTCAGTGACAGGGTCGTGGCGCAGATCTGCTTGGCTCTCGGTTGGCGGCAAGCTCTGCCCGGTCGGGACGCCCTAACGGATTACCCAACCGCCAGTGCCTTGCGCTCATGTCGGGGCGAGTGCCCGAATTTCCGGGAATACTCCCGGGAAAACTGGGCCGGGCTTTCGTAGCCGACGGCAAAGGCGATCTCGGACACTTTTGCACCGGACGTCCGAAGCGCATCGCGCGCATGCAGGAGCCGCAGGTCTTTCTGGTATTGCAGCGGCGATGTCCCGGTCACCGCTTTGAATTGCTCGAAAAAGGCTGAACTGCTCATGCCGACGCTGCGCGCAAGCTCCTTGACAATGATCGTTCTCGAAAGATGGGCTTTGATGTCTTGCGTGGCCTGTGAAATGCGGCTTGCGGTGCTTTCATGCCACAGCAGTCTGCAAAGCGTGTCGCCATGGGGACCCAACAGCAACCGGGCGTGGATTTCTCTGGCGGTGATCGGAGCCAGCAGACGAAGCGCCGCGTCTGTTTCGCATTGCTCTAAATAGCGGTCCAAAGCATCGGTGATCCCGTCATCCGTCTCTGCACAATGAATCGAGAAGGCATCCGACGCCCGGGTATCCGTTGGCGGCACCGCTTTGGGTGCCAGCGAGCGAACCAGATCCAGATCGAGCGGGAAAACCAGAGCGACATATGGAGCCTCAGGGGCCGCTTCGGTAATCCGTGAGAGCACCGGCAAGGTGTGGCTGACAATCAGCGATTGCCCTGCCCGCACGGGCAAGGTCTTGGCGCTCGTCCCGACCTCTTTGGCCCCTTGCAGTATGAGACACAGCAACGGGCGATAGACGGTTGCGCCCTGTCCCGTCGGGGACATGTGGCGCAGAAGATGAACTCCGCTTGTCTCATGATGCAGCGCGCCCTCCCGCACCCCCGAATGATCAAGGATCGACGACACCCGGTCCCGCAGTGTTTGTGTTGTCATGCCCTGTTCCCTTGCGCATCGCAGGCAGCTCTACCACTCCGGTGAGCCAAAATTTATCAAAATACGCAAATTCAGGAGGAATATACAAGTAAACTGGACAATTCGATAAGATTTCCAAGATTATCCGGAATATTGTGCCAGAAACTGAGATCAGGGAGCAACCTATGAAGACCATAATGATCACGGGGGCGTCTTCCGGCATCGGCGCAGCAACAGCACGGCATTTTCAGGAAAACGGTTGGAACGTGATAGCCACGATGCGCGACCCTTCCAAGGGCAACGCGCTTGCCGCGCTGGATAATCTGGCGGTTGTTGCGCTTGATGTGACCGATCCCGCGACAATTCCGGCAGCCGTTGAAAATGGCATGGAACGGTTCGGACAGATCGATGTGCTGATGAACAACGCGGGTTACGGTGCATATGGGGCGCTCGAAGCATTTTCCATGGAGCGCATCCGGCGCCAGTTCGACACAAATGTCATCGGACTTCTGGAGGTGACCAAGGCGGTACTGCCGCATATGCGCGCGGCCCGTTCTGGCACGATCATCAACATCTCGTCCATCGGCGGCCAGATCACCTTTCCCCTCGGTACGCTGTATCACGGCACGAAGTTCGCCGTCGAAGGGCTGTCAGAGGCGTTGCATTACGAGCTTGAGCCGCTTGGCATCCGGGTCCGGATCGTCCAACCCGGCATGATCAAAACCAATTTTGGTGGAAGCTCGTTTGATTTCGCGATGGACGAAAGCCTTGCAGATTATGCGCCCACCGCAGACGGCATGGGCCGTGTGTTTGGCAAGCTGGCATCAGACCCTTCGGCGCCTGAAGCGGTGGCCGAAGTCATCTGGGAGGCCGCACATGAAACCGGTGATCGCCTGCGATTTCGGGCCGGAGCGGACGCGGTGCGCCTTCTGGACGACCGGAAACGTCAGGATGATGCAACCTTTATCAACGGGATCAAGGACCTGATGCGTGGCTGAGGCTGACTTGGCGTCGGGAAACCGGTCGACGGGCCGTCACAGCTGCTGTGCAACCGCGACCGGATCGCCCTTCATACCGCCCTCCTTCATCTGATCATAAAGATGCCAGGTCGCATGCCCCAGCCAGGGCAGTACAATGAACAGCCCCAGAAACGCGGGCACCATTGCCACAAATGTCAACCCAGCCACCAGCACCGCCCAGGCCAGCATTGGCACAGGTGATCCTGTCACCGCCTGAAAGCTCACGATCATCGAGGTGACGAAATCCACCTCGCGGTCCAGCAGCATCGGCAGGCCGATCACCGTGATGTTGAAAATGAGCAGCGCGAAACCCGCGCCGATTGCCGTGCCCACCGCCAGCATCGTCAGGCCATTCGCGGTCAGGTAGACGTCGAACGAGCTTGAGATATTGGTCATCGTGGCATGGCCCAGAAACAGCGCAAAGATCATATGCGCGATGAAGAACCAGAACAGAAAGATGATCACGATCACCGCGCAGATCGACGGCAATTGCCGCGAACGCTGGTTGAAGATCACATTCATCACCGCACCGGCATCAACAGGTCGCCCTTGCTGCAGCCGCCGGGAAATGTCGTAGAACCCCACCGCCGCAAACGGCCCGAGCAGCGGAAAGCCCACCGCCGCGAAGACCAGCCAATAGGTCTGGCCCGTGGCGACGGTGATCCATGCCATGATCCAGCCCAGCGCCACGTAAAACCCGGCAAAGACCAGATCCAGCGCCATGGCCTTGCGAAAATCGGCCCAGCCACGGGCCAGCGCTGTTGTCAGCATGTCAAAGCGCGCAGGCACCAGCGGCGGTGCGCCGATCTCGGATGGGGTATTCATATTGATCTCCTTGCATGTATGGAACCGACCGCAGCGGCACAAATCAAGGAGAATAAAAAGCGTATCAAAGAGGTATGTTTAGATCTTCGCGCCCGCGCAACGCGCGTTACAACTTCATGCGGGCAAAGGCCCAGGCCGCCGCCATATGGGTGATGGCAAAGCGCTCGGTTCCCAGCGCACCATCCAGCGTCTCGGGGCTGGCAAAGCTCACTTCCATGTCTTCAAGATCGCCGGGATCGGCCTCGGCCACTTTCTCGCACTCCAGCGCAAGGAAATAGCTGCCCGAGCAGCCGCGCTGATTGCCGTTGTCGACATAGGACCCCAGCGGGATCATGGCCCCCGCGCGGTAGCCCGTTTCTTCCATCAACTCGCGCCGACCGGCGGTCTCGGCCTCTTCGTCGGGATCGACAAAGCCACCGGGAAAGGTGATGGAGACCTTGCGCGGGCCGTGCTTGTACTGCTCAAGGATCAGCACACGCCCGTCGGGCGTCATCGGCACCACGGCCACGAAGGGACGCAAATGCACCTGATAGAAATCATCCACCACCTGGCCACCGGGCAGTTCCACCACTTCGCGCGCGATCCGCAGATAAGGCGCGGCCTCGAAAACAGTGGTTTCCTCAATCGTTTTCCAGTGGCGGCGTGTCATGGGGCCTCGCATCTGCTGACAAAAAGCCGCCCCGGATCGCGGAGCGGCTTTGATGTTTTCGTCCCGTCCGGCGGTGTTTAGCCGACCAGTTCCAGACCGGAGAAGAAATAGGCGATCTCGACCGCCGCGGTGTCCGGTGCGTCGGAGCCGTGGACCGAGTTTTCGCCAACGGATTCAGCGAACTCGGCGCGGATCGTGCCGGGGGCCGCATCGGCGGGGTTGGTGGCACCCATCACTTCGCGGTTCTTTGCAATTGCGCCTTCACCTTCAAGCACCTGCACCACAACCGGGGCGGAGGCCATGAATTCACACAGCTCGTCATAGAACGGACGACCGGCATGCACTTCGTAGAACTTGCCCGCTTGCGCCTTGGTCAGTTGGATGCGCTTTTGTGCGACGATGCGCAGGCCCGCATCTTCGAACTTGGCGTTGATCTTGCCGGTCAGGTTGCGGTTGGTTGCGTCGGGTTTGATGATGGAAAGCGTGCGTTCGGTGGCCATTGCCGTCACTCCTTTAAAAGAACCGGGGCCGCCCCGGTCTGCATGTTTGATCCGCGCCCCGATAACACGGGCCATCCCCCTTGGAAAGAGGCTCTGTGCCGTGCTGTGGACCTTGTGTGGCGGGGCATGCATCCGGGCCTGTTCAGCCCTGTGGCCCCTTGCCCGGCCCCTCTCTTGGCACAGCCGGAACCCGCGCCGTCCAGTCCTGCGCGCCGTGCCAGAGCTGCCCGATCTGCAACAGCCGCCCGTCGCTGCCCTTTGGCCCGAAAACCTGCAACCCGTGCGGCAGGCCCGCATCACCAAACCCGGCGGGCAGCGCGAGACAGGGCAACCCGATCAGGCTCACCGGGATCACCACCTCCATCCAGCGGTGATAGCTGTCCATCGTGGTCCCGTCGATCTCTTTCGGCCAGTCCCACTCGGCCGGGAACGGCCAGAGCTGGGTCGCGGGCAGAACCAACGCGTCGAACCGCTCAAACAGCGCCACGGTCTTGCGGAACCAGTCCGAGCGGATCGCGCTTGCCCGATGGACCTCCATGGCGCTGAGGCCCAGCCCACGTTCGATTTCCCAGATCGCCTCGGGTTTGAGCATCTCGGGCCGGGTGCGATAGAGCGGCTCGAGCTTGGCCGCCACGGCCCAGGACCGCAGGGTGATCCAGCTGTTCCAGAGGGCGGCGGCGGAAAACGGCGGGTCCAAAGTCTCGGCATCGCATCCCAGCGCTTCGAAATGGTGCACCGCCGTCGCGCTTGCGGTGCGCAAACACGGCTCCATGGCATAGGCCCCGCCCCAATCGCCCAGCCAACCGATACGCATGGGACCTGGTGCGTCCTCCAGCCCCGGCAAGGTTGGCGGCGCGCTGCACGCAAAGGGCTGGTTCGGATCCGGGCCCGACTGCGTATCCAGCAATGCCGCCAGATCGCGCGGACAGCGCGCCATCGGGCCCAGTGTGGACAGGCTGTGCAGAAAGGCATCGCCCTCCGGCTCGGACGGGATGCGGCCCCATGTGGGGCGGAACCCATAGACATTGTTCCACGCCGCCGGGTTGCGCAGCGAACCCATCATGTCGGACCCGTCGGCGATGGAGACCATGCGCGCCGCCAGCGCCGCCCCTGCCCCGCCCGACGATCCCCCCGCAGAGCGCGTCAGGTCCCAGGGGTTGCGGGTCACGCCAAAGACCGGGTTATAGCTGTGCGAGCCAAGGCCGAATTCCGGCGTGTTGGTCTTGCCGATGACAATCGCACCTGCCGCGCGCATCCGGGCCACCATGATGTCATCGCGTTTGGCCACGGTCCCCGCCAGCGCGGGCGATCCCATCGACGTGGGCAATCCGGCGGCATTGGCCAGATCCTTGACCGCCAGCGGCAGCCCGTGCATCCAGCCGCGCGGTTCCGCGGCATCGGCGGCACGTGCCTCGGCCAGAAGTGTCTCTTCGTCCCGCAGCGACACGATGGCATTGACGGAAGGGTTAACCGACCCGATCCGGGCCAGCGTGGCGCGCATCAGCTCTTCTGCGCTCAACTCACGCGTTGCAATGGCACGGCTCAGGTCCAGCGCATTGGTGTTCAGGATGTCCAAACCGGCCCTCCCACATGTTTCAGGCCCGACCTGTCAGGAAGCCTCGGCCAGCGCCGTCACCGCGTCAAGCGCCTCTTCCACCAGCGCCCAATCGGCGCCGGCGCGCGTGGCCCCCTCGGACAGGATACGCCGCCAGTGCCGCGCGCCGGGACGCCCGGCAAAGAGACCCAGCATGTGCCGCGTGATCTGGTGCAGCTTGCCGCCCGCGTCCAGATGCGTCTCGATATAGGGCCGCATGGCGCGCACCACGTCGCCGGGATGTTCCGCCGGGTTGTCGCTGCCGAAAATCCGCGCATCCGCCGCGCCCAGAATATCCCAGGGCTGGTGATAGGCCGCCCGCCCGATCATCACCCCGTCCAGCCCGCCCTCAAGGAAGGCCCGCGCCTGATCCAGCGAGGTGATGCCGCCATTGACCGACAGATGCAGATCGGGAAAGCGCGCCTTCATCTCCAACACCAGCGGATAATCCAGCGGCGGGATATCGCGGTTTTCCTTGGGCGACAGCCCCTGAAGCCACGCCTTTCGCGCATGGATCGCAATCCGTGTGACCCCCGCATCGCGCATCTGCGCAATGAAATCGGGCAGCACCTCTGCCGGGTCCTGATCGTCCACGCCGATGCGGCACTTCACGGTCACCTCGGTCTTGACCGCATCCTGCATCGCCCGGCAGCAGCGCGCCACAAGACCCGGGTCCTTCATCAGCACCGCGCCAAAGGTGCCCGATTGCACCCGGTCGCTGGGACAGCCGACATTGAGGTTGATCTCGTCATAGCCCGCCTCCGCCCCGATCCGCGCCGCCTCGGCCAGCTCTGCCGGGTCCGAGCCACCAAGCTGCAAGGCAACGGGATGTTCCTCGGGCGAGTAATCCAGCAAATGCAGCGCCCCGCCTCGCACCAGCGCGGGCGCGGTCACCATCTCGGTATAAAGCAATGTCTCACGACTGATGAGCCGGTGCAGATACCGGCAATGCCGGTCGGTCCAGTCCATCATTGGGGCTGTAGACAATCTAGCATGTTGATTTATTTGCATTTTTTGTGTATCTTCAAACTGTTAGCTTTGGGCTCTGCTACGCTGGAATACGCCCCAATATCCCCGAATTTGCCCCTCTACGACGACTCATTGCACACACAGCGCACACGAAAATGGTATCCATCACCTAGCTCCCCTCCGGAGCCTACCGGGTCCAGATCAGACGAAAGGGTGGCTCACGCGAGCGAGACGTTCCCCTGCCGCGACGACGCCCATCGTTGGGCCCGCCAGGCGGAGACCCGGGTGGATCAGGGGCTGGCGCCGAACAAGTCGTCCGTTGCCCGCCTCCAGACCTTTGGCGACCTCATCGATCTTCATATAACCGATATGTACGAGGTAGGGAAACCGCCGCGTCGCGAGCCAAGGCCGCCACGCTCACGACGCTCAAGCGCGATCTCGGCAAGGAGAAGATCGGGCACCTCGATCGGCAGAAGCTTATCGACTACGGGAAAATGCGCGCGGAGCAAGGTGCGGGCCCGGTCACTCTCGGGATCGACATCGGCGTGATCAAGATGATCATCACACATGCGGCGGCTGTGCACGGCCTCGAAATCTCTCCGGAACCCGTCGATCTGGCGCGCGTGGCGCTCAAACGTCTCGGCCTGATCGGCAAGGGCACAGAGCGGGATCTGTCGCCCTACCACGGACGAGCTGAACCGCCATTTCCGTTGCTTCGATGACAACGAACGCCTGACCCTGCCGATGACACGCATCGTGAAGTTCGCGGTGGCCACGGCCACGGCCATGCGGCTCGACGAAATCTGCCGCGTCGAATGGACCGATCTCGACGTCGATCGCCGGATGCTCATGATCCGCGACCGAAAAGACCCACGCAACAAGACCGGCAACGACCAGCGGATGCCGCTTTTCGCTGCCACCGGCTTCGACGCCTGGCCCCGGTCGCGCACTTGGAAAACCGGCATACCGAAGATCACGGCAAACAAACACGGACACGTTGAGTGAGGGCAATTCCGGAGTAGCGAGGCACGTCCAGGACATGCGCCGTTTCCGCCTGCACGCCATAGCCTGTCTTTGCACGACGCATGCAGCCGGGATGTTGCGCGGTCCAAAGGTAGCCTGTCATCTCCCCTTCCATGGCATGGCACCACGCGTCCCTTGCGAGCCTCTCTGCGGCTGATCTGACCGGGATCGGCTGACGCCTCGACCGCCTAGGCCGCAACGGCCGGTCCGGACTTTCTTCCCCTGGCGGATGCCCGCCATTCCTCGCGCTGCAAGAAAGACCGGCCTTGCCGCCCTCCGCTGGCGCTGCGTGCCGCAGGGGCTGCGTCGGCGGATCGCCCCGGTCCTGACGATCGCCATCGAGGCCGCGAAGGGCGCGGGCTCGGACAAGCCAAAAGGAGATATGACATGGCCACCATCGGAACCTTCAAGAAGACCGGCAGCGAATACGTCGGAGAAATTGTCACCCTCAGCGTTCAGGCGAAAGCCGTCCGCATCGTCCCCGAGGACAGCACCCCGAACTACAACGCCCCCTCCCACCGAGTCTTCGTCGGCCGTGCCGAGATCGGCGCCGCCTGGTCCAAGCGCTCGACCGAGGGCCGCGACTACCTGAGTCTCAAGCTCGACGACCCGAGCTTCACCCAGCCAATCTACGCCAACCTCTTCGACGACACGGTGATCGAAGGCGGCGAAGAGACCTTTAGCCTCATCTGGTCGCGCCCCAACACCCGCCGCAACGGCGACTGACAGCAGACGATCCCGCCCGGGGTCACCGGGCCGGGTTACCTTTACTCAGCTTGTGCTGACCGCGAGCGACTCGCGGTTATACTTGACCGCAACGGGTTCGGCCCTGTCCTGCCATTCAAGGGGTGGCGCATCGCTGCGCCGCAGCTTCGCCGAACCGGACGTCCGAGTAGGTCTGCAGCAATATCGACTGGCCGAGGTCGGCAGTGCGCAGCTAGGTGTTTGATCCCACGGTTTGATGGTGTGATTTTTTCTCAGGAATTGAAGGAAGCATTATGGGACAAGTTCGTCACGGGAGCGCCACGACCACGTACGCCGTCAGAGCTGCAATAC
>NZ_JAQIOZ010000014.1 GCF_028023675.1 Primorskyibacter aestuariivivens | reverse complement strand
CAGACATTCAGTCGTCGAAACGAACCAAACCGCCCGCATATCTCTTCAGATATTAGCAATGTCAAACAACGTCGGGCCTAAACCCAAGAGACAAAAACCAACCGGATGCGCCCTAACTTGCTCGGCGCGCCCGCCCGATCTCGTCCCCAAATTCCTTCCGAACCTCACTCCGAAGCATCGCCCCGCCGTTCCGTCCGTCCCGCCGTAGCGCCTCAGCGCCGCCGGTGAAGGGGCTTTTACGGATAGCTCCCCAGACCCGCAAGTGCTTTTTTCGCAGTTGCCGCATTTTTTTGTCATATATGACTTAGTGTATTGAAATTGCTTATGAAATATGTCCCATCAATTTCAAATCCTTCGGAATCTCAACGACGGA
Source organism: Primorskyibacter aestuariivivens (assembly GCF_028023675.1). Classification (GTDB taxonomy): domain Bacteria; phylum Pseudomonadota; class Alphaproteobacteria; order Rhodobacterales; family Rhodobacteraceae; genus Marinovum; species Marinovum aestuariivivens. Next base: position 122,157 of record NZ_JAQIOZ010000014.1, on the reverse strand, counting down.
CCAGTTGGAAGGGACAACGCGAGTCGCGGCTCCTGAGCCGGATAGCGAGTCTCCCACAGGGTTATCCACAGTTTGGACCTGAATCACGGCGCCTTTGCCCCGACTCGCATCCCCAAAAAGCGACTCGGCGACCGATTTGGCCGCCGAGTCACCCGTATTCATACCTAAGCCGTTTGATTCTGCCGTTGTGGTCGCCATCGCAGCGCCAGCAGCAAGAGGATCACCGCCAGATAGATCAGCGGTTCGAGCTGAATGCCTTTGACCAGCAAGAGGAAATGCACCGCGCCCAGCAGAACCACGGCATAGGTCAGCTTGTGCAGCTTGCGCCATCGGGGACCCAGCCTGCGGACCGACCAGTTGTTGGACGTGGCCACCAGGGGCAACATCAGGACAAAGCCCGCCATGCCTACGGTGATATAGGGGCGTTTGACGATATCGGCCCATATCTGCCCCAGGACCTGCACATCCAGAACAAGCCATACCAACAGATGCAGCGCCACATAGACGAAACTCATGACCCCAATGGCGCGGCGGAACTTGATGAGGTTGATCCCGGCATGGCGGCGCAGGGGTGTGATGGCCAACCCGGCGATCAGCAGTTGCAGGGCAAATTCGCCAAGCTCATGCTCAAGCGCCTTGATCGGCTCAGCCCCGAGCCCGCCGGTCAGCCCCAGATAGAGGAACCACAGCGCGGGCAGAGGCAGGATCACGTAAAGCATCCATGCAGGCAGCTTGCGCGCGGTGCTATTGATCCGGTCCACCAGCATCAGAAGAATTTCTTCAGGTCCATTCCGTCATACAGGCTGGCCACCTCTTGCTCATAGCCATTGAACATCAGCGTCGGCTGGCGGCGCGCAAAGAGCCCGCCGCCAATCTTGCGTTCGGTGGCCTGCGACCAGCGCGGGTGGTCCACAGTCGGGTTCACATTGGAATAGAAGCCGTATTCCCGTGGAATGGCGACGTTCCAGCTCACCGGCGGCTCCTTGTCGGTGAGCGAGATGCGCACCACCGATTTGATCGACTTGAAGCCGTATTTCCACGGCACCACCAGCCGCAAAGGCGCTCCGTTCTGGTTAGGGATTTCGCGGCCGTAGATACCGGTCGCCATGATGGTCAGCGGGTGCATCGCCTCATCAAGGCGCAGCCCCTCCACATAAGGCCAGTCCAGAACCGGGTATTTCTGACCGAACATTTCCTCGGGGCGATAGAGCGTCTCGAAGGCCACGTATTTCGCGCCCGATTGCACGCCCGCCATGTTCAACAGGTCGGCCAGCTCGAATCCGTTCCACGGCACCACCATCGACCATGCCTCGACACAGCGGAAACGGTAGATCCGCTCCTCAACGGTCATGGCTTTCATGATGTCCTCGAACGCGTAATCACCGGGCTTGTCCACCATACCGTCGATCTTGACCGTCCAGGGAGAGGTGGTCAGCGCGTGGGCGTTGCGGGCGGGGTCATCCTTGCCGGTGCCGAATTCATAGAAGTTGTTGTAGCTGGTGATGTCCTCCCAGCTGTTCGGCTCCAGATCTTCGCTGGCCGCCCGCGCGGTCGTGCCTGCAATGCCCGCCAGCCCCAAACCGCCCAACCCGGCCATAATCTGACGACGGTTGAGATAGACGCTTTCTTCGGTCACGTCCCGGTCGGTCAGCGTGTTTTTCCAGCGATGGGCCATGTGGTATCCCCTATGTTTGTGATGCGCGGTCGCGAAGCGCTTTGTCACCTTCCTAGGTAGAGCCGCAGGGCCCGCGCTTAAACAAACATCGTCTCAACTTCCCGTGGCCTGATTGTAACGTTTGAGCGTGTCGTTCATCGGCACGCTCTGGCCATTATCCTGCATGATGCGCACATGGGCGCGGCGCATGAGGCGCGGTTCGGCCACGCCGACAGAATGTGCGATGATCTCGACCTCCTTGATGATCTGTTTGGCGTAGCGCGCGACACGTTCCTGTTTGTCGCCGACATCCAGCCCCTTTTGAAAGCGCGGATCATGGGTAGTGATCCCGGTAGGACAGGTGTTGCGATTGCATTTCAACGCCTGGATGCAACCCAGAGAGAACATGAAGCCGCGCGCCGTGGTCACGAAGTCAGCCCCCGCGGCGATGGCCCATGCAATGTCGCCGGGGTTGATCAGTTTGCCGCTGGCAATGAGACGGATACGGTCCTTGAGACCGGCGGCATTGCGCATATCCGCCACCATGGGCAGGCTCTCGCGGATCGACATGCCCACAAGGTCCATCAGCGGCATGGGCGCGGCCCCGGTTCCGCCCTCGCCGCCGTCGATTGTGATGAAATCCGGCGCACTCTCTGGCCCCCGGCCGGTGATCTCGTCAAACAGCCCCTGAATGCCCTCGGGTGCGCCCACCACCAGCTTGATGCCCACCGGCTTGCCGGTCACCTCGCGCACCCGGTGGATCAGGTCCAGAAGATCGCCCCAGTCATCCACCTCGGCGTGGCGGTTGGGCGAAATCCCGTCCTGCCCTACTTTCAGCCCGCGAATGGCGGCGATCTCGGGCGTAACTTTCTCGCCGGGCAGGATACCGCCCTTGCCCGGCTTGGCCCCCTGGCTCATCTTGATCTCGAACATGCGCACCCGTTCATGGGCCGCCACCTCGCGCAGCTTGTCATCGCTGAGTTTGCCGGTCTCGTCACGCACGCCGAACTTGGCTGTTCCGATCTGAAAGACGATGTCGCAGCCCCCTTCAAGATGAAACGGGCTCAGCCCGCCTTCCCCGGTATTGAGCCATATCCCGGCCTTTTTCGCCCCGTGGCTCAGCGCCAGCACGGCGGGTCGTGAAATCGCGCCAAAGGACATGCCGGAAATGTTGATGATGGAGGGCGCGGTAAAGGGCTGGCGTGCCTCGGGGCCGATGACCAGCGGAGCCGTTTTGGCAAACTGGTCGTCCAGAGGCGGGAAAGCCGCATTCACAAAGATCGGCGTGCCCGGCACATTGGTGTTGCGGGTGGATCCGAAAGCGACGGTGTTTCCAATGCCTTCGGCCGCATGCCCGACCCAGTCCCGCTGCGCCCGGTTGAAAGGAAGCTCCTCGCGGTCCATGGCAAAGAAATACTGCCGGAAGAACTCGCCCAGCGACGAAAACAGTTTCCGAAACCGTCCCACAACCGGGTAATTGCGCCGGATCGCATCGACGCGTTGGGAACTGTCGACAAAATACAGGATAATCAACGCCAGAACCGCAACTCCGGCGAGAGCCGCGAACAGGACCGCCGCGACGTTGATGATGTGCATTGCTACGCCCATGTGCGCCTCCCCTTTTGCAGGTGTCAGTCTGGGCAGCGCAGCGGTCTCAGGCAACCGAAAACCACAGGTTTGGCTCGCGCGGGACTGACGGCAGATCACAAGAATTTCATTGGAAACCGAGAGACGTCCGAGCTTAGGCGCGCGCGCCCATTCGTCAAGCGAGGGCGGCGAAAAACCCCGGTGAACCACAACCCGTCTCGCCCCGTAATCAGCACAATGTCAATCGAGACAGACACACAAGGAAATGGAGACATTCAATGCTTCGCAGAACTTTCTTCGCCCTGACCGCCGCCGCAGCCCTGACCACCCCGGCATTCGCGGGCGGTCATTCCAAAGACATCGTTGATACGGCAGTGGACGCGGGCAGCTTCACCACGCTCGTCGCAGCGGTGGAAGCCGCGGGCCTCGTTGACACGCTGAAAGGCGAAGGCCCCTTCACCGTGTTTGCGCCGACCGATGACGCCTTTGCGGCCCTGCCCGAGGGCACGGTGGAAACCCTTCTCAAACCCGAGAACAAGGAACAGCTTGTCTCGATCCTCACTTACCATGTGGTGCCGGGCAAGGTGATGTCTTCTGACCTGAGCAACAACATGATGGCCACCACCGCCCAGGGCGGCGACGTCACCATCATGACCGAAGGCGGCGTGACCGTGAATGGTGCCAACGTGGTGACCGCGGATATCGAAGCGTCGAACGGCGTGATCCACGTGATCGACGCGGTGATCATTCCGGAATAATCGCACCCGCGTAATCGCCCAATCAGGGCACATAACGACCCCGCCTGCCCCGTGCATGGCGGGGTCAATTTTATTCAAATTGCCCCATATTTGCCATCTTCCCCGGATAGCTCGTGGTCTGACCTATGGTCGCGGTTCCCATATCGTGGATTTTGAACATGCCGTTCATACCTGAAACCAGACAAGAAAATCTGTGGAGCCAAGCGCTCATCTCCAGCGGACAGGCAACCCTTTTCTCCTCCCCCCTGTATGGAACAAGCGGTGACGACACGCTTGTCGGCACAATGGGTGGCGATGCGCTCTGGGGCGGGCGCGGCAACGACCGGATCATCGGCCGGGACGGAGATGATACGATCCATGGCAATGGTGACAATGACACCATTCTGGGCGGCTATGGCAATGACAGCATCCGCGGCGGGCGCGATGACGATCTGGTCTATGGCGATTCTGGCAACGATACGCTCTACGGCAATTCGGGCGATGACGTCGTGTATGGCGGAAGCGGCGATGACAGTCTTTTCGGCAATAGCGGGCGCGACACGCTTCAAGGCGACAGCGGCCATGACACGCTGCAGGGCGGCTACAGCGATGACCTGCTTTCTGGAGGCACCGGCAACGACCTCTTGCGCGGCGGCACGGGGGCTGACGAGTTGCACGGCAACAGCGGCCATGACGAACTGATCGGCGGCGATGGCCGGGACACGCTGTATGGCGGGGCCGGGAACGACACACTTGTCGGCGGCAATGGCCGCGACAGCATCGTTGCGGGCAGCGGCCATGACGAAGTCTATGGCGGCACCGGGCGCGACGTCATCCATGGTGACACCGGCAATGACACGCTGCACGGCAATGGCGGCAATGACTATATCTCGGGCGGGAATGGCGATGACATCCTGCGCGGGGGCATGGGCCGCGACACGTTGATCGGCGGAAGCGGCAACGACTCCATTCGTGGCAACGAAAGCCGGGATGAGCTGTTTGGCGGGGCGGGCAACGATACGCTGGATGGCGGAATCGGGCGCGACGTGCAGCATGGCGGATCGGGCGACGACATCCTGCGCGGCGGCGATGGTCACGATGAAATCTACGGTGGTGCCGATCACGACAGGCTCTACGGCTCATTCGGACAGGATACCCTGCACGGCAATACCGGCGACGATACGATCTATGCGGGACATGACAATGATCTGGTGTTCGGCGATGCGGGGAACGACCAGCTTTATGCCGGGAACGGCGATGATCTGCTGTTCGGCGGCACCGGGAATGACACGATGCACGGTGGCAACGGGGATGATGTGTTCATCTTTGTCGATGGCTTCGGCACCGACCTGATCCTCGATTTCGGCAATGGCGAGGATGAGATCGACCTCACGGCTCTGGGCCTGTCCGGGGTTCAGGACCTGAGCATTCAGGACGGTGCATCCGGGCTGGAAATCACCACACCTTCGGGCGATGTGATCGTTCTGGACGGCGTTCTTTATCAGGATTTCGATACGGATCTGTTGTTGTTCTGATCCTGACAGCTGATCAACGAAAACGCGCGCCGGAAAACCCCGGCGCGCGTTTCATTTTCAACCTGTCATGTGTCAGTGGACGACAGCATCGTCCGGTTTCGTCCGGTTGGTCGCGCCAACCCGGTCGCCGATGATCAGCCCATCTGCCCCCGCGCTGACCGTAACCGTGTCACCATCGTTCACATCCCCCGCCAACAGCATTTCGGCCAGCGGGTTTTGCAGCGCGTTCTGGATCACGCGTTTGAGCGGGCGGGCCCCGAAGACCGGATCATAGCCTTCATCCGCCAGCCATTTATGCGCGGCCTCATCCAGCTCCAGCCTGATCTTGCGACCGGCCAGCCGTTTGAGCAGGCGCGCCATCTGGATAACGACGATCTCGTCCATATCGTCGCGGCCCAGACGGTCAAAGATGATCGTCTCGTCCAGACGGTTGAGGAATTCAGGCCGGAAATGGGCCCTAACCGCATCCATCACGTCGCGGCGCGCCTGCGCACTGTCGGCACCGTCGGGCAACTGGCTAAGCGCCTGTGACCCGAGGTTGGACGTCAGCACGATCAGCGTCTGCTTGAAGTCCACGGTGCGGCCCTGACCATCGGTCAGCACACCATCGTCAAGCACCTGAAGCAGCACGTTGAACACGTCCGGATGTGCCTTTTCGACCTCGTCGAACAGCACGACCTGATAGGGCCTGCGCCGTACGGCTTCGGTCAGCACACCACCTTCGTCATAGCCGACATAACCCGGAGGCGCGCCGATCAGACGGGCGACGGAGTGTTTCTCCATGAATTCCGACATGTCGATGCGCACCATCGCCTGATCGTCGTCAAACAGGAACTCGGCCACCGCCTTGGTCAGCTCGGTCTTGCCCACGCCGGTCGGCCCGAGGAAGAGGAACGACCCCAGCGGGCGGTTCTCGTCGTTCAGGCCCGCGCGGGCACGACGCACTGCGTTGGCCACTGCCGTTACGGCCTGATGCTGACCGACCACGCGGCGGTGCAGATCATCCTCCATGCGCAGCAGCTTCTCGCGCTCGCCCTCCAGCATCTTGCCGGCCGGGATACCGGTCCAGCGCTCGACAACGCTCGCGATCTGATCCGGGCGCACGGCCTCTTCGACCATGACGTCGCTTTCGGCTTCTTCGGCCTCGTTCAGCTGCTTCTCAAGCTGCGGGATCACGCCATAGGACAGCTCCCCGGCCTTGGCCAGATTACCCTCGCGCTTGGCGATCTCCAGATCGGCCCGCGCGCGGTCCAGCTGTTCCTTGAGATCACGGGCCGAGGCCAGCTTGTCGCGCTCGGCCTGCCATTTCGCGGTCATCTCGGCAGAACGCTCCTGCAGATCGGCCAGTTCCTTTTCCAGCTTTTCCAGCCGGTCCTTGGAAGCCTGGTCGTCCTCAAGCCGCAGCGCTTCGACCTCGATCTGCTTTTGCAGAATGTCACGGTCCAGCGCGTCCAGTTCCTCGGGCTTGCTGTCCACGGCCATGCGCAGACGGCTTGCGGCCTCGTCCATCAGGTCGATGGCCTTGTCCGGCAGAAAGCGGTCGGTGATGTAGCGATGCGAGAGCGTTGCCGCTGCGACCAAGGCAGAGTCCGAGATGCGCACACCATGGTGCAGCTCGTATTTCTCCTTGATGCCGCGCAGGATCGAGATCGTGTCCTCGACCGTCGGCTCCTCGACCATGAGCGGCTGGAACCGGCGTGCAAGGGCGGCGTCTTTTTCCACATGCTTGCGGTATTCATCCAGCGTCGTGGCACCAACGCAATGCAACTCGCCGCGCGCCAAGGCAGGTTTGAGCAGGTTGGAGGCATCCATCGCGCCATCCGCCTTACCCGCGCCAACCAGCGTGTGCATTTCATCGATGAAGAGGATGATTTCCCCGGCCGCAGAGGTCACCTCGGACAGCACCGCCTTGAGCCGCTCCTCGAACTCGCCACGATATTTCGCACCGGCAATCAGCGCGCCCATATCAAGGCTGAGCAGCTTCTTGTTGCGCAAGGACTCCGGCACGTCGCCATTCACGATGCGCAGCGCAAGCCCCTCGGCAATCGCGGTTTTACCGACGCCGGGTTCACCGATGAGTACGGGGTTGTTCTTGGTCCGGCGGCTAAGCACCTGCATCGCCCGGCGAATTTCCTCGTCGCGGCCAATGATCGGGTCGATCTTGCCCTCGCGGGCGCGCTCGGTCAGGTCCAGCGCATATTTTTTCAGCGCGTCATAGCCTTCTTCGGCGCTGGCGCTGTCGGCGGTCCGGCCTTTGCGGATGTCATTGATCGCCGCATTCAGCGCCTGGGCGTTGACGGCCCCCGTTTCCAAAGCCTGCTTGGCCCCGGATTTCACCATGGTCAGCGCCATGAGAACCCGCTCAACCGGCACAAAGCTGTCGCCTGCCTTCTTGGCCACTTTCTCGGCCTCGTCCAGCACCTTGCCTGTGGCGCTGTCCAGATAGACCTGACCGGCATCACCCGACACTTGCGGGATCTTGCCCAGCGCCAGATCATTGGCTTGCGCCACGCGGTCTGGCGCGCCGCCCGCACGTTTGATGAGGTTGGCGGCCAACCCCTGATCATCGTCGAGCAAAGCTTTCAGAATATGTTCGGGTGCCAACCGCTGATGGTTTTCCCGCATGGCAATGGTCTGCGCAGCCTGAATGAAACCGCGGGACCGTTCCGTGAACTTCGACAAGTCCATGGTCACTCTCCTTTTTCCAAGCGCCCGGCATTGTGGGTGCCCGGCTTGGCGGCACACCCCGGTTCGGGCCTCCGGGTATATTTGGGGAGCGTTTCGGATCGGTTCAAGATCACGCGGGCGTGAAAATTCCTGAATGACATTCGCTGTTAGGCCCCTTTCCGAACCGGTCCGGCATCCCCAATTTATCCCCAACCGCGCCAAGCACGCGGTTCCAACCCTAAGGAGGCAGAGCAATGCCGATGAAGACCCGTATAACAGATGTCCGTCACAACGCGGAAACCGGGTGTTTCGAGGCGAATGTCACCCTCATGGACGGTCTGGACAGTTTCACCTACGAAGTGGCGCTGCCTGCACCGATCTGGACCGAGGTTGACGTGATCAAGGCCGAACTGGCCGCCAAGGCCAGGGCGCAGCACCTTCCCTCAGGCTGCGCCCTGACCCGGCGGCGTGTCGAACGGGCCATGCCCAACCGCACGAGAGACGTGGCAACCGATATTCTCTTGTCACAACCCAACTACCTCGAGCAGATCCTCGGGCGGCGGGCGGCCTGAACCGGGCGCGCGGGGATTGACCTCGCGCGCCCACAGCGGCACTAAGGCGCGATTTTGCCCAAAGGAACGCGCCTCATGTCTGATGACCGACTTATCGTAGCCCTTGATGTGCCCAATGCCATCGCCGGGCTGGAACTGGCGGACAGGCTTGGCGAAGCCGTGTCTTTCTACAAGATCGGGCTGGGCATGCTCACCGGCGGCGGGCTGGCGCTCGCCAATGAGCTGAAACAGGATCGCGGCAAGCGCATTTTCCTCGACATGAAACTCTTTGACATCGGCGCGACGGTCGAGGCGGCGGTGCGCGGTCTGGCCCAGTTTGATCTCGATTTCCTGACCGTGCATGGCGATCCGCATGTGGTGCGCGCCGCCAAGGAAGGCGCGGCAGGCAAGGACCTCAAGATCCTGGCCGTGACCATCCTGACCTCGCTGGACCGCGACGATCTGGACGCCTCACTGATCGCGCCGGGCGATGTCAAGGATATCGTGGCCACCCGCGCGGCGCGCGCCATGGAAGCCGGGGCCGATGGCGTCATCGCGTCAGCACAGGAAGCGGCGATGATCCGCGCGCTGCCGGAGGCTAAGGGCAAGCTGATCGTGACACCGGGCATCCGGCCCGCAGGTGCAGATGCGGGCGACCAGAAACGCATCGTGACCCCGGCCGACGCGGTGGCCAATGGCGCGGACCATATCGTTGTAGGCCGCCCGGTCTGGCAGGCCCCCGACCCGAAACAGGCGGCAGAGGCAATCGTGAGCGAACTCTCCGCGCTCTGAGGCACGAACGCGGATTTCCGCCTTTGCCAGATGGCCCGATTTTCAAGGCCTTGGCGCATCTGTGATCCTCTGGCACTGTGCCGTGCATATAACCAATGCAAAGCAGGGCGAGCGATCTCATGATGGTCACACGACGCGTTTTCGGGCTTGGCCTGTCGGCTTTCGGGCTGGCGGGTTGCATGGGCGGCACGGCCCCGACCACCACCCGCCGACCCTCAGTCGCGACAGGATTGCCCGCTGATTTGAGGCCCACGCGCAACCCGGCCTATGATGCTTGGATCGCGGATTTCAGAACGCGGGCCGCGTCGCGCGGCATCTCGCATTCCACCCTGACCGCCGCGTTCCGGGGCAGCGGGTTCCTGCCCGGCGTGGTGACCCGCGACCGTAACCAGACCGAATTCAAACGCAGTCTCGAAGATTACCTGTCCATTGCGGCATCGGATGAACGCGTGACCAAGGGGCGCGCGGCGTTTCGCAGGCATCGCAATACCCTGCAGGCCCTGGAAGACCGCTACGGCGTGCCCGCCGAAATCATCACCGCGATCTGGGGGCTGGAAAGCTATTATGGTGAACGGCGTGGCCAGGTCCCGGTGATCTCGGCCACTTCGACACTGGCGTTTGACGGGCGGCGCGGGCGGTATTTCGAAGCCGAATTGATGGCCGCGCTGCGCATCCTGCAAAACGGTGATATCACGCCTGCGCGCATGACCGGCAGTTGGGCAGGCGCGATGGGGCATACCCAGTTCATGCCAACCGCGTTTCAGGAACTGGCCGTGGACTTCACCGGTGATGGACGGCGAGATATCTGGTCGGAGGACCCTACAGATGCGCTGGCGTCGACGGCGAATTACCTGGCCAGACGCGGCTGGCGCAAGGGGTTGCGCTGGGGCGGCGAAGCCGGGCAGCCGGGCGTCCCATCCGGCCCGACACTCGAGCTGCAACCGGGCGGACCGCGTTTTTCCGTGACCCATAATTTCAACGTGATCAAGCGCTACAACAACTCCACCGCCTATGCGATTGGCGTCGGCCATCTTGCCGACCGGATCGGCGGCGCGGGGCCGCTCAGGGGCAGTTTTCCGCCCGATCAATACGGGTTAGCCAAAGCCGATCGGATCAGATTGCAGGCACGCCTGACCGCCAAAGGGTTCGACACCGGCGGCGCCGATGGTGTGATCGGCAAGAAAACCATTGCCGCAATCGAGGCGTTCCAGGCGCGCAATGGGCTCGCCGTGACGGGGGAACCCTCGCTCGTGCTGTTGAAGCGGCTTGGGTAGCGCCACGAAATCTTTTGAAGAAATCGTGACCGGGGCATCATTTCCCCTCTACAGACCGCCCCGCGACTCCTGCTACACTTCGCGCCGGGAGGGCCAAAGATGCAAGGGATACCGGAGATCGCGCTGGCGTGGCACCGCGCTGGCAAAGGCGTCGCGCTGGCTACGGTCATCGAAACCTGGGGCAGCGCACCGCGCCGGGTGGGCGCGCAATTGGTGGTGAGCACCGATGGCGATATGGAAGGCTCGGTCTCGGGCGGTTGCGTCGAGGGCGCTGTCGTCGTCGAAGCGCTTGAAGCGCATGAGGAAGGCCGCGCGCGGGAGCTTGAATTCGGCGTCTCCGATGGCGACGCCTTTGCCGTCGGGTTGGCCTGTGGCGGGAAAATCCGGGTGTTGGTGGAGCCGGTGGGCTCTGCCCTGCCCGTGAGCATGCTGGAAGACCTGGTCGCAGCCCGCGCCGCGCGTCAGCCGGTCGCCTATGTGGTCAATACAAGGACCAATGCGCGCCGTCTCGATCACTCCGGCCACGAGACGCGTTTTCGCATGGACCGGTCCGGGTTCGAGGAAGACGGCGAATCCTTTGTGGCCATTCACAACCCGCCCCTGCGGCTGATCGTGGTGGGGGCGGTGCATATCGCCCAGCATCTTGTGTCCATGGCGCGCCGCATCGGCTATGATCCGGTGGTTATCGATCCGCGCGAAAGCTTTGCTTCGCCCTCGCGGTTCCCGGACACGCAGATCATGTATGACTGGCCGGATGAGGCGGTGGCAACCCTTGCGCTTGATGGGCGCACCGCGCTTTGCCTTCTGACCCATGACCCGAAACTGGACGATCCGGCGCTTGAAGCCGCGCTGCGATCCGGAGCATTCTACATCGGCGCGCTGGGTTCGACCCGCACCCATGCCAAACGGCTGGAGCGGATGCAGAACGCCGGGTTTTCCGAGGTTGATTGCGCGCGCATTCACGGCCCCATCGGTCTGGATATCGGAGCCTCCGGCCCATCCGAGATTGCCGTATCAATCCTTGCGGAAATGACACGCGTGCTGAGGACTGGCGCATGATTTTTGGCCCCCTACCCGTTTCGGAAGCGCTTGGCGCTGTGCTGGCGCATTCCATCCAGCTCAAGGGGCGGAAATTGCGCAAGGGCGAGACACTGACCCAAGCTCATATCGCGGCCTTGCAGGAGGCGGGCAAGCAAGAGGTCATTGTCGCGCAGCTTGAACCCGGCGACGTGGCCGAAAACGAGGCGGCGGCGCATCTGGCCGAAGCGCTTGTGCCCGATCCGGACAGCGCGGGTCTGCGCTTGACCACTGCCTTCACCGGTCGTGTCAATCTCATGGCGAACGGGCCGGGCGTGGCGGTGCTGGATGTGGCGCGTCTGCATGCGCTGAACCGGATCAACCCGATGATCACGCTGGCCACGGTGCCGCCGTTTCAGCAGATGCGCGCCGGTGGGATGGTCGGCACGGTCAAGATCATCTCCTATGCCGTGCCCGGGGCCGATCTGGAGGCCGCCTGTGACGCGGCGCGCGGGGCGGTGCATATGGCGTCGCCAGTGCTGGAAACGGCGTCGCTCATTGTCACGGAAATCCCCGGCGGTGCCGGTGAAAAAGGCGTTCCGGCGATTGCCGCCCGGCTGGAGGCGCTGAGCATTTCTCTGGATGCGGTGGAAAGCGTGCCGCATGAGACGGACCGGGTGGCGCAGGCGATGTCGGATTTGGACAGTGATCTTGTCCTGATCCTCACCGGCTCGGCGACATCAGACCCGCACGACGTGGCCCCGGAGGCTCTGCGCCTTGCGGGCGGGGCCGTCACGCGCTTTGGCATGCCGGTGGACCCCGGTAACCTGTTGTTTCTTGGTCAACTCAGCGGTCGCCCGGTGATCGGATTGCCGGGCTGTGCGCGTTCACCCGCGCTCAACGGGGCCGATTGGGTGCTGTCGCGCGTGGCCTGTGGACTGGAAGTGAGTGGCGATGACATCGCGGCCATGGGGGTCGGCGGGCTGCTCAAGGAAATCCCCACCCGGCCGCAGCCACGCCGCGGTTAAAACGGCGCTTTTGCGCGGAATTTCATGCCTTCGCCACCATCGGGATGACGCAGGCGCAATTCCTCGGAATGCAGCATCAACCGGGGAAAGTCCCGCGCCGCACCGCTCGCATAAAACGGATCACCCAGAATGGGATGGCCCAGCGCCAGCGCATGCACGCGCAATTGATGGCTGCGCCCGGTTTTGGGCATGAAACGCACGCGGGTCTCGTTGTCCCCGTATTTCACCACCCGCCAATCGGTCTGCGCCGGTTTGCCGGTTTCATGGCACACCATCTGCCGCGGCCGGTTCGGCCAGTCCACGATCAGGGGCAGGTCCACGGTGCCGGTCTTGGGTTCTAACCGCCCCCAGAGCCGCGCGACATAGGTCTTTTTCACCTGCCGTTTCTCGAATTGCAGGCCCAAGTGGCGCTGCGCATGCGGGGTCAGAGCAAAGACCATCACGCCCGAGGTATCCCGGTCCAGCCGATGCACAAGAAGCGCTGTCGGGAACACCTCCTGCACCCGGGTAATCAGGCAATCGGCCAGATGCGCGCCCTTGCCCGGAACCGAAAGCAGACCGGCGGGTTTGTTCACGATGAGGATCTCGTGATCCTCGTGCAGCACGTCCAGCGGCGTGTCGGGTGGGGCGTAGGTGTCGCTCATGGCACTGTCCCTGACAAATCCAGAGCTTGGCTGCAAGCGTTACCGCCGCCGGTTTCGCCACATCGCGACGGAATAGATCACCAGCGCCGCCCATATCATGGGAAAGGCGATCATCCGCGCCTGGCCAAAGGGTTCATCGAAGACAAAGACCGCAACGAGGAAAATCATCGTCGGCGCGATATATTGCAGGATCCCAACCGTCGAGAGCCGCAACAGCTTGGCCCCGTTGGCATAAAGCAACAGCGGCACCGCCGTGACCACGCCACAGCCAAGAAGCAACCACGTATCCACGGCATCGCCCGCCATGAAATGGCTTTCTCCCTGCGCCACGAGCCAACTGAAATAGGCCAGCGCCGGGCCGGTCAGGATGAGCACTTCCAGCAAGAACCCCTGATTTGGCCCGATGGGCAGCTGTTTCTTGGCCAGCGCATAAAACCCCCAGCTCAGCATCAGGCCAATCGCCGCCCATGGCAGGCGTCCAGCGTCCAGCGCCAGTACAAGAACCGCCCCCGCCGCCAATGCAATCGCCACCATCTGCGCCCTGTTCAGACGCTCGCCCAGAAGCAGCGCCCCAAGGAAGATGCTGAACAGTGGGTTGATATAGTAGCCCAGCGCCGCATCCAGCGCCCGGTCCGTGGCGATGGCCCAGACATAGATGCCCCAGTTGATGGAAATCAGCGCTGCGGTCACGCATCCCATGGCCAGCATACGCGGCGATTTCAGCGCCTCGCGCAGATCGCCCGTGCGCCCCATGGCGACGAGCACGGCCCCCGCCAAAGGTACGGACCAGATCACCCGATGCAAGACCACCTCTGCCGCTGGAATATGAGATAGCGCCTTGAGATAGAGCGGCAGAAACCCCCAGAGCACATAGGCCGCAACCGCAAATACCAGCCCCGCGCCGGTGTCTTCGTTGGGACATGGGGTCACGTTGTCAGCGCTGCGCATCGGGCCTCTCTTTTGCCCAAGGGGTAGGCCCGATGCGGGGGCATGCCAAGTATCAAACCTTCACCCGCTCCGATTTGGGGTCATACATCGGCTTCAGCGACGCCTCCGCCGCCACGCGCGTGCCCGCCACGTCGATCTCGTAACTGGAGGCCAGCACCTCCGCCGCGCTTTCGCCCTCGCAAGGCACATAGCCCAGCCCGATGGCCCCGCCGAGGTGGTGGCCATAGGCCCCCGAGGACAGGTAACCCACGATCTCGCCATCCCGGATCACCGGCTCATTGTGATAGAGCAACGGCTCGGGATCGGTCAGGCGGAACTGCAACAGGCGTTTTTCCAGCCCGCCCTCACGTTTGCGCTCTACGGCGTCACGGCCGATGAAATCGGGTTTGGTTTTGGAGACCGCAAAGCCCAACCCCGCCTCCAGCACGTGATCCTCGCAGGTGATGTCATGGCCAAAGTGGCGAAAGGCTTTTTCGATCCGGGCGCAATCCATCATATGCATGCCGCAGAGCTTCAGCCCGTGATCCGCGCCTGCCTCGGCCAGCGTCTCGAACACATGGCCCGCCATGTCGGCGCTCACGTAAAGCTCCCAACCCAGTTCGCCCACATAGGACACCCGATGCGCGCGGGCGAGGCCCATGCCGATCTCGATCTCCTGTGCAGTGCCGAAAGGGTTTGTCGCATTGGTGAAGTCGTTGGGCGACACGGCTTGCAGCAGATCGCGCGCCTTCGGCCCCATTACGGCCAGCACACCTTCGCCCGGTGTCACATCGGTGATCACCACATTGCGGTCACCGCGATGACGGCGCAGCCATGTCTCGTCCGCCAGCCGCGTGGCGGCAGGCGTGACCACCAGATAGGCGGTTTCGCTCAGCCGTGTCACCGTTACATCCGCCTCGATCCCGCCGCGCGCATTGAGGAATTGCGTGTAAACGATCTTTCCCACCGGCACGGACATGTCGGCCCCGCAGACATGGTTCAGGAAAGCCTCGGCCTCGCGCCCCTCGACTCGGATCTTGCCGAAGGAGGACATGTCATACATGCCAACACCGGTACGAACCGCCCCCACTTCCTCTGCAACGTTGTCAAAGAAATTCTGACGCTTCCACGAATAGCGATATTCCCGCTCTTGCCCATCGCGCGCGAACCAGTTGGCGCGTTCCCATCCGGCCAGTTCACCAAATACCGCGCCGCGTTCAGCCAAATGCGTGTGGAATGGCGTCCGCCGCACCCCGCGCGCCGTGGCTTTCTGACGATAGGGGAAATGATCGGCATAGAGCAGCCCCAGCGTTTCGGTCGAGCGTTCCATGAGATAGCGTTTATTGCCCTGAAACGGCTGCATCCGGGCAACATCCACATCACCCAGGTCAAAAGGTTTCTCCCCGTCCTCCATCCATTGCGCCAGCGCCATCCCCGCGCCGCCCGCGCTCTGGATGCCGATGGAATTGAAGCCTGCCGCGACCCAGACGTTGTCCATCCCCGGCGCAAGGCCAAGGTGATAAGCATCGTCTGGCGTGAAGCTTTCCGGACCGTTGAAGAAGGTGTGGATCCCCGCCTCGCCCAGCATCGGCATACGGTTTACCGCCCATTCGAGGATCGGTTCGAAATGGTCGAAATCCTCGGGCAGCTGGTCAAATTCGAAATCACCGGGGATCGGCCCCCAAGGCTTCGCGTGGGGCTCAAACGCGCCCAGCATCATTTTGCCCGCGTCTTCCTTGTAATAGGCGCATTCATCCGGCACCCGCAGCACCGGAAGCTGCGTCAGCCCGGCAATCGGTTCCGAGACGATATAGAAATGCTCGCAGGCCTGAAGCGGCACGTTCACCCCCAGAATGCGCCCGACCTCATGCCCCCACATCCCCGCGCAATTGACCACGTGATCACAGGCAATATGGCCGGAGGCACCCGCCTCGTCCGCCCAATCCACGCCGGTGATCCGGGCACCATTGCGGGCCACGCCCGTCGCCTTGGTGCGCTCAGTCACGACCGCACCGCGCTGCCGCGCGCCCTTGGCCATGGCCAGCGCGATATTGGCCGGGTCCCCCTGCCCGTCCTTGGGGAGGTAGACACCACCCACGACGCCGTCGAGGTTGAGATGCGCGTAGCGCTGGCCGACCTCGGCCGGAGAAATCTCTTCGATCTCCACGCCAAAAGCGCGCGCCATGGCCGCCGATCGCTTCAGCTCCTCCATCCGCTCGTCCGTCAGCGCCACGGTGATCGAGCCAACCCGCTTGAACCCGGTCGCGACACCGGTTTCCTCTTCCAAAGACCCGTATAGCTCCTGCGAATATTTCGCGAGCTTGGTCATGTTGGCCGTCGCGCGCAGCTGCGCAATCAGCCCGGCGGCGTGCCATGTGGTGCCTGAGGTCAGTTGCTTGCGCTCCAGAAGCACAACATCTGTCCACCCCAGTTTTGTCAGGTGATAGGCCACCGAACAGCCGATCACACCGCCACCGATAATGACCACGCGGGCCTTGTTTGGAATATAAACCATTCTCTGTCTCTCCCGGTGCCGAAATCTTCAAAAGATTTCGGACCGATTTCTTTCAAAGAAATCGGGGGCTCAGCCCCGCGCTTTCACACGTTTGGCGATCTCGGCGATATGGTCGGGGCCGGTTTCACAGCAGCCGCCAATGATCGTCGCGCCCTGATCCACCCAGCGCATCGCATGATCCGCATAGACCCTCGGCACCATGTCTTCGCGCTGGCGCAGATCGCTGGCCGTCGTGCCACCCTTGATGAAATCCTTGGTGATCATCGCAAAGGCATTGGCATAGGCCCCGATCGGCACCCCGGCCCCGGCCAGAGCGTCGAGCGCGCGCGGCATCGCTTCGGGTGCGGAGCAATTGGCCAGCACCGCATCCGCTTCGGCTCCGATCCTTGCCGCTTCGGCCATGGGTTCACCCGAGCGCAGCAGGCTGCCGTTCTCGTCATCCACGGTAAAGGCCAGCCAGACCGGCCGGTCCGATTGGCGACCGGCGGCAAGGCAGGCGCGGGCCGCCTCAAGCGAGGCAATGGTTTCAAACAGCAGCATATCCACATGCGGGGCCTGCAGATGGACAATCTCGGCATAAAGCGCCGTGGCCTCGTCTAAACCGGGATGCAGATCGGGCCGGTAGGACGCACCCAGTGGCCCGATGGATCCAGCGATCCGGCAGCGCCCACGCACCGCGTCGGCCTCTTTCAACGCCGCCATGTGCAAGGCTTCGAACCGGTCCTGCATGTCAGGCAGTTCCACGCCATCGCTGGCATAGTGGTTGGAGGCCCCGCCGCGCAGCCGGTCGCGGTGGATTGCGTAGCTGTTGGTCGTGGCCACCATCGCCCCCGCTTCGGCATAGGCGGTATGAACCTCGCCCACCAGCCCGGGCTTGTCGATCATCACCTGCGTGGACCAGAGCGGTGTGGCAGGCTGGCCAGAGCGTTTGATCAGCTCCTGCCCCATACCGCCATCGAGAATGGTTATGTCCGTCATTGCCTTGCGCTCCTTTTTGGGGGCTCTGCCCCCGCCGCCCTGTGGACGGCTCCCCCGAGGTATTTTTGAACAGAAGAAGAACAGGTCGGAGTCATGCCCGCAACCGTTCGTTTGCCGGGTCCCAAAGCGGTCCATCCCCGGTGATCGTCGCGCGGCAGCGTTCACCATAAATGTCGATCTCGACCTCGGTGCCCGCCCCGGCCAGATCGGCGCGGATCATGCCAAGCGCCATGGACCCGCCCACGCGGTAACCCCAGTCCCCGGAGGTGACTTCGCCCACGACAGCACCGTCGTGCCAGATTGTCGACATATAGGGCGCGTCGCACGCCCCGGCATCAACCGCCATGACGACGAAGCGTTTCTGGGGTCCGCTGTCCCGCTCTGCTTCCAGCGCGGCTTTGCCCGGGAAGGGTTTTGCCCAGTCGATGAAGCGCTCCAGCCCGCCTTCGAGCAGGGTATAATCGGTGGACAGATCGCCCTTCCAAGCGCGGTAGCCTTTTTCGATCCGCAGCGCGTTGAGGGCATACATGCCAAAGGGTTTGGCCCCGGCGCCTGTCACCGCATCCCAGATTTCAGGCGCGTCGGCCGCGTCACAGTGGATTTCCCAGCCCAACTCACCCGCAAAGGACACGCGCAAGAGCACAACCTGCTTGCCGCAAACAGTGGCCTCCTGAAAACTCAGCCATGGCAATGAAAGGTCCCCGTCCGTGAGCGGTGCAAGGATGTCGCGCGCCTTGGGACCGGTGACCAGCAGGCAGTCATATTTGTCCGTGCGATCATGCACCTGCACACCCTCGGGCAGGTTCTGCAACAGCACATCGCGGTCATGCCATTGCGCCACGGCCGCCGTGATGAGCCAGATCACATCGTCGCTCTGCGGGATCACCGACATTTCGGTGAGGATGCGACCGCGCTCGTCCGGGAAATAGGCCAGCCCCACACGCCCCGGTTTGGGCAGGCGCGAACAGGTCAGGCTGTCCACATGCGCCCGCGCGCCCGGCCCTTCGACCGCCAGCCGGGTAAAGCCGGAAATGGCAATGACACCTGCACCATCTCGCACCGCCGCGCATTCCTCTTCGACACGCGGTTGCCAGGGGCCGTTACGTTCCCAGGTATGGGTGGCCTCTTCCGAGGTGTCATCGCCCGGGGCGGCAAACCAGTTGGCGCGCTCCCACCCGTTGTAATCGCCGAATTGCGCGCCCGCGTTTTTGAGGCGGGAATGCAACGCCGAGAGGCGCCGGTCCGGTGCGGCGGGCCAGCGGTGGTGGGGGAAATGCATGGCGTATTCGTGGCCATAGACCTCCAGCGCCTTGTCGATGCAATATTGCCGGTCAGTGTAATCGGTGTAGCGCCGAGGATCGACGGCCCACATGTCCCATTCGGTGCAGCCTTCGGTCACCCATTCGGCCAGCACCTTGCCCGCCCCACCGGCTTGCGTGATGCCAAAGGTGAACACACATGCCTCGAACGCGTTGGGCACCCCCGGCATCGGCCCCAGAAGCGGCAGACCATCGGGCGCATAGGGGATGGGGCCGTTGATATTGCGCCCCACGCCGCCCTCGGCCAACAAGGGCACGCGTTTCATCGCGTCCTCGATCTGCCATTCGATCCGCTCCAGATCGTCTGGATATAGCTGGAACGAGAAATCCTCGGGCATCGGATCGTCGGGTGTGATCCAATGCGCCTTGCCATAGCGCTCATAGGGGCCGAGGTTCAGCCCGTATTTCTCCTGCCTCAGGTAGTAGGAACTGTCGACATCGCGCAGGAGCGGCAGCTTGCCGTTCTCCTCGGACCATTCCTTGAGCGCGGGGATTTCTTCGGTCAGAAAGAACTGGTGGCTCATCACTGCCATCGGCACAGTGCGCCCGCCATAGGGTTTGAACCATTCACCGACGCGCTGCGCATAGTAGCCTGCGGCATTGACCACTTTTTCGCAGCGAATATCGCCCTTTTCGGTATGCACGATCCATTCGCCCTTGTCCCGGCTGACGCCGGTTGCGGGGCAGAACCGTTCGATCCGGGCACCTGCCATGCGCGCGCCCTTGGCCAGCGCCTGCGTAAGTTGGGCGGGATCAATGTCACCATCGTCCGGGTCGTAGAGCGCCCCGGCCAGATCGTGGGTTTCAAGAAAGGGGTAGCGCGATTTGAGGTCTGAGACCTGCAGCATTTCAAGGTCCAGCCCCTGATACCGTCCCATGCCACGGGCGCGTTCGAACTCCTGCATGCGCTCCCTGGAATGACCAAGCCGGATCGACCCGGTCACATGGTAGTTCATCGGGTAATCCACCTCGTCCGCAAGCTGGCGATACAGCCCCAAAGAATAGCGCTGCATGTTCATCACCGCCCAGGAGGTGCTGAAAGACGGGCAATTCCCGGCGGCGTGCCATGTTGATCCGGCGGTCAGTTCGTTTTTCTCAAGCAGGACGACGTCCCACCCGGACTTGGCGATGTGATAGGCACAGGACGCGCCCACCGCGCCACCACCGATGATGACCACGCGGGCCGTTTGAGGAAATGTGCTCATGTGGTTAACTCCCTGAATTTTAGCCGATGTCCCGGCATTTTTTCGGCTGACCTGTGGATTCTTGCTGCTATACTGACAGGTGTTTTTAGAATGAATCGATATGGGCAGGGCTCAGCATGCCGCGGTTGGAAGCCGACTTCACAACATGGTTGTCCAGTTCCCCGACCTTCTCGTCGGGCTTTACGCAGTGGTTGTGGAACGATTTCTGGCTTCAGGAATACCTCGATCGTGCGGTCGAAGAGCTGGAATTTGAAATCACCGCCGAATCCGGGGATGAGGGCGAACGCCCCGGAACCGAACCCGAAGATCCGCCGGAGGACGGCGACAATCCCGCCGAGCCCGAGGTAGAGGACGATCCGGAGCCGGAAGATGACGCGGTGGACGACGGGCGCGACGACCTGATCGAAGACCCAGAGGACGACCCGGTTGAAGACGATCCCGAGGAGGAGCCGGAAGACGAGGAAGAGGATACCGGCGGCGGGGATGATCCGGATCCCGCCCCCAGCGATACCGAGGATACGGAAGAAGACGTCGGAACGTCCGGTTATGTCAGCGTGCCGTGCGGATCTTTCCCGGGTTTCTTTGACCCAATTGGGCATTTCCTCAGTCTGTTCAACGACCGCTTTGGCGGTGTTGATGTGATTGGGATGATGACTTCCGACGCGTGTCAGGCTGCTGCTCCGGACATTGCTACGCAATTCGAAGATGAGTTCGTTTTCATCCCGAGCGATCCCGAACCGGTGACCCCGAACCTCGACGATCTCGCGCTCTCCGATCTTCTGCCTGAAGAATTCGACGGCATGGCGCCGCACTTGCCGGTGGATGACTGGTTCTTCTGATCCGCGACGCATCTTTGCTCAGCCCCGCTGATCGACGCCGTCGGCGATGTCGTAATAATCACCCTTGTCGGCAACAAAGATGTGCTTTTCCAACCTGATCCCGGTCGGAACATCCAGCGCGCCCAGCGCAAAGCTCATCGTGTCCTCTTCATGCGCGTGCCAGAACAAAAACGCGCCGCAGGTGGGACAAAAGCCGCGCTGCGCCGCAGGGCTGCTGTCATACCAGCGCACGTGCCCTTTGATCGTGAGTGCCTCTTTGGGCACATAGGCAGATGCCCAGAGATGGCCCGACTGTCTCCGGCACTGGCTGCAATGGCACACGCTGGGACCACGTGGCGTGGCGTTCGTCTCGAACCGCACCGCACCGCAATTGCAATGACCCTTGATCATGTTCAGCTCCTCACCGGTGTTGACGATGCGCCCAGCGCAATGCCGTAAAAGATGAAGCACAGGGCCAGCGCCCGACGCAGCCAGACATTGAACACGGCCTTCAATGCAGAACGTCCAATCCCCGCACCCAAGGCGGTATAAGTGCAATAGCTCAGCGCCGTGATGGTCAGCGCCGTGGGCAGGATCACCTGCATCTGCGTCCAGATCGGCACGTCAGGCTGGACGAATTGCGAAAACGCCGCGAGATAGCCCGCAACGCTTTTGGGATTGATCGTCGCAATGGCCAATGCGCGGCCATAGATGGCCCGCGACGGCTGTTTATCGGCTTTCGGCGGCAGTTTCGCCCTGTACCACGCGCGCAACCCGAGCCAGATCAGGACCGCCGCGCCGAGATATTTCGCGACCATGAAACCGGTGGGGGATGCGGCGATCAACGCCGTCACGCCAAGCGCCGACAGGATCAGAAAAACCGTTGCCTGTGTCAGGATGGCCGCCACACCCCACAAGGCACGCCCGAAGCCGAATGTCATGCCATTCTGGATGCAATTCACCGCATTTGGACCCGGTGTGGTTACGAACACCACCCAGAAGGACGCAAATATCATCCAGCCTTCCCAGCTCATCTCAATACACCGGTGGCGCGATGATCCAGACCGCCTTGGCTGGGACATCATAAGGGTTTATCCAGCGAAACGGCTCGCCACGGATGCGGAAGGAATCGCCGGGATGGATGGTGAAGCGCTTGCCCGAGATTTCCAAATCAAGCTTGCCGGAAATCAGGTAACCCACCTCCTGTGTCGGGCGGGTCACCACTTCGGCGATCTCGCTTTTGGGCAAAAAGGTGGAATGGACCACTTCGAAATCATCGGTCAGGTCGGGCGAAATGAGTTCTTCGACCAGCCCGGCCTCGCCCGACCCAAGCGGACGGCGGGCATCGGAGCGCACCACATAACCCGCCTCTTCGGCCGGGGCCGGCGCATGGGCAAAGAGCATCGAGATGGGCACATCAAGAGCGCGGCCCATCTGGCGCAGATCGGTGATCGAGGGTGCGGACAGATCCCGTTCGACCTGGCTCAGCCAACCCACAGACCGCCCCAGCCGGTCGGCCATGTCCGACAGCGTCAGCCCACGCGCCTTGCGCAGCGCGCGCAGATCGGCCCCGAGGCTTTGACTGATTGGGCGGGCGTGGTCCATTCCGACTCGCGTGAAATTTTGGCTCTGTTTTTCACGCTGGCCCGCTTCATGAAATTTTGCAAGAAATTTTCACGCCGCAGCGCAGCACTCAGAGCTTGCCGAACACCTGTTTCAACAGCCCCGCCAGCCCCTCCGCATCCCTTTGGCTAAAAGCGGCGGGCTGGTCACTGTCGATATCGAGCACCGCGATCAGCGTACCGTCGCCGCGCCAGACCGGCAGAACGATTTCCGAACGCGTTGAGGACGCACAGGCGATATGGCCGGGAAAGGCGTCCACATCCTCCACCAGCTGGACCTCGCCCGTGCGCGCCGCCGCGCCGCAGACACCGCGCGAGAACGGGATCGTCAGACAGCCATGGCCACCTTGATAGGGGCCGATCTTGAGCATCTCGGGTGCTGTCACACGGTAAAAGCCGGTCCAGTCAAAACGATCATCCGCATGGTGCAGTTCGCACACCATCGTGGCCATCAGCGCAACCGCGTCACTCTCGCCCTCGGTCAGGGCCGCAAGCGTCTTGGACAGGCTGTCATAATCGACCCGCATCTCGTCTATACCCTCTCGATGGCAATCGCCGTGCCCTCGCCCCCACCGATGCATATTGCCGCGACGCCGCGCTTCAACCCGCGTTTTTCCAATGCGTTCAGAAGCGTCACCATGATCCGCGCCCCTGATGCACCGATGGGATGGCCCAGCGCACAGGCCCCGCCATTCACGTTCACGATGTCACGCGGAAGGCCCATTTCCTGCATGAAGGCCATGGGAACGACGGCAAAAGCCTCGTTCACTTCCCACAGGTCCACATCCGAGGTCTTCCAGCCGATCCGCTCCAGAAGCTTTTGCGCAGCGGGAACCGGGGCCGTGGTGAACCAGCCGGGTGCCTGAGCGTGGCTGGCATGGCCCAGAATGCGGGCTCGCGGGGCATGCCCTGTTGCCTCGGCCACAGCGGCCGACCCCAGCAACAGCGCCGCCGCCCCGTCAGAAATCGACGAGGCATTCGCCGGGGTCACGGTCCCGTCCTTGCGAAAGGCCGGTTTCAGCATCGGGATCTTTTCGGGGCGTGCCTTGCCCGGCTGTTCATCGCGGGTGATGGTTTCCTGCCCGTGGCGGCGGGTCAGCGTGACCGGCGTGATTTCATCGTCAAACGCGCCGCTGCGCTCGGCTTCGAGCGCGTTGTCCAGGGATCCGATGGCATATTGGTCCTGCGCCTCGCGCGTGAACTGGTAATGATCGGCGCAATCCTCGGCAAAGGTGCCCATGAGCCGCCCCTTGTCATAGGCGTCTTCCAGCCCGTCGAGGAACATATGATCGACAACCTCGCCATGGCCGATCCGCGCGCCACCGCGCATCTTGGGCAAAAGGTACGGCGCGTTTGACATGCTCTCCATACCGCCCGCGATCACGGTGTCAGCAGCGCCCAGCGCGATCTGGTCCATCGCCATCATCGCCGCCTTCATGCCGGACCCGCACATCTTGTTGAGCGTGGTGGCAGGCACCGCCTCGCCAAGACCGGCATCGAAACCCGCCTGCCGGGCCGGGGCCTGACCCTGACCTGCGGGAAGGACGCAACCCATGATCAGCTCGTCAACGCCCGGCTTCCCCGCCTGCTTGTGCGCCGCTGCAATAGCCGCACCCCCAAGCCGGGCCGCGGGAACACCGTCAAATTCGCCCTGAAACCCGCCCATGGGTGTGCGCGCTGCGCCAAGAATGAACACGTCCCGCATAATGATCGCCTCCCTGATGATGTCTGCCTCTGCATACCGAATAGTAAGGATTGCCGTCTAGCCTCTGCCCGGTGACGTAACGCAAGGTGACACAAGATGGACATGACAGGCAGAATCGAGGGGCGACTTCAAATCGTGACCGTGAATGAACCGCGGATCGACGCCGCGGTCGCGATTCAGTTCAAGGACGAAATGCGCACACATACGATGGACGGTCCTTCGCGGGTCATTCTTGATGTGTCGCAGGTGGAATTCATCGATTCCAGCGGGCTTGGCGCGATCGTGGCCGCCATGAAACAGCTTGGGCCGGGCCGCAAACTCGACCTTGCGGGGCTGACACCCGCAGTAGATAACGTGTTCCGCCTGACCCGGATGGACAGCGTGTTTACGCTCTACCCCTCTCTCGACGCTGCCCTGATGTCGGCAGCCGGCTAAGGCCAGCCATGGAGCTCAGCCCATCATGATCGAGGATTGCAGGAAATCCGCCGCCTTCCGGAGTGACAGCGGCCAGTTCGCTGCGCGCGAATTGTTGTCCCATGCGGTCACAACCCTTGGGCACTGGAACCTCGCTGCTTCGAAGCGCGAAATCATCGAAATTGTTTTGGCCGAGGCCCTGAACAACGTCGTTGAGCACGCCTATCGCGAAGAGGACGGGCACCCGATCCGCCTTGCCCTTACGATGCAAAATGACATCCTGAAATGCATAATCACCGATGAAGGAAACCCGATCCCGGGCGGCAAGGCACCCTGCGGGACCGAACCCGTCCTGAACGTCCCTCCTGCGGAATTGCCCGAAGGTGGCTTCGGGTGGTTCCTGATTCATAACATGGCAGAATCGGTGCATTACGAACGGCTCGGCGTCGGCAATGCGCTCACCATTCGCTTTTCGGTTGTGTGAGCCACGTCACACAACACGTCAATTACCGGTATTTTGGTGTAATGGCCACGAAAGCGCCCCATTCCAATCGCAGCGGAGACAGAAACCAACGGCAAAAAGGAAGGGTAGCTGCATATAGCTTCCCTCGGCGCCGTGCGTTAACAGCCCCCACCCAGTGTGCGGCGTCGAGGTTCTTCTCCCCCAAAAATTCAGTCACGCGACGCAACGGCGGGATTCACCTACCCGGCGATCCGTCCTAGGTTTCCGTCCAACACGGAGATACCCATGCGCGATTTTCACCTTCCCGGTCGTTCGGCGACATTTGCCACCAATGGCATGGTCGCCACATCGCACCCGCTGGCGGCGCAAGAGGCGCTGACCTGCCTGCGCGAGGGCGGCACCGCAATGGATGCGGCGATCTGCGGGGCGGTGCTTCTGGACATCTGTGAACCGCAAATGACCGGATTGGCCGGGGATTGCTTTGCCCTGATCAAGCCCGCTGGCTCCAACTCGGTGACCGCGTTCAACGGCTCTGGCCGCGCCCCGGCTGGGGCTGACCCGAACATACTGCGGGCCAAAGGGCTGGATACCGTGCCGCTCGATGGTCCGGACGCCGTCACAGTGCCGGGTGCAGTCGAGGCATTTTTCCGACTGTCGGAAACATATGGACGGCTGGGTATGGAGCGCGTGCTGCGCCCCGCCATCCACTATGCCGAAGAAGGCGTGCCCGTCGCGCCGCGCGTGGCGCGCGATTGGGTTCCCAAAGGCCAGCGCCTGCAAGGGCATGGCCGCAGATGGTATCTCAGGGACGGCCAGCCGCTCAAAACCAGCGATATTTTCCGCGCCCCGGGCGAAGCCGAGGTTCTGCGTCGTTTGGTCCGCCTTGGCCCCAAAGCGTTTTACGAGGGCGAAGTGGCCGAGGACATGCTGGCAACCCTGCATGCGATGGGCGGTTGCCACAGTGCCGAGGATTTCGCCGCCGTCTGCGGCACCCCGACAGACCCGATTTCAGGCATCTACCGCGGTACGGAATTGCTCGAGCATCCGCCCAACGGACAGGGGGCCACGGCGATCCTGTTGCTCAATATTCTGGCGCATTTCGATCTGGCCGGGATGGACCCGTTTGGGGCCGCCCACACCCATATCGAGGCCGAGGCGGTCAAGCTGGCCTATGACGCGCGCAACCGGCTGATCTGCGATCCTGCGGTTCACGACGCCACGGCGCGTATGCTCGATCCGGAGTTCGCCCGGCAGCTCGCCGCGCTTATCAACCCCGAACGCGCCCGCGAGAACGTGGCCGAAGTCACGGAAGCCGTGCACAAGGACACAATCTATATCACCGCTGTGGATCGCGACGGCATGGCCGTGTCGCTGATCTATTCGATCTTCCACGGGTTTGGCACCGGCCACGCAACCGAAAAATTCGGGCTGCTTCTCCATAATCGAGGCGCGGGGTTCTCCCTCGTTCCCGGCCATCCGAACGAGCTTGGCCCCGGAAAACGCCCGATGCACACGATCATTCCCGGTATGCTGCGCGAAAACGGCCGCGTGACCGGCGCATTTGGCGTGATGGGCGGGCAATACCAGGCCTGTGGCCATGCGCGGTTTGTTACCAATATGCGGGATTTCGGGCTGGACCCACAACGCGCCATGGAGGCCCCCCGCTCGTTCGTGGTCGCAGATGCGCTGCATCTTGAGCGGGGCTATGGCGAGGGGGTGCGCGCCAAGCTGGCCGCATTGGGGCACAAGCTCGTGACGCCAGATGAACCCATCGGCGGGTCACAGGCGATCATGATCCATGAAAGCGGCGTGCTGGAAGGCGCGTCAGACCATCGCAAGGATGGCTGCGCGCTGGGCTACTGATGCGCCACGCGCCTCAGTTCAGTTGAAAATGCAGAGGGTATGAACCGTCCTCGAACGGGCCGAACAGATCGGGGATATCGGGATGATCAACCGGCTCCCCGGAATAATCGGCAATCAGGTTCTGCTCAGAGACATAGGCCACGTAAAAGCTCTGCTCATTTTCCGCGAGCAGATGATAAAAGGGCTGTTCGCGCGATGGGCGGCTGTCCTCGGGGATCGAGTTGTACCATTCCTCGGTATTGTTGAACTCGGGATCGACATCAAACACGACACCGCGGAACGGATGCTTGCGGTGGCGGACGACCTGACCGAGGTGATATTTTGCGCGCGTGGTCATCATGATGAGAGGCCTCTACGGGTTCAGACTATCCGTTTCAAGGGGCGTTTGTCCAATTTTGAGACGCATTTTTCAGGAAACAGTCTGTGAACTTGCGCCCAACAGTCATGTTTCCGGCAATGCGTCGCATATGGGGAAACTGTGATTTTACTGGCGCGGAAAATCGGCTAGACTGGCAAAAAATAAACATAAGCGAGAGGCAAATGAGCAGAGTCCTTCGCGCCATGGTAATCGTGCTGGCCGTCGCATCCTGCGGCGGCGGAAACAATTCGGCGCCCCGCAATCTTGATGACGCCTGTTCGATCCTGAAACAGCGTCCTCAATATATCAAAGCGTTCCGCGCCACCGAGCGGCGCTGGGGGGTGCCGGTGCATGTGCAGATGGCAACGATCTATCAAGAAAGCAAATTCGTCGGCAATGCGCGCACGCCCCTGCGATATTCGCTGGGTGTGATCCCGATGGGGCGGCAAAGCTCGGCCTATGGCTATTCTCAGGCGCTGGATGGCACATGGGACGAATACCGCCGCGAAACCGGCAAGCGCAGCGCCAAGCGGGACCGCATTCGCGACGCCACGGATTTCATGGGCTGGTACATGAACAAGACGCGCGACCGGAACGGGATTGCCCTGACCGATGCGCGCAACCAGTATCTTGCCTATCACGAAGGCCATACCGGGTTTGCCCGCGGATCGTACAATTCCAAGGCTTGGCTCTTGCGCGTGGCCAGCGAGGTCGGCACGCGCTCCTTGACCTATCAGGCACAGCTTTCACGCTGCCGCGCTGCCCGGTGACAAAAACGGTAGGGTGGGCATTTCTGCCCACCTCTGCTTGTCCGGATGTCAGTTCTTTTGACGGTCGATCTCGTGAATGATCGAGAAATCCCCATTGGGCAGGCGCACATTGCGATCCAGTTCGCCGAGGATCACAGTCGTTTGCCCGCCCGCATCGTCATGAATGACCCATTGGCGCAGCTCAACCGGGGCCCCGGTAAACACCAGTTCGATGGAGCCGATCTCGGGGCGCTCGGGGTCCTGCGCGCGGACGGTCGTGGCTGTGCCATCATAGCTGTGGCCGGTGACCATGTTGGCCCGGCCAAGATCCACGTTCTTGGCGAGGATAATGCTTAACGGCGTGCGGCGCAGCGGATAGCGTTCCGGCCCTTGCCCGGTCTTGCGGTCAAAGATCGCCACCTCACCACCCGAGGCCAGGACCAACGCCTGCGCAGGGGGGTTATAGTCAAACCGCATCCGCCCCGGGCGGCGGATGGAAATGGTCCCGGTCGAGATGGACCCGTCATCGTTGATCTGGGTGAACGAGCCCTTGGCCTGCTGCAACTGATTCAGATAGCGCGAGATTTCGCCAAGCGAGAGTTTCTCGGCCGAAGCGGGCAGCGCGGCCACGGCCACGGCCGCAGCGACCAGAATACGTTTGAATGCTGACATGCGTCCTTTTCCACTTATTGCGCGTCGCACCCTCATGCCGCGTGTCGCGTTGATATGCGATAACAAGAGCGCTTTTGACAGCTAGGCACGCAAAACGCCAAACGCAAACCGTGCTCGCGAAGAATTGCTCATGCCTGTTCGGGCACCAGCACCTCGCGCTTGCCCACATGGTTGGCCGCAGATACGACGCCCTCGTCCTCCATCTGCTCAACAAGGCGCGCGGCTTTGTTATAACCGATGGCCAGTTTGCGCTGGATATAGGAGGTCGAGCATTTGCGATCCTTGATCACGATGCCCACCGCCTGATCGTAAAGCGCATCTTCGCCATTGGTGTTGCCTCCGGTGGACAGTCCCAGCACAGCGTCGATATTCTCGGCCTTTTCGTCATCCGGCCCCTGCACCACTCCGGACACATATGTCGGCGGACCAAAGACCTTGAGGTGGTTGACGATTTCCTCGACCTCTTCATCGGAACAGAACGGCCCATGGCAGCGGGTGATCTTGGCCCCGCCCGCCATATAGAGCATGTCACCCATACCCAAAAGCTGTTCGGCACCTTGTTCGCCCAGAATGGTCCGGCTGTCGATTTTCGACGTGACCTGGAAGGAAATCCGCGTTGGGAAGTTGGCCTTGATCGTGCCGGTGATCACATCGACCGATGGTCGCTGTGTCGCCATGATCAGGTGAATGCCAGACGCCCGCGCCATCTGTGCCAGGCGCTGGATGCAGGCTTCGATCTCCTTGCCTGCCACCATCATCAGGTCGGCCATCTCGTCCACGATCACCACGATGAACGGCATCTTTTCGGGGGCGAATTCCTCGGTCTCGAAAACCGGCTCGCCGGTCTCGTCGTCAAATCCGGTCTGCACGGTGCGCGAGAACATCTCGCCCTTGGACAGCGCATCCTGCACCCGGCTGTTATAGCCGTCGATATTGCGCACGCCCATCTTGGACATCTTGCGGTAGCGCTCTTC
Organism: Primorskyibacter aestuariivivens; assembly: GCF_028023675.1. Classification (GTDB taxonomy): domain Bacteria; phylum Pseudomonadota; class Alphaproteobacteria; order Rhodobacterales; family Rhodobacteraceae; genus Marinovum; species Marinovum aestuariivivens. The sequence continues at coordinate 92,089 of NZ_JAQIOZ010000014.1, read as the reverse complement.
CATCTCGCCCACGACCCATTTCAACGCGACAACCGCTTTCTTGGGATCGGTCACAACGGGCGAGAGCAAGTGCGGAATGCCGTCATAAACCGATAGTTCCAGCATCTTGGGGTCGATCATCACCAGCCGCAGCTCATCGGGGCTGAGCTTGTAGAGCAGCGAGAGGATCATGGTGTTGATGGCCACGGATTTACCGGACCCGGTGGTCCCCGCGATCAGCAGGTGAGGCATCTTGGCAAGGTTCGCCACGATCGGCTCGCCACCGATATCCTTGCCCAGCGCCAGCGGCAGAGACCGGTTGCCATCGCCATAATCGCGGCCCGACAGGATTTCGCGGAACGATACCATTTCGCGTTTTTCATTGGGCAGTTCGATCCCGATCACGGACCGGCCCGGCACGGTCGACACCCGCGCCGACAGCGCCGACATGGAGCGCGCGATGTCATCGGCCAACCCGATCACGCGGGACGCCTTGAGACCCGGGGCAGGTTCAAGCTCGTACATGGTGACAACGGGACCGGGGCGGACGCTGACGATTTCGCCTTTGACGCCGTAGTCATCCAGCACGGATTCGAGCATACGCGCGTTTTCTTCCAGCGCCTCGTCGGACAACACGTGACGTTCGATATTGGACGGATCGGCCAACAGAGCGAGCGGCGGCAATTCGTAATCCGTGGCATTATCTTCAAACGCCAGTTGCGGCTGCGCTTCCGCCTCGGCGCGGCGGGATTTCTGCACGGGTTTGCGCACCGGTTGCTGGACCACTTTCTTGGGCTCTGCGACGGGCACTGCTACACGACCAGAGGCGAATGTCGGCGCGGGCGGCACTGTTGCCTCGGCGACGGCCCAATCATCATCGTCCTGGGGCGCAACAAAGCCAGAGCTGTCGTCGTCGATCACCTGATCGTCCGCCACAGGCTGCGTGGTTGGCACGCGCGAGGCCACTGGTGAAATGGTCGGATGCGCCGCAACGCGTGCGGCAGTGAGCGGCGGTTCATCGGTTCGCTGTGGCTGCGCCTGGTCCGCAGTCAGCGGCGGTTCCGCCACGCGGGTGGCCACCGGGTCCACCGAAACTTTCGGCTCTGGCCGGAAAACCAGCGGATCGGGTCCACGCCCGCGCCCCTTGGTCAAGGGCGCCACGCTTTCGACCTGCACCTCGGGACGACGGCGCACCCGATCCTTGATGGCCGAGGAAATCTTGGCCTTGATCCGGTCCTCGCCGGGCATGTCCACGTCGACATCGGGGCCGTGGCTTTCCACCAGTTCCGGATCGGGCAGTTCGGTGGAAATCGGCTCGGAACGGCGAATGAGCGACGGCATCTTGGCCAGAAGCCCGATTTTCTCGGGCTGGGAATGCGGCGGCACTTCTTCTGGCGCGGGCGGCACATAAGCGGCCTGATCGCTGGACCGGATCACGCTGGTCCGGGACGCAGCTTGCTGGGTTTCCGCCCATTCCGCGGCCTCAATGCGTTCCTGTTCGCGCTGCGCGCGGCGCGCAGCCTGCTTTTCCTGCAAGGCCCGTGCAGCCCCAAGCGCCCCCGTCGCACCGCGCCCCAAAAGCGTCATCAGCCAGGCATAGGCCATGATCACGCCGACCAGCAGGAAACGCCCGATAAAGCGCAGTTCCGGCAAGGTGAAGCCGAGAACGAATGCACCAGTGATGAGGATCAAAAGCCCCATGATCAGCGAAGCCGCCTTGACCGTGAGGGTCGACCCCATCGGCAGGGCGGTCAACATCGATCCAAGCACGGTATCGCCAAACAACCCACCAAGTCCAAAACTATGGGTCCAGCTGTCATAAGGCACGAGCGTCGCGGCATAGACCGAGGCCAGTGCAATTGCGATGGGCGCAAAAATCACGCGGCCCATGGCGCGCTCGGACCCCATATGCAGGGCGAACCGCCCGCCCCAGACCAGCAATACGGCGGCCAGCCCCCAGCTGCCCCAGCCGACAATCATGAACAGCGGTGCCGCAATCGACGCCCCCGCGCGGCCCATCCAGTTCTGCACCGGCGCATCGGTGGCCGACATCCAGCTGGGGTCATCCGGCGTGTAAGACGCAATCATCGCCGCCGCCGCCAAACCCAGAAGGATCAGGGCAATGCCGAAAAGCTCTTTGCCCCGCTTTTCAACGGCTGCCTGAGTTGTGCTGTCCAGAAGCGGATCACGCCCGCGCGCCTGAAATGCCATATCGCCTCACCTTCACCTGTACAGACAGTCGCGCAGGCGAATAAGCCCGCGGCGCATGTCCTCTATTGGGGCCACCATGGCGACCCGGATATATCCTTTGCCGGGGTTCTCCCCGTTCACCTCACGCGACAGATAGGCCCCCGGGAGCACCTGCACCCCGGCCTCTGTCCATGTCCTGAGAGCAGCCTTTTCGCCATCCTCAACCGGGAGCCAAAGGAAAAACCCCGCTTCCGGCCCGGCATAGCCCGGCACGTCGCCAAAAATGTCGTCCGCCGCTTTGTATTTCGCCTGATAGAGCGCGCGGTTTTCCTCGACATGCGCCTCATCGGCCCAGATGCGTTCGGCCACCCGTTGCAACGGCAGCGGCAGGGGCGCGCCGGAATAGGCGCGCAACTGCTTGACCCGTTTCATGCTCTCCGGCCCGCCCGCGACAAAGCCAGAGCGCAGCCCCGGCAGGTTCGACCGCTTGGACAGCGAATTGAACAACATCACGCGTTCAGGATCAGCGCCCACCCTGGCGGCGATTTCCAGCGCGCCGGGGGGCGGCGCATCACGGTAAATCTCGGAATAGCATTCATCCGCCAGAATGCGGAAATCGTGTTTTTCGGCCAAGGCGATCAGGTCACGCCAGTAATCCTCATGCGCAATCGCCCCCTGCGGGTTGGCGGGCGAACAGATATAGGCCATGGCCACGCGGTCCAGAACCTCGGCGGGCAGGCTCATGTAATCCGGCAGGTGCCCGGTTTCGGACGTGGCCGGAACAAAGACCGGCTCGGCACCCACTGAAATCGCCGCGATCATGTAGACCTGATAAAACGGGTTGGGGATCAGCACGATTGGATGCCGACCGTCCTTGAGTTCGGGACACAGCGCCATCGCGATGTTGTAAAGCCCTTCGCGTGTCCCATTCAGCGCCATGATCTGCGTTGCCGGGTCCAGCGTCACCCCATAACGGCGCGCGGCCCAGCCGGAAATCGCCTCCAAAAGCTCGGGGGATCCATCATTGGGTGGGTAATTCGCAAACCCGGCCACATTCTGCGCCAGCACATCGCCCACCCAATCCGGGAAAGGATGGCGCGGCTCACCAATGGTCATCCGGTGAAGATCATCCAGATGAGCCTCATTAGGCGCATGGCCGTCCAAAAGCGCCCGCAGACGCGGGAACGCATAGGCCGGTAGGTTCGAAAACCGCTCGGGGAACATCGGGTTACTGCTTTTACTGCCTCAAGGGTCGGGGTCGTTGACGCCCCGTTTGGCCCTAGAATACGCAACTGCACGCCCCCCGTCCAGAAAAAGGCGCGGCTCTTTAGAGACTTGTGGCATTTGGGCAAGGCCGGCGGGCCGGATGTAGGGTGGGCAATCTTGCCCACCGCTCTTCATCCCAGCGCCGCTTCAACCCCCGCGCCAATCCGGAGCAACCGTTCTTCGGCCATTGGCGGCATCAGAACCTGCACCCCGCAAGACGGCACACCGGTCTGCAGGCTGAGCGCGCAGCCTCCCATGAGATTGCCGATCCGGGTATTGCGCAGGGTCAGGAGGTTCTCTGTCACGTAATACGCATCATCGCTCAGCAAACGTTCCATATCCGGCGGCAGATTGGGTGCGCTTGGCGTGAGCACCGCGTCGTAACCTGCCGTTGCTGCATAGTACGCCTTGCGGCAGCGCTCCAAAACCTGCCACGCCGCAATCTGGTCGCAGGCCCGCGCCTCAGCACCGCCCCGGAAACGCTCAAGAATGGGAGGAAACATCTTGTCCGGTGCGGCTTCGATCACGTCTTTCCAAGTGCCGTAAGCCTCGGGCGAATAGAGGATCCGCGACATCGCCATCGCCTCGGCGACCTCTGGCACCTCAACCGCCTCGACCAGTGCTGCGGCCCCGCGCAGCCGGTCAATCGCCGACAGAAACGCCGCGCGCGGCGCATCGCGCAGGTCATCCATGGCGATGGTGTTCAGCACGGCAAAACGCCGCCCGGTCAGGTCATCACCACGCAGATCGACCGGTTTACGCCCTTCGAGCGCGGCCAGCAAAAGCCCGGCATCCTCGACGCTGCGCGCCAACGGACCAACGGTGTCGAAAGAGGCCACAAGCGGCACAACCCCTTCGCAGGACACGCGTCCGGCAGTGGTCTTTAGCCCCACAAGGTCATTCCAGGCCGACGGGATGCGGACCGACCCGCCCGTATCCGAGCCGATCCCCGCCGCTGCAAGGCCAAAGGCGACAGAGGTGGCAGCCCCTGAAGAAGATCCCCCCGGCACAGCCCCTTCACCGTTCACGCAGGGCGGCGTGGCCGTCACCGGGTTCAACCCCAGCCCGGAAAAGGCCAGTTCGCTCATATGCGTCTTGCCCAGACAGACCAGCCCGGCGGCGGTGGCGTTGCGCAGGACCTCGGCGTCGCGCGCAGGCACCCGCCCCTCAAGCAGCGCCGATCCCGCCTCGGTCGCCACGCCCGCCGTGTCGAACAGGTCTTTCCAACTGATCGGAACACCGTCCAGTAGCGAGAGACGATAACCGGTTTTCGCCCGTTCGGAGGCTGCGGCGGCCTCGGACAGGGCGCGCTGCTCGGTCAGCCGCGCATAGATCGTGTCACGATGCTCATGCGCCTTGATCGCGTGCAAATAGGTCTCGGTCAGCGTGACAGGGTCAATCTCCCCCGCACCGATCCCGCGGCCCAGATCCGCCGCGCTCATCCACAGCCACTCCTGCATCCGCTTGTCTCCCAATGTCTTTGGCCCGACGGTAGCGGCAGACAAGCGCATGGACAATCCCGCCACGCCACCCATATTGCGGGCCATGACGTATGACAGCGATCTCCTGATTGTCGGCGGCGGGCTGAACGGCCCGGTGCTGGCGCTGGCCGCCGCGCAGGCGGGCTTTTCCGCCACCGTGATTGACGCACAGAAGGTCGGCGTTCTGTCGTCCGACAATTTCGACGGGCGCGCCTATGCGCTTGCGTTGGCATCGCAGCGGATGCTGGACGCGCTTGGGCTGTGGGACGGGCTGGCCCGGAACGCCCAGCCGATGCTGGACATCAAGGTCACCGACGGTCGCGCGGGCGAAGGTCCATCGCCGTTTTTCCTGCATTTCGATCACAACGAGATCGAGGAAGGCCCGATGGGCTTTATGGTCGAAGACCGCTACCTGCGTCGCGCGCTTCTGGCCGGGATGGAGGCATCATCCGCCATTACCCACCTGCCCGGCGAAACCGTGACGGCGCAAGAGACCGGCCCGGCACAGGCATCCGTGACGCTCGCCTCGGGGCAGGTCCTGACCGGACGGCTGCTGATCGGGTGCGACGGTCGGCAGAGCGGCACGGCACAGCGTGCGGGCATCGGGCGCACCGGCTGGGATTATGGTCAGACCGCGCTGGTCTGCGCCATTGCCCATGAAAAGCCGCATCACGGTGTCGCGCATCAGTTCTTCATGCCGCCCGGACCTTTGGCGATCCTGCCGCTGACCGGCAATCGTTCGTCCATCGTGTGGAGCGAAACCCATGAACAGGCGCGCCGCATCAATGCGCTGAGCGAAGGGGACTACCTTGCCGTGCTGCGCCCCCGCTTCGGCGATTTTCTGGGTGAGATTTCGCTGGCGGGCGAGCGGTTCACCTATCCGCTCAACCTGACGCTGGCACAGAGTTTCACAGGCGAGCGTCTGGCATTGGTGGGCGACGCGGCCCACGGAATGCACCCGATTGCCGGGCAAGGGCTGAATGCGGGGTTCCGCGATATTGCCGCGCTGACCGAGGTTCTGGCCGATGCGGCGCGGCGTGGCGAGGATATTGGCTCGCCTTTGGTGCTGCCGCGCTATGCGGAGTGGCGGCGCTTTGACACCGCCACGCTGGCGGCCGCGACAGATACATTCAACCGACTGTTTTCCAACGACAACCCGCTGCTGCGCATGGGGCGCGACCTCGGGATGGGATTGGTCAATGCGGTGCCGGGCCTGCGCCGGGGCTTCATGCGCGAAGCGGCGGGGCTGAACGGGGATTTGCCAAGGTTGATGCAGGGCAAACCGGTCTGACGGGGCTGGTGGACAAAACTGCCCACCCCACGGGCGTCGTGTAGGGTGGGCAGTTCTGCCCACCATGGCCCTCAATCCGCGCGCCCCCACGCCGCATCCTGCATTTCCCGCAGGCGCGAGGCCGTACGCTCAAACTCAAACGCCCCCGTCCCTTCGACATAGAGCATTTCCGGCTCCGCCGCCGCCGATGCGATCAGCTTCACCTTGGCCTCATAAAGCGCATCCACCAGCGTCACGAAACGCTTGGCCTCGTTGAAATTGCTGCGGCCGAGTTGCGGGATGTCTTCCAGCACCAGCACCCGCGCGGCCTCGGCCAATGCAAGGTAATCGGCTGGTCCAAGCGGCTTGCCGCACAAGTCATAGAACTTCGCCCGCGCCACGCCGTTGTGAAAGGCGGGGATTTCCACCTCGCGCTTATTGACCACCAGCGTCAGCGGCGCGCCTTGCCCACCGGTCAGATGCTCCCAGACCAGCTCGATCTCTTGCCGGGATTTCTCATTCGCCGGGGAAAAAAACACCTGCGCGCCAGATAACCGATCCTGCCGGTAATCACGGGGTGAGATGAGTTCCCAGACCACAAGCTTATCCTTGATCGCCTCGATGAAAGGCAGGAACAGCTGCCGGTTCAGCCCGTCCTTATACAGGTCATCGGGCACGCGGTTGGACGTAGTGACCACCACGACACCCGCTTCGAAAAGGAACTCAAAGAGCCGCCCCACCACCATCGCATCGGTGATATCGGTGATCTGCATTTCATCAAAAGCAAGACAGCGCACCGATTTCGCCACTTCCTTGGCCACCGGGGCCAGCGCATCCTCGACGCCCGATTGCCGCGCGGCGTGCATGCCCTTGTGGATCTCCTGCATGAAGGCATGGAAATGCACCCGACGCACAGGGATATCGGCCATCTGCAAGGTTTCGACAAAGAGATCCATCAGCATGGATTTGCCACGCCCTACCCCGCCCCAAAGATAGAGGCCCTTGGGCGGCTCCGGTGCCTTGCGGAAAAAACCGCGCTTGACCGGCTGGGCCAGCGCCGCGCGGATACGCTCGAATTCCGGCAGGACCGCTTCTTGCGCGTCATCATGGTGCAGGTCGCCAGCGGAAACGCGGGAGGCATATAATTCAGGAAGGGTTTGCATGATTTCCCTTTAACGCGGGCCAGTGCTGTTTTGTAGCGGGTTTACATACCACGCGGCCTTTTGCTCCAGCACGACAGTCATCACGCGGCGTCCTCTGCGCTCAGCATCCCTTCGTCGACCAATCGCCGCGCCAGCCCTTCGGGCCCTTCAAACAGATGCGTCTGCCATCCCCGCGCCTGTGCCACGGCGATATTGTCGGCGCGGTCATCGGTGAAGAAGAGCGCATTCGGGGCCACACCACAGGTGGTTTCAAGCAACTCGTAAATCTGCGCCTCGGGCTTGATGGACCCGATATGCCCGGAGATGTAGCGGTGATCGAACTCCGTCAGGAACGGGTAATGCTGTTTCGCGATCTCAAAGGTCTGCACGCCGAAATTGCTGAGCGCCAGAACCGGAACGCCCCGGGCGCGCAGCCCGCGCATGAGCCGCACGGAATGGTCGATGGCCGGGCTCGCCATCTCGATCCAGTTGTCATGCCACAATTGGATTTCGGGTGCCCAATCAGGGTTTTGCGCCGCCACGCGGGTCACCGCCTCCGAGAAATGATCGCCCCGGTCGACACCGTCATTCATATCGGCCAATGGCACTTCTGCGAACAGGCGCGTGCGGCGCTCTTCACCGATCCGGCTGTCAAAGAACCGTTCCGGGTTCCATTCAATCAACACATTGCCAATGTCAAAAACAACCGCTTCGATGCTCATTGCAACGCCTCCGTGCAGCGGATCAGACCGACTTCAACCTTGCGCCGGTTCAGCACCGACGCATTGACCCGCCGCCGCGTCGACGGGTGATCGGGGTCCAGCGCGCCAAGCCGGACCAGCAACTGCGCAATGACGGCCTCGCTGGCGCGCGTGCTGCCGTCGGCGATCTTGACCGCGATCCCGCGCTTTTGTTCGGGCAGGATCCCAATGAACACGGCCTCGGCCCCGGTCTTGATGGCCACGCCATCCATGGCGCGCATCAACTCGGTGCAGGCGCGTTTTTCTCCGGCAACCAGCTCGGGATGGGTGTGCATTGCCTCGACCAGCTGAGCCGCCGCGCGGCTCATAGTATCGCTGCGCTCGGCGGCGCTGGCAAACCAGGCCATGGCCCGTGCAATCCCGTGCAGGGAGGCCGCGAAATTGGGCGCTGAACAGCCATCGATGCCAAAGCCCGGGCTGGATTCGCCGGTCACGGTTTCAAACGCTTCAAGCACCGATTTTTGCACCGGATGGTCCGGATCGACATAGTCCGGCCCGCCGCCCAGATGCCGGTTCAATGTCAGAAACCCGCAATGTTTGCCCGAGCAATTGTTATGCACCTGACAGGGGCTGGCATCGGACTTGATCAAACCTTCCCGCGCCGCGCGGTCGTCGGGGAATTGCGGCCCACAGCGCAGGTCGTCATCGCTCAGCCCAAGATCCGCAAGCCAGGTCCGTACCCGATCGGTATGGATGGCCGCGCCATTGTGGCTGGCACAGGCCAGTGCAAGCTGTTCGGTCGACAGTGATTTGCCCGCCCCGCTGGTGAGCAGCGGCAGCGCCTGAATCATCTTGACCGAGGAGCGTGGCAGAATCACCGCGTCCGGATCACCCCAGGCCTCGACGATCCCGCCTTGCTCATCGCAGATCACCGCATGGCCGTGATGCAGGCTTTCAAGGATCGGTCCTCGCCATAGCTCGACCAGCGGTGCCGCGTTTTCATGAGGATTCTGAGCCATCATACACCGTTCAAATATTGGCGATTTTCTGCCAACAGACCTTTCGCCCGTCGCAACTTTCAGGCTAGTGTGCTTTTGTCGAGAAGGAAATGGGCGCGCAGGAAAGATCGACCTGCAAAAAAGGGGCCGCGCGCCAAAAGGTATTGAGGCTAAGGACAGCTTGGAGGCTGGACATATGAATTTTCGTTTTGCACGCAGCCTTGCCGCGTCGATCGCGATGGTGGCTGCAACCGCCGTTGTGGCACAGGAACAAAGCACCAATCGCGTGGCTGCGAAAACCGACTGGAGCGTCTTCGTCGAAAACGATCCCAAGGAATGCTGGGGCGTGACGCGCCCCAAGGAGACGGTGAACACCCGCGATGGCCGGGTTGTGGCGGTGCGCCGGGGCGACATTCTTTTGTTTGTCTTCTACCGTCCGGGGGCCGGGGTAACCAATGGTCAGGTGACCTTTACCGGCGGTTATCCCTTTGCCGGCGGATCGACCGTGAACATGAATATCGACGGCACGGAGTTTGAGCTTTTCACAGAAGGCGAATGGGCATGGCCCGCCAGCCCGCAGGACGATGCCAAGATCATCACGGCAATGAAGCGCGGTGCCTCGGCTGTGCTGACGGCGCGGTCTTCGCGCGGGACCCAGACCAAGGATACCTTCTCGCTTCTGGGGTTCACGGCCGCAATCGAGGATGCCGAGAAACGCTGTTCCGGCTGATACCGGCATCTAGCTTAACACCAGTTTCAACGGCGCGGGCCAGGGCACGCGCCTTTTTCATTAAGCGTTTCCAGTTTTCGTTGAAACAAGGCATCGCAATGTCCCGAGAGCGCCGAAGGCGTGGCAGGGTATTGGCGATTCAAGCTAAACTGGAAACGCTCTAGCAGTGACTCAATCCGCCAACGCATCAACCGCTGCCTCGTGCAGTTCTGACGCGGACGGCAGGTTCGAGCTCATGCGCGCGCGATGCACCTCGATGCGCCAAACGTGGTGCGCTGCGCGGTGCAGCCACCGCATGGCGTCCAGCCTGTGAAGCACCTCGGCCTGCGTGGCAGGCACCCTCACCGCCCGTGATATGACACCGTTGCGAAAAACCTGATGTTGACGACGCAACATCCGGCGCAGGCGGTTCAGCCTGTTGGTCCGCGCCTCCGCATCGTCACGTGTCGAAACATCCAGCACAACCCGCCGCAGGACGCCCGCCAACCGTGTCAGGCGCCGGTCATGAGACAAGGCCGCAATGCGCTCTTCCTGGCGCAGCCGGTAGTAGAGCCGGTTAAGATGGTCCAGAGCATGCACAGCTGAAGCCAGCCGCTCCCGGCCTCGCTCCCCGGGCGGGTCCTTTTCGATTTCGTCGATATACTCCTGTACTTCGCGCAATGCCTGAGCGATCTGTTCCAGCCGTTGTACCGCCCCCCGGGCGGGTTTCGTGCGGTTGAGCCGCGATGCGAGATACCGGAAGAGCTCACTGGATATGTCAGTGATCGTGACCGAGACGGCATCCATCGCGGCCTCGGGCACGCGCAGCAATGATCTGTCCAGATGCCCCGTCAGGCGCGGGCCCTTTTCCGGGACGAGTACCGTGACCAGCCGGGCAAACCGTTCGACGAATGGCAGGACAAGTGCAACGCCCAGCACATTGAAACCGGTATGGAAGGCAACCACAAGAACCTGTTCATCCGCGATCTGCCTCCAGCGGGCCGCCAGTTCCGTAAACGGCCCCAAAAGCGCAAAAGCCAAAAGCCCGACCAACAGATTGAACAGCACGTGGCACCAGCCCGTCCTGCGCGTGGCAACGGAGCCGCCCAATGTGGCCAGCATCGCGGTAAAGGTGGTGCCCACATTCATGCCGATCACCATGGCCGCCGCCTGAGGCAGGTTGATGGCCCCCGCCCCCAGCGCCGCCAGCGCCGAGGCCACCCCGGCGCTTGAGGATTGGGTCACCACCGTGACGAGCGCACCGATCAACACCAGTTGCACGCGCCCCCAGAAACCATCGCCCGGAAAGCTGGCGGGAGTGACAACACCTTCCAGCCCGTCCATCGCCTCTCTCATCACGTCGATGCCGATGAATATCAAGCTGAACCCCGCGATGGCCCCACCGACAAGCGCCACCCGCGGACCGCCGAACAAGCGCAGCGTCGCCGCCAGAAAGACAAAGGGCAAAACCGCTTCGCCCAGTTCCAGCTTGAATCCCAGAATCGCAACGAGCCAGCCGGTCACCGTTGTCCCGATATTGGCCCCCAGGATGATGCCAATTGCCTGGGCAAACCCGATAAGCCCGGCACTGACAAAGCCCACTGCAGTCACCGTTGTTGCGCTGGAAGATTGCAGGACCGCCGTCATGGCCGCACCGGTCAGCACCCCCGCCGCCGGGGTCTTGGTAAACCGGCCCAGCACATTGCGCAGAACCGACCCCGCCAGACCGCGCAACCCGTCGGTCAGCAGGATCATCCCAAGCAGGAAAATGCCGACGCCGCCAAGTGCATGAACAATATTACCTGTCATGGCCCCATGATCTGCGTCCCAAGCGCGCCGGGCAATCGCAAAAGTGCGCGGCGCATGCTTTTGCCGCGCGTCGGAAATCTTTTGATTCCGCGCCCGAATCCTATATGTGAGACACTTCTTTCGCCGATGGAGCCCGACATGAGCGCGCCGATCACCCAGGATGTCCTGACCATTCCCCGCAAATTGCCGGAAACGGGCAAGCTGAACCTTGTCGGCCTGACCCGCGACGCGTTGCGCGATGTGCTGATCGAAGCGGGCACGCCAGAGAAACAGGCCAAGATGCGGGTGAACCAGATCTGGCAGTGGATATATCAATGGGGCGTGCGTGATTTTTCGTCGATGACCAATCTCGCAAAACCCTATCGTGCCATGCTGGAAGAAAAATTCAGCATCGAGATCCCCGAGATCGTGTCCAGGAATGTCAGCGCCGATGGCACGCGCAAATACCTGGTCCGCATCGCCGGTGGGCATGAGGTCGAGGTGGTGTATATCCCCGAAACCGATCGCGGCACGCTGTGCATCTCGTCCCAGGTGGGTTGCACGCTGACCTGTTCCTTCTGCCATACCGGCACGCAAAAGCTGGTGCGCAACCTGACTGCCGGGGAGATCATCGGTCAGGTCATGCTGGCGCGGGACGATCTGGGCGAATGGCCGGAACCGGGGCAAGGCACGGGCGAAAACGGCCCCCGCCTGTTGTCAAATATCGTGCTGATGGGCATGGGCGAGCCGCTTTACAATTTCGACAACGTGCGCGACGCGATGAAGATCGCCATGGATGGCGAAGGGATTTCCCTGTCGCGCCGCCGCATCACGCTCTCCACGAGCGGCGTGGTGCCGGAGATCGCCAAGACCGCCGAGGAAATCGGCTGCCTTCTGGCCGTCAGCTTCCACGCGACCACCGACGAGGTGCGCAACAAGCTGGTGCCGATCAACAAGCGCTGGAATATCGAGGAGCTCTTGGGCGCGCTGCGCGACTATCCGCGCCTGTCCAATTCCGAGCGCATCACCTTTGAATACGTCATGCTCAAGGATGTGAATGACAGCGACGAAGACGCGCGCCGTCTGGTGAAGCTGATCCGGGGTATCCCGGCCAAGATCAACCTGATCCCGTTCAATGAATGGCCCGGCTCGCCCTATGAGCGGTCCGATTGGGAGCGGATCGAACGCTTTGCCGATATCGTGCACAAGGCGGGCTACGCCTCGCCCATCCGCACGCCGCGGGGCGAGGATATCATGGCGGCCTGCGGGCAGTTGAAGTCTGCGACAGAGCGCGCACGCAAATCCCGCAAGGATATCGAGGCTGAAGCAGGGCTGGGCTGATCCGAAATCTTCAAAAGATTTCGTTCCGATTTCATCGAATGAAATCGGGTGCTATGCGGCGCGCTGCTTGGACAGTTGCACCGCGAGGATCCCGCCCGCGATGATGGCAACGCCGACGATGTCCAGCGGCCCCAGCTTTTCCCCCAGAACCACGGCCGCAATCGCCACGCCCAGAAACGGGTTGAGGAAGTGGAAGGTCGCGGCCTTGACCGCGCCGATCCGGCCAACAAGGTTGAACCAAAGGATTGTCGCCAAAAGCCCCGGCACCAGCGTCGTATAGGCAAAGGCCAGCACAAGCGGCGTGGACAGCGTGATCGTGAACGGCCATTCCAGCAGGAACGAGGCCACGGCCAGCACCGCCGCCCCCACCAGCATCTGCAACCCCACCACCATCAGCAGGTTGCCGCCCGAGGACGCCCCCCGGACCGACAGGGTCGCCACGGTCAGCGCCATCACCCCCAAAACGCAGAGCACCACGCCAAAGGCATCCACCCCGCCCGAGAATCGCGCGCCCATGATCAGCGCGACACCAACGATCCCGGCCAACAGCCCGGCAATCGCCAGCGGTTGCAGTTTCTCACGCAGGATCAGCCAACCGGTCAACGCCACCAGAAGCGGCATGGTCGAGGCGATGATCGAGGCAAGCGAGGCCTCGACCGTCTGCATGGCGACGAAATTGAGGCCAAGATACAGCGCGTTCTGGCAGATGCCGAAAATCACGATGGCGCGCCATTGGCCTCGGGTAAAGCGCAGTTTCTGGCCCAACATCGCGGCAATCACGATGCCCAGCAGCCCGGAAATCAGAAAGCGGATCGCCAGCGCGCCCATGGGAGGCGCTTCGGCCACGATGATACGGGCCGAGGTAAAGGCCGAAGACCACATGACCGCAAAGGCCAGCCCCATGAGTATTGCGCGCATATCCATGCGCCAGCCCTAACGCGGTTTGAAACGGGCCGGAACTGCAAAATTGCGCTGCGCGGGTGGAATCTGAAGCTCAGATCCGGAGCAAAATATTTTCATCACGCGGCATTGGCTCTCTTGAAAGCGGCTCTGTCGCATCCGATCTCGCAATTGGACGAGGGGGCTGTCCCTTCGTCATTTTTCAATGGAGAAGACACATGCGTCGTGTAGCAGTTGGTTCCATCGTGGCCGCTCTGTTCGCGGCACCGGTTTTCGCGTCGGTTGCCCTTTTGGACACCGATGGCGACAGCTTGGTTTCGTTCGAGGAAATGTCGGCAGTCTATGAAGACTTTACCGAAGAGGATTTCGCAGAAATCGATACCAGCGGGGACGGTTTGGTTGACGAAACCGAGCTCGCCGCAGCGATCGAAGCCGAAATGATCGAGGCACCCGGCGAATAACGCCCGGGCGCTGCATCGCGCCAACACGCGTCATGCGGGTCGGAACGCGTATGCAGATACGGTCCGGACAAGCGGACCAATTAAAACGAGGCCCGGCGGCGCGTCCGGCGGGCATTTCCGAAAACCGACAGATGGCATTCGGCAAAAGACAGGCCCGGTTCAACGACCCTTCGGTACGCGCCATGCCACTTTTTATCGCGCGGCGCGCGGCCCCATAAAGAACCACAGGATAAAGCCGAGAAGGGGCAGGATAATCACGATCAGTGCCCATATCACCTTGCGCCCCGTTTCCGCGCTTGACCCAAGGATCGAGATAAGGGCCCATACATCGAGGACAAGGATGATGAGCCCGCCAATACCAGAAACTTCCAACATGTTAACGTCCCTATGTGTTCTTTGTTGAAGGACAGCATGTAGCGTACTGAAGCCGGGCTTCAACCGGAGGATGCGCAACAAAAAAAGCCCCGCCAGACAAGGCGGGGCCAGTAGGTGCCTGCGCGAGGGCGCGCGGCACCGGCGGTGTGTCGCTTTTCTTTGAAACTCAGTTCGGGCGGTTGCCCATCTCGGCCCGTATCTGCTGCCGGAAAACGTCGATGGGCACGGTCTTGCCCTCACGCCTGATATGCCAATAGGTCCAGCCGTTGCAGCTTGGCGCGCCTTCAAGCGCCGCGCCGACCTGATGGATCGAGCCTTTGACATCACCACCGACCAGCGTGCCATCGGCGCGCACCTTGGCCTTGTGGCGCATATTGACGGAATAGAGCTCTTCACCCGGGCGCAGCATGCCGCGTTCGACCACCTGGCCAAAAGGCACGCGCGGCGCGGCGCGTTTGCTTTGCGTGACTTCCAGCGCGGCCTTGTCGAATTTGCGCACCTTGGACAGCCGTTTCTCGGCCACCTTGCGATAGGCTTCCTCGCGCTCGATCCCGATGAATTCGCGGCCCAGCATCTTGGCCACGGCGCCGGTCGTGCCAGTGCCAAAGAACGGGTCCAGTACCACATCACCGGGATTGGTCGACCCGACCAGCACGCGATGCAGCAGCGATTCAGGCTTTTGCGTGGGGTGTGCCTTCTCGCCAGCCTCGTTCTTGAGCCGTTCATGGCCATTGCAGATCGGCAGAACCCAATCCGAGCGCATCTGGATGCCTTCGTTGAGCGATTTCAGCGCCTCGTAATTGAAGGTGTACTTCGCGCCCTCGGATTTCGACGCCCAGATCATCGTCTCATGCGCATTGGTAAACCGCTTGCCGCGGAAATTCGGCATCGGGTTGGACTTGCGCCAGACCACATCATTCAGGATCCAGAACCCCGCATTCTGCATCGCGGCCCCGACCCGGAAGATGTTGTGATAAGAGCCGATCACCCAGATCGCCCCGTTGGGCTTGAGCAACCGGCGCGCCGCTTTGAGCCAGTCTTGGGTAAACCTGTCATATGCTGCAAAACTTGCGAATTGGTCCCAATGATCGTCAACCGCGTCCACCTTGGAATTGTCCGGGCGATGCAGATCGCCTTTCAATTGCAGGTTATAGGGCGGGTCCGCGAAAATCAGGTCCACCGACTCCTCCGGCAGGCTGTTCATCATGTCGATACAGTCGCCATCCAGAATCGTATTGAGGGGGAGCGTTTTCACGCTCTTCGCTTTGGTCATCGTCGTCATTCTCTGCCTCTATCCCCGGCGCTTTTGCGCTCTGTGGTTAATGACAAAGATGAGTCAAAGCTGATTCGCGGTCAAATTCTTTTTTGAATCAATACCTTAGTTATTTCTCTTGATACAAGATATTGTGGACGGGTTTAAAGGAACGTCTATGGTGTGGGGTCACCCCAAGATTTATCAACGCCTCTCTGTGGCTTTTCGTGGGATATCCGGCGTTGCGTTCCCAGCCATAGCCGGGGAAGTGTTGCGCCAAATCCCGCATGACATAATCTCGCCTGATTTTGGCCACAATTGAGGCCGCTGCAATCGACACCGAACGGCCATCCCCCTTGATCACCGGCTCGGCGGAAAGAGTGATCCCGCGCGGGATCAGGTTCCCATCGATCAACAGGTGATCCGGCGGCTCAGACAGGTTTTCGATGGCGCGGATCATCGCAATGTGACTGGCGCGCAGAATGTTGTGTTCGTCGATCTCTGCAACGCTGGCCTCGCCAATGCCGACATCCGCCGTTGCCATGATCTGTTCCAGCAAAGCGTCGCGGCGCTTTTCCGAAAGCTTTTTGGAATCGTTGATACCCTCCGGGATGTTCAACGGATCGAGAACGACAGCCGCCGCCATGACTGGCCCGGCCAGCGGACCGCGACCGACCTCATCCACCCCGGCGATGCGGGTTGCCCCGGCCTCGCGGGCGGCCTGTTCCAGTGAATCATCCGGTTGCGTCATGTTCCCGACCTGCCCTGCCGACCCGGCAGGCGCAACAGAAATCGGGGCGCTCCATCCGGAACGCCCCGTTTCGGTGCGGACGGCAGGGGCATGAACGCCCGCACCTCTGCTCACCCTGATACCAGCAGGGATCTCTTAGTAATGGCGGCGCCCACCCTCGACGCGGTAGCCGTAATGGCGCAGGCAGCGCGGCTTATAGCCCACACGGGTCACGCGATGCCCATGGCGCCAAGTCTTGACCCGGATCTTGCAGTCTTGCGGCAGCCAGTCGGCGTGGCGGTAGTTCCGTTGCAGGCAGCGCTTGCCGAACATGCGCACATCGCCACGGCGGGTCTCGATCCGGCGCAGGCAGTAGCGCGGCAGAACCTTGGAAATCTTGCGCTTCTTTTTCTTGTATTTCTTGTACCCGTAGCCATGCCCATACCCGTGGGCATACTTGTCGTCCTTGTCCTTGATAACGACCTGGGCTTTGCCATTTTCCAGCGCCGATCCGATGATCAGGAGCGTCCCCGCCCCCAGGAGAAATTTCTTGAGATTGTCGTCACCGGCAGCCGCCGGGGTTGCCGAGATGCTGGTGACGGCCAGAGATGCGGCCAGGATTGTAGCAATGAATTTGCGTGACATGACTTTTCCTTTCTTTTCCGGTTGACCCGAACAGGTGCCGGATCAGCGATGGGAAAAGATTGGGCTGCACCCGCTCAGACAGGCAATAACGCCCCGTTGTTATCCGATAACACGGGGGCCAGCCGCCTGATGTTATTGAAAAACATCGCACGAACGGTCACGTTGGTGTCATGAAACGCTTTCTCGCATATCTGGCGCTAGCCGCCATGTTGGTCACCACCCCGGCCATGGCCAGCGCCGCCTGTTTTGCCGACTACAAGGCAAGCAAAGACAATCCCCTGCGCCTGCATTATGGTGTGGCCCAGATCAGCGGCAGTTGCAGCACACGCAACGCCTGGGCCCAGCTAGAGACCCGGCTTGCCGCGCAGGGCTGGACCTTGCGGCGGGTGCTGTCGGTCTTTGACGAAAGGGGTCTGGATGAGAGGAAGCGCAGTGCAGGAAGCTACTACCTCCGCTACTGAAGCGCGCCGGTCGGGCGCGCGGGTCGTCGCCTTTGGCATGGCGGCCATTGTCGGGATCCTGCTGGTCGCGGCAGGGTTGCTGTTCATCAACCTGCCCGATGCCGATGCTTTCAATCAGAAGGTTCTGAATATCTTCGTCGAGGCGGACATCCCTGAAGGGTTGAGTGAAATCAAGCTTCTGGAAATCCTGGCCCAGTCGGGCACGGCCTTTGCCGATGTGCTGGCCTCTTACCGCGTGGTGATCTTCGTGCTGCTGGTTTTTGCCACCGCGCTCCTGATCGCATCTTTGGTGTTTCTGATCATGCTGATCACGCTCAACCGCCGCATGGCGCAGATAGAGCAATCGGGCATTCAGGTCTCCTCGCTGCTGATCAGCCGCGATGAGAAAACGGTCTACCTGAACAACATGGATTTCAAACTGACCGATGCGGCCATGGAAACGCTCTGCATTCTGGCCGAGGCGCGCATGGATGACGATGTGCTGACCGGCGCGCAGATCGAGGCGATGATCTCGGGCAAATCCGAAGCCGACTGCGAAGAAGCCGCCGGCGCCACAAGAATCAAGCGCCTGCGCGACGGATTGGGCAATCAGCTGGTCAGCGCACTTTTAGTGAAAAACATCGCCCGGCGGGGCTATATGCTGTCCGTGGGCAAGGATGTGATCCGCGTGGTGTGAACGCGGCAGATGCTTATGCGCGCATTTCAGTTTGTGTCTTTGAAAAAGAATGGTGCCCTGTCATGAGCGATCATTTCTGGCTGACTGACCAGCAGATGGCCACTCTCGCCCCTTTATCCGCGAAGTCACATAGCGAGCACCAGGTTGATGGAAGGATGTGCCGCATGAATGTGTTTTCTGATCGGCGTAAAATTGATCGCTCAGCGCATTAATTGAGCATCAAGACAGATGTCAGACCGGGCTATGACCTTGGCGATGGGGATAGGGCAGCCTTTTTGCTAAACTTTTGTGCATGACCCGCGGCCTGCCTCTGCTCGTTTTTTCAGATCTCGATGGAACGCTCCTGGATCACCAAAGCTATAGCTGGCGCGCTGCGCGCCCGGGGCTCGACCGTCTGAAAGAGCTGGGTGCAGGGCTGGTGCTGGCCAGCAGCAAGACGGCTGCCGAGATGGTCGGGTTGAGGCGGAACCTCGGCTTGGAACATTTTCCGGCGATTGTAGAAAATGGTGCTGGCCTGCTCTGGCCCGGTCAGCCGGGTCCTGCCGACGCGGGAGACTACCCGCGCATTCGCAAGATCGTGACGCAATTGCCGCCCGGTTTCATCGGTTTCGCAGATATGAGCAACCGGGAAGTTGCCGACATAACCGGGCTCAGCCTAGGGGCATCACGGAATGCCCGAGACCGGCGCTTCAGCGAACCGGGCGTCTGGACCGGAACGCCAGAGGCGCTGCGCGCGTTCCTGGATGCAGCCGCGCGGCATGGCCTGCACGCTCGGCAAGGGGGGCGGTTTCTGACCTTATCTTTTGGTAAAACCAAAGCGGACGCCATGGCGGAAATCACAAAACAGCTGAACCCGGTGCGGACGATCGCGCTGGGCGATGCGCCGAATGATCTGGAAATGATCCTGGCAGCTGATACCGGGGTCATCATCGCCAACCGGCACGGCGCCCCCTTCCCCGCTTTGCGCCCGGAAGACGAACACCGGATCATGCGAACAATACTGGAAGGCCCCAAGGGGTGGTCAGAGGCAATTCTGACCCTCACAGCGGAGCCATGACACAATGCAAGCGGAGCCCTGAATGACAGATTTTCACCAAAACGGTAACATCACGACGCTCCACAACCTGAGAAGTCGCCCTCCCGCGCAGCTCGTGCACGAAATCGCGGTTTATGCCGAAACGCGCAAGGTCACCCTCATCCTGCCCTGTCTTTGCTCGGAACTGGAGGGACCGGCCTTACCCGCTATTTTGGCGGAGCTGGCACAGGTCTCATATCTGCACCGTGTCATCATCGGGCTTGATCAGGCCGATGAGGCGCAATTCCGGCACGCGCGGTCGTTCTTTTCCACCTTGCCCCAACAGCATGTGGTGATCTGGAATGACAGCCCGCGCCTGCAACAGATGCACCAAAGGCTGCAACATCTCGACCTTGCGCCGCAGGAACCGGGCAAGGGCAAGAATGTCTGGTCCTGCATCGGGTATCTTCTGGCCTGTGCGGACAGTTCAGTCATGGCCATCCATGACTGTGATATCGTGACTTACAAGCGCGAGATGCTGGATCGGATGGTATACCCGGTGGTCAACCCGACCTTTCCATATCAGTTGGCCAAAGGGTTTTACCCGCGCATTGGCAACGGAAAACTCAATGGCCGCGTGACACGGCTTCTGGTCAGCCCTTTGCTCATCGCCCTGAAAAAGGTGATCGGCGACCGGGATTATATCGATTACCTGCGCAGCTTCAGATACCCGCTCTCGGGAGAATTTGCCATCCGGACCGCCCCGCTGCCGGACCTGCGCATCCCGTCCGACTGGGGGTTGGAAATCGGGGTTCTGTCCGAGGCCTGGCGTAACATGGCACCGAAATCCGTGTGTCAGGTCGAGATCGCGGACAATTACGACCACAAGCATCAGGACCTGTCGCCCGAGGACACCAACAAGGGGCTGAGCCGCATGTCCACCGATATTTGCAAGGCGATTTTCCGCAAGCTCGCCGCTGACGGCACCGTGTTTACGCCCAACACCTTCCGCACGCTCAAAGCGACCTACTATCGCTCGGCGCTGGACTTGCTGGAAGGGTATTACACAGATGCGAAGATGAACGGGTTGGAGCTGGACCGCCACAAGGAAGAGAAAGCCATAGAGCTCTTTGCCGAAAACATCATCCGCGCCGGGCAGGTGTTCCTCGACAATCCGCACGAAACACCCTTTATCCCGACATGGAACCGCGTCCACGCGGCGGATGCGCAGTTCCTGTCAGACCTGAGCCGCGCGGTCGATCAGGACCAGGCGGAATTCACCGCCGCTGAACATTCGTGATCCATCGGCATTGATAGGGGGCCAGCACGAATTCCGATGCGTTCGCACCAAAAGTTTCCCCGGTCAGAGCATCCTTCCAGGCTTCGTCAGCGATCAGGTTGATTTCGGTCGGGCTGATCCTGACCTCCTCCGGCGACACATTGTGCAGGGCAAAGATGGACTGGCTTCTGTCCAGACTTTGCCGCCATATTCCGAACACCCGATCATCAAGCCGTAGAGTGAACTGCGTGGCATTCGGATGAAAGGCAGGTTGGCGCGCACGTATGCGCAGACGCCGCGACATCTCGGACAGCACCCGAGACTGATCTGATCCGGGATCGGCCAGTCGCGACAGCAGGTCAGGATAATGCCAGCGGTGCCGGTTGATCGCACGGTTCATTCCGCGCCGTTCGACTGCCTCGTGATCGTTTGGCGTCGCGAGGAAGGAGTGGATGTAGAAAGCCGGGATACCTTCGAGCGACATTACGATCGTCTGCGAGCAGATGAACCGCGCAAGCTGGTAGTGATCCTCGCCCGCAAAGGTGCCGCGCATTGCCTCGAAATAGCTGCAGTTAAGTTCATACGGCTCTTCGCCGCCATTCGGCAGGGCGCGCATCGACACCAGCCCGCCCAACCCACGCACCGTGTCGATCATCCGCGCCTTTTCCTCGGGGGGCAATACACCTTCGGCCGGTCGCATACCGATCCCGTCATGGCTTGCCGTGAAGTTCAGATAGGCGCATCCCAGTTGTGCCGGGGGCATCGCCGCCTGCCATTCGCGCAGGTAGCGCGCGGTTCCGGACTGCATCGCATGCAGGATCAGCGGTGGCAGCGTGAAGTTATAAACCGCATGCGCTTCGTCGCGGTTGCCAAAATAGCTGAGGTTTTCGCTGCGCGGCACATTCGTTTCCGTCAGCAGCACCACTGTTTCCGTGGCGTAGTCACACATTAATCTCAAAAGCTGAACGATGGCATGGGTCTGGGGAAGGTGAATGCAGCTTGTGCCGATTTCCTTCCAGACAAAGGCCACCGCATCCAGCCGCAGGATGCGCACGCCCTTGTCGATATGCAGCCGTATGATGCGCAGCATTTCGATCAGCACCTCCGGGTTGCGGAAATCCAGATCGACCTGATCATGGCTGAACGTGCACCAGACGTGTCGCTCTCCCTCGCTGGTCGTGACTTGGCGGAGCAAGGGGGTCGTTCTCGGACGCACAACGGGGGCGAGGTCATCCTCGGGCGAGGCCTCGAAAAAGAACCTGTCATGAGGGGCTTTGCCCTGCAGGTAATTGCTGAACCACGCCCCCTGGCTGGAGACATGGTTGAGCACAAGGTCCGACATCAGGTGGAAGTCACCGGCAATACGCGTGATATCGGACCAGTCGCCTAGCTGCGTGCTGACGCTGTAATAATCCGACACGGCAAACCCGTCATCCGAAGTGAATGGAAAGAAGGGCAGGATGTGAACGCCGTTTACCACGCCTCGCAGGTGGCGGATCAGAAAATCATGCAACACATCAAGCGGCTTGTGCGTCTGATCCTCGACAGAATTGCCATAGGTGATCAGGACGCTGTCCTTTTCCGACCAAAGACCATTGCCCGGTTTGCGGCCGATTTTGCGCGCGTGACTGTGCGGCGGCCAGAACGCCTCGGTTATCCGTTCAGCCAGATCCGACTGGTCGTGGTCCGGATATATTTGTATCAACAAATCATGCAGTCGCCTGGAAAAGCCTTGTTTCATCATCTCTTGCATATTGGGTGCGTTCGGATCGTCGTCATTCATGGTTCGGCAGGTCTGCCGGTCTGTCAAACATGACGCGCGGTATGACTGCCGAGGAAAGGGGATCGTGGACAACCTGCCTAAATCTTGACCGTCGCATTGCTTTGGACATGACGTAACTGGATGTGGCCTCGTCCGCCTGAATGAAGCCGTGCTTCATCGGGACTCGCCAGAAGCACGGCGTGATCCGTGATGGCAACTGTATTTCTCAGGCGGCCTGAGAAATACAATTACTAGCCGCTCAAAGCCAGATTTGAGACCGTTTTCAAGTCCGCCGACAAGCGGATCATGTCCGATTGCATGCCGCGCCCGGACTCGAAAGAGGGCAAGGAAAGACCGACCAATGCTGCCGGAACACTGGTTGCCGCCTGCAACGCCGTCTCGACCGGGACGCCCACTTTTTCGACCATAATGCGTACCGCTGTTGTCAGATCAAGATCGGCGCCTGCCAGTGTTCCGTCCGACAAGGTCAAGATACCGTTGCTTCGGCGTATGCGTCGCCCGCCCAGTTCAAACTGGGTACAATCGGTTCCGGCGACGGCCATAGCATCGCTCACAAGGAAAATGCGCCCCGGGCCCGCCTTTGCTGCCCAAGCCGCACGCATGGTTTCGGGATGTACGTGCACCGCGTCTGCGATGAGACCGCAGGACACATGTCCATCGGCGAGCACGGCTCCGACAAGCCCCGGCTCCCGGTTGCCCAACTGGCTCATCGCGTTGAAGAGATGCGTGGCACAGCGCGCACCGGCGGCGAAATATCGTCGGCATCTGTCGTACCCGGCATCAGTGTGGCCAAGCGATACCAGAACGCCGGCGTCTGAGAGAACACGCACCTGCTCTTCCGCCACATTTTCAGGGGCAATCGTGACCTTAAGGACGGGCAGAGCCTCGGCGGCGGTCAGCAACGCATCCAGATCGTCCCGGTCCATCGGGCGGATGAGCGCGGGATCATGCGCTCCTTTGCGCTCAACCGACAGATGGGGTCCTTCAAGATGCAGGCCCGCGATACCGGGCACATCGGCTTTGATGGCTTCCGTGGCGGCTGCAATGGCTGCGCGCGTCTTGTCTCTTGTGTCGGTGATCAGTGTTGGCAAGAGCGCCCTGACGCCCAGCTTTCGATGTGCAGACGCGATACGTCGTAGCGTTTCGACAGACGGATCGTCGTTGAACATCACGCCATCACCGCCATTGACCTGCAAATCCACATAGCCCGGGCTGACAATATCGCCGCCAAGGTCAATGATCTCGCCGTCCCGGGTGACATCTTCGTCTGGACCGATTGCGTCGAGGTGCCCGGCTGCGAATCGCAGCGCAAGCCCGTCCCGAAGCCGCGTCCCATCAAAGACGCGCCCGTTACGAAAGATTTGCGCAACCTCTGTCATACGGTTTCGGTCACTTTGTTAAGGTGACGTGGTGCGTCAGGGTTGATGCCACGGGCGACAGCAACCGCTTCGACCATACCATAGAAAGACACAATGGCCGCGATCGGATCGGTGAGCCAGTGCCCGGTCGGAACATGCGGAAGCGGCGTAGCCTGTGTCACGGTCTCGCTCGTGGCGAAGACCCGTGCGCCTTTCTCGGCCAGCGCGTCTGCGGTCTCAGCAACGCTCGCCCCGCCGGCGTCGCCTGCGGCGAAGGCGATGACCGGAAACCCCTGTCCGACAATGGACACGGGGCCATGCAAAACTTCGGCCGAGGAATAGCTTTCGGCATGAATGAGACAAGTCTCCTTGAATTTCAAAGCAGCTTCGTTCGAGATCGCCCAAGACGGCCCCCGACCCAATGTAAAGAGCGAAGATCCGTCTATTGCCGCGGCTGCTGCGGACCAATCGCACCGCGTGGCCCGGTCCAGGTGACCGGGCAAAGCGCGAATGGCCTTTATCAGCTCATCATCCCCCTTGATCTCGGCAATCAGCCAGAGACCGGCCACCAGAGATGTTACAAAGGTTTTGGTCGCCGCGACGCTAAGTTCGGGACCGGCGTGAATGGCCAAAGTGGTGTCTGCGGCCTGCGCCAGCCGCGATTGATCATTATTGGTTATGGCCACCGTGATTGCGCCGCCAGCGCGCAGGCTTTCGGTCATGCGCACAATGTCCGGGCTCTGGCCCGATTGCGACACCGACAGGCAGACTGCCCCCGCTGCGTCGAGATCCACGTCATAGATCGATTTGACCGACGGTCCAACAGACGCCATGGGCCGACGCAGGATAAGCTCGCTGGCATATTTCAGGAAGGAACAGGCGTGATCGGACGATCCGCGTGCGACAGAGATCAGATAACGCGGATTGGCTGCGCGCGCCTTTTCGGCTGCTGCGGATATGGCACCGTTTCCTTGCGAAAGGAGCCGGTCGACGGCATCGGAAATCTCAAGGATTTCGGCACGCATCTGAGTGGATTTCATGGACATTTCAGTTTGCCTTTCTGTTTTCAGAGGCGCAATTCAGCGACGAAATCATAAGCGTCGCCGCGATAGAGAGAGCGGGTGAGTTCTGCAACCCGGCCACTGTGCAGATAGGAAACACGCTCGATGCTCAGGCCCGCAGCGCCTTCGACAACTCCAAGAAGGTCAGCTTCGCGGGGCTCCAGGTTGATAGCAGAAATTCTCTGCACCGCCCGAACGGGACGCATTCCCAGCCGGTCAAGAACCTCGTAGAGCGACGTCTGAACCTCCAGCGGATTGGGCAGGATGTCGAGCGGGAGCGAAGCCCGTTCCAGCGCCATGGGACGACCACCGGCTTCGCGCAGGCGGTAAATCCGGGCGACCTCTTCGCCCTCGCTCAGCCCCAGCACCTCCGCTTCCCTTTCGGTCGGAATGAACACGCCCCGTTCCAGCCATTTCGACGTCGTATCCATGCCGCGTCGGGACATGTCTTCGGTAAAGGATGTGAGATGCGACAGCGACTGTTCCATCTTGGCGACTGGCTCGAGGATGAATGTCCCGGATCCCTGGCGTTGTTCCACAAGCCCGTCGCGGACCAGTTCCTGGATCGCCTTGCGCACGGTGACACGAGACAGGTCGGTGATCTCGGCCAGCTCACGCTCGGGCGGCAGCGAGGAATTCGGAGGCAGTATGCCGGAGGCTATGCCGTCTTCAAGCCGCCGCCGCAACTGGACATAGCGCGGGCCACTGCTCTCAGAGAGCCAGCCATTCTGCCGGAGAAAATCAACTGCGTTCATTGGCAAGCTCCTGTGCAAACTCCAGGGCTAGCGCGATTGCGCCATCAATCGGTTCGCCAATCCGGTCCGCCACGCTCGAGCGCAACACTTC
Source organism: Primorskyibacter aestuariivivens (assembly GCF_028023675.1). Lineage (GTDB taxonomy): Bacteria > Pseudomonadota > Alphaproteobacteria > Rhodobacterales > Rhodobacteraceae > Marinovum > Marinovum aestuariivivens. Next base: position 66,382 of record NZ_JAQIOZ010000014.1, on the reverse strand, counting down.
GGACAGAAAGCTGCGAAAGTGCGGGCCAATGCCACCCGTTAGACAAACCGCCAGACCGGGGTGCCAGCCGAGGCAATCCAGGGCATGGGTAATCTTGTCCGCCCCCTCGCGCATGATGTGACAAGAGATGGCGTCGCCTTGTGCCGCATGGTGGGTTACCAGAGGCGCAATGGCGCCGAACTCAGGCGGGCGGGCTTTGCCGGCAAAGCGGATGATACCGTCAGCGCCGTCGAATTTGGCCAACAGTTGCATTGTCAGAGGCGACGCGTCCCGCCGGCCGTCAGTCGCCTCAAGTGTCAACTGAAGAGCGGTCCGGCCAACCCACTGAGCCGAGGCTTCATCACCCAGAACAGGGCCCCAACCACCGGCAAGGCGAATCGCGCCGCCAATCTGAGCGGCATAAAACGAACCCGTTCCGCAATGAGCGACAACCCCGTCGTGCGGACCAAGCGCACCGCGAACCGCGGCGACCCTGTCGTCGGCAATGCGGACATGTTGAAAAGGCAACTCGGCACGCAAGCGATCGGCAACGGCCTCGCCCGTCACCCCGGCCAGCCCCACGAAAGCGGGCACTTTCACCAAGGCGCCTACCGGACAGGATATGCGCGCGGCAAGCTGCTCCAGACCGCGGGTGACTTCATGAATTGCAGCGTTGAAATCCGTCGAGGCATTTGCCGACCCCGTTTCAACGGAGACAGTTTCACCCCCCACGCGCGCAGCCACCCTGCAACGTGTTCCGCCGCCGTCGACCGCCAAAGCGCGTATGTTTGTCACTCTGCTCATAAAGATACCAATACATAACCTATCAGCCAAAAGAAAGACCCAAAAGGAACCATCGCCTCAAAATATCGCGGAATTACTGCGAAAATCGCGAATTTTAAAAAGTCTTGGACAAAAGGTATTATAAAGGTATTATATCTGGGAGGGGTGGAGGAATCACATGACCGGGACACAAACCGAAGCACTGCACGATATGGCATTTGGCCTCGACCAGCGCGCGCCGGATGATATCGCGGCGATTTTGGCGCAAGGTCAGATCGCGGCCGCTGCCTCGGTGGCGCCCGTGACGTCGGATATTGCCAGCGGCGCATCGGCCATGGCGGACACGATCCGGAATGGTGGCATCCTGCACTATGTTGCGGCCGGTTCGTCGGGATTGATGGCGGCTGCGGACGCACAGGAGCTGGGCGGCACATTTTCGATCCCGCCTGAACAGCTGCGCATTCACATGGCCGGAGGACTACCCACTGGCGTCGAGATGCCGGGCGACACCGAAGACGGCACTGACGGCCTGCGAGAGGCGCTGGACGGGCTGCAACCACGGGACACGCTCATCGCGGTTTCGGCCAGCGGCACGACGCCCTTCACGCTTGCGGCGGCGCGGATCGCCAAGGCGGCAGGAACGCGCGTGGTGGCAATTGCCAACAACGCCGGGTCCGCGCTGTTGGACATTGCCGATTATCCCGTGTGCCTTTCAACGCCCCCCGAGGTTCTTTCGGGATCGACGCGGATGGGGGCCGGGACTGCGCAAAAGATCGCGCTCAACATGCTTTCGTCTCTCATGGCTGTCAGGCTGGGACATGTCCATGACGGCATGATGGTCAATCTGCGCGCCGACAATATCAAGCTACGTGCCCGGGCATTATCCATTGTGGCCCGAATTGCGGACGTGACGCATGACGCCGCCGCTGAGGCGCTCAACGCCGCGCAGGGGGACGTCAAGCCCGCGGTCCTGATCGCCTCCAAGGGAATTTCGCCCGAAAGGGCCAACACGATTCTTCGGGAAACCGAAGGAAACCTTCGCGCCGCTCTGGCGCGGCAAATCTGACAATGCATTCAACTGGGAGGTCCAACATGACACGCAACACACTGACACTTGCGCTTGCCACAACGGCGCTGGTGGCGACAGGCGCTTATGCGCAAGATGCCACGCTGACGATTGAAAGCTGGCGCAATGACGATCTGAAACTCTGGCAAGAACAGATCATCCCGGCTTTTGAGGCCAAGCATCCGGGCATCAAGGTCAACTTCACCCCCTCTGCCCCGGCCGAGTACAACGCCGTGCTGAATTCCAAGCTGGATGCGGGCTCTGCGGGTGACCTGATCACCTGCCGCCCGTTCGACGCCTCGCTCGCGCTTTATGATGCCGGGCACCTGGCCGATCTGAGCGATCTGGACGCCATGTCGAATTTCTCGGATGTGGCGAAATCCGCCTGGCAGACCGATGACAGTTCCGCCACCTTCTGTGTCCCGATGGCCTCGGTGATTCACGGCTTTATCTACAACAAGGACGCTTTTGCTGAACTTGGCGTCGACGTACCGACCACCGAAGACGAGTTCTTTGCCGTGCTCGACGCCTTCAAGGAAGACGGCAGCTATATCCCGATGGCCATGGGCACGAATGACCAGTGGGAAGCGGCCACGATGGGCTACAACAATATCGGCCCGAACTACTGGAAAGGTGAAGAGGGTCGGCTTGCCCTGATTGCCGGCGAGCAGAAGCTCACCGATGAGGCCTGGGTCGCGCCTTATGCGACACTGGCGCGTTGGGGGGCCTATCTGGGCGACGGGTACGAGGCGCAGACCTATCCCGACAGCCAGAACATCTTTACCCTTGGGCGCGCCGCGATCTATCCCGCCGGATCCTGGGAAGTGTCGGGTTTCAACAGTCTGGCCGATTTCGAGATGGGTGCCTTCAAACCGCCGGTCAAGAATGCCGGGGACACCTGCTATATCTCGGACCACACCGATATCGGCATCGGCATGAACGCAGCCACCGATAATCCCGAGGCGGCCAAGACCTTCCTCGCCTGGGTGGCAAGCCCGGAATTTGCGGAAATCTTCGCAAACGCCTTGCCTGGCTTCTTCCCGCTGTCGTCGACACCGGTCGAGATCGCCGATCCGTTGGCAGCGGAAATCGTTGGATGGCGCGCGGAATGCGAAAGCACGATCCGCTCAACATACCAGATCCTGTCGCGCGGCACGCCCAACCTCGAAAACGAGACCTGGGGCGCGTCGGTCGCCGCGATCAAAGGCACCGCCACGCCAGAGGAACTCGGCGCGAGGCTCCAGGAGGGCCTGGCCAACTGGTACGCACCGCAGCAGTAAACTTCCGTTGCTGCACTTTGTCCCGGGCGGCCACAAGCGCCCGGGACCCCCTTGCCGGAGATTGACCCATGACCAAAGCCCGCATCCGCTGGCATATCCTCGTGTTTCTTGCGCCAGCCGTCATCATCTATACCGCTGTGATGATATTCCCGCTTTTCAACACGTTGCGGCTCGCTCTGTACGCCAAGATAGATCAGGAACGGGTCTTTGTCGGGCTGGAGAATTTCCGCACGCTGTTCTTTGACCCGATCTGGTCAGAGCAATTCTGGAACGCGCTGGGAAACAATTTCTGGTTCTTCCTGATCCACATGCTGGTCCAAAACCCCATTGGGATCGCGCTGGCCGCGCTGCTCAGCCATCCGCGCCTGCGCTTTGCCGCGCTCTACCGCTCGGCCATTTTCATCCCCACCATCCTGTCCTTCGTGATCGTGGGCTTTGCCTGGAAACTCATCCTGTCGCCGATCTGGGGCATCGCGCCCTCCATGCTGGACGCGGTCGGGCTGAAATCGCTTTATGCCCCTTGGCTCGGCAAGGAGGAGTATGCCCTGACCACGCTGGCTCTGGTGTCGGTCTGGCAATTCGTGGGCATCCCGATGATGCTGATCTATGCCGCGCTTCTGACCATCCCTGAAGAAATCCTGGAAGCGGGCGAAGTCGACGGGATCACCGGAATGGCGGCGTTCTGGAAGATCAAGCTGCCACTGATCCTGCCCTCGATCGGGATCATCTCGATCCTGACTTTTGTGGGCAACTTCAACGCGTTCGACCTGATCTATGCAGCACAGGGCGCGCTGGCAGGTCCGGATTTCTCGACCGATATTCTGGGCACCTTCATGTATCGCACCTTCTTTGGCTTCCAGCTTCAGCTTGGCGATCCGCATATGGGGTCGGCGATCGCAGGTGCCATGTTCGCGATCATCCTTGTCGGTGTCTGCATCTATCTCTTTGGCATCCAGACCCGGATGCGCCGTTACCAGCTGTGAGGACGAGATCATGAACAAGGCACGTTCCAACCCGTTCAACACCGTGGCGATGCACGGGGCGCTCATTCTCTACACGCTGATTGCGCTCTTCCCGGTCTTCGTCATCCTGATCAACAGCTTCAAGGAGCGCCGCTCGATCTTTCGCGAACCGCTGGCGCTGCCTGATGCGGACAGTTTCTCGACCATCGGCTACGAGACGGTGATGCAGCAGGGGGATTTCTTCCTCTATTTCCAGAACTCCATGATCGTCACCGTGGCGTCGCTCTTCTTTGTGCTGCTGTTTGGCGCGATGGCGGCCTATGCGCTGAGCGAGTACCGGTTCCGGGGCAATATGATCATGGGGCTTTACCTTGCTCTTGGGATCATGATTCCGATCCGCATCGGCACGGTCGCGATCCTTGAGATGATGGTGGCCACTGGGCTGGTGAACTCGCTTTGGGCGCTGATCCTGGTCTACACCGCGCAAGGCTTGCCGCTGGCAGTATTCATCCTGTCCGAATTCATGCGACAGGTGTCAGACGACCTGAAAAATGCCGGGCGCATTGACGGGCTGAGCGAATACACGATCTTCTTTCGTCTGGTCCTGCCGCTGGTCCGGCCCGCGATGGCGACGGTTGCCGTGTTCAACATGATCCCGATCTGGAACGATCTGTGGTTCCCGCTGATCCTTGCTCCTGCCGAGGAGACAAAGACGCTGACGCTTGGCAGCCAAGTCTTCATCGGCCAGTTCGTGACCGACTGGAATGCGGTTCTGTCGGCGCTGTCCATGGCGATCCTGCCGGTGCTGGTGCTCTATGTGATCTTCTCGCGCCAGCTGATCCGCGGCATTACCTCGGGAGCCGTGAAATGACCCGTGTTCTGATTGCAGGTCTGGGCAATATGGGGCGCAGCCATGCGTTGGCCCACCATGCCCATCCGGATGCCGAGATTGTCGGGGTGGTCAATCGCAGTGGCGTGCTGGATGACCCCGATCTTGGCGGCTACCCGGTGTTCAGCGGCTTTGCCGAGGCACTGACCGCGACCAAACCCGATCTCGTGGTTATCGCCACCTATACCGACACCCATGCCGATTACGCGGTGGCGGCGATGCAGGCGGGCGCGCATGTGTTTGTCGAGAAACCGCTCGCGCTGACCGTGGCCGAGGCGCAAAGGGTGGTGGACGCGGCCAAATCCACCGGGCGCAAGCTGGTTGTGGGCTATATCCTGCGCCATCACCCCAGCTGGATGCGGCTGATTGACGAGGCACGCACCTTGGGCGGGCCATACGTTTTCCGGCTCAACCTCAATCAACAGTCTAGCGGCGCGGATTGGGAAAAGCACAAAGCGTTGATGCAGACCACATCGCCCATCGTGGATTGCGGGGTGCATTACGTCGATGTCATGTGTCAGATCACCGATGCGCCGCCGGTTCGGGTGCATGGCATGGGCCTGCGGCTTTCGGAAGAGATTGCCGAAGATATGTATAATTACGGCCAGTTTCAGGTGATCTTCGCCGATGGATCGGTCGGCTGGTACGAGGCCGGCTGGGGCCCGATGATGTCGGAGACCGCGTTTTTCGTGAAAGACATCGTGTCGCCCAACGGCTCGGTTTCAATCACCGACGCCAACAAGGGCGCCTCGTCCGACATCGAAGGGCACACAAAGGTGGGCGGCCTGCTGCTGCACCGCCCCGGCGACGATCGGCTGATCGACCTTCCCGACGAGCCCGGACATCAGGCGCTCTGCGATGCGGAGCAGGCCTTCATGCTCCGCGCAATTGCCGAAGATATCGACCTGTCCCGCCACATGAATGACGCTGTCGCGTCGCTCGCAATCTGTCTGGCCGCCGATGAAAGCATCCGCACTGGCCAATCCATTTCGCTTGAGGAGACCCTGAAATGACTGCTCTGTCCCTGCAAAACGTCAACAAGTCATTTGGCGAAGTCCATGTGCTGAAGGATATCAACATGGAGGTCGAGGAAGGCGAGTTTGTGGTCTTCGTCGGGCCGTCAGGATGCGGAAAGTCAACGCTGCTGCGGGTGATCGCGGGGCTGGAGGATGCCAGTTCCGGCGAGATCCGGATCGGAGGCGAAGTCGTTAACCTGACGCCCCCTTCCAAGCGCGGGATCGCGATGGTGTTTCAAAGCTATGCGCTCTACCCGCATCTGAACGTACGCGGCAACATGACCCTGGCACTCAAACAGGAAGGGCAGTCGAAGGCGCTGATCGAGGAACGGGTGCAGGAGGCATCGCGGATGCTGAACCTCGAACCCTATCTGGACCGGTTCCCGTCCGAGCTTTCCGGTGGCCAGCGTCAGCGGGTCGCCATCGCCCGCGCCATCGTGCGCGAGCCGAAACTGTTCCTTTTCGACGAACCTCTCAGCAATCTCGACGCGGCACTGCGAATGAATACCCGGATCGAGATTGCGAACCTGCACCGACAGCTTGGTGCCTCGATGATCTATGTGACCCACGACCAGACCGAAGCCATGACGCTGGCCGACAAGATCGTCGTGCTGCGCGATGGCCGGGTCGAGCAGATCGGCAGCCCGATGGAGCTGTATAACAACCCGGCAAACCAGTTTGTGGCGGGGTTCCTCGGCTCACCGTCGATGAATTTCTTTCCCGCGCAACTGCTTCAGGAAGGTGACGATCGCACGATGGGCGTCCGACCGGAGGACCTGTTTCTTGACGACAGTGGCGCGCTTGCCGCACGGGTCAGCCATGTCGAGAAACTGGGCGGCGACACCAATGTCATTGCGCAGGTGAACGATCATCAGATCACCGCACGCCTGTTCGGGCAACACGCGGTAGAGCCGGGTCAGGATCTGCGGCTCGGATTCAAGCCGCAAAATGCCTATCATTTCAATCGCGAGGGCATGCGCGTCGATTGAACAAACCATGGCTCGGACTGCGGCGTCAGGCGCAAGGTCCCGGAGGAGCAGATTAAATCAGCGCACGACACCAGCCCGTGCACCTGATCTAAAGGCGGAAACTCTGACAACGGCCGAGGGCGCGTTGGGTAGCATATCACCGGATCGCACGGAGGAGGCTTTTGCCCGGGTCGTCTTTGCCGAGGTTGCGCTCATCATGCCTTTTGTGACGGCGCTTGCCTTGCTGGCCGAAGAGCGACCCGAAGGAAACGCGTTTTCGACAGCGATCAAAGCGCTCTCCCGCAACCCTGTTGTGCTCGGTCTTCTCGCAGGATTTGCCTTTCTCGCAACGGGCCTGTCGCTTCCCGCGTGGGGCGACAAGATTGTTTCCTCGATTGCATCGGCAGCGCCGTTTGTAGCGTTGTTTGTTATTGGCGGCGGTATTCTCCAATTCCGCATGTCCCGAAGCGGTCCTCACGTTCTGGCGGTAACCACGACAAAGCTCCTGCTGCATCCACTGGTTGTCGGAATTGGGTTTTGGATGGTCTTCGGATGGGATGATCCAGTGGCGCAAGATTCCGTTCTGTTCGCCTTCATGCCGCTATTCTTGTCCTTTGTCGTCTTGTGCGGGTGCCACAACGTAAAAGGGGTCGGTGCCTCAGCCATCGTGATGTCGACTCTGTTTGGCGCGGTTATTGTCCCAATCGTTTTGGGGTATCTGTCCTGAAGACGCGCGAGCGCTTGCCTTTTGGCAGCTCTAAAAGCCAGTGCTGACGTCAAACCTGCGATTTGGTTGGGGGCCTTGCCGTCGCAGATCATGATGGTGCCTTGGCAGGGAGTCCGTTCGTCTCTCCTTCACCAGCCGTCATTTGATGAATGTGTGAATTCTCAGGTGTTTGTGCCGCCCGAAATTATCGCCGCGGACCTGCCCAGAAAGTGAACGGCGATCCCAATCACCACGCCCCAAAACGCCGAACCGATCCCGGACAGGGTCACGCCGGATGCCGTGAACAGGAACGTGAGCAGCCCGGCCTGAGCATCGTCAGACGCCAGCATCGCACCGGTGAATTTCAGGATAGGTTGTAAGAGCGCGAGACCAGCCAGCAGGGCAATAAGGGCAGTCGGCAAAAGCACCAGGACTTCAACGATGGTCCCGGCGAAAACGCCGCCAAGGCAGAAGAAAACGCCACAGGCGATGCCGGCGACATAACGGCGGTCGCGGTCTTCATGGCTATCTGATCCCGCACAGAAGGCTGCGGTGATCGAGGCCAGCGCGGTTGTGATGCCACCCAATAGCGCGGCCAGGACAGAGACAAGGCCGCCAACAATGAGGATCGGATTTGCCGAAACCTGAAAGCCATTTGCCCTTAGGATCGCCATCCCCGGAAGGTATTGTCCACTCAGTGTTGTGATGAGCAAAGGCAATGCCAAGCTCAGCATGGCCCCCATTGAAAAGACCGGTCCGCTGACTTCGAGGGACGCGAAAGCCACGCCCACGGTTCCAACCGATGCATCGTAGAAGACGGCGCTGATCAACAGTGCCGAGGCCAGCAGGACAAGCATGGAAAAACGGGGAAAGACCATCGCGCAGACGGCGAAGACGACGATCAGCAGCGCAATTGCGGCAGGATCGGTTGCCAATCCTCCGGCGGCCTTCAGGCCGAACCCGAAAAGGATGCCAGCCATCATCCCATTGGTCACCGAAGGCGGCAAGAGTTGTACAAGGCGTTCGAATACGCCGGAGACGCCGATGAGGACCAGAACCCCTGCCACAGCGACATAGGCACCGACCATCTCGGCGGGTGACAAGGACGTTCCGAGAGAAATCAGAAGGACCGTGCCGGGGGCCGACCATGCCATCGCGACCGGAACACGGAACCACAGGCTGAGCCCGATGCTCGACAGGCCAGCTGCCACGGAAATTGCGAAGACCCAGGACGAGAATCCCTCCTTCGAGATCCCCATCGCTTCAGCAGCGCTCAGATAGATCAGGAGAGGACCTGCATAGGACACAAGGACAGCCAGAAAACCGGCTCCGATTGCGGAGCCGGAAACGTCATTCAGGCGCAGTCCTTGATGTCCGGCCGCGTCAGACAATTGTTGCCTCGGTCGCCGTGATTATATCGTCGCGGGTGACACCGTCGGCGCATTCGACGATGTGCAGCCCCTTATGGGTCACGTCCAGCACGCCAAGGTTCGTGATGATGCGATCGACCACGCCTTTGCCGGTCAACGGCAGGGTACATTCTTTCAGAACCTTGCTGTCGCCGTGCTTGTTTGTGTGATCCATGACGACAACGACACGGCCGACACCTGCGACAAGATCCATCGCACCGCCCATGCCCTTGACCAGCTTGCCGGGGATCATCCAGTTGGCGAGATCCCCCTTCTCGGATACTTCCATCGCGCCAAGGACGGCCGCGGCGATCTTGCCGCCGCGGATCATTCCGAAGGACGTGGCGCTGTCGAAATAGCTGGTGCGCGCAAGCTCCGTGATCGTCTGCTTGCCCGCATTGATCAGGTCGGGGTCCTCTTCGCCCACATAGGGGAACGGGCCCATTCCGAGCATGCCGTTTTCGGACTGCAGGGTGATGTCCTTGTCGCCCACGTAATTGGCGACGAGCGTCGGGATGCCGATCCCGAGGTTCACATACATGCCATCTTCGAGTTCCTGTGCGGCACGTGCCGCCATCTGGTTGCGATCCCAGGGCATTATGCTTCCTCCCGCTTGCGTGTTGCCCCTTCGGGGCGCGGTCGCGTTGTGCGCTGTTCGATGCGTTTCTCGTGCTGACCCTGGATCAGACGGTGCACGTAGATCCCCGGCAAATGGATATGATCCGGGTCGATGGAGCCGCGCGGCACAATCTCCTCGACCTCTGCCACGCAGACCTTGCCGCACATGGCGGCGGGCGGATTGAAGTTGCGCGCGGTCTTCCGGAAAATCAGGTTGCCAGTGTCGTCGGCTTTCCACGCTTTGACGATGGAAAGGTCGGCAAAAATGCCCTCTTCGAGAATGTAGTCCTTGCCCCCGAACTGCTTGACCTCCTTAGTTTCGGCAATCTGGGTGCCGACACCGGTCTGGGTGTAAAATCCGGGGATGCCTGCCCCGCCAGCGCGCATGCGCTCGGCGAGCGTGCCTTGGGGGTTGAATTCCAGCTCCAGTTCTCCGCTCAGATACTGGCGCATGAACTCGGCATTCTCGCCCACGTAGGACGACATCATCTTCTTGATCTGGCGAGTGGCCAAGAGCTTGCCAAGACCGAAGTCATCGACGCCCGCATTGTTCGAAGCGACGGTCAGGTCCTTCACGCCGCTTGCCACAATGGCGTCGATCAGAAGCTCCGGAATACCACAGAGGCCAAAGCCCCCGGCGGCGACCAACATCCCGTCATGCAGGAGGCCATCCAGGGCCTCCGCGGCTGTTTTGTATACCTTGTTCATGCTGCGCGTCCTTTCGAGGCATTCTCGGGAAGCCGCAGCCCAAGAATGCTGCGCGCTTCTTGCCAGCTCGCCACTGGGCGATCGTTCCTCTCACAGATCTCAACAGCCCGGCGCACCAAGGCTGCGTTGCTCGGAGCGAGCGTGTCGCGATCAAGTCGAACGTTGTCTTCCAGACCGGTGCGGGCATGACCGCCCGCGGCGATGGCCCATTCGTTCAGTTTGAGCTGGTTGGCACCAATGCCCGCGGCGCACCATGGGGCGTCGTCCCCGAAGAGGCGTTTCACGGTTTGGATGTAGTAGTCGAACACATCCCGATCGACCGGCATCGCGTTTTTCACGCCCATCACGAATTGGATGTACGGCGTGCCCACAAGCTGACCTTTGCCGGCCATGTCCTTGGCTTTCAGGATGTGGCTCAGGTCGAAGGCTTCGATCTCCGGTTTGACATCGTAGGCCAGCATTTCGCTGGCCAGCCAGTCCACCAGATCAGGCGGGTTTTCATAAACACGTGTGGGGAAGTTGTTCGATCCGACGGACAGGGAGGCCATGTCGGGCACAAGCGGCAGCATCCCGCCGCGCGTCTGTCCTGCACCCGAGCGCCCTCCGGTCGAGAACTGGATGATCATGCCGGGGCAGTGTTTCTCGATCCCCTCTTTCAGCGCGGCGAACTTTTCCGGATCGGAAGACTGGGTTTCGTCATGGTTGCGCACATGGGCATGAACAATGGTGGCCCCGGCTTCAAAGGCCTCCTGGGTTGATTCCACCTGTTCAGCAACAGTGATCGGAACAGCAGGGTTGTTGGCTTTTGTGGGCAGACTGCCCGTGATCGCCACACAGATTATGCAGGGAGTGGTCATGGGTGTACTTATCCGTTGGACGCGGCCGGACGGGTGCCAGCATGTCCGGCCGCAGGTTTCATAAAGGAGAGGTCGAAGAGTGCCGACCGCTTGCGCGATGCCTCGATGGCGTTGCGCTCGTCGTCGGTGAAGAACATCCAGGCCGCGTCGGCGTTTTCATGTTTCTTGCATCCGGGGCATGGGTTTTTCGCGTTCTTGCACATGGCTCCTCCTCCTGCGCAGGGGTTATCGGTCAGGCAGCTTTCGCCGCCGGGCTTGGCATCTTTTCCAGTGCGTCCACGAAGAACGGACGAAAGCCTTCGGGGTGTTCGCTCATCGGGAAGTGACCGAGCTCGTCCATGACCGCCAGCGTGGCGCCCGGGATGGCCTTGGCCGTGCGTTCGGCGTCTTCGGGCGTACACGTCAGGTCATAGGCCCCGACAATGATGTGCACCGGCGTTGCCCGCGTATCGATAGTCGGCAAGCGCGGGATCAGGCTGTCGTCGCGGGTGTAAAAACTCAGATCGCCCCGGAACACGCCCGGACCGCTTTGCATGAACATCCAAAGCGTGTTCCAGCGCTCGGAGTTGGGCGCATGGGGCGAGATATTGGCTGACACGAGCGCCGCGCCCATTTCGCCACCATGGGCGTCGGGGCGGTGGAACCAGTCGATATCGTACCATGCAGGCTGGAAGTCCGAGGCCTCGATCGCGATGAAGCCGCTGAATTTTTCCGGGTGAAGCGCTGCGATTTGCAGCGCAATCCGCCCGCCCATCGAGCAGCCAGCAAGGACCGGGCGATCAAGACCCAGCCCGTCGATGACGGCCAGAACGGTTTCGATGTAGGCTTCGGTCGTCAGCAGATATTCCTGGGTCTCGAACCCTTCCGGCGGTAGCGATTTGCCGTGCCACGGCATGTCGAAGGCGATCAGGCGGTTCGATGCGGTGATCTCGGAGTCATTCATAAGATGACGCCACTGGCGGGTATCTGCGCCTGCGGTGTGCAGGCAGATGACCGGACGCCCCTGCCCTGCCTCTTCGAAATAGATACGGCGTGGGGCGCCACCCACGGTGACGGTGACATAGCGACCGGTGATCGGCTCGATGCTCATGCTGCCAACTCCTCTTTTGCGCGGGCGAGAGACAGCACTTCCTTGAAGAAGCGCAGGTTCTTAACGAGGCTCAGAATGTCGCCGTCGATCCGACCGCGACCGATCTTCACCAGTCCGAAGATGTCATGGAAGCCGGGCTCGGGCCGCGCTTCCCAGAATTTGTTCAGCGCGTCGGCATCCGTCCGCAGAGCAAAGCGCCAAGGCGTCTTGCGGCTTGGGCCATGGGCGACCGAGACGATGTGCCCTTTCTCGAAGGACAGGTAGAATTCATCACCACCCACTTCGATGAGCACGGTTTCGGAAAACAGCCGACCGAGGCGCAGCAAATGCGGCGTATCCTCAAGGCGCGTTTGAATTTGCTTAAAGGTATCGATCACCTTGGCCTCCCATGCGTTCATAAGCTGGGGAATAGCTGCCACGATCGCGGGCCTCTGGGCCATGCCAGCAAGGGTATGGGTCAATACTCTGGCTTGCGACCTTTCGGGAAAAGCCATGTTCGCAAGGGTCGGGTCGCCGTTGGTATCACCCGATACCGCCGCAGGCATTGGGTCAGCGTGGGGATTCGGCGAAGTCTGTGTGGCGACGAGAGGCAGTCACGCAACTCGTAACCGGATATACAGATTGCCAGGAGGAGGAATTACCCATGGGCATCGTCAACCAAGACAACATCACCGACGTCGTGATCGCAAGCCTCGGCAAGCATGGAGACATCACCGACCGCCAGCGCGAACTCGCGACTGGCCTGGTCAAGCACCTGCACGCTTTCATCAAGGACGTGAAGCTACAGCACGACGAATTCCTGTTCGTCTGTGACTATCTCGCCCGCGCCGGCAAGCTCTGCAACGACAACCGTCAGGAATTCATTCTGCTGGGCGACATCCTTGGTGTCGAGGTTCTGGTCGACATGATGACCAACCCCGTCGAAGGCAACGAAAGCGAGTCGACCGTCCTCGGGCCGTTCTATCGCGAGAACCCCCCGGTCCTGCCCAAAGGTGGCTCTACCATCCAGAAGCACTATGACAACGAAGAAACCGCGTATTATGAGGGCTACATCAAAGACGAGAACGGCAACGGCATCGCCGGTGTGACGCTCGACGTCTGGGAAGACGCGCCGAACGGTGTCTACGAAAACCTCGACCCCGACCAGCCGGAATACAACCTGCGCGGACGTTTTGAGACCGACGAAAACGGCCACTACGCATTTGTTGCCGTGCGCCCCGTCCCCTACCCGATCCCGGACGATGAAACTGCGGGCGAGCTGCTGCGCTTCATGGGCCACCACCCGAACCGTCCCGGCCATATGCACTTCATCATCTCGAAAGATGGCTACCGTCCGCTGATCAGCCAGATCTACGACGCCGACAGCGAATGGTTGGAAGAGGACAGCGTATTCGCTGTCAAGGAAAGCCTGATCGGCAAGTTCAAGCCGGCAGCCGCCGACCTCGGCACCGACCTGCACTTCGAGTTCGACTTTGTCCTCAAGGCCGCGGCTGACGAAAAGGCGATCGCTGCCGAGTAATCCCCGATACCTCCCTGAAGACTGGCCCCCGCAAGACGGGGGCCTTTTTTCGTTTTGAGGTATAGCATATCGTAAGTTCTTGGGAGGACGGCGAAAATGAACTTCAAACAGCTGACCTATTTTATTGCGGTGGCAGAGGAGCTGCATTTCGGCCGCGCCGCGGAACGCCTCGACATGGCGCAACCCCCGCTCAGCCGTCAGATCAAGCAACTTGAAGAAGATCTTGGCGCGATCCTGTTCAACAGGGGTCGAAGCGCGATTACCCTGACACAGGCAGGCGAGCGGTTGCTGAAGCGTGGCAAAACAATCCTCGCAGAGCTTGAAGACACGCAACTGGAAGTGCGTCGACTGGGACAAGGGGCGGAAGGACGGCTCAGGATTGGGTTCGTTGGCTCTGCCACATTCGGAATTCTGCCAAACATCATCAGATCGTACCGGGCGAATTACCCTGACGTGAACCTAAGCCTGATCCCGATGAACAACGCCGAACTGCACCGGTCTCTGGTGTCACGGGAACTCGACGTAGTATTTGCCCGGCCAACCCTAAAAGACCCTGAATTCCTGTCAAAGCACCTGGTCGAAGAAAGGCTGATCCTCGCCCTGCCCGATATCGTCGATACGGGCACCCGGACGGTTGCCAAGCTCGAACGGCTCATGACCCACCATTTGATCCTCTACCCTGAACGCCCCAGGCCCAGCTATGCCGATATGGTCCTCAAAGCGGTTGAGGATGCGGGGTTTGAGGCGCCCCTGCGCATCTGGTGTATGGATCTGCAAACCGCCCTCAGTCTTGTTGCGGTCGGTGAGGGCGTGTGCATCGTCCCGGAATCCGTCGCGAATGCGCCGCGCAAGGGTATGAAGTTTCTCGATATCGAACCCGAGATCGCGCGGACCGAACTTTCGGTCAACTACCGCCTCGATGAACAGGGCGTTCACGTCAAGAATTTCGTCAACATCGCGCAGAAAGTCGCGCGAAAGAGCCCTGTCAAAAAGGGGTGAGCATGCAGGGCGTAGTGGCCCTGCACGTAGATTTCACACGCCCAGCCAAGTGTGCTGCGCGTCTTCATCGGCCTTGATCGCCTCTGCATCTCCCGTCCAGACGATCTGCCCCTTGCTGACGACAACCACATCATCGGCCAGTGAGGTGGCAAATCCGAAATTCTGTTCAACGATGATCATCGACAGGCCCGCCGCTTTCAGCTCTTGCAGCTTGTCGTGGATCAGTTTGACGATAATGGGGGCGAGGCCCTCTGTTGGCTCATCAAGGATCAGGAGCTTTGGGTTCATCAGCAGGCCCCGCGCAATGGCCAGCATTTGCTGCTCGCCGCCCGAGAGCTGCGTACCGCCGTTGTCCATGCGCTCTCCCAGACGCGGAAACAGGTCCAACACCCGCTCCATCGTCCATTCAGGGTTCGACCCGCCAAACCGCTTGGCCGCGATCTCAAGGTTCTCGCGCACGCTGAGAGACGGAAAGATATCGCGTGTCTCTGGCACATAAGCGATCCCGCTCTTGGCGATATCAAAGGGTTGGCCCGCGATCGGCTTGCCACCCCACAGGATTTCGCCGGACTTCAGCGGCAAAAGACCCATGATCGTCTTAAGTGTCGTGGATTTGCCGGCACCGTTGCGCCCGAGGATGGCCAAAACCCGGCCCTTCTGCGCCTGAAGCGACAGGCCGTAGAGGACCTGCGTTTCGCCGTACCCGGATTCAATTGCATTCAGTTCAAGCATCTTCCCAGCTCCCCAGATAGATTTCCTTGAGCAGGCTGGACCCGCGTGCCGCATCGGGAAGGCCATCAAAGACGACCTCTCCGTAGTTCAGCACCGTGATCGTGTCGGCCACATCAAAGGCAAGGTCCATGTCATGTTCGATGATCAACATGGTCAGATCACGCGGCAGATTGTTCAGCAGGTCGTGAAACCCTTTGGACATTTCCGGTCCGACACCGCTGGTGGGTTCGTCCATCAGCAAGACCAGCGGCCGCGTCGCCAGAGCGACACCAACCTCAAGCTGGCGACGCACGCCATAGCTGATTTCGGACACTTTGGCGTGGATGAAGGGCATCAGGTTCACCTGTTCGGCCACCTCCTCGACGATCTCGCGGACTTCGGGTTTTGCCAGGCTGTCCGACCAAAGCTGTGTTGCATTGCCGGTGTGAACCGCCGCCGCAAGCCCAAGGTTTTCTTCGACCGTCAGACCATCGAACAACGTGTTCTTCTGATAGCTCCGCGAAAGCCCGCGACGGGCGCGTTTGGCAACGGGAAGTGCCGTGACATCTTCACCGGCGAGATGCACCGATCCGCTGTCTGGGGTCAGCTCGCCGACTAGCTGGTTGAACAGCGTTGTCTTGCCCGCCCCGTTCGGCCCCAGGATCACCCGGCGCTCGCCCCGTTCCAGCTTCAGCGACACGTTGCGCGTGACGTGAACGGCACCGAAGCTCTTGTCCAGATTACGTGTCTCAAGCATCGTTCAACGCCTCCTCGGGCTCCTGTTTGCGGGTTGCATCGGCAAGACGGCGGTCGAATACGCCGCCCCAGCGGGACTCGATCCAACCGAAGATGCCATTGGCGCGGCTCATCACGACGGCGATCAGGATGGCGCCGACAACAAGGTGCCAATAGGTCGTGACCGAGCTCAGTTCATGCTTCAGCACCACAAAGGCGGCTGCTCCGATCAGCGGTCCGACAAGCGTTCCAAGACCGCCAAGGATCACCACAACCAGTGCCTCGCCCGAGACGGTCCAGCTGAGCAGACCCGGCGAGATATACATGATGTGTTGTGCGGCCAGCGCACCGGCGAGGCCTGCGATCATGCCGGACAGACCGAACACATCGGCCTTTACACGCCAGACCGTCAGGCCAAGCGCACGCATCCGCTGCTCATTGTGCATGACACCGGTGAGCGAGCGGCCAAGACCGGATCGCAGGATCAGCACCGAAGCACCATAGACCGCCCCGAGAATAGCCAGGCAAAACAGCGCAAAGCTGCGACTGTCGTTCAGATCAACACCGATAACGCTCAAGTCCAGACGGGATATGCCGCCCAATCCGTCATCGCCGCCAAAGATCGGCGCCTCGAACACGTAGGAATAGGCCATTTGCCCGAAAGCGAGTGTCGCCATGATGAAATAGATACCGTGACTGCGAGACCCGATGGCGCCGATGACCCAGGCAGCAGCACCAGTCAGCGCGATACTCCCCGCCATGGCAACGGGCGGTGCGATCCCTGCCTTTGTCGACAGGATTGCGTAGGCATAGGCCCCGACCCCCATCAAAGCGCCATGGCAGAGCGAGACCATGCCACCGAAGCCAGCGACGATGTCGAGCGCCAGAACCAGCATGGCAAGGATCAGGATCTCTGTCAGGATCTCCAGACCGAAATATTCGGCAGTGAAAGCTTGGAAGAGGGCACCGGCTGCGAGCAGGACCAGAGCGGTGTAACGAAGAGTGTTGTGGCGAAACATCGTCTTATCCTTTCGCTGGGAAGAGGCCCTCTGGCTTGATCACAAGGACCGCAGCCAAAAGCGCGTAGATGAGAACAGAGGCCAGTTGCGGGGCCAGAACGGCACCGAAAGTCTGCACAAAGCCGTAGATCAGCGATCCCGCGATAGCCCCCTTGAGGGAGCCGAGACCACCGATCACGATCACGATCAGAGTCGGGATCAGGATCTGCAAACCCATGTCGGGCGTCACACTGAGAAGCGGTGCCGCGACGGCCCCGGCCAACCCGGCCAGTGCACAGCCCACACAGAAGACGATGAAGAACAGCCGTTCTACATTGATGCCCAGACAGGCCGCCATGGCATCGTTATCGACACCGGCACGGATCATTGCTCCGATCTGGGTGCGGCTGAGCACGAAGGCCAGTGCGCCGAAGATGGCGAGACCCAGAACAATGATGAACAACCGGTAGGTCGGATACTCGACACCAAGGAAGGTAAGACGACCGCCAAGCAGCGTGGGTACGTCGATGGCGAGAGCCAGATCACCCCAGAAAATGCGTGTCAGATCGAGCAGGACAAAGATCAGCCCGAAGGTGACAAGAACCTGTGCCATGGGCCCCGATTTCCGCATGCGCTTGATGAGGCCGGAATAGAGGAGGATCCCCACCCCGGCGACCGCCACGGGCGCCAGAAAGAACCCCATCCAGTAGCCGCCTACGGCAGCCAGCGAGGCAGCGAAATACGCGCCAAGCGCATAAAGCGAGCCATGCGCGAGGTTCACGAAGTGCATCAGCCCGAAAATGACCGTCAGGCCGATGGAAAGAAGAAACAGAAGCATGGACAATTGCAGGGCATTCAATGCCTGAAGCGTCCAGAATCCAAGATCATGTGCCATTGAGGGTCCTCCTCGGACGTTATGTCCCGGCCGCAAGCAAGCGGCCGGGACAGTTTGGTCAGTTGGAGAGGGGTGCCATTTCACAACCGTTGGTCGGATCGGCTTCCGCAGGCAACTGAGCGAGGACCTTCTGCGTCAGTCCACCTTCACCAGCGACGGTTTCGTAGACATAGACGGGCTGAATGATGTTGTTGGTTGCGGGGTCGATGGAGAGCTGACCGCGCGGCCCCTCAAAGCTGACCTGGCGCAGGGCGGTCGCCAAAGATGCACGGTCGTTTGCGCCGGTTTTTGTTGCCTCAATCAGCGCGCGAGCAGCATCATAACCTTGGACGGCGAATTCCGACGGAGCGCGGCCGGTTTCCTCGGTGAAGGCGGCCACGAAAGCAGCGTTCGCCTCGCTGTCGATGGTCGGCGCGTAGTGAAGCGCCGTGATGACGCCTTCGGCGGCCTCGCCCTGCGCGTTCACGTAAAGCGGCGAGGTCAGGAAGCCCGAGCCATAAAGGGGAAGGTCTGCATTCAGACCGAAGCTGTCATATTGCTTGACGAACGAGATCGCCTCACCCCCGGCGTAGAAAACGTAGACCGCATCGGCACCGCTGGCCTTGGCCTGGGCGAGATAGGGACCGAAGTCTTGCGTCTTTTGGAACGGCGTGAATTCCTGCCCGACGATCTCGCCGCCTGCGGCGGTGAAGGTCTCGGTGAAGGCATCGATCATCTGACGACCAGCGGCGTAGTCAGGCGCAAGCGTGAACACGCGTCGAACGCCCTGCTCGGCCATCCAGGTGCCCATCGGACGGTTGATCTGGCCGTTGGAAAACGACATCCGCGTGATGAAAGGCGAGCAGGAGGCGCCTGTGGCCTCGTCATTGCCGGCATTGGCCACGATCAGCGGCACACCTGCGCCATGCACCATGTCGCGCACCGCGCCCAGAACACCGGAACTGACGATCCCGACCATAACATCAACCTGGTCCTGCAGGATCAGCTTCTTGGCCTTGCCGAGCGCGACAGGCGGCTTTACCTCGGTGTCTTCGCGGGCGATCTCGAACGTGACACCGGTCTCGGAACCGAATTGTTGCAGACCAAGGTTGAACCCGGTCTCGATTTCATTGCCGAGCGACGCGTAGACGCCAGAGAAAGGGAGCAGAAGCCCCACCTTGATGTCTTCGGCAGCGGCAGGCATAGCGAAGCTGGTGGCGAGCCCGAGGGCCGCCAGGATTGCGCGTTTCATTTTGGATCTCCTCCAGTTGGTTAACGACCCCTCCTCAGGGCCTATCCTAAGTCGCCCCCACCCACCGGTACGGTGACACCAGTGATGTAGGAGGCCTCGTCCGACGCCAGGAACAGGATCGGGCCTGCCTGCTCGTCGAGCGTTCCGTATCGTTTCATGAACGAGGACTGGATCGTCTGGTCGACGATGGTCTGGTACCAGTCCTCGCGTTGTTCTTCTTCGGCGTTGGGGTTGCGCGGCACGACCCGCGGCGGTGCTTCGGTTCCGCCCGGAGCGGTGGCAACCACTCGAATTCCGCGTTCTGCGACTTCCCAAGCCAGGCTTGCGGTGAGCGCGTTCACTCCGCCCTTCGCTGCTGCGTAGGGCGCGCGGTTTAGTCCGCGGGTCGCAATGGACGACACATTGACGATTGTGCCAGAGCCTTGCGGAAGCATCCGTTCAATGGCGGCGCGGCAGCAGTAGAGTGTTGGGAACAGCGAACGGCGCACTTCGGCGTCGATCTGCTTGGGCTCGTAATGCTCAAAGGGTTTGGCCCAGATCGTTCCGCCGACATTGTTGATCAGGATGTCGATACGTCCCCAGAGGTCACAGGCCTTTTGCATCGCCTTTTCGCAGCCGCTCCAGGTCTCGAGGTTGACCGAGATCGCCTCTGCCTCGCCCCCCGCTTCGCGGATCGCCGCGACGACGTCTTTGCGCGCGGGTGAGCGGTCCACGATCAGAACCCGTGCCCCCTCGCTGGCCGCCCGTTCGGCGACGCGGCGGCCGATACCTTGTGCCGCGCCGGTGACGACCATCACCTTATCGTCGAAACGGCGGGTCATGCCGCTTCGGCCTTCTCTTCGGTGGGGTTGAATTTCTCGTAATAGAAATTCGCGGGCTCAACGCCCAGTTTCCCGAAATGCGCGCGCACGGCATCTACCATCGGCGGCGGGCCGCACAGGTAGACGTCGCAATCCCCGTCATGCAGGTCATCGCCGCTGAGGTGATCGGTCACGAAACCCTTGCGCTCATGCGCGTCTTCTTCGGCGGCCAGAATGGTGATCACGGTAACGTTGCCGATCTTTTCAGCAAGCGCGTTGACGCGGTCCAGTTCCACGAGGTCAGCGGCGTGGGTCACGGCATAGTAGAGCGTGATTGGGTGATCTGCTCCCTGCTCAGCCACCTGTTCCAGCATGGAGAGGAACGGCGCCAGACCGGTGCCACCGGCGAGCCAAACCTGCGTGCGCTCGATTGGCCGCAGGTAAAAAGCACCCATGGGACCGGTTGCAGTTAGAGCGTCGCCGGGCTTCGCCTGCGCGCCAAGATAGGTGCTCATGACACCGCCTTGCAGGTTGCGGATCAGGAAGGTAGCTTCCTGTCCACCCGGTGCGGACGAAAAGGAATATGACCGGTGTTTGTCCGTACCCGGCACCGTCAGGTTCACATACTGGCCCGGTAGGAAGTTGATCGGCTTGGCCAGTTTCACCCGAAGCCCGAAGGACGTCTCGGAAAGTTTGTCGACGCCCTGCACTTCGGCATCGACAGCCTCGGGCGCGGTCTTGCAGATGGCGGACGAGGCCGGGACCCGCACGACGCAGTCGCTTTCCGGGGTCATCTGGCAGGTGAGCGCGTAGCCTTGTTCGGCCTCCTCGTCGCTCATCGACTCGTCCATGTAAAATTCCAGCTCGTACTCACCCTTCTCGACGAAGCACTTGCAGGTGCCGCAGACGCCATCCCGGCAGTCCATCGGCAGGTTGATTTTCTGACGGAAGGCCGCATCGGTCACCTTCTCATCGTCATCGCACTGGATGACGCGCGTGACGCCATCTTCGAAATTCAGGGCAACGTTGTAGGTCGTCATGGCATGCTCCTCCCTTGGCCGCGCACCCTGACGTGGATGCGCGGAGGTTTTCGGTCTCCCGGAGAACGGGGATCAGACGTGGTAGACGTCGATCACGTGGTGGATGTGATCGTTCTTCAGGACCACCTTCTTGTCGGTGATCAGCGGCTTCGGCCCGCTGGCGTCGATCGTGTAGAACGACGTGCCCCAGTGGGTATCGGTTTCGGCATAGCGATAGCTCAGCGTTTGCCAGTTGAAGCGCAGCTTGATTTCGCTGCCCTCCCGGCTCAGCACTTCGATGCCCGACAGGTAGTGATTGGTGCGCGGCTCCGGCAGCGAGGTCGCCGACGACCGGTCGGTCTTGATCCGGAATACGCGGTCTTCGATGCCCTGCTTGTTCGGATAGTACATCAGCGACATCTCGTTCTGCGGATCCTCCGTCAGCGTGTCGAAGTCATCCCATGTGGGCATCCAGAACGGACAGTCCTTGTGATAGAAGGTCAGCCAGGTGTCCCAGTCGCGGTCATCCAGAGCGCGGGCCTCGGCGAAGAGGAAGGCCTGGATTTCCTCGAAGCTCATCGCGTCGGTTGCGGGGCGTTCAAGAGTTGCAGTAGTCATGTTCATTCCTCCTCACTCGGCTGCGACCGACGCCTGAGGCGCGGTTTCGCGTTCCTTCGCAATGGCTTCACCCATCCGCTCGGACCAGTTGCTGTGTTGAATGACGAAGAGGCCTTCGTCTTCGGTGCGGGCACCGGACAGAACCGGGTTTATGCCCAGGGCCTTGGCGTCTTCATCCGGGCCTTCGATCCATTGGACAGCACCCCGTGTCAGGTCATTCCACTTCGCGTGCGCGGCACCAGCGTAGCCGCGCTGCGTGGCCCGGAATTCTTCGGTGTCATCCGGAGTTGCCATACCGGAGGCGTTGAAGAAGTCTTCGTATTGCCGGATGCGGCGGGTGCGGGCTTCCTGACTCTCGCCTTTGGGCGCGATGCAGTAGATGGTCACCTCGGTCTCGTTCACGCTGATCGGGCGGAAGACGCGGATCTGGCTGGAGAACTGGTCCATCAGGAAGACGTTGGGATAGAGGCAGAGGTTGCGCAGCACGCCGACCATCCATTCGGCCTTGGTCTTGCCGTACTTCTCCGTCCATTCCTCCAGACGCGGATAGCCGGGGCGGTTTGTCGGGTCGGCCCATTCGGTCCAGAGCAGGATGTGACCATTCTCGTAGGCATGAAAGCCGCCGCGCTGTTTGGCCCATTTGGAGGCGTCGGTCGCCTTGATGTTATCTTCCTTGCCGTCATCGGTACGGTGCGCGGTCGTGGCCACGTAGTTCCAGTGCACCGCAGAGACGTGGTAGCCATCCGCGCCGTTTTCGGCCTGAAGCTTCCAATTGCCGTCATAGGTGTAGGTCGAGGAGCCGCGCAGCACTTCCAGACCCTCGTCGGCCTGATCGACGATCATGTCGATCATCTTGCGCGCTTCGCCAAGGTATTCTTCCAGCGGCTTCACATCGGCATTGAGCGAGCCGAACAGGAAGCCACGGTAATTCTCAAACCGGGCAACTTTGGTCAGGTCATGGCTGCCGTCCTTGTTGAACTGCTCCGGGTAGCCCGCGCCCTTTGGGTCCTTGACCTTCAGGAGCTTGCCGGTGTTGGAGAAGGTCCAGCCGTGGAACGGGCAGGTGAAGGTCTTCTGGTTGCGACGTTTGAAGCGGCACAGCTGCGCGCCACGATGCGAACAGGCATTGACCAGCGCGTGCAGCTCGCCGTCCTTGTCGCGGGTGATGACGACGGGCGTGCGGCCCATGGTCAGGGTGAAGTAGTCGCCCGGGTTCGGGATCTGGCTTTCATGCGCCATGTAGATCCAGTTGCCTTCGAAGATGTGCTTGATCTCAAGCTCGAACAGCTCTTCGTCGGTGAAGATGTCCCGGCGGCACCGAAAGACGCCGTTTTCCGGGTCGTCCTGGATCGCGCCGTCGAGCCGCGCTTCGAATTCATCGAGATTGGATTGGGTGAACATTTTTGGTCCTCCTCCTGACTGCCTTGGCGCTTTGGCACGCGCTTTGGCTGGGTTTGATATCTGTGTCGCGGGACTATTCTCCAGCGACGGCTTTCATGGTCCGGCCGCCATCGCGGCGGAAGAAATCGATCTTGTCCTGGTCGAGCGTCGCGCCGATGCCGACGCCTTTAGGGACCTCGGCACAGAAATCGCGGTAGATGATCGGCTCGGCGAGGATTTCATCGGTCAACAGGAGCGGACCGAACAGCTCGGTGCCCCAGGCCAGATCTTCGACGGTCGAGAACAACTGCAGGGCCGCAGCGGTGCTCAGACCGGTTTCCAGCATCGTGCCGCCGTAAAGGCCCAGTCCTGCCGCCTGCCCGATGGCGATGACTTCAGATGCGCGCTTGAGCCCGCCCGACTGCCCGATCTTGACCGCGAAGACATCCGCCCCGCGCACTGATGCGACTTCCAAGGCGTCTTCGGGACCGTTCAGCGCCTCGTCCGCCATCACGGCGATCTCATGGCTTTTGGTCAGTTCCGCCATGGCGCGGCGATAGCGGGCCGGCACCGGCTGTTCGACAAGTTCGCAACCTGCCTCTTGCAATCCCTTGAGACCCCAACGTGCGTCCTGCAAGGACCATGCCGTGTTCACGTCGACCCGCACGCTTGCGGAGTCACCAACGGCTTCTTTGATCCGCGCCACATGCGCCACGTCCTCGCGGACGGACCGCTTGCCGATCTTCAACTTGAAGATGTTGTGGCGGCGGGTTTCGATCATCTCCTGGGCCTCAGTGATGTCGGTTTCGGAGTTGCCGGAGGCGAGCGTCCAGGCGACCGGTAGACGTTCGTGAACGGCTCCGCCGAAAAGTTGCGACACCGGCACGCCCAAGCGCTTGCCCAACCCGTCCCAGAGAGCGATCTCGACGGCAGTCTTGGCGATGCGGTTGCCCTTCACCAGCTTGTCGATCAGCTGGAGCGCACCATTCACATCGTCGCCGTTACGGCCAAGCAATGCGGGCGCGATATAGGTCTCGATCGCCGACTGGATGCCTTCAGGGCTTTCCGGACCATAGCTGAGGCCGCCAATCGTCGTGCCTTCGCCAATGCCTTCGGAGCCGTCCGAGAACTTGACCCTGACGAGCACGGCAGTTTGCGTGCGCATCGTGGCCATCGAAAGCACGTGACCACGAATGGTTGGGATGTCGAGGATCAGGGTCTCGATCTGGTCAATATTGGTCACTGGGGCTCACCACATCTACAGGTTTCCATTGGCTGCAGATTGCCCGCCCGAGCCGGATTCTGTCGATGATTGGGGGGGTCTTGGGTGATACCCTGACGAGACACGAGGGGGCCTGCGTCACTTCTCAAACGAGAACAGGCGCCACCAATGGTGACGCCTGCGATGGATCATTTACGTGGATGACTACTGACTAGAAATCGACCTCGATGGCGATACCACGCTCGACTGCCAGATCGACGACCGCCGCAGCGACAGCAAGGTCCTGAAGACCGACGCCGGTACCGTCGTACAAGGTGATCTGATCGTCTGACGTGCGGCCCGGATGGGTGCCGTTGATCATGGCGCCCAGCTGGGCAATGTCACTTTCCCTGATCAGTCCTTCAGCGATAGCATGCTGCGCTTCGCCGATGCTGATGGATTGCGCGACCTCGTCGGTGAAAACGGAGGCGCGGGCCAGAAGTCCCGCCTCAACCTCTTGTTTGCCCTTCGTGTCGGTCCCCATACAGGCAAGGTGCGTACCAGGGCTGACGTGATCCGCCATGAGGGACGGCGAGAAGGCCGAAGTGATCGAAATAATGACATCCGCCTCATCCATTCCGGGCAGATCGACAGCCTCGAACGGAACGCCGGCCTCTTCGGCAACCTTGGCTAGGTTGGGCAGCATCTCGGGGTGGTAATTCCAGCCGATGACCTTCTCGAAGGCGCGCTGTTCCAAAGCGGCGCGGAGTTGGAACGTGGCCTGATGGCCCGCGCCGATCATGCCGATGACCTTTGCGTCCTTGCGAGCCAGGTGCTTGATCGACACCGAGGACGCGGCCGCCGTGCGCAAGGCGGTTAAAAGGTTCCCGCCCACCATGGCAGACGGTTTGCCCGTATCGGGATCGAACAGGAACACGGTCGACTGGTGATTGATCAGCCCGCGCTTTTCCAGATTGTTGGGCCAATAACCGCCCGCCTTGAGGCCCAGCGTCAGCCCGGCGCGGTCGAAACCGCCCTTGAAGCCATAGAGCGCGTCTTCGTGGCCGATGGCCTCGCGTATGACAGGGAAGTTATAGGCGTCGCCCGACGCCATGGCGGCAAAGACCTTTTCGACGGCGTCAAACGCCGCCTCGCGGGTCATCAGATCCGCGATTTCCCGTTCGGGTACGATGAGCATACGTCCCGCTCCTTCTACTCTTTTTCAAATACGCAGGGGGGTCCGGGGGGCTTGCCCCCCGGCGAAATCAATAAGCCCGCCCGCGCGCCGAAACCGGCCAGACGCATTCGACCTTGCCGCCTCGCACGCCGACATACCAGTCATGCACATTGGCGGTCGGATCGCAGTGCCCGGGTACGAGCTTGAGCTTCTCATTGACCTTCAAGACGCCGTCCGGGTCGGCGATCACGCCGTGCTCGTCCGAGCACTTGACGTATTCCACGTCGTCGCGCCCGTAGATGAACGGCAGACCGCTGTCGACCGATTGCGCCTTGAGGCCTGCGTCGCAGATCGCCTTGTCGGCCTTGGCGTGGCTCATGACCGAGGTCAGGATGAAGAAGGCGTTTTCCCATTCGCCCGCATCGATGCGCTTGCCCTCGTGATCGAGAATACGGCCATAGTCGGCATCCATGAAGGCATACGACCCGCACTGCAATTCATTGTAGAGGCCGGAATTGCTCTCGAAGTAATACGATCCGGTGCCACCGCCTGATACCAATTCGGTTTCGATCCCTTCGGCTTTCAGCGCGTCGACCGCGTCCTGCACCTGGGCAATCGCTGCTTCGATCTTGGCCTTGCGGTCGTCGAAACTGTCCATGTGCTGCATTGCGCCCTGATAGGCCTGAATGCCCCGATAGGTCAGGTTGTCCGCCGCGACGACAGCCGTGGCGATCTCAACGACCGCCGGAGTCGTTGTCACACCGCAGCGTCCTGCACCGCAGTCGATTTCCACGAATACACCCAGCTGGGTGCCTGCTTTAACGGCAGCCGCCGACAGATCCGCCACGTTGGCGACGTCATCGACACAGACAATCACCTCGCCACCGCTCAGCTTGGGCAGTTGCACCAGCCTCTCGATCTTGCCCGGGTTCCGGACCTGATTGGACACCAGGATTTCCTTGATGCCCGCGCGGGCAAAAACCTCTGCCTCGGACACTTTCTGGCAGCAGACACCGACGGCACCGCCCAGCTCCATTTGCAGCTTCAGCACGTCGACGGATTTGTGCATCTTGCCATGAGCGCGGTGCCGCATGCCGTGCGCCTTGGCATAGTCACCCATCTTCTTGATGTTGCGTTCAAGCGCGTCGAGATCCAGCACCAGAGCAGGCGTTTGGATATCGTCCTCATCCATGCCCGGCTTGGCGGGAATGTCGAAACCAACCTCGTAGGCGTCCAGGTCAATCATGTCTTTCATGGGAATTCTCCTTTTCAGCCCTGCATCCAGGGCAGTTTGTCCAGATCGACGTTGCCGCCGGTGATGATCACGCCGACGCGTTTGCCTTTGAAGGCGTCGGGATTCTTGAGAATGGTGGCGAGCGGCACGGCGCTCGAGGGTTCCATCACGATGCGCAGGTGCTTCCAGATCAGCTTCATCGCATCGACGATTTCCTGTTCCGAGGCGGTGTAGATCTCGGACACGTGGTTCGACACGAAATGCCAGGTCAGGTCCTTGAGCGGCACCAGCAGACCGTCAGCGATGGTCTTGGGCGCATCATCGGCTATGATGTGACCCGCCTTGAAGCTGCAATAGGCGTCGTCGGCCTCTTCGGGCTCGGCGGCAATCACCTTGGTCTCCGGGGCCAGCGTCGACAGCGTCAGGCAGGTGCCCGATATCATCCCGCCGCCCCCGATCGGGGCAACCACCATATCCAGCCCGTTGGTCTGCTCCATGAATTCCTTGGAACAGGTGCCCTGCCCCGCGATTACGCGCGGATCGTTGTAGGGGTGGACGAAATCACCACCCGTCGCGGCCTGCACCTCGGCGAAGGTCGCCTCGCGCGAGGTCGTCGAGGGCTCACATTCGGTGATCACGCCGCCATAGCGCCTCACTGTGTCTTTCTTGGCCTGCGGCGCGGTGCGCGGCATGACCACGTTGCAGGGAATGCCGCGCAACATGGCTGCGTAGGACAGGCACGACGCATGGTTGCCGCTTGAATGCGTTGCGACCCCTTTGGCGGCCTGATCCTCATCTAGTCCAAAGACCGCATTCGTGGCCCCGCGCACCTTGAAGGCTCCCGGTTCCTGAAAGTTTTCGCATTTGAAGAACAGCTCGCAACCCGCCAATTCACTCAGATAATCCGATGTCCGCACCGGCGTACGCCGAATGTGCGGGGCGATCCGGACGTGCGCAGCAAGCATGTCGTCGAAGGTTGGCACGTACATCACACCGCTCCTTGCACTTGCAGAGGGGCTGTTGCACCTGAGATCACGGCACCAGCACTGTTGACTCTCCGCGACTCTGCAACCTTTTCGGCCACCATTTCGGCGGTGACGGCAGACAGGGTCCAGCCAAGATGCCCGTGCCCGGTATTGTAGAACACCCGGTCGCGGGCGCCTTGCCCGACCTTCGGCATCATGTTCGGCATCATCGGACGAAGGCCCGCCCATGGGATGGCGTGTTCGGTGCTCACACCGGGGAAGAACCGTTCGCACCACTTCACCAGCGGGCGTACCCGGTCGTCCCGAATGTCGAGGTTATACCCGTTGAACTCCGCCGTGCCGGCGATGCGGAATCGGTCTTTGCCCAGACGACTGGTCACGACCTTGGCCTCGTCATCGAGCAAGCTGATCCAGGGCGCAGACTGCTGGCTTTCCTCATCATCGAGGCGAACGGTGATCGAATAGCCTTTGACCGGATAGACGTTCACCCGGTCGCCAAGCTGCGCCGCGATGGCCCGGCTCTCGACACCCGCACAAACGACGATGGCATCAAAGGTTTCGGTCTGGCTTTCGTTGTTCCGGCTCCAGGTCAGGCGCACCTCATTCTTGTCCACATTCAGCGCGTCGACATCGGTGCCGAAGCGCAAAACCGCCCCACCCTTCTCGATGGATTTGGCAAGACCCGTCGTGTAGCGGTGAATGTCGCCGGTGAAATCGCTCTCGGTGTAGTAGCCGCCGTAGAAA
This sequence comes from Primorskyibacter aestuariivivens, assembly GCF_028023675.1. GTDB lineage: Bacteria > Pseudomonadota > Alphaproteobacteria > Rhodobacterales > Rhodobacteraceae > Marinovum > Marinovum aestuariivivens. The sequence continues at coordinate 37,804 of NZ_JAQIOZ010000014.1, read as the reverse complement.
TCGCCGCTCAGTGCGGGTTCGATCTGGCGGACTTCCCCGGGCGCCACCGCGCGGCGCTCCAAACCACCCTCAGCCAGCAGCTTGTTCACCTCAGTCGCGTGGTCGAATTCGGCCTTGTCGGTATAGATGTGCAAGATACCGCGATCTTCACAATCGAAATCAAATCCGTGACGGTCCGCCTTTTCCAGTAGCAGACCCCGCGCAGCAATCGCCATGCGAGTCGTTTCAACAGTGTTTGCCCGGTATTGCGGGATCGACGCCACAAACTCGGCCATCCAGCTGTATTTGTGCCAGCTCGGCTTGGGGTTAACGAGAAGCGGCGCGCCCCGCTTCATCATCCATTTCATGCCCTTGAAAACCGTGGACCACCGGTTCCAGGTCTCGGCATTTGATGCGGACAATTGCCCGCCGTTGGCAAACGACGTCTGCATGGCGGCATAGCGGTTGCGATCAAACATAGTGACGTCATAGCCCCTGTCCATCAAGCTCGAGGCAGTGGTCACGCCGGTAATTCCGGCGCCGATTACGGCAATTCTGGTCATGGTATCCTCCCGCGACCCAGGTTTCGTCCTGCCGGTTGACAGGTCCAATCCCCTCTGTCGCGGGAAACGGACACGGGGTCCGCAGCGCGCTTCAGATCGCCGCGCTGATCACAGTCCTTTTGCCTGAGAGGTTCCGGGGGGTTGCTCCTTCGGCGCCGAGTGATCGGCCTCTCCTGTGACAGCTTGGTAGGCTACCAGCAGCTTTAAACTAAAATTAGTTGCACGTAAATACTATTTTATATTGCGTCTTTTTTCGGTTCATTGGCCAAAGCATTTCGATAGTCTTCCGAGGTGACCCAGGCCCCAAGACGGGCAAGGATTTCGTTGAGTGCCCGCATCTCCTGCGAAGAGAGCGGGTCTGTCAGGATCACCTCTAGCCGATCAGATAAACGGCGCGCCACTTGCCGAACCTCCTTGCCCTTTGGCGTTGTTGAAAGCAGAAACACCCGCGCGTCTTCGCTCGAGTTTTCCCGTTCGATCAGCCCCGCGCCGATCAAATACTGGATGATTCTCGACGTCAGACTTCTTTCAAAACCGGTTGTTTTTGCAATTTCCGCAAAAGTCGTGCCCGGTCGATCATCGATCAAACGCAGCACGCGCAGATCGCGGATCCGGCTTCCCGTCTCTCGCAGGAAAATCTCGTCATTGGCCTGGATCGCTTCTTGGGCGACGATGTTCAACCTGTACGTCAGGCGCTCATTCTTGAATGTCTTTTCTGTCTGCACGATCCGCTTCTCCTGTCGTCGATACCAAAAAGGTATCACGTCTTACCCTGATTTCTACACGAAATAGTCTTAACAAGAAACTATCTTGCCGGACAAGTATCTCCGTGCAATATTCTCACATTGAGATGAATCGGAGCCCGCGAAGATGTTTCCCACCTGGTACGAGACTCAACGCAATACGTCACAAGAATGGCTGCAGACCCTGCATCGCCACCCGGAAATTGGGTTCGAAGAAGTGCGGACGGCGGCCTTTGTCGCGGAGCGGCTGACCGACCTCGGTTACACTGTAGTGACTGGCATCGGCGGCACGGGCGTCGTCGGGACCTTGCATGGTCAAGATGCGTCACCTGAAGCACCCGGACGTTGTATCGCCTTTCGGGCAGAACTTGATGCCCTGCCGATGCAAGAGAAAGCCACGGTCGGCTACGCGTCCGCAGTGCCCGCCCGGTTTCACGGCTGCGGGCATGACGGACACATGGTCACCGCACTGACCGCCGCCGCCTATCTCGCGGCGCATCAGGATTTCGACGGTACAATTCGCTTCATCTTCCAGCCCGCCGAGGAACTCCTCACCGGTGCACGCGCGATGATCGCAGACGGCCTCTTTGAGCGTTTCCCCTGCGATGAGATCTACGCCTTGCACAACTCGCCGGACCTTCCCGTGGGTCAGGTCGGTGTGCCAGCGACAGCGGCCCTGTCTTCTGCGGACAACATTGATATCACGATCCGGGCGCAAGGTGCGCATGGGTCGATGCCGCATACTGGGCAGGATGCCGTTGCAGCTGCCGCCCATCTGATCTCATCCGTTCAGCAGGCCGCCACGCGCAGCTTTGACGCACGCCACACAGGCGTGATTTCCTTTGGCCTCATCCAAGGCGGTACGGCCCGCAATATCCTGCCTGAAACAGTCCGGATCGAAGGGACAATGCGCACGACAGCGACCAAGGTGCGCGATAGGCTGGCCGATTTGCTGCAGGACGCGGTGCGCGCGACCGAGCTGCTCTTTGGCGTTCTCATCGAGATCGACGTGACCAGCATGGTGCCCGTGACACTGAATAATCCCACCTGTGTCGCCGCGGCCGTGTCTGCGGCTACGCGGGTCGTTGGGTCGGAGCGCGTCACAGAGAATGCCCGCAGCCTCATGGCGTCCGAGGACTTCTCCGAGCTCTCAGGCATTGTCCCAGGTGCGTATTTCTTCATCGGACAAAGCGGTCACGCCCCTCACCACCCGGAGTTCGTCTTCGACAAGGACATCATTCCTGTCGGAGCCGCAATCTTTGCCGACCTGGCAAAGCACCGCACGAGCGCGACGCTCAACTCTCACCAACTGACCTGAACAAATATCATCCAAGGGAGGATCCAGATGATGACCTTTACCAAATCCATGCTCAAAGGCGCTGTTGCCGTAACCGTAATGATGGCGGGGACGATGGCCAGTTCCGAGACGCTCACAATGTCGTCCTGGGTGCCGCCGACCCATTTCGTGCACACCGATTTCCTTGTCCCCTTCACCGAGAAGGTCGCTGAAGTCACGGAAGGCCGCGTCAACGTCGTGATCCTGCCCGCACCGCTGGCCAGCCCGCCGCAGCATTGGGAACTGGCGCGCAACGGCGTGGCCGACATCACCTGGGGCAACTTCACCTACGAACCCGAGCGCTTTGTGTCGATGTGGTTTGCCGAGTTTCCGAATGCCGGGACCAACGCCGAGGCCCAGAGCCGGGCTCTGTGGCGGACCTATGAGGCCTATCTCGCCGACAACGCGGCTTTCGACGGTGTGAAGATGCTTGCTGTCGGCATGTTCGGCGGCGGCCAGCTGCACCATGGATCCAAGACGGTGACCTCGCCCGAGGATGTCGCCAACGTCAAATTCCGCATGGGCGGGCCGATTCAGGAAAAACTGTTGACCTCGCTGGGCGCGGTTCCTGTCGCAGCCCCGGCCACCAAAGCCTACGAGATGCTGGAAAGCGGCGTCATCGACGGGTCGCTTCACACCATGGAATCCGTGGTCAACTTCCGCCTCGAAGACAGCCTCGAGCACCACACCATCTTCCCGAACGGTTTCTACGACGCGACCTTCTTCGTCATCATGAACGGGGCCAAGTGGGACGGTCTGTCCGATCAGGATAAGGCTGCCATCGAAGGGATCATCGGCGAAGAGCTTTCCGCCGCATGGGGCAAGAACTTCGACCTTCAAAACCCTGCCGCCACCGAAAAACTGGGCGCGGCTGGCCATGAGATCGTGGAAGCCTCGCCCGAGCTGATCGCGGCAGTAGATACGATCTACAACACCATGGTTGCCGACTGGGTAGACGTCGCGAAGGCCGCCGGGGTCGAAGATCCGCAGGCAATGCTGGACTTTTACAACGACACCTACACCGCAATGGTGCCGCAATCCGCCGCGCCTGTGTCGCAGTAAGCGGCATATCGGGGACCGGTTTTCCGGTCCCCGCTTTTTTGGGAGGAGACATGATCATGCGGTCCATGGCATGGAAAATCCGCCGGGGAGTTGAAACAGTCATGGCACTGTTCCTTCTGGCAATGGTCGCACTGACCTTCGCAGACGTGATCGGGCGCCGCATTGTCGGCAAACCGATCTATGGAGCCAATGACGTCACCGAACATCTGATGGCTCTGGTCGTCTTTGCCGGCCTTCCTCTGGTGACCGCAGCCGGTGCACATCTGACTATCGACTTGCTCGACAAGCTTGTGAACAAGCCCTGGATGGCGTGGTGGCGCGTCCTGATCAGCGTTCTGGTGACCGCCGTGCTGGCTCTTATCGCCTGGTTCTTCATCAAGCACGGACTGAACGCGTCGCGCATCTCGGAAGTCAGCCAGGCTCTCCGTGTCCCACGCGGCCCGCTCTATTTCTACATGGCAGCAAGCTGCGCCCTCTCGGCGCTGGCCGCCTTGGCCATCACCTTCACCGGCCCGATGGTCGATCCCGAAGACACCCACGAGGAGGAAGCGCTATGATCGTCGGCTCCATTGCAATGCTAGTGGCCATTCTGCTGGCCTTTCTGCGGGTTCCCCTCGCGTTTTCGCTGCTCGCCGTCTCTGTGGCCGGGATCGGATTTGCCATCAACTGGAACATCGCGCTGCAACTCCTGCCGCTGACGATTTCCGATGCGGTCCTGTCCTACGACCTGGCCGTCGTGCCGATGTTCATCCTGATGGGAAACGTGATTTCCAAGACAGGTATCGCCCACGATCTGTTCCGTGCCGCCTATGCGTTTGTAGGCAACGTGCGTGGCGGTTTGGCCCTGTCGACCATGGTCGCCTGTTCCGGGTTCTCCGCCGTCTGCGGCTCTAGCTACGCCACCGCAGCCACCATGGCGAAGGTCGCCTATCCGAGCATGAAGAAGTACAACTACTCGGATGAGCTCGCATCCGGTACCATTGCCGCTGGCGGCACGCTGGGCATCCTGATCCCGCCCTCGATCATCATGGTGGTCTACGGCATCCTGACCCAGACCAATATTGGCGATCTGTTCATCGCGGGTGTGATCCCCGGCCTGCTGGGCCTCGCGCTTTATATGGTCGCGATCCGAGTCGTTGCAGCCCGCAATCCGAGCCATGCCCCGCAAGGCGAAAAGACGCCTTGGCCCGAAAAGCTGAAAGCGCTCTCCGGCATCTGGCCTTTCGTTCTGTTGTTCGGCCTCATCATCGGCGGTCTCTATGCCAAGCTCTTCACTCCGACCGAGGCGGCCGGCATGGGCGCCGGCCTCGCGATCCTGATTGCGACGTTCCATGGCCGCCTGACCTGGAAAGTGCTTCGAACCGTCATAATCGACACGGCCTATACGTCAGTCTCGCTCTACACGGTCCTGTTCGGCGCTCTGATGCTGTCCAAGCTGCTGACCCTGTCCGGTCTGGCAGCCGGTGTCCTCGCGCTGGTGCAATCCACTGGCCTCGAAGGCTACGCTCTGATCTTCGCGATCATGCTCGTGTTCATGGTATTGGGCTGCGTCATGGATTCCATGGCGATCATCCTGATCTTCGTGCCACTCTTCGCGCCCATTGTCGTGGCACAAGGGTTCGATCTGGTCTGGTTCGGGATCATCGTGATCGTGGTGACCGAGATTGCTCTGGTCACGCCGCCTGTCGGAATGAACGTCTTCGTTCTCAAGGCCGTTCTGCCCGATGTTCCGGTGGTTCGGATCTTCAAGGGCCTCGTACCCTTTATCGCGGTCGATGTGGTGCGCCTTGCATTGCTGGTGGCCTTCCCCGCGATCACGCTTTGGCTGGGCAGCACCGTCGGTTAGGCGTGAGCCACATCCAAAGTGAATAGCGACGGGCGAGGAGAAATCCTCGCCCGTCGCATTATTCAGGCGATGTCCTCAAAGGCTCAGCAGTTCCGCGATATGATCGGGTGCCTTCGGCACGATCCCATTGGGGTTGAGCGCCTTGATCGAATAGTAGCCATGCAGGATGTGATCCATGTTCACCGTTTCCCGCACGCCGGGCAGGTTGAGCATCCGCGTGACGTAGTCGGTGAGCCGGGGGTAATCCTTGACCTGCCGCCGGTTGGTCTTGAACAGCCCATGATAGGCGGCGTCGAACCGGATCAGTGTGACAAATGCGCGGATGTCCGTTTCCGTCACGCTGTCCCCGAACAGGTAGTCGCCGGTCAGCCGGTCCTCAAGCTCGCCCAGCATGGTGAACACGCCTTCCAGCGCCTCTTCATAGGCAGGCTGTGAGGATGCGAACCCGGCCTTGTAGACGCCGTTATTGAGCAAGTCGTAGAGGCGCGGGTTCAGAGCGTCGATCTCGGCTGCCAGATGCGCAGGATAGAGCCGCAGATCGGAGGGCACGAGATGTTCGAAGGCGGTATCGAACATGCGCAGGATATCGGCGCTTTCATTGTTCACCATCACATTCCGTTTGGTGTCCCAGAGCACCGGAACCGTTGCGCGCCCGGTGAACTTCGGATCGGCCCGAGTGTAGATCTCGTGCATATAGCGTGACCCGAACAGCGGATCCTCGTCAGCGCCGGGAAAGTCGCCGAAACTCCACCCCTGGTCGGTCAACGTCGGGTTTACAACGGTCACCGGAATCATGTCATCGAGCCCCTTGAGCTTTCGGGCGATCAGCGCACGCGACGCCCAGGGACAGATCAGCGCAACATAAAGCCGGTAGCGGCCGGGTTCGGCCTTGAACCCGCCCTCGCCGGTTGGGCCGGGCGCACCGTCCGACGTGATCCAGTTGCGAAAGCTGGACGTCTGGCGAACAAAACGCCCGTCCTTATCGGCCTTTTGCACCGGCTGCCAGTTTTCCATCCATTTTCCGTCGACAAGCATGTGCCGGTCTCCTCAATTCGCGTGAAAGATGAAGGACCGCATCGACACCGATCCAAGATCGATCGCATCGGTCATGAAGGTCAGGTCATCGCGGGTGTCCGACGCACCGGCGATGGTCAGCGCTGGCAGGTAGTGATCCACGGTTGGATGTGCTGCGGTAAAGAGGGCGCCCAGCCCTTCCGCATCCGCCAGCGCGTGAAAATCCCGGTCCGTGAGACGGTCGGCAAAAAGCGCATCGAATTCCTGGGCGAAATCCTGTGGCGTGCCGCCCCGGCGCATGGCGCGCAGGTTGTGGACGACATTGCCCGAGCCGAAGATCAGGATGCCCCGGTCCCGCAGGTCCGACAAGGCGCGGCCGATCTCCAGTTGATGTTCCAATCCCCGTCCCATGTCGACCGAGACCTGAAAAACCGGCACATCCGCATCGGGATAGAGAAACTTCAGGACGGCCCAGGCACCGTGGTCAAGACCCCAGGTCTCATCCCCGGCGGCGCGGTGGCTGCCGAGCAGCGACACGACCTCGCGGGCCAGATCGGGCTGGCCGGGGGCCGGGTAGCGCTGTTGATAGAGCGCCTCGGGGAAACCGTAGAAATCATGGATCGTGCGTGGCATGGCAGAGACATCCACAAGGGTCGTTCCATTGGTCATCCAATGCGCCGAGACAACGAGGATCGCCTTGGGTCGTGGCAGGCTCTGGCCAAGCAGCGCCCAGGATCGGCTGAACGGCCCGTCTTCGATCGCATGCATCGGACTGCCATGCCCGAGAAAAACGATCGGCATCCGGTCGGAGGGCACAAATCGATCCTTGAGGTCTTGTAGGCTGTGAATACGCATGATGGGCCGCTTTCGATTGTGTCGGAGCGGCCCAAAGGCCGCCCGGGATTGATGGGAAGATCAGGCGAACTGGCCCAGTGCCCTCTGCAGCGCTGGGACTTTCAGTGCGAAGGCACCGCTGCCGTGCGTGGCAATCGCACCCTGCACGACAGCCCAGAAGATCGGGAATTCCCAGCCGCCGCCCTCGGCCGAAAAAAGCCAGCCATTCCCGGAATGGACCCAGGTTGCCCCCAAAAGCACCGGGATCAGCGCCAGTGAGACAAGGCGCGTGCTGATGCCGAGGATCAGGGCGATCCCGCCGACGATTTCGGCAGCGATCGTGAAATAGGCCAGAAGCCCCGGTAGGCCGAGACTCTCGAAAAAGCCGACGGTTCCGGCGACGGTGAAGACGCTGATCTTCAGCCAGCCATGGGCGAGAAAGAGCGAACCGCTCGCGACTCGAAGTGCGAAGGCGGCATAGTCGGAGTTTGTGTGCGTGGTCATGTTCTAAGTCCTTTTGTTGAAAGCCGTCCGGGGGACAGCCTGTCTGTGAGGGAACATACGCCTTGCAGATAGCTCCCAAAATGGCGACTATAGAGAATGACATTCCACAATTTTTTCGCAATATACACATGGACCTTTTCGATCAGCTCCGCGCCTTCGTCGCCACGGCGCAGTCCGGCTCCTTCACCGGGGCGGCGGCGCAGCTGGGCATGTCGAACCGTTTGACCTCGAAATACGTGGCCGAACTCGAGCAACGCCTCGGTGTGCGGCTCTTTCAGCGCACAACCCGCAAGGTTGGCCTGACCCCGGCCGGGTCCGATCTTCTTTCCCGTGCCCCTGCCCTGCTGGACGATCTCGACGATTTGCTGGCCGATGTCTCGGACTCCTCGAAGGGGTTGTCGGGCGTTCTGAGGATTTCCGCTCCGATCACCTTCGGCGAGGTCTACATTGCGGGAATGCTGGCCCGGTTCTCCGAACTTCACCCAGGGATCACCATCGACCTCAGGCTGAGCGATGCCTTCAGCGACCTTGCTGCAGAGGGGATTGACGTGGCATTTCGAATTGGACGCTTCGACATGGCCTCCCTCAAGGTCCGACGACTTGGCACGTTCGAGAGCCTCCCCGTCGCCAGCCCGGACTACCTCGCGCGGGTCGGCCGCCCGGAAACGCCAAACGACCTCTCAGAACACCGCTGCATCGTCGATACCAACCGCAGAAACCCCAAGCGGTGGGCCTTCGAACAAAACGGCACTCAGGTCGTGGCTCAGATCGAGGGTCGATTTCACGTCAATTCAGCAAGTGCCGCGGTCGATCTGGCACGCCGCGGTCTTGGGATCGCCTATGTTCCGAGCTTGGCCTTGTGCGGTGCACTTGTTAGCGGCGATTTGGTTAGGCTTCTTGACGATTTCTCCGGAGAACGCGGTGATATCGCTGCCGTCTACCTGGAGGGCCGAACGCTTCCCCGAAAGGTGCGCGCGCTGATCGATTTTGCGGTTGACGACTTCAGAAATGCCGGTGCGTATCAGCTGCCGTGACCTGGAAAGCTCGACGCTTTCACCAAATTCTTTCTCTTGCCCGCCAAACCGTCTTTAGCAACTGTATCTGTCAGGGCGCCGTGGCGGTCCATTTCTGGCGGCTCTTGCACAGCGCGTTGGCGATGGTGACCAGTTTTCTGGCGGCGGCGGTGATGATGACCTTGTGCGGTTTTCCGGCCCTGCGGAGTCGATCTGCGAAGAATCTGAGGCTTGGGTTGCGATGTTCCGCAACCAGCGATGCCTGGAACACCACGTACCTCAGGGCACGGCGCCCCCCCCGCGATGGACCGTTTTCCGCGAAGGGTTCCGCTGTCGTGCGCGACCGGCACAAAACCGGTGAGTGCGGCAGCCTGCACGCGGTCTTTTCGATCTGGCGAAGCAATGCTGCGGGATGCCTGGGACATGCGCTTTGCCATCACCCACAATGAAAAAGACGAGTTGCAGAAGCAGCTCAAGGCGGCTGAACAGCAAATTAAGAACCTTCTGGATCGCGTGGTCGATGCGACCAGCGCATCGGTCGTCAGAGCTTATGAAGCACGTATCGAGAAGCTGGAAAGGCAGAAACTCGTCCCAATTAAGCGAGTCGAAAAAAACCGTGCTGCCGACGGCACGGCTGCAGGATTGTAATGAACTCGCCTTGAAATTTCAGCCAAGCCCTTGGAATTTATATAAAAGTGGAGCGCTTTTCTATGCGCCAAACGGTGCTCAGATTGGTCTTTTCTGAGCCTCTGAAATATGGCCAAAACGATGTGTATGGAACTCCCGAATTATCATTCTCTTTCATATAATTAGAGGGAATTTCGGGGCAGAAAAGCGAGATGGTGCTGCTGGAGAGAATTGAACTCTCGACCTCTCCCTTACCAAGGGAGTGCTCTACCTCTGAGCTACAGCAGCGCCGGGGTCGCAGCGTCTTGCTGCGGTGTGGCGGGTGATTAGACGCAAATGAAAAGCAGTGCAAGCGCAATCTGGACCCTTTTTTCGCCATAGGATACGAGAGGGCTATGACAGAGCGCGACAAGCCCAAATCATCCAGCTCCAAGGGGAGCGCAAACGATCGTGAGGCACGGCTAAAGGCCGCGCTCAAGGCGAATCTGGGCCGTCGCAAGGCGCAAAGCCGGGCGCGCGCGGCGCAACCAAACGACAAGAACGAGCAGAACGGTACAGAGGACTGACAGGCATGGATTCGATCATCGTGACGGGCAATGGCCCGCTGAACGGGCAGATCCCGATTGCGGGCGCAAAGAATGCCTGTCTTACCCTGATGCCCGCGACACTTCTCAGCGAGGAACCGCTGACGCTGACCAACGCGCCGCGCCTCTCGGACATCAAGACCATGTCGGCCCTGCTACAATCGCTGGGAGCCGAGGTATCGGCGCTGCAGGACGGGCAGGTACTTGCCATGTCGAGCCATGATCTGAACAACCACACCGCGCATTACGACATCGTGCGCAAGATGCGCGCCTCGAACCTCGTGCTTGGCCCGATGCTGGCGCGACTGGGTCAGGCGATCGTGTCGCTGCCCGGCGGCTGCGCCATTGGCGCGCGCCCCATGGACCTGCATATCGAGGCGCTTGAGGCTCTGGGGGCCGAGATCGAGCTCAAAGACGGCTACCTGCATGCCAAGGCCCCCCGCGGGCTCAAGGGCGCGACGCATGAGCTGCGCTTTGCCTCCGTTGGCGCGACGGAAAACACCGTGATGGCCGCCACGCTGGCCAAGGGCACCACGGTGCTGAAGAACGCCGCCCGCGAGCCGGAGATCGTGGATCTGGTGCGCTGCCTGCGGGCGATGGGCGCGCAGATTGATGGCGAAGGCACCTCCACCATCACCATTCAGGGTGTCGACCGCCTGCACGGCGCGACCCACCCGGTGGTCACAGACCGGATCGAGCTTGGCACCTATATGATTGCTCCGGCGATTGCAGGCGGCGAGGTCGAATGCCTTGGCGGCAAGATGGAACTGGTGGAAAGCTTTGCCGCCAAGCTGGACGAGGCCGGGATTTCCGTCACCGAGACCGACAAGGGCCTCAAGGTGGCGCGCAGGAATGGCCGGGTCAAAGCGGTCAACGTGACGACCGAGGTCTTCCCCGGTTTTCCCACCGATCTTCAGGCACAGATGATGGCGCTGATGTGCACCGCCGAGGGAACCTCGGTTTTGGAAGAAACCATTTTTGAAAACCGCTTCATGCATGCACCCGAGCTGACCCGCATGGGCGCGCAGATCGAGGTGCATGGCGGTACGGCGACCGTGACCGGTGTTGAGCGGCTCAAGGGCGCGCCGGTGATGGCCACCGACCTGCGCGCGTCGGTATCGCTGATCCTTGCCGGGCTTGCCGCCGAGGGTGAGACCAGGGTCAGCCGTGTCTATCACCTTGACCGTGGCTATGAACATGTGGTGCGAAAGCTCGAAGGTGTGGGCGCAAAAATCGAACGGATCAAGGACGAATGACCCAGGATGCCAAATTCGAAGACGGCCGCGAAGCGCCGCTGAACCTTGGGGCGATGGACGACGAGGACCTGAAAATCCTGTCCGCGCTGGCCCAGGATGCAGTGTTTCCGATCACCGAAATGACATGGCAGCCCAAGGCCCGCCGGTTTGCCATCCTGCTCAACCGCTTCCGCTGGGAGGACCTGCCCGCTGCGGAACGTCGTGGGCGCACACCGGAACGGGTGCAGTCTGTACTGGTGGTGGAACATGTGTTGGGCGTGGCCAGCCAAGGCGTGGACCGCAACGATAACGATGTGATCCTGTCCTTGTTGGCGATCAGCTTTGAGCCGGGCCAAGATGCATCGGGGCATGTGGTTCTGACACTTGCCGGGGATGGCGCGCTGCGGCTCTCGGTCGAGGCGCTGGAACTCACGCTGCGCGATGTGACCCGCCCCTATGCCGCGCCGTCACGCAAAGCCCCGCACCACCCGGAATGATCCTCCGCAGGCTGAGCGCGGCAGATGCCCCGGCGTTCCATGCGCTGTGGCTGGATGGGCTCGGGCGTTTTCCGTCAGCATTCCTTCTGACCGAGGCCGAGGCGCTTGCCACCCCTGTTGACGCCATTGCCAAGGCTATGGATCAGGGCGGCCATTGGGGCGCATTCGAGCGCACAGAGATGATTGCCTTGGGCGTTTTGCGTCGGGGCGGGCCTGAGCGGCTGCGCCATACCGGTGATATTGGCCCGCTTTACGTGCATCCCGACTTACAGGGGCGAGGTGTTGGCAGTGCGCTGCTCACCGCCATGCTGGACGCCGCCAGAGTCGACGGTCTCTTGCAGGTCGAACTTTGTGTTGACGTCGACAACCACGGCGCGCGGCGTCTTTATGAGATCGCCGGGTTCACCCGGTTCGGTTTGCGGCCCAGATCGGTCCTGCTGGACGGTCAGGCGCGCGACGACCTGCTCATGATGCTGTGTTTCGACGCCTGAGGCCGCCTATCCGCACTTGCTGTAGCCACAGGACATGCAGGTCATGCAGCCTTCGACCATGCGCATCTCATATTGCCCGCAGCTTGAACAGGCCTTGCCACGCGGCGCGTCCAGCCCCACGACCTGCGCCGTCGGATCGCTTTTCAGCCCTTTGCCCTCGCCTTCGAGGAAGCCGATCGCCACCATGTGCTTTTCGATCACGCCACCAATCGCGGCAAGGATCGACGGGATATATTTCCCCTGCACCCAGGCGCCGCCGCGCGGGTCGAACACCGCTTTGAGCTCCTCCACCACGAAAGACACATCACCCCCGCGCCGGAACACCGCCGAGATCATACGGGTCAGCGCCAATGTCCAGGCGTAATGCTCCATGTTCTTTGAGTTGATGAACACCTCAAAGGGTCGGCGGCGACCGTTGATCACGATGTCATTGATGGTCAGGTAAATCGCATGCTCGCTGTCAGGCCATTTCAGCTTGTAGGTCGCACCTTCCAGCTCCTGCGGACGGTCCAGCGGTTCGGACATATAGACGACTTCACCGCCCTCCACCGGGGCCGCATCCTTTTCGCCCGGCACCTTGTCCTCGGCCTCGCTGACGCTCAGCACCGATCCCGTCACATCATTGGGCCGGTAGGTGGTGCAGCCTTTGCAGCCCGTCTCATAGGCCTGCATGTAGACGTCCTTGAACGCGTCAAAGGAGATATCCTCGGGGCAGTTGATGGTCTTGGAAATCGACGAATCCACCCATTTCTGCGCCGCGGCCTGCATCTTTACGTGGTCTGCGGGATCGAGCGTCTGGGCATTCACGAAATAATCGGGCAGCGGCGCATCGCCGAACTTGTCACGCCACATCTGCACGGCGTAATCCACCACCTCTTCCTCGGTGCGGGTGCCATCCTTTTGCAGCACCTTGCGGGTGTAGCTATAGGCAAAGACCGGCTCGATCCCGGAGGACACATTGCCCGCATAAAGGCTGATCGTCCCGGTCGGCGCGATGGAGGTCAGCAGCGCGTTGCGGATACCATGTTCTCGCACGGCTTCGCGCACATCCTCGTCCATATTCATCATATTGCCCGAGGCGAGGTATTTCCCAGCATCAAACAGTGGGAACGCGCCCTTTTCCTTGGCCAGTTCCACAGACGCCAGATAGGAGGCCCGTGCAATCGCCTTGAGCCAGACCTCGGTTTGCGCCGCGGCCTCGTCCGAGCCATAACGCAGCCCGACCATCAAAAGCGCATCCGCCAGCCCGGTCACACCCAGCCCGATGCGCCGCTTGGCCTGCGCCTCTTGTGCCTGTGCCTCCAGCGGGAATTTCGAGGCATCCACCACGTTGTCCATCATGCGGATCGCCATGGTGACAAGCTCGGTCAGTTTCTCCTCCGAAAGCGCCGCCGCCTCTTCGAACGGCTGCTCCACCAGCCGCGCAAGGTTGACCGATCCCAAAAGGCACGCCCCATAAGGCGGCAAGGGCTGTTCACCGCAGGGATTGGTGGCGGCGATGGTCTCTACATAATTCAGGTTGTTGGCCTGATTGATCCGATCGATAAAGATCACGCCCGGCTCAGCATAGTCATAGGTGGCACGCATGATGCGGTTCCACAAATCGCGTGCCTCGACCGTGTGATAAACCTTGCCGTCGAACTCCAACTCCCAGGACCCGTCCGACTTGACCGCCTCCATGAAAGCGTCCGTCACAAGCACCGACATGTTGAACATGCGCAGCCGCGCAGGATCGCTTTTGGCGGCGATGAAATCCTCGATATCGGGGTGGTCGCAGCGCATGGTGGCCATCATCGCACCGCGGCGCGACCCGGCGCTCATGATCGTGCGGCACATGGCGTCCCAGACATCCATGAACGACAGCGGTCCGGACGCATCCGCCGCAACACCCGATACCGACGCGCCCTTGGGCCGGATGGTCGAGAAATCATAGCCGATCCCCCCGCCCTGCTGCATGGTCAGCGCGGCCTCTTTCAGCATGTCAAAAATACCGCCCATGCTGTCGGGGATCGTGCCCATGACGAAGCAATTGAACAGCGTCACCGCCCGTCCAGTGCCCGCGCCCGCCGTGATGCGCCCGGCAGGCAGGTATTTGAAATCCTCCAGCGCGTCGTAAAACCGGGTTTCCCAATGCTCCGGGTCTGCTTCGACCCTCGCCAGATCGCGCGCAATGCGCCGCCAGGTATCTTCGACCGTCTTGTCGACAGGGGTCTCATCCGCCTCTTTCAGGCGGTATTTCATATCCCAGATCTGTTCAGCAATGGGCGCGGCAAAGCGGGTCATGGGCAGCTCCGTAGACAGGCGTGCCACCCCAATGGGCTGTGGTGGCAAGGCCGGAAGCAACAAGATAGCGTTCCGGCCAGCATTTGTCACCATGCAGGATGGACAGTAGCTGGTTGCAAGCCGTCTCTTTGCACCATCCCTCTACTGAAGAAAAGATCGCCCGTATCCGTTCAGTTCCGGGTCGCGGATGTCATGGAGTAACGAGACCGCGCCCGTCTTGGGCTTGTTGCCCAGTGGGATGGTGATGCCCACACGAACGATGTTTGTCGGATCGAGATCATTTCTGACATCGTGGAAGTCATAATGCTTCTGACCGAATTCGGCATTGACGATCAGGTTGGCTCCACGCGATCTGAAATCATATCCGACTCCCAAGGCATATTCTTGGGTCGTCAAGAATGGTCGATTGTCGTAAGAAACATGGTGAAACTCGTAGGCGCCGCTGACCGTTACACCATTGTCAAACGAATAAGACCCACCAAGCCCGGCAATTTCTGTTTTTTGTTCAACCTCGTACAGATCAATGCGATGAATTTGCCCGGACACGGCAATATTTGTTCGCGGAGTTGGTGAGAAAACCGCAGAAACCGAAGCTGAGCGCCCAGTTTCCCCCATCGTTTCAAAAATTGGCTCTCCCGGGACGGAAAAGCAATCATCGTTGAAGCCCACACCACAGACTTCGTCTTCCTCAAAACCAACCAAGACACGCGCGTCCCTGTTGGATGTTCCGAACCGGCCCTTCACATTCACGAGATCGCTTGAATAACCCAATGAAAGTCCAGCACCATAGACATGCGTCGTTGACTCTCCACAGTCAAAGAAACAGAGGCTTTCAGCATAAGCACCCACAGAGAATCCATGCGGCAAAAGCACCTCCCCTTCCAAAGAGCCGCGCCGAATTGTTCCAACAGCCAAACGTTCCCGATCCGTGTGGACAAAATTGAAGTTACCACTCAGGCGGAAGTGATCCCCAATCAATAAAGCGCCGTCCAAATCGAATAAGTGGTGTTCATACGTTTCCGCGGAATCACTGCTAGGAAGCCCAAAAAAGTTGGGAACCCAAGTAGTAGTTACGGCTTCCACACCAATACTCGCCGTAAAATAGTCCAGCGAAATCAACGGCTCATTCGCCTGCGCCATCGCCGGCAAAAACATCGCAGCCAGAATTGCGTTTTTCATGAAACGGACCCTCATTTTCTTTCGGGTCTATTTCGGAATCGCGCAGGCTCCAATTCCCAAATATACAGCCGCCCTATGCCTGATGCGATATAGCAACAGTACAGGCCGGGACTTGCATCCCGGCGCATGGGAGTTAGGTTGCCACGCACCGGGAGGGAGCGTCGTGACCATCAACCTGATCAAGCTGTGCGTGGGGGCCGAAAAGGTCGAGGACCTGATCCAATGGCAAAAGCAGCGCGCCGCGCTGAACCCCGATGGTTTGCCCCGTCATGTCACCCGCATGTGGCCCAAGCGGGCTGATGAGCTGCTCGACGGCGGATCGCTATATTGGGTGTTCAAAGGAGTCGTTCTGGCCCGGCAGCGGATCATCCGGTTGGACGAAGTGACCGGCGAAGACGGCATCACCCGTTGCGGAATCGTCTTTGACCCTCAGGTCATTCGCACCCAGGCCCAACCGCGCCGCCCGTTTCAGGGTTGGCGCTACCTCAAACCCACGGATGCGCCCGCCGATCTGACAGACCGGCAGTTGCGCGAAGACCCGCTGCCGCCAAAGCTTAACGCAGCGCTGGCGGAAATCGGGGTCATCTGACGCCCGTCACGTGACCGGAATTCATGCCATTTCCATCCTGTCACTGACCGCGACATCGCGCGCCTCGCGTTGGGCTTGCCGACGCGCGTGGGCTGTCCAGATGACAAAGCCCACCTGCGGTTCGACCATCGCCAGAACAGCCGCAAGCCGCCCGGAAATCCGCCGCGTGCCGGCCATTCTGAATCGCGCCATGAAAGACCGGACCTCGACGGCTGAGAGCGGCGATGCCGCCGCATCTTCGATTGTGATGTCCAGCCGCGCCCGGCCCAAAAGCAAATCGCGCGTCAGCGCTTTGATCTCATCGCGCCTTTGGCGCAACTCATCGCAACGCGCCCAAGCGTCAGAGGCACGCCGGAACGCCATGACCGGATCATGCCCGACCGCATGAAAGCCGCGGGGCCGCATCGGGTGCTGCACCAGCCAGATGATCTGACCATCCTTTGTAATGCCGCGGTGCGCCGTCATGGTGGCACAGGGCGAGGCCACGTGGAACGAGCGGTCCACCCACATCCCGACCCAGCTTTCGCTGTGCCATTCGATATCGCCATCCTGTTTCTGAAAACCGGGGAAATCGGCGGAGATCAGCTTGCGCTCAACTGCGAGACGCGCGCGTCTCTCTGCCGCTTTTTTGGTGCTGAAATAGCGTAGCATCTGTCGCCCCCTGAAAAGGTCTTCGTCGCACATTTAACCTGTATGACCGAGAAACATGTCGTTGCGGTGTCAATAAAGGCAGAGTGCGCCTTTGCGCCAAAACGCGCCAGTCAGGGATTCCTGACCCTGCGTCAGGCGGGCACCGGGAATGAGGCTTATCGGTCACCGGATCGGGGTGAACAACGCGTCCTTCATGCGGCAATCGCGGATCACGTCCGACCCACAGGGCACGGGGTCAAGCGATTTGGACAGGCAGATGCGCGCTTCCTGAATGAACCCGTCGCGGCAGGTGATCGTGATCATGTCCTTTTCCAACCCGGGATTTGCCTTGAGAAAGGCTTCCTCCACCAGTGACGCGGGCAGTTTCACCGCCCGATCCAGTTTGCGGAAAACCTCCGGACGCGTGATGCTTTCATAAGCTTCACGAGAAAGCTCATAATAGGCAGGCGCGCTCAGGCCCGTGCAGGCGCCGTGCTTGTTCCACTGATACCAAGCCAGCCCCGACGTCCCCATGATATCCGCCATGTCGCGCGTCATCACCCGCGACGGCGGACGCTTGGACGTAGGGCAGAAGGACGGCCAGCCCCGGTGGAATTGTGGCCAGAGCCCGTGCAGGGTCCAGCCGTGATCATGGCGCGCGTCACACTGGTCCGAGCCCTTGGCATCGCCCTCGATCTCGCACCAGTTGGGCGTCCATGACAGCGCCAGCACGAAATAGTCAAACACACCCGCCTTTTCCCCCCGGGCCAGCGCAAAACCGGGCAGCAGCATCAGAACGGCAATCACAAAGACACGCATTTTCACTTTCCATATGGCTTCATCGCGACTATATACGCCCGAAGTTCCCCGACAACGGAAACCGTCCCTGCCACAGGGAAAGCCATTTCAGGCGACGGGGAAGATATGTTCAAGGAGACGACCCATGGCCAAACTGCTACACCCCAAGGCAACCGCCGTCTGGCTGGTGGACAACACCACGCTGACCTTTAAGCAGATTGCCGATTTCACCGATATGCACGAGCTGGAAGTGCAGGGCATTGCCGATGGCGACGTGGCGACAGGCGTGAAAGGGTTCGACCCCATCGCCAACAACCAGCTGACCCAGGATGATATCGACAAGGCCGAGGCCGACCCGCTGGTCAAGCTGAAGCTCAAGTTCAACCCCGCCGCCCGCGACGAGGACAAACGCCGTGGCCCGCGCTACACGCCGCTGTCCAAGCGTCAGGACCGGCCCAACGCGATCCTGTGGCTGGTGAAATTCCACCCGGAACTGGCTGACAGCCAGATCGCAAAGCTGGTGGGCACCACCAAGCCGACGATCCAGTCGATCCGCGAACGCACCCATTGGAACATCGCCAACATGCAGCCGATCGACCCGGTGGCGCTTGGCCTGTGCAAACAGACCGAGCTGGACGCCGCCGTTCAAAAGGCCGCCGCCAAGAAAGCCGCCGCGGGCGAAGCGATGTCGGATGACGAGCGCCGCAAGCTTCTGTCCACCGAACAAAGCCTCGACATGCCGGCCGAGCCGAAGATCCCCAGCGCCATCGAAGGTCTGGAAACCTTTTCGCTGTCGGACAGCAATGACGACGATGACGAAGAGGATACCAGCGACATTCTCGATGCCGACAGCTTCTTCAACCTGCCGAATTCCACCGACGAGGATGAAGACGAGCAGCCCTGATCCGCAGCTCTAAGAACTCAGACGAGGCCCGCCCTCCCCGGCGGGCCTTTTGCTTTCGCGGCATCATCCCCTTGCCAAACCCGGCGATCTTGGGTCCACTTTCCCAAAGGGTAAACCGGAGACAGCGATGACGATTGTTGTGATTGGCCGCGGACTGATTGGATCGGCGGCGGCAAGGCATCTGGCGATGAGCGGTCAGGATGTCGTGCTGCTTGGCCCGTCCGAGCCGGGAGACAAAGCCAATCATGACGGCGTCTTCGGATCACATTATGACGAAGGCCGGATCACCCGGGGTCTTGATCCGTGGCCCTTCTGGAGCCGGGCAAGCCGCGCCTCCATTGCGCGTTATGGTGAGATTGCGCAAACCTCGGGCATCGGGTTCTTTACCGAACGCGGGTTGGTCATGGCCGGGCCAGATGGGTCCGCGCCGATCACCCGCGTCGCGGACGTCGCCAGCGCTGCCGGGATCGACTGCACCCATCTGAGGGGGGATGCGTTGGCGCAGCGTTTTCCCTTTTTCGATTTCCCCGCCGATACGCTGGCCATTCATGAACCGTCCAACGCAGGTTTCATCAGCCCCCGCCGCCTTGTTGCGGCCCAGACCAAGGCCGCCGAAGCCCATGGCGCGCGGGTGGTGGATGCCTTCACGACCGGGCTGACCGAGACCGGCGCGGGTGTCACGATCCGCACGCCCTCAGGGGATGTTCACGGCGATCAGATCCTTGTCGCCGCTGGTGGGTTTTCCAACATGGTCCTGCCCGAGCCTCTGCCGCTCAACGTCTACGCCCGCACGGTTGCGCTCTTTGAGGTGGACGAGACCGAGGCCGCGCGGCTCGCGGACATGCCGCCGCTCATCTATCTTTTGCCCTCGGGCGAGGACCCGTATCTGTTGCCGCCGATCCGCTATCCCGATGGCAGGATGTGGCTCAAGCTGGGCGGCGACCCCGAGGATATCGCCCTGCCCGACCGGCAAGCGACGCAGGACTGGTTCCGCGCGGGCGGATCGCAACAGGTGGCCGAAAAGCTGGAAGACGTGATCCATGAGCGGATGCCCGGTCTAAGGGTCACGTCGCGGGCGAAGGCGGCCTGTGTGACCACTTACACGGCCGAGAACATCCCTCGCATCGCGCGCATATCCGACCGGGTCTCGGTCGCCGTTGGCGGCTGTGGCCGTGGTGCAAAATGCAGCGATGAACTGGGGAGACTTGGGGCCGAGGTCACGCTGGGCCGGACCCTGCCGGACTGGGCGCTGGAACCGGCGGTGGCTTAGGTGCGCGACTGGATGGAGACCTTGTGCGACATCCGTAACCGGTCTGTTTCGGGGAACCTCGGTCCACGCGCAACGTGTTGGCCCAAAAGCACCTACAACGACTTCCGCGCGTTCAGCGCTGCGCTGATCGTACCGTCATCGAGGTAGTCCAATTCCCCGCCGATTGGCACACCCTGCGCCAGCGAGGTCAACGTCACCCGGCCCTCAAGCTGGTCGGCGATGTAATGGGCGGTGGTCTGGCCATCAATCGTGGCGCTGAGCGCGAGGATGACCTCGGTCACGCCTTCGGCCTCGATCCGGTCGATCAGGCGCGGGATCGACAACTCTTCCGGTCCGATCCCGTCAAGCGCCGAAAGCGTGCCGCCCAGCACATGATAGCGCCCCTTGAAAACCCCTGCCCTCTCCATCGCCCAAAGGTCAGCCACATCGGCCACGACGCAAATCTGTCCGTTGGCGCGTTTCTCGGCCGCGCAGATATCGCAGATATCCGCCGTGCCAATATTGCCGCAGTTCAGGCATTCACGCGCCGTGGCCGCGACGCGGGTCATCTGATCGGCGAGCGGCTGCATCAGCAGCGCGCGTTTTCGGATCATTTGCAGTACGGCGCGCCGGGCCGAACGCGGACCCAGCCCCGGCAGTTTGGCCATGATCTCGATCAGCGCGTCGATGTCCTTGGTACTGCTCATCTCACACCTCACCCGGCACAGGGACGCGCGTCACGGTAAACCCACGCTCCCGCAGCAGCGCTACCATGCCCTGCGCCCCCGGAAGATGAAAGCAACCCACCGCGATGAACACCCCGCCCTGTTGCAACGCGCTTTCGGCGGCATCGACAAAGGCGTGATTGCGGGCGTCGAGAAGATAGGCATTCACCCGGTCTATGGCCCGCCCCCCATCGCCCAGCACGTCGCTGACATAGGCGCGGTCCCACGCCATCATCTCGGCGATACGCCCCTCAAGATACAACGCGAAGGATGTCGCCCGATCCTGCCATTTGGTTTCAGGGTTGAGATAGCTGCCATAGACCAACAGGAAATCAATCGCAAAGTCGCCTTCTCCGCCGTCCAGTTGGTGCTTGATGCGCATCGCCTCTTCGAGCGCGAGGATTTCGGCCCCGGCGATCATACCCAGCATCTGGATGCGCCCGTCCTGCACCGGCAGGATCCCGGCGGCGAAATCATCGCAAGGGTCGGACAGAAGCAATTCCGCAACCGCCCCCAATGTGAGCCGGTCCGGCGCATTGCGCCCCCAACCCAGCCCGTGACTGCGCTGGCGTATCCATTCAAGGACATCGGCGGGCAAGGCGCTGTCCGACAGGTCCACGTCGCTCCGCCCGTTGCGGAACCAGTCCGCACGGCGCAGGTCGCGTTCATAGGCGCGACGCGAGGGCATAATCGGGTCGATTTCAAGTGCGACGACGCGCGCGTTGTCGATCAGGTCAAGAACCCTGTCCGGCAGGTCCAGAATGCGCGGGTCGGTGACATGCATGGTCCCCCAAAGATGGGACACCGCCCCGTTCGGGGCCTCGATACGCCACAGCCGACCGACACCGTTGGGCATGTGGTCGGCTGCGGTCTTGATGTCATCTTCCGTGGCGGGCGCAAAAGCGCTTTCGAACACGGCCACCTCGGGCACGTCGCAGACATCCCGCGTGGCCCAGCCCTGCGCAAAAGCCGGAAGGCCGACAAGCATCAGGGCAATCGCAACCAGGACCCGAACAGCGTCCATCGCTGGCTCAGAACGGCATCTTGATGTCTTTGGGAAGGCCCATTTCCTCGGTGATCTTGCTCATCTCGGCCTCGGCGCGTGCCGCGGCCTTGCCCTGTGCGTCCTTGATCGCGGCAAGGATCAGGTCCTCGACCACTTCCTTGTCATCGCCATTGAAGATCGAAGGGTCGATATCCAGCCCCTTGAGCTCGCCCTTGGCGCTGGCCGTGGCCTTGACCAGCCCGGCACCGCTCTGGCCTTCGACCAACATGGAATGCAGGTCCTCTTGCAACTGCGCCATGCGCTTTTGCATTTCCTGCGCTTTTTTCATCATGCCGGCCATATCGCCGAGATTGCCAAGTCCTTTGAACATCCGTGTCTCCGGTTCGTGTCAGAGCCGCTTTTCGCGGCGAAAGGTGTAAATCACTGCTACTGTACATATCGCAGCGGAGAGCGCGATGAACAAGGTGGGTGAGGCGATACAGCCCTCCTCAACTGCTGCAGCGCGCAGGCCCGATTGGTCCGGCAGGATCAGGTAGGAAATAAAGAACGACCAAAGCAGCGCCACCAGCGCCGTGCCCATCGCATGGCGGAACGCCACGGCCACGCCCAGCGCCGCCAGCAGGAACAGCACCAGCGGCGAGGTGAACAGACCCAGCGCCTCGGTCACTTGAGTGGCGGGGGTGCCGTCCCATCCCGGGCGCAGTTGCGTGCACATCTCGGCCCATGCAGTACCGGGCAAGACCGCAAGCCCGGCAATCAGTCCTCTTCGAAAGGATCCCATTCGTCCTCGACCTCCTGCAATGCTTCGACCTGTGCTGCCGCCTCGGCCTCTTTGACGGTTTTGATCTCGGTGATCTTTGCCTTTGGAAAAGCCAGCAAAGCGGCCTTGACCAGCGGGTGTTCCGCCGCCTCGGCATGCAGTGCGAGCCTGTCCGCATCGCGCGTCTCGACTATGGTGGGCGCGGTGCAGTCATTGACCAGAGTGACGGCCCAGCGATTGCCGGTCCAGCGTTGCAGCGCCGCACCCAACCGCTGCGCAAGGTCCGGCGCCGCGTCAGCGGCCGGGGTAAATTCGATCCGGCCCGGCTGATATGCGGCCAGTCGCACACCGGCTTCGATCTCGATCAAAAGCTTCACATCCCGGTTCGACCGGATGAGTTCGATCACGTGTTCAAATGTCGGGTAATGCGCCAGCGCTTGTTCTGCGGCCAGCGCGGGGGCTGCCCCACCGGCATGGGCGCTGGGGCCGCTTGGGCCCGGATGGGTCGGCGCGGGCGCACCTTGTGCGTTGGTCTGGCTGTAGCCGCCGATTGCCCTGCCAACGCCGCCCGTGGGCGGCGTTGGCACCGGGGCGTCACCCAGTTTGCGGATCAGTTCTTCGGGGCTGGGCAGTTCGGCCACATGGGTCAGCCGGATGATCGCCATCTCCGCCGCCATCATGGAATTGGGCGCGGCCGCCACCTCTTCGATCGCCTTGAGCAGCATCTGCCACATACGGCTGAGCGCGCGCATCGGCAGGTCGGCGGCCATCTGCGCGCCCCGCGTGCGCTCATCCGGCGTCACGGTCGGGTCCTCGGCGGCCTCCGGCGTGATCTTGACCACCGAGATCCAATGCGTGACCTCGGCCAGATCGCGCAGCACTGCCATCGGGTCGGCCCCATCGGCATATTGCGCGGACAGTTCCGCCAATGCGCCAGCCGCATCGCCCTTCATCACCAGATCGAACAGGTCCATGACCCGCCCCCGGTCGGCCAGCCCCAGCATAGCGCGCACCTGATCCGCGGTGGTCTCGCCTGCGCCGTGGCTGATGGCCTGATCCAGAAGCGAGGTGGCATCCCGCGCCGAGCCTTCTGCCGCGCGTGCAATCAGCGCCAGCGCATCCTCGGCAATCTCGGCTCCTTCGCCTGCCGCGATGCGGCTCATCATGGCGATCATGTCCTCGGGTTCGATCCGGCGCAGGTCAAAGCGCTGGCAGCGCGACAGCACCGTCACCGGAACCTTGCGAATCTCGGTCGTGGCAAAGATGAATTTCACATGCGCGGGCGGCTCTTCGAGCGTCTTCAACAGCGCATTGAAGGCCGATTTGGACAACATGTGCACTTCGTCGATGATATAAACCTTGTAGCGCGCCGCCGACGGCGCATAGGCCACGCTGTCAATCACTGTTGAGCGGATATCATCGACCCCGGTATTGGACGCCGCGTCCATCTCCAGCACATCCACATGCCGACCCTCGGCAATGGCCACACAATGCTCACACTGACCACAGGGATCAGTCGTGGGCTGGCCCGTGCCATCGGGACCGATACAGTTCATGCCCTTGGCGATGATCCGTGCGGTGGTGGTTTTGCCGGTGCCCCGGATACCGGTCATCATGAAGGCCTGCGCAATCCGGCCCGTCGCAAACGCGTTCTTGAGCGTACGAACCATGGCGTCCTGCCCGACCAGATCGGCAAAGGTTTCGGGACGGTATTTCCGGGCCAGCACCTGATAGGCGGGCTGCGTCGTGTCGCTCATGATCGGGGCCTCTCCTGTCGCAAGCAACCTATGCCGTCACCGGGCAGAGGTCCAGCCAAAGGGCGCGCTACGTGACGCCGCGACCGCACGTTTGCCCCTTGCCCAATCCCCTGTCCTGCGCGCAAGCTGTCAATGTTACGAGTGGGAGGACAAAATGCGTCTCAGAGGTCGCCGCAGCAGCCGCAATATCGAAGATCGCCGCCGGTCGGGCGGTGCCAAAGCCGGTGGCATTGGCGGTGTCGGGCTGTTGATCGTATTGGCCATTGGCTATTTCGCCGGGATCGATGTCACGCCGCTTCTGGATCAGGCGAATGCGCCGCGCTCGGACGCCCCCCGCGAGCTTAGCGCAGAAGAGCAACAAGCGGCCGAGTTCACTTCGCGCGTATTGGCCACCACAGAAGATGTCTGGGCACAGGTTTTCCCCGAACAGGTCGGACGCGCTTATGAGCCGCCGGTTCTGGTACTCTATTCCGGTGTCACGCAATCACCTTGCGGCGGTGCGAGCGGCGCAACCGGTCCCTTTTACTGTCCCGCCGATGAAAAGGCCTATCTCGATACGGATTTCTTTGCCACGCTTTCACGCCAGTTGGGCGCGCGCGGGGATTTCGCAGCGGCTTATGTAATTGCCCACGAAGTCGCCCACCATGTGCAGAACGAACTGGGTATTCTCGGCAAGGTCAACAGCCTGCGCCAACAAGTATCACAGACCGAGGCCAATATGCTCACCGTGCGGCTGGAATTGCAGGCTGACTGCCTGTCCGGCGTCTGGGCCCGTCACGTGGGCAGTCTTCTGGAGCCCGGCGATCTGGAAGAGGCGCTGAACGCAGCGCGGATGATCGGCGATGATCACTTGCAGAAACGTGCGGGCCGTGTGCCGCAACCGCACACGTTTACGCACGGGACGTCCGAACAGCGCTCTCACTGGTTCGCGCGCGGCTATCAAAATGCACAGGTTGCCGATTGCGATACGTTCAGCGCGCGAAATTTGTAAAAAAGAACCCCCGGCACTGGGGGCCGGGGGCGATTTCAAACAGACACACTCGTTAACGCGGTTCTTGTTACCTAATCGCCGGGAGCGGTGCCGTTGCGGGGGCTGATTGCTTGGCCCCGATCCCGAGATTGCGACAGGTGATTGCCGTCATGTTCATTCAGGCCTTGGATCGCCTGTGTTCATGACTTCTATATGCGGGCTGGCGCGGCGCGCTGCATGGGGAAAAACCCTTGCGAATTCTCCCTGTCGGCCCGTGGGAGCCAAAAGCCAGGTCGCAAGTGTCAGGGGAATTGGGTGAGAGGCTGGACAACGACCCAAGCGGGGCTCGTTACGGCTGCTTCCTTCCGGACCTGACCGGGTTGGCGAGGCGCTTGCCCGCGCCAACCTCTCAACCTGCTATCTATGCGAAGCGTGTTCCCCTTGCAAGGGGGGCGCGCCCATGCGATTCCCGCTTTCGGAACGAGGGAGCAGGCGTATGAAACTGGCAGAAACCGTCACCTTCGGTGGCTCCGCACTGGACCGCGCCGCAGAGATTCGCGGCGATGCGGCCGCCATTGCCCGCGCGGATGCCGATACCGCGACCCGTGCCATCCTGCTTTGGCGGGGCAAACCACTGATTGACGCGGCGGACAGGTTGGTGCGCCTGCCGCTAGATCATTCAATCCTGCCTGAGTGCTCGAACGAACGAATCCTTCTGGGGCGCGACGATGGCGCGCTTTGCTTTGCCTATGACCTGTCAGCATGGACACCCGACAATCTGGATACCGAGGCGCTGGGGCAGTTCGTGGACCGGAGCGAACAGAGCCACCCGCTCTTGCAGGAGACACAGGTCTTTGCCGAATTGCGCGTGATCATGACGCGGCTCAGCCCGCGCGATGCGGAACTGGCGACAACGGCCAAGGCGATCCTGGGCTGGCATGAAAGCCATCGCTTCTGTTCGCGCTGCGGTGCTGAAAGCGCCATGGCGATGAGCGGCTGGGAACGGGCATGCGGCGCCTGCGGTGGCAAGCATTTCCCGCGCACGGACCCGGTGGTGATCATGCTGATCACCCATGGCAATTCCGTGCTCATGGGGCGCTCGCCCGGCTGGCCCGAGGGCATGTATTCCCTGCTTGCCGGTTTCGTGGAACCGGGTGAAACGCTCGAAGCCGCCGTGCGCCGCGAAGTGTATGAAGAGGCCGGTATCACCGTTGGAGCGGTCGAATACCTCGCCAGCCAGCCCTGGCCCTTCCCGTCGTCTTTGATGTTCGGATGCCGTGGCGATGCGATGACCCGTGACATCACCATTGATCCGCTGGAAATCGAAGATGCCCAATGGATCTCCCGCGAGGATATGGCCGCCGCTTTTGCAGGTGAACACCCCGGTATTCTGCCTGCGCGCAAGGGGGCGATTGCACATTTCCTGTTGCGCAACTGGCTTGCGGACACGCTGGATTGACGCGACACTGTTTGAAACAGGGCAATAACGGGCAGTCACATGGAATTCTCTGCGAAAGAAGACATCGAAGCACCAATTGAACAGGTCTTCGCCGTGATCACCGACTTCGACACCGTGGAGCGTCAGGCTTTGCGCCGTGGCATCAAGGTCACGCGTACCCACGATACCGGTGGCGAGGTCGGCACCGAATGGAGCGCCGGTTTCAAGTTTCGGGGCAAGGAGATGTCCGCCGACATCCGGCTGGCTGAACGGAATGCGCCGGAACTGCTCGTCTTTGCCGCCAAGGCCGGTGGGCTGGAGACCGGCATGAGCGCCGACCTGACCGCCCTGTCGCCGCGACGGACGCGCATGACCGTGACGGCGCATATGCAGCCCAAGACGCTGTCTGCGCGCCTTCTGGTGCAATCGCTGAAACTGGCCAAGGGGCGGGTCACGCGCAAATTCTCGGTCCGGGTGGCGCAATATGCCAAGTCGATCGAGGAACGTGCACGCGCCTCATCATGACGTGACTTGCCGACACCCGCGTCACCGCTAAGCTCATACGCAGGACGTATGAAAGGTTTTCCATGTTTCGACCTGCCGCGATATTTACCCTTGCCACGCTGTTCCCGGCAGCTGTGTCAGCCCATGAATTCTGGATAGACGCCAAGGCGTGGCAGGTCGCGCCGGACGCACCCATTGTGGCCGATATCCGCGTCGGCGAAGAGTTCAAGGGCAGCGCCTATTCCTATCTTCCTCCTCGATTCCGGCGATTTGACATCGTGCAGGGCGATGATGTTACAGCGGTAGAAGGCCGCGCGGGCGACCGTCCCGCGCTAAACATGGCTGCCCCGGCCGAGGGGTTGGCTGTGGTGGTGCATGTGACCAGCGACTACAGCCTGACCTATAGCGAATGGGACAAGTTCGTGAATTTCGCCACGCACAAGGACTGGGTGCCGCTGATCGAAGAACACGAGGCGCGCGGCCTGCCGGAGACCGGATTCCGGGAACGCTATTCACGCCATGGCAAAAGCCTGATCGCCGTGGGGGAAGGCACGGGCATGGACCGCGAGGTGGGCCTTGAAACCGAGATCGTGGCGCTGGCCAATCCCTACACCGATGACCTGAGCGGCGGCCTGCCGGTGCGCGTGCTTTACCAGGGTGCGCCGCGCGGCAACGCGCAGGTGGAACTGTTTGAAAAGGCCCCCGACGGATCGGTTGCCACCAGCCTGCATCGCACGGATGCCGATGGAATGGTGCAGTTCCCGGTCAAACCCGGCCATACCTATCTTGTGGATGCAGTGGTACTGCGCCCGCTGGAGCCAGTGGAAGAGAGCGACCCCGTCTGGGAATCGCTCTGGGCCTCGCTCACGTTTCAGGTGCCGGAATAAACCGTCTCAGCGGTTCGCGCCGGGCACCCAAAGCACGTCGTCCTTGCCATCATTGTTGGCAATTCGACCGGCAACAAAGAACCAATCCGACAGTCGGTTGAGATATTTCACCGCCTGAGGGTTGATCACTTCCATCGTCGCCAGTTCAACGGCCAGCCGCTCGGCCCGCCGCGCCACCGTCCGGCAAACATGCAGATGCGCCGACAGCGCAGAGCCACCGGGCAGGATGAAACTGCGCAACGGTTCCAGACGCGCATTCATGTCGTCGATCTCGCCCTCCAGCCGAGTGACCTGGGCCTCGATGATGCGCAGAGGCGGGTATTCCGCGTCGGCATCTTTTTCGATGTCCGGGCTACACATGTCCGCCCCCAGATCGAAGAGATCGTTCTGAATACGGGCCAGCATGGCATCCATGTCACCAGAGGCATGCAACCGCGCCACGCCCAGTGCCGCGTTCAGTTCGTCGGATGTGCCGTAGGCCGCGACCCGGGTCGAATGCTTGGCCACGCGCGTGCCATTGCCCAGCGCGGTTTCCCCGGCGTCGCCGGTTCTGGTGTAGATCTTGTTCAGGACAACCACGTCAGTTCCCTCCGCGCAGCCAGACAAACAGCAGGATCAGCACAACAGCAGCGAACTGTGCGATGATCCGCCAGCGCATGGCCTTGTTGGCGTATTTCTTGTTGAACTCCCCGCCCTTGGCAAAGCTTCCGATGCCAAACAGCAGGATACCGACAACGCCGACCATGAGGACGGCGATCAGGATGAAAAGCGGATCATTGGCCATGGTGCCTCCGTGGATTAGCCTTTGCCGTGATCTAGCGGTCGTTCCGGCAATTGCGACCTAACATTTCGACGCGGGGACGAACAGGGTCAGCCTTTGGCCAGGATCCAGTCCATCCAGGATGTCGGCACGATGTGCCGCAGCGTCCCGAACACATAGGTCGGCGTTGTGACGAAATACCGGGCGCGCGGGCTGGGGTCTTCAAGCGCGCGCCAGAGCTTTTCGGTGACCGCCTCGGGGAGAAGTTCAAACCGGTCCGGGCCGCGCTTGTCATAGAGTCGCTTGAGCAGGCGCGTCTCGTATTGCTCTGCCCGGGCTGAGCCGCGCCAGTCAATCCACCGCTCGAAATGCGGGATCGAGTTGACGCGGATCTTGGACGTCACCGGCCCCGGTTCGATCAGGATCACCTTAATGGGCGTGTCGCGCATCTCCAACCGCAGCGTGTCGGTCAGCCCCTCCATGGCGTATTTCGACGCCACATAAGCCCCACGCCAGGGCGCGGGCACCAGCCCCAGAACCGAGGAGCAATTGACGATCCGGCCATGCCCCTGCCCACGCATCACCGGGATGACCAGTCGTGTGAGGTCATGAACGCCGAAAACATTGGTTTCAAACAGCTCGGCCAATCCTTCGCGCGGCAGGTCCTCGACCGCGCCCGGCAGGGCATAGGCCCCGTTGTTGAACAGCGCATCCAGCGTCCCGCCTGTGGCCTCCAGCACCTCGGCCAGCCCTGTGCGAATGCTCTCGGGGTCGGCATAATCAATAAGTGGACTTTCAAATCCGGCGTCACGCAGCGCGGCGCAGTCGCGTTCCTTGCGGCACGAAGCAAACACGCGCCAACCGCGCCTGTTCAACCCTTCGGCGGCATCCCGGCCAATTCCGGACGAACATCCCGTGATCAAGATGGATTTGCGCACGCTTCACACTCCTCATTTGCGGCGGGTGTGCCGCCTGCGGTTGAGAAGTGCAAGGTGATTGGAGCACGTTCCGGGATTACTGCATCGCAAGCGGGCGTATTCGCGTTGGACCCAAGCCGGCAGGCAGCGCAGCAACCTTATTCGAACTTGAAAGTGCTTTAACCGTCCTTGGACAGAAGCCAATCCGCGGTCCAGCCGATTTTACCGCCGGGCACGATTTGCAACATGACCCAACCGTCGCCGGGCTCTTCCAGCACCATCACCGTTGTTCCGCGCGTAAGACGGCCCATCACATCAAATTCGGTACCCGGTCCGGACCGCAGGTTGACCCGGTCCCGCGCCACCGAACGCAGGTCGATACGCGCGCTCTGCTCCGGTTCGGCGGTGGGCTCCGGGGTCGGCTCCGGTTCGGGGGTCACCGCTGCAACGGTTTGTGCTGCCGCAGATTGGGGTGCGACCGGCAATGTCACCTTGACCCGATGCAAACTGGTTGTCGCAACCGGTTCGTATGCCGTCACCATTGCTGACTTTGTGGACAAAAGCGCCTCGAGCACGGCTTGTTCCAGCTGGTGATTGATATCATCGGACGCGGGTTTTTCAGCGAGGGTCGCAGTATCCGCAAGCGCCAAGCGCGTCACCTCAACGTCGGGGGCCGCGCTTAATGCGCCACCGCTTGCAAACTCCAGGCGCGGTTCATAGTCGGCCCCGCCGGACAACTCGTAAAAGGCGAAACCCAAAAAGCCAAAGGTCAGCAGAACATACTGTTTCATGAACCCCCCAAATCTTTAACAGCACACAGCAGCAACATTGCGCAGTGGTGTATGGATACCCGATTCGGCATGTAACGCTAAGGGTAAAGAGGCAAAGAATTTCCCCCGGCGCCCCTGTGATGGCATTCCTGCGCTTTACGGGGCTCAAAGCCAGCGCTACACAACATGCATGACCGACACGACCGACGACAACAATATCGGGCAGCATGACCTGTCAGAACCGCTCCGCCGCGCGCTGGGCGACCGCTACCTGACCTATGCGCTCAGTACGATCATGCACCGCGCTCTTCCGGATGCGCGCGACGGGCTGAAGCCTGTGCATCGTCGCATCTTGTATGCAATGCACCGGCTGCGGCTGGCCTCAAATGGCAAGTTCCTGAAATCGGCAAAGATCTCGGGCGACACGATGGGCGATTTCCACCCTCATGGTGACGCCGCGATCTATGACGCGATGGCGCGGCTGGCGCAGGATTTCGCCGTGCGTTACCCGCTGGTCGATGGTCAGGGCAATTTCGGCAATATCGACGGCGATAACCCCGCCGCCAGCCGCTATACCGAGGCGCGCATGACATTCGTTGCCGAGGCGATGCTGAACGGTCTGGACGAAAACGCTGTCGATTTCCGCGACAATTACGATGGGCGGCTGACCGAACCTGCGGTGCTGCCCGCCGAGTTTCCGAACCTTCTGGCCAATGGGGCCAGCGGCATCGCCGTGGGCATGGCGACGAATATTCCGCCGCACAATATCCCCGAACTCATCGACGCCTGCCTGCATCTGATCAAGACCCCGGATGCGCGCGACGAGACGCTGCTCAACTATGTGCCCGGCCCGGATTTCCCCACCGGCGGCGTGATTGTCGAGCCGCGCGAAAACATCGCCGAGGCCTATCGCACCGGGCGCGGCTCTTTCCGCCTGCGCTGCCGCTACGAGGTCGAGGAACTGGGGCGCGGCCAATGGCAGATCATCGTCACTGAAATTCCCTATCAGGTGCAGAAATCCAAGCTGATCGAAAAGATCGCGGAACTGATCCAGACCAAGAAAGTGCCGATCCTGGGCGATATCCGCGATGAAAGCGCCGATGACATCCGTATCGTGCTTGAGCCGCGCTCCAAGAATGTCGCGCCTGATGTGTTGATGGGCATGCTCTATCGCAATTCCGATCTGGAAGTGCGGTTCAGCCTCAATATGAACGTACTGATCGACGGGGTCACGCCCAAGGTCTGCTCGATGAAAGAGGTGCTGCACGCCTTCCTCGATTTCCGCCGGGAGGTTTTGCAACGCCGCTCCATCCACCGCATGGAAAAGATCGACCACCGGCTTGAGGTGCTCGAAGGCTTCATCATTGCCTTTCTCAATCTCGACCGGGTCATCGACATCATCCGCTATGATGACGAACCCAAGGCCGCGCTGATGCGCGAGGATTGGGGCCGCGATTTCGTGCGCGCCACGGATGAGAACGACTATGTCTCGCCCGCGCCCGGCGGCGAGGATGGGCTGAGCGAAGTGCAGGCCGAAGCGGTGCTGAACATGCGGCTGCGCGCCCTGCGGCGGCTTGAGGAAATGGCGCTGCTCAAGGAACGCGACGAGTTGATGGAAGAGCGCGCGGGGCTTGAGGACCTGCTGGAAAGCGACGACCTGCAATGGGGCCGGATTTCCGAGCAACTGCGCGAAGCCAAGAAAACCTTTGGCAAGGACTATGAATTTGGCGCGCGACGCACTGCTTTTGCCGAGGCGGGCGAGATCGAAGAGGTGCCGATCGAGGCGATGATCGACCGTGAGCCGATCACCGTGGTCTGTTCGCAGATGGGCTGGATCCGCGCCATGACCGGCCATATCGACCTGACTCGTGAATTGAAGTTCAAGGACGGAGACGGCCCGCGCTTTATCTTCCATGCCGAAACCACCGACCGGCTACTGGTGTTCGGCACGAACGGACGGTTTTACACTCTCTCCGCCGCCAACCTGCCCGGCGGGCGCGGCATGGGGGAACCGCTGCGCCTGATGGTGGACCTGCCCAACGAGGCCGAGATCGTAGACCTGTTTATCCACAAGCCCGACCGCAAGCTTCTGGTCGCGTCTTCGGCCGGGGATGGGTTCATCGTCCCCGAACAGGATGTGCTGGCGCAGACGCGCAGCGGTAAACAGGTCTTGAACGTGCGCGGCGATACCCGTGCCAAGATCTGCAAACCAGTCACCGGGAACGCGGTGGCCGTGGTTGGCGAGAACCGCAAAGTGCTGGTCTTCGCACTTGATGAATTGCCGGAAATGGGCCGGGGCAAGGGCGTGCGTCTGCAGAAATACAAGGATGGCGGATTGTCGGATGCCACGACATTCACGCTTGAAGACGGGTTGTCCTGGCTTGATCCGGCGGGGCGGACACGGACGGAAACGAACCTCGCGGAGTGGCAGGGCAAACGCGCGGGCACAGGGCGCATGGCGCCGCGCGGCTTCCCAAGGGACAATCGCTTTACCTGAGTCCCGGCTCTTTTGGCCGCGCAGTCATTGACAACCGCCGCATCGCGTTTTCCTTTTGTGGACCAAGACAAGACGGGAGCGGGGATCAATGACAAAGTTGTCAGCCTGGGACAGGGCGTCTCCCGGATCTGTTGATCATCAGCCAAGCGAAGTGGGCAACCACGCGCCGCAATCCGCCAATTCCGATTGGCCCCCGACCGGGTCCTACGCAGGGGCCGAACAGCCCGGAAAACTTCAAACCGAGTTCGTCGGCACCCGCTGGCCGCTGTTCTGGCTGGCGCTCAGGACCGGTGTGTTCACCGTACTGACGCTTGGCATTTACCGGTTCTGGATGAAAACGCGCCTGCGCCGCTGGTTCTGGTCGGCCACGCGGCCCGGCGGGACACCGCTGGAATATGTCGGCGACCCGTTCGAAAAGCTGCTGGGCTTCCTGATCGCGGTGGTGATCCTCGCCTTTTACATCGGGGTGGTGAACCTGCTTCTGATGTTTGCCAGCTTTTCGCTGTTTCAGCAGAATTTCACCGCCTACCTGATCAGCTTCCTTGGCGTGATCCCGCTCTGGTTTTATGCCACCTACCGCGCACGGCGCTACGTTCTGGCGCGCACGCGCTGGCGCGGGGTGCGGTTCGGGCTGGCCCCGGGTGCCTGGGGCTACACGTGGCGGGCCATGGTGCATTGGGCGATCACGCTCCTGAGCGCCGGCATCCTGTGGCCGCACATGACCTTCTGGCTGGAGAAGTACCGCACAGACCGCACGTGGTATGGCGATGCAAGGCTGGAGCAGGGCGGGCGCTGGACCATGCTCTACGTGGCGACAAAGCCGCTTTGGATTGCGGCAGCTTTTGCAGCCTGCGGGGTTTGGGCCGATCTGGCCGAGCACCCCGGAACGGCTGTCGTGCTGTTTGCCATGGCCGGGGTGATCGCGGTCTACGGGATCACGCATTACCGGGTCACAAGCCGCGCCATCCTTGCCAATCACAAACGGGCTGGCGGTGTCGGTTTGATCGCGACCCCAAGCGCGCCACGGATCTTTGGCATCGCCGCCTTTGGATATGCCGCCACTGCGGTGGTGCTTGCGCTGCCCGTCAGCGTGCTTTCCCTTGGCGTGGCCATCGTGCAATTCGCGCAAACCGATGTGATGGGTGATCTGGGCAATCTGGGGCGGTCCTTGTCCGATCTGCCGCAACTGCTTTTGATTGCCATCGGGATCGGGCTCTATTTCGCGATCTTCCTGCTCTGGTCAAGCTTCACCCATGTCTGGGTCACCATGCCGGTCTGGCGCCACTATGCCCGGCACCTCCAGATCACCAATCCCGAAAACCTGACCGCGATATCGCAACGCGCACGGGATGAGTTTGAAGAGGCCGAAGGTTTTGCCGAAGCGCTGGATGTGGGGGCCTCGATATGACAGTTATCCATGTCGGCCCCCGACCCGATCCGTTTCTTGCAACCGGTCTGTATTTCGATGGCGACACCGCTGTCGGACAAAAGACGGCTGTCTCGATGGACGAGGAGGCCGCAGCCCTTGTGATGACCGATGCCGACGCGACAAGGCGCTGGCCGCTGAGCGACATTCGCGTTCTGCCCGATCTGGCAGGCCGCGATCAGCTTGTGCTGCGGCTGCGCGACGAGGCGGTTGCCCGTTTGGTTCTGACCGATACCCGCATTCTCGCCCGCCTGCCCAACGCCTATCGGCGCGCGCCAACCGCGAAACGCGGACGGCTGTTGGGCTGGGCGGTCGCGGCGATTGCGTCGGTGGCGCTGATCATCACGGTTCTGGTGCCCACGATGGCCGACCAACTGGCCGATTACATCCCGCCGGAAGGCGAACGTGCGCTTGGAGAGACCACGCTCGATCAAATCCGGCAGGCGCTGGATGACAGCGGGATGGGCACGCCGGTGCCGCTGTGTTCCGATCCCGAAGGCGTGGCCGCTTTGGACAAGATGCAGGCGCGACTGACCGAGGCCCTACCTGCGCAAACGCCACTGACCGTGCATGTGCTGGATCACAGGATGCTCAACGCCTTTGCCCTGCCGGGCGGTTATGTGGTGTTTTTCAGCGGCTTGATCAAGGCTGCGGACACGCCCGAGGAAGTGGCGGCGGTCTTTGCGCATGAGATCGGCCATGTGATCAGCCGCGATCCAACGCGCCATGCGCTGCGCTCGGCCGGGTCGATCGGCGTGCTGGGGCTGTTGCTGGGCGATTTCGCTGGCGGGGCTGCCGTGTTGTTCCTGACCGAACAATTGATCCAGGCCAGCTATTCCCGCGACGCCGAGGCCGCGGCGGACGCGTTTGGCCAATCCTTGTTGATCCGTGCGGAAATCGACCCGTCGGCGATGGGCGTGTTCTTTCAACGGCTCAAAGATCGATATGGTGAGCGTGATGGGATACTGGAGCATTTCGCATCGCACCCGGCCTTGTCCGAGCGCATCTTGTCCGCTGATATCGCCCTGCCAGACGGGTTCACACCGCGCGCTGTCCTCAGCGATGAGGAATGGGCGGCACTGCAGAGCATGTGCGATTGAGCCGGTTCGATTTTCGTCGAAAAACCGACCGCGCTACACTGGTTCCGCTTGCAGCCAGACCCCGCCTTCGGGGCGCAGGGTGATGATCATGACAGGCTCCGGATCGCGCCCTTCGATCCGCGTAAAGCGGAACCGGGACAGCAGCGTTCCGAGGATGATCACCGCCTCCTGAATGGCAAAGCTCGCACCGATACAAATGCGCGGCCCGTCACCAAAGGGTAGGTAAGCGTAGCGTTGCACCGATTTTCGGTCGGCAAAGCGTTCGGGCCGGAACGCGTCCGGGTCGTCCCAGAGCAGATGATTGCGATGCAGCGCATAAATCGGCACCATTACCGTATCGCCCTTGCGGATCTCGCGACCGCAAAGCGTATCGGGAGCCTGTGCTGTACGCGATATGATGCCCGCCGGCGGATAAAGCCGCATCGCCTCTTCCACGACCTGCCGGATAAAGGGCAGGTTTGCCACATCCTCGCCCCGCACCGTCACGTCTTTGCAGACCTCGCGCAATTCGTCGCGCGCACGTTCCTGCACATCCATATCAAAAGCGCATAGATACAGCGCCCAACTCAGCGCCAGCGCCGTTGTCTCATGGCCCGCCACGATAAAGGTCAGGAGATTGTCGCGCAGCTCCGAGACATTCATCTTACGCTTCGTCTCGGGGTCCTCACCTGCCAGCAACAGATCGAGCAGGTCCGGCACCGCGCCCTCCCGCTCGCGCGCGGCGCGGGCTTCGATGGCGCTGTCAGCGACGGTTTTCATCTCGCGCACTGCCTTGCCCGATACCAGCCGCCCCGGACGCGGCACCCAATCGGGAAACCCCAGAAGATCGAACAGGGATACCTTGCCCGCGGCGTCGATATAATTGTCGATGGCGCGATGCACCCCTTCGCGGTCAAACGCCCCGTCACCGGAAAAAGTCACATCCGATATGACGTCAAAGGTCGTGGCCACCATGTCCTCATGAAGGTTCACCGCCTGTCTGCCGGCGCGTGCAATCCGCTCTGCACTGCGCTCCGCCGCCGCGCTCATGATCGGGGCAAGGTTCATGACATTGCGATGCGAAAACACCGGTGCGGCGGCCCGGCGCTGCCAGCGCCAATGCGCGCCTTCGGCAATGAACAGCGAATCGCCGATCGCCGGGCGCAGCAGGTTCTTGGTCACCAGCGATTTGGGATAATCGTCCACCCGGTCCAGCAACATGGTGCGGATCGCTTCGGGGTCCATCACCATGTGCCAGCGCGTGCCGGTCTTGCCCGACACCATGGGTTGCCGCGTGGCTATCTCCGGGATGATGGATAACAGGTTACGCCGCGCCGCACGCAGGCTTTCAAGCAGGCCCATGGGCGTGTTGACCAAGGGCGTATGCACCGGAAGATCGGCCGGAAGCGCTGTGTCGGGCATGTCTGTGCTCCTTCTTCTACCATGATATAAGCAGCCCTGAGCTCGAGGCAATTGCGCCGCATGACCGACTGGGCTAGGTAAAGCTCCTGTGATTGACCTTGAGACCGGACCCTTGCCATGCGCATCTTGCTTGCTTTGCTGACAGTTCTTTCCCTTGTGGCCTGCACAAATGGCCGGGATCTGGACCAGCCGCCGGAACCGCTGGGTGACTTCAAGCTGGCGCATTCCGTGGTCATTGCGCCGAATCTGGTCAAAGGGCCCCTGTCCCGCGACGCCACCAAGGAGGAATGGACCGCCGCTGTCGACAAGGCGCTTGAGGATCGCTTCCGCCGCTATGAAGGTGAGCGGCTCTACCATTTCGGCATTTCGGTCGAGGGTTATGTGCTTGCCCAGGTCGGCGTGCCGCTGGTGCTGCAACCGAAATCCGTGCTCATTTACCGTGTGACTGTCTGGGACGACGAAAAGGGCATCAAGCTGAACGAAGAGCCGATGGAAATCACGGTGATGGAATCCTTTTCCGCCGAGACCATCGCAGGATCGGGTCTGACCCAGACCAAGGAAGAGCAGATGGAGAATCTCGCCATCAATGCCGCCAAGCAGCTTGAGCTCTGGCTCTCGCGTCAGGTCAAGGAACGCAACTGGTTCTCGCCCGAGGCAGAGGTGATCAAGGCCGATGAAGAAAACATGAAGATCAAGAAGGTCGTAACCTCCAACTGAGCCTTGATTTCCGGTCGGAAACACAATATCTCGCGCGCGATGTGAAACGGGCCAATTCCGGTCCCCCAAAAGCATGAGGCGCCTGAAGATATGGCAAAGGAAAAGTTTGAGCGTTCCAAACCGCACGTGAACATCGGCACGATTGGTCACGTTGACCACGGCAAGACGACGCTGACGGCGGCGATCACCAAGCAATTTGGTGACTTCAA
>NZ_JAQIOZ010000013.1 GCF_028023675.1 Primorskyibacter aestuariivivens | reverse complement strand
CTTGAACTCCGGCGAATGGTTCTTCCGTTTCGACATCTCTAATCTCCTTATCGTCGAAGACCAGCAGACAACAAATCGTAGCTTACGTCAGTGTCCGAATTTCAGGGGGTAGCTCAACCTAACTCCAGGCGCTATCTCTACATCTGCGCTAAGGCACGATACACGGTCATCCGCGACACGCCCAGTACTGCTGCTGTCTCGCTGACCCGCTTCCCCTGCTTCTAGAGGTTGATGTGCTTCTGTCATCGACCTTGTTCTTGCCACCCTTGTAGACGCCGCGCGCCCTTGCGATGGGCACCCGTCCGGAGCGGGCGAAAAGTGTTGGCGTAGCCTGTAGCCTTTTGCATTATGTGAAGACACAACACGGGGGAAACACAATGACCGTCGAACGCTCTATCCTTCTCATAGTAGGAATCATTGTTCTGGGAAGCGCCCTTCTCGCCGCATTTCACAGCCCAAACTGGCTCTGGCTTACGGGGATAATGGGCGCGCATCTGATCCAAGCCTCTTTCACCGGCGTTTGCCCAGTCGTTATGACGCTGAAGAAACTTGGTTTGCCGACCAAGGCTGGTTTTGCCTGATTCATCAGTTCGCGTAGGGCAGCAAGGGGAGGAACAGGAATGCCGAAGGGGTATCTCGTCGCTCACATTCGCATCCACGACAAGGAAGCGTTCGAAGAGTTCAAACAGCTATCCGGGGCTGCGATCAAAGCGCATAACGGCAAAGTTTTGGTCCGAAATCCGTCACCCGATCATCGCGAGGGTGGCGCACAGGGTCTGGCAATCGTGATCGAATTCGAAAGCATCGATGCCGCTCGAGCGTTCTATGAGTCTGATGCCTATAGCGAGGCACGAGCTGTTCGCGACAAAATCTCGGACACGGACCTCATACTTGTCGAGGGGCTATAGATCAGCGGGCGTTTGGCTTCACGGGTTAATGGCTCGATACACCGTCATCCGCGACACGCCCAAAGCCGACGCAATCTCACTAACTCGTTTACCCTGCCGCTTCAGGTCGATGATCTTCTGGTCATCGACCTTTTTCTTGCGCCCCGTATAGACCCCACGCGCCTTCGCCTTCGCGATGCCCTCTGCCTGCCGCTTGCGGATGATGTTCCGTTCAAACTCAGCAAACGCGCCCATCAACTGCAACTGCAACCGACTGAAAGCATCGTCGGTGTCGCCGGTGAAGGTCAGACGCTCGGACAGGAACTGGGTCTGTGGCGACCGTGACGTCCGCCAGCCGACGATCCGGTTGGCGGAGGTGTCGATGACGAAGGCGACGTAAACAAAGCCTTGCCAGGTCCAGATGTATGTGATGTCGCTGACCCAGAGCGCGTTCGGTGCCGGTGCCCGGAAAACAGCACAAGGTCACCATCACCGCTGTCGCCAGAAAGCTGGTCACAATCGCTAATGCATTGTGCAAGAGCCGTCAGAAATGGGCCACCCCGAAGACCTGACAGATACAGTTGCCAGCATTTCTTTACTGTCCGGAATGCACGTCGGTTGCAGGCAGCAGTTGCACCTCAAGCACATCACCGGGATGGACCAGATCATCCAGCGCCACGGCCACCGGTCTGCTGGCCTCTCCAGCGCCCCGATGGGCAATCACGGATGCCTCTAGCCGTGGTGCCAGATCGGTAGCGCCGTTGCCTGCCGGAATGGATTGCCCCGCCAAAAGCCGTGCGCCGCGGCGCATGTCCAGTGTTGCCCGAAGCAAGTCGCCGCGCGCCTCGCGAAATTCATTCAATAGCTCAATCTGCCGCTCTTGGTCGAACTCGGACTGACGCCGTTCAAGTTCGGTGATGTCCAGCTGGACGCGCGACAGTTTTTCTTCGACTTCCAGCAGCCGCGCCGACGACAGCGCCGCCACACGCTTGACTTCGATCAGCAAAGAGGCGGGCGCCACGCCGCGGCTGATCAGTTCCTGTATCCGGGCAACCTCGGCCTCGTCAGCGTCCAGCAGGCCCTGCAATTCGCCACGCTGCGCCGTAAGGATGCCGAGCCGCTGGCGCATCTGCTCCAGCGACCGGACAAAGAACGCGCGCTCATCGCGGGCGGTTTGAATATCGGCGCGGATCAGCTTGCGCGCATCTGCCAGCAAAGGAGCCGTGTCATCCCCGGACAAGGGCCCCTGTAGCGCGGGTGCGTCGGGGTCCATGTTTTCGGCCACGCGTGCCTGCAGGGCCCAGATGGCGATTTCGGCACTCACCTTGTCCAGCGCGGCCCGGTCAAAGATATCGCGGTACCGGATCAACTCTTCGGGGGTGGGGGCGGCCCCGGTCATCATGCCGCCGGCCTGAAGCCCGCCCGCCAACCCAAGGGCGGCGCGCACAGTCATGCCTGGTTCAAAGTCGAACCGGCCCGGGCCAGTGATCGCGCCGGTCACGGTGATCGGACGGAAAGCCACAACAGAGAGCCGCAGATCCCGCGGCTGGATCGGCAGGACAAACAGATCGCCATTCTCCATGTAGCGTGGAAAAGCGCGCCGTTCGGCTTCGGAACGGGCGGCTTCAAGCGCCTTGTCCAGCGTCAGCCCGCCCAGTTTCAGCCGCCCCAACACCCCAAGATCCACCACGCCACCCGGATTGATCCGCGCCTGCACGCTCGCATCCGGAAGGCCGATAAGATCGAAGCGAACAGTGTCGCCGGGCTGAAGCTGATAAGCCGCGCTATCTGCCGTCACGGCCAAGGGAAACAGACCCGAAAGGATCAGTGCGCACGCTCCGAAAAGGTTGGAATATCTGATGGTTAGGATACGAATTCTAATCATTTCAGTATCATCTCACTGGCTGGCCATGCGCCCGGAACTGACCGGCGGCGTCGCGAAAAATACATGTGGCGACAACCGGCGGGCCGAAACGGGATTGCTGTCGAATCATTACGGAAAACATAGGCTTAGTAT
This sequence comes from Primorskyibacter aestuariivivens, assembly GCF_028023675.1. Lineage (GTDB taxonomy): Bacteria > Pseudomonadota > Alphaproteobacteria > Rhodobacterales > Rhodobacteraceae > Marinovum > Marinovum aestuariivivens. The sequence continues at coordinate 128,959 of NZ_JAQIOZ010000013.1, read as the reverse complement.
ACCGTGACTGACGCACAGGGATAGTCTGTGCCCCAATGGTCACCGCCAGCCCCCGCGCAAACAGCTACGCCGCATAACGGAAACAGATTGTTTCCAATGGCTGCTCAATACAGGAATGCAAAGACCTGCACAGCGCCCGGTCGTGGCACTGTTTGCCCCTGTAGGGGCTTGATATTCCACGCAACAAGCAGGATGTTAATGTTTGAATATTTAGGTTTGAGTTTGTTTTTTGCCCCTGCCAGGCGCAGGGTCGCCATGGCCTGAGAGGTCTGACTATTGGTTGAAATGGCCGTCGCCACGACCCTTGCGTTTTTCGTGCTGCTGCGTGTTCCCGAATTCGCGGCAACAGGGTTGGCGCTGTGCATCCTTTTGAACCTGCCCTATGTGCTGCCCGCCTTTCACGGCATGGATTTCGTGCTTGCTGCGCTGCTGGTTCTGGCCTTTTCTATCCTGCTCAGCTCCAACTATCTTGGCTCGGCGCGGACCATCGCGCCACAGCGCTACGCGGTCGCCGCTGCCTTGTGGCTGTCGGCCAGCCTGCTGTCGGTGGCGCTGTCGGTCAATCCGGCTGATTCTTATGAAAGCTATCGCTACTACATCCCCTATGTCGTGTTATGCGGGCTGATGCTGTGGCTGATCGGCGATCTGCGGCAGCTCTCGGCGCTTTATACGGGGCTGATCGCGGGGACGGTGCTGTTGGCGTCTCTGGCGGTGATCCAGCGGCTCTTTCATCTCGAACATGTGGATTTCGGCGGTCTGGCGATTGGCGAGATCGAGCATATTTCCGGCAAGGTCGAAGAGATACGCCCCGGCGGGCCGCTTGAGGATGCCAATTTCTTTGCCAGCTACATGATCCCCGGTGCCCTGCTGTCTGCGGCACGCGCAGTGCGTGCCACGCGCGCGGTTCCGCTCATTGTTTATGGAGTTGCGACATTGCTGATCCTGGGCGGTGTGCTTGTCACCGCGTCCCGCGGAGGAGCGGTCTCGCTCGGGGTTGGGCTTGTGGTGCTGTTGGTGCTGGAGCGCAGAATCTGGCCCTGGATCGGGATTGCGGCGGCGGTCGTGGTGCTGCTTGCATCGCGCCCCGAGGCCTATCTGGAACGCTTTTCACTGGTGTCGGACCTGATTGTCGCGCCTTTTGGCGATGGCGGTCGCGATGCACATATCGACGATCCGGCCCTGGCTGGCCGGCTCGGAGAGATGCAGGCAGCGGTCTACATGTTCCTGCAGAACCCGGTCACCGGCGTGGGCTACAGCCAGTTCGAGAGCAATTTCCAGACCTATGTGGCACGTAACGACATCCTCATGCGCAACGAGGATCGCGGCGCGCATTCGCTCTATCTGGAAGCCGCGGCGGAAACCGGGCTGGTCGGGCTGGCGGCACTTGGTTTCTTGTTGATCTCGGGGCTGCTCAATCTGCGCGAAACCGCCCTGACCAGCCGCGCAGCCGGGCACGAAGACGCCTATCTCGACATGCGCGCCTATGGGCTGGGCGCGCTGGCGGTTTTTCTGGCACATGCCTTCCTGCATGATGCAAAAGCGCAATATTTCTGGTTATTTGTCAGTTTGCTGTATGTTTCTCCACGTGTCCTGGACCAAGTCGCGCTGCGACGGCCGGGCGCGGTCGGTGGCGCGGCTGCACGACAGGGTGAACAGGATCAGACCATATGATTGAACGCGAAGTGAGAATATTGGGGTTCCTTCTCCGGCATTGGCTGGCGGTGTTGGGCGCGGCGCTTATCGGGGTGGTGATGGCCGCCGTGATCAGCGAAATGTCGGTTGCACGCTACAAGACCTCGACCGAGTTATTCATCCGCTACGGCAATGAATATACCGTGCCCTCCTCGGTCGATAATTACCGCCAGCAGGTGGATGTGGATTTCGACATCGCCATGAATGGTGAAATCCAGATCCTGCTGAGTTGGCCGTTGATCCGCGATGCGCTTGAGGCCACGCCGCATCCCGAAACCGCAGGGGCGCTGGAGCCGGTGATCGCCAAGCTGTCGGCCTCGCATGTGCCGAATTCGCCGGTGATCAAGGTGGATGTGGTGGATGCCGACCGGAATTGGTCGGGGGCCTTTCTGGCATCGCTGATCGAGGCGTTCCAGACCCGGCGCACCGCGCTGTTCAGCAGCACCCACAGCGATGCTTTTCTGGCCCAGCGCATCGCCGAGATCACGGCCGAACTGGAAGACACCCGCAACGCGCTGCAAGAAGCGCGCAAGGCCATGCTGGAAGTCACAGACAGGGCCGGATCCGACGGGGTGGGCGACGACACACGCTCTGCCGCAGAGCGTATCGGATCATCCCGGCGGCTGGTCACCGACCTGACCGCGCGCGAGGCAACACTGTCCGTGCTGCTCGAAGAGATGCGCGCGCAGCAGGTCAATCTGGGGCTGCTCTCCGGCTCGGTTGGGCGGATCGAGATCCTGTCGCCGCCTTTGGCTGGCTTTACTCCGGTGGGGCCGGGGCGCACGGCGCTGATGATCCTGTTCGGTTTGGCCTTTGGCTTTGCCGCGGCGGCGCTGGCGATGATCGTGGAAACCTCGCGCGCACGGTCCTGATGGCGCAGACCTCTCCTCCCGCCGGAATGCCCGGCTTCAAGGTGCTGATAGTCCTGCACGCCTTTGCTGATGGCGGTGCCGAAGCGGTGTTCGTCAGGCTCGCCAATGATCTGCACCGGCGCGGCATCGCGGTGACGCTGGTGGCGGCCAATGCAGTGGGGCCTAACCGGGCGCGGCTGAACGATGCGATCGAGGTGGTTGATCTGCGCGCGCAGCGGATGCTGACGGCCATCCCGGCGCTTGTCCAGACGCTGCGCAGGTTGCGCCCATCGGCCTGTATCTCCGCGCTCACCCATACCAACCTGGCCCTGTTGCTGGTGGCGGGTTTGGCGCGCTCTGATGCCCGGATCGTGATCAGTGAACGGCGCAGCCTCACTGCGGAATTCGCCGAGACACCGGGGCTGAAAGCCTGGATCAAGCGGCGGGCCATAGGCTGGCTCTATCCGCGCGCCGACGCGATTGTAACGGTTTCAGAGGCCTTGCGCTCTGAGATCGACGCGATGTTACTACCGGCCAGCGCGACCACCGTGACCATCCGCAATCCCGTCGATACCGCCCGCCTGCAACATCTGGCCCGCGAAATGCGGTTCGACAGGGCGGGCGACGGTGCGCTGATTGTTTGTGTCGGGCGGTTGGTGCCTCAAAAGAACCTGCCGATGCTGCTTCGGGCTTTTGCGATCCTGAACCGCGAGCACAACGCCCGGCTGATCATCGCGGGCGACGGGCCTTTGCGCGGCGCGCTGGAGGCATTGGCGCGCGACTTGTCCATCACTGATCTGGTTGAATTCGCAGGCTATCTTGAGAACCCTTATGGCCTCATGGCACGGGCCGATATTCTGGCGCTGTCGTCGGATTTCGAAGGTCTGCCCAATGTGCTGATCGAGGGGCTGGCGCTAGGCGTGCAGATCGTGAGCACCGATTGCCCCACGGGTCCGGCCGAAATCCTTGGACAGGGCCGGTTCGGCCGACTTGTCCCGGTGGGGGATGCCAACGCCATGGCAGAGGCGCTGACCGCAGCGCTGGACGCACCGCTGGATTATGACCGGGAGGCGGCGCTGCGCCCGTATCAGCCCGAGCGGGTCTTTGATGCCTATCTGGATGTCTTGCAGGGAGGGCCCTGACATGTGGTCGTCGCAGCCACCGTCCGTGCTGATCGTGGCGCTCGCCAAAGGCTTTGGCGGGGTCAATGTACGTGTCCAGCAAACTGCACAGGGGCTGGCCGGGGCTGGCTGGCCCTATGCGGTCATGGTCCTGCAGGGCTCGCCCCTGCACAAGGCGCTGGACACACAGGGGCTGGCCTGTATCCCTGTATCTCACCGGCGCGCCGATCCGCGGCAGCTTTTGCACCTGCGCGATGCGCTGCGGCGGCTCAATGCGGACGTGATTGATGCCCATAACGTGCAGTCGCAGTTTTGGGCCGCGCTTTGCGCGCCGATCTGGGGGCCGCGGGGGCGGCTGGCTTCGGTACACACGAATTACCGTGTAGCCAATGAATCGAAGCTCAAGGGCTGGGTGCATGAACAGGCACTGCGCTTGTGCAAACGGGCCGGGTTCCGGTTTCTGGCGGTGTCGGGCACCATTGCGGACTATCTCGACACGCTGTCCATTCCGTCCGGGCATATCACGCTCAGCCATAATGGCGTCGATCTGGACGTGGTGCCCGCGCCCGCGGGATCGCTACGGCAGGAATTCGGCTGGCCCGAGGAATGTCATGTCTTTGCCTTTGCCGGGCGGCTGGAATACCAGAAGAACCTGCCCATGCTCATCACCGCCTTTGCCGACCTGGTGCAGCGCGGGGCACCCCGCGCGCGGCTCTGCCTGATTGGCGAGGGGGGCAAACGGGCCGAGCTTGAGGCGCAGGTCGCAGAGCTTGGGCTGACCGGACGGGTCGGGTTCACCGGCTATCGCTGCGATGTGCTGGGGCTTTTGTCGCAGGCGGATGTGATGTGCCTGACTTCTCATGCCGAGGGTTTGCCCTATGTCATGCTCGAGGCGGCGCAGGTGTCGCTGCCGGTGATCAGCCCGAAGATCGACGGCGCGGCAGAGCTTTTCGAGGATGGCCGCGATATCCTGTTCTACCCGCCCGGCGATCATGCGCATCTAGTGGCGCTGATGGCGCGGGCACTGGATCAACCGGATGACATGCGCAGCATCGGTCACTCGATGCGCGACAGGGTCGGGCAGGCCATGTCGCTGGATGCGATGATCCGCGTGACGCTGGACTGCTACAGCCGGTTGGGCCGGGGGCACGGCGAACCATGACCAAAGAGATCACGCAAAAACACCAGGAGCCACGGATCACCCACGCGCTGGATTCGCTTGCGGTGGGTGGGGCCGAGCGCATGGTGTTGCGCTTTCTGGCCCATTGCGATGCTGAGACTGCGCGCATCGTGGTGGTGACACGTCGGGACACGCTGTTTGAAGAACAGGCCGCGCTCCTGCCGATACCATTATCCTATCTCAGCCATGGCCGGTTGTTTTCGTGGCGCACATGGCGCTCTGCCCACGCGATCCTGAATGCGCGGGCCGATCATGTTCTGCACGCCCATATGCAGCATGCAACGCTGATTTTCCTGCCGCTGGCGAAACTGGCGGGCATGAAAACCGTGGTGACCCTGCACAATGTCTCGCGCCCGGCCAAGAGCCTCTCGGCACGGTTACGCAACGCGCTGGAGCGTTTGGTGCTGCGCCGTTTCGCCGACCTGATCATCTCGGTCGGGTCCAGCGTGACACGTGCCTGGCAAGGCGTCCTGCCCGGGCACGCGATTGTCACCATGCCCAACACGGTGCCCATGCCGGAAAGCCTTGCCCCGCGCGACAGGGTGCGCGCCGGGATCGGCGCAGCCCCGGACGCGCCGGTTTTCATATCGGTGGCCAGCCTGTCAGTGCAAAAGAACACCAGCGGACTGATCAACGCGTTTCAGGGAGTCTTGCGCGATCATCCGTCGGCGGAGCTTTGGCTCGTCGGGCACGGTTCGCTTCGAAAAGCGCTGGAAGCACAGGTCGACGCGCAGGGTCTGGGCGCGCATGTGCGGTTTCTTGGCAATCGCAGCGATGTGAATGATCTGCTCGGGGCCAGCGATGTCTTTGTGCTGGCCTCGGACTGGGAAGGTCTGCCGCTGGCCATGCTTGAGGCGATGGCCTGTGGATTGCCCGTGGTGGTTACGGCGGTGGGGGATATTCCAACGGTGGCCAATCCGGGCAATGCGGTCATCGTGCCGCCCGGTGATGGCGCGGCGCTGCGCCAAGCGATGTCGGATCTCGCGGGGGATACAGAGCGGCGGCAGCGGCTTGGCCGCGCGGCCCGCGCCAAGGTCGAGACGGATCACAACGAAACACGCTGGGTCGCGGAGCTGCGGCAGCTTTACCGAGATCTTGCGGCACCCCGCTGAAGCGCCGGTCTGATATGGGCGGCCATCCGGCTGACAACGGCGGGCCAATTATACCGCTCTTGCGCCAGCTGCTGCCCGCGACGGCCCATTGCCGCGGCGCGGGCAGGATCGCCCAGCAGCCGCAAAAGAGCATCTGCGATCTGGTCGGAGCACCCGGGTTCAACCAGACAGCCGGTTTCCCCAGGATGAATGAAATCCGGGATGGCCCCCAGATTGGTGCCGATCACCGGCAGGCCAAATGCCATCGCCTCGATAAAGGCAATTCCGAAGGGTTCGCGCAGCGTTGGCATGCAAAACACCGACGCCGCGTTGTAATGCGCGATCAACTGCGCCTTGTCCTGCCGTCCCATTACACGCAGCCCGGGCAGATCCGGCAGCCCGTCAGGCGTGCAGCCCACGATGGTCAGCGTGGCGTCGGGATGCGCCTTCAGCACATCACGATAGGCGCGCACCAGATCCGGCCCGCCTTTGCGCGCCCAATCCATGCCAACAAACAGGATATCCGGCGCATGCTGCTGATTTGTGACCTGCGTTTCCGGCGTCTCGGTATTGGCGCCAGCATAGACGCAATCGACACGCGTGGGATCTGCTCCGTAGTCGTCGACGACGCTGCGGCGGATGTTTTCGCTACGGGTGAAGACCGTGGTGGCATTTCGATAGATCTCGGCTTCGCGGGCCAGGAAATCCGCGTTGTAAAGTGCGCCTGGATCAGTGTCAGGATAGGTCCGATGGGTCAGGTTGGTGTGATCCGTATACAGAAAATGCGGCAGGCCGGGGACACGCGCAGACCACAGCGACTGCATCTGGAAAACGAAATCATGGGTGTCCGGATGCACCATGTCGTGCAGATGGCCCTGCACGAAACGCGCGACCGACCGGGTGCGGAACAGCGCGTCGCGCAGCCGTTTGCGCCGCAGCACGATATCACCGGGATAGGTGACCAACGCCTCGGCCGCGCAGCGGGCAAGCGCCCCCCGATCAGCACGCAGCGCGTTGGCGGTGTTGAACAGATCCACCTGATGGGCGGGAAAACAGCGCTGTAATTCTGCCAGCACCGACCAGCTGGCGATCGGCACATCGGCATTCACCACAAAGGCAAAGCGCCGCTGGGGATCAGAGGTCACAATCCAGCTCCCGCTCCAGTCGGAGGCAGAACCGCCCGCTGCGCGCGCGCGCAGCTATCGGGGCGAACCCGTCAAAGCGCAGGGTGACATCCTGCGCCGTGCGGTTATAGACGATCACTCCGGTCTCAAACATTTTGTAGGCCACCCCCGGCGCAATCGTCATGCCATGGCTGACCGGCCCGCCAAGGTCGATGTCGTAGAAATCGTAATAGACATGGTCATGGTCCGATGCCTTGGTGTCGGAATTGTTGTCGGCATAGATCACATAGCCGTTGCGCGGCACAACCATCGCCATGGCAGCGAACAGCCGGGCCATTTGATCATTGACCGGAGCATCGCGTGCCGCGTCGCCGGAAGTCAGCCGCCAGGCTTCCAGCGCCACGATCTTTGGAGGGCGCAGCGCCGTGTCATGGAGCGCCAGCAAAGCTTCGATCCGAGCCAGTTCATCATCCGTATAGGTCCGGTCCGGCTCTTTGAGCAATTCAAGATACACACCGTTCAGCGCGTCATGGGTGGAGACATCCGTGCTCCAGTTCACATTGCCAAGAATGATGAAGCCCGGGCCGCCGCGCGCCTGCAGTTGTCGCGCAATCGCCTGTCGGGCGGCGCGCTGCCGGGGTTTGGGAAAGCCGCGTCGGGAATGGTCGATCCAACCATCGAGAAACACACCGTCAGCCCCAAGCCGCGCAGCGCGTTCAATGGCGACATCCGCGATATAGGCGGCAAAACCCGGACGATCAAAAGCGATCCGCACCAGCGTGCCATCCTCGGACGAGCTTTTGCGCGTCGCGGGGCGTGTATAAGCCTCGATGCCCGGATACAGGCTGTAGGCGGAATTGGGGAAATTATAGGCCCAGAAAATCTCGGTCAGGGAAAGTCCCTTGCCGGGATGCGGCTTTGGCGTGGCCTGCCAGGACAGATCATATCGCTCCAGCGGCTTCTTGTCCTGATTCCATGGCAGAACGGTTGCAATTGTCGGGCGATCCTTCAGTTCCGGTGCCACGGGCGAGGCCAGCTTTGGGGCGGGTATATGCAGTTCAACCGGCTCTGCTTTTGCGTGTGTTGCCGCGCCAAAGCAAAAGCAAATTGCAGCCACTGCCGAAAGCCAGGGCCAAAACCGGGAAATATCCGGGATATGCGCAGTGCGTGCCATGACAACCAATATCCCGTCAGATTGCCCGGATGTCACTGCAAAGATCGCCCCCGTTCAGTCGCCCCAAGGTGGCTGTCATTCAGCATGATTTCGGAGAACCATTTCAAAACGGCGCACGCGCACCTTAAAGGGGAGTGAGGCCGCCAAACATCAACCTTTGATAGCTGGTTCTTGCCCTGTGACCCCAGAGGGGCTAGCGTTCGACCCATACTGGGCAATTGGAGCCTGAATTTGTTTGTTTGGATTGCATTTTGCACGTCACTGTTTTTGCAACTTTATCATTACGTTCTCTACCCGCTGGTTTTATGGATCTTGCCGAAACCACCACTGCGCCCCGGCTCAAAGGCACAAGAGTCCCCGGCCATCTCGGTGATCATCTGCGGCTATAACGAAGCGGGCGTGATTGCCGGGAAACTGGCCAATACGATGGCATTGCGGCCCCTGCCGCATGAGATCGTCGTGGTGGCGGACGGCTCTGAGGACGGAACCGAACGGGTTGCACAAGAGGTGGCGATCGGGGACAGCCCGGTGCCGGTCCGGGTGCTCTTCAGCCCCGAGAGGCGGGGCAAGGCGCATGCCATGAACCGTGGGGCCCAAGCTGCCGTGGCCGACATCCTGTGCTTCACCGATGCCAATGCCATGCTGTCCCCCGATGCGCTGGCCCAGCTTGCCGCAAAATTCGGAGACCCGAGCGTAGCGCTGGTCAGCGGTGCCAAACATGTCCATGCCGCCCCGACCGGCATCGGCGGCTCCGTGGCCACGGGCGACAGTGCCTATTGGCGCTACGAATCCTTCATTCGACAACAGGAAAGCCGCCTGGGCGCGACGGTGGCCGCCGTGGGTGAATTGACCGCCATTCGCGCGCGGGACTGGACTGGCATTCCGCCCGGCGTGGTCAATGACGATGCCTGGCTGGCCATGCATATGCTCAGCCGCGGGCGCAATGTCCGCTATGCGCCGGACGCCCATAGCTGGGAAGAAGCCAGCGCCGCGACCGGACTTGAGGTGGAGCGGCGTAGGCGCATCAACACGGGTCGCCTGAAGCTCATTTTCCGCAAGGATGTCTGGCCCTTGCGCCGCCCTTTCGTGATGATCGCGTTCCTGTCGCACAAGGTGCTCAGGTTGGTACTGCCGTTCCTGTTTGTCGTTTCATGGCTCAGCAGCGCAGGGCTGTGGCTGTCAGACGGTGCGTGGTCGGGGGCCATGGGCGTTATCGCGCTGGCCCATCTGGCCGTGGTGTTGGCGGCGGCGCTGCACCCCGGTCTGCAACGGATTGGCAAGCGTTGGAAACCCGCGTCGATCGCGTTTCACATCCTCAGCTCTTATGCCGCTATCGTCCTGGCATGGCTGGATCTTGCGAAACGCAAGGATGCGGTACTGTGGAGCAAACCGGCGCGGTGATGGTCTGGCGGACACGGGATAACAGGCCGTGACCGGGGCCGGGGACGCCAGAACACGCGCGTGGCGCGCCATTGCGCGGACCACGGTCGGCAATTCCGCCTGGTCCTATCTTGCTTCGGTGCTTGGGAAATCCGCGACCTTCATTGCCACCATTGTCCTTGCGCGGCTGCTGATTCCGGAACAGTTCGGGCTGGCGGGTTATTGCATATTTGCCATGCAGTTTCTCGACATCATAAGCCGTTTCGGGCTGGATGCGGCACTGATTTCCCAAGGCGACAAGGCCGAACGCGACGGCAGCTCGGTGCTCGCTCTGGGAATCGCGGCGGCGCTGCTGTCCTATGCGGTGGCCTATGCGATTGCGCCCGCGCTCGCCGACTTCTTTCGCGCGCCCGAGGTCACCGAGTTGTTCCGCGTGCTGGCGCTGGTATTGGTGATCGAGTCTTTCGGGCTGGTCCATAACGCCATACTCAGCGTACGGTTGCGCTTCCGGGCCAAGCTGGTGCCGGTGGTCGGGCGCAATATTGTTAAAGGCTGCGTGGCCGTGGCTCTGGCGCTGAACGGCTTTGGCGTCTGGTCGCTGGTCTGGGGGCAGCTTGCGGGATCGCTCTTTGCCACGCTGGCCTTCTGGATGGTGTGCGACTGGCGGCCCTCGCGGCAGTTCGACCGCGACGCCGTCGCCCGGGTGATGCGCTATGGCGGCAGCATGATCGGGGTGGAATTGATCGGTGCGCTGCGTGGCAATATCGATTATGGCTTTGTGGGTCGCGCTTTGGGTGCCGGGGCGCTGGGGCTTTACACGATGGCCTATCGCCTGCCGGAACTGGTGATCCGCACGCTGAATGGCGCGGTGGGCAACGTGGTGCATCCGGTGCTGGTGGGGCTGCGTGACAACCCCGATCAAACACGGGAATATTACCTGACCTATTTGCGGTTCATTGCCTTACTGACCCTACCCATGGGAATCGGCATGGCGGTCATCTCAGAGGCTTTTGTGTTGTCCTTCTACGGCGCGCGATGGAGCGGCGCGGTCTTTCCGATGCAGGCGGTCTCGGTCGCCCTAGCGGTTTCATCGGTGGGATATGCACCGGGCGTTCTCTATAAGGCGCTGAACCGGCCCGATATTCTACGCAACCTGTCCTTTGCCAAATTGCCCGTGCTGGTCGTGGTGTTATGGTCTGCGGTGGGCTGGGGGATCAACGGTGTCGCCGTGGCGCAGGTGGGGCTGGCGCTGTTTTATGTCACGCTCGACAGTGTCGTAGCGGGACGGTTTGCGGGAATATCGCTGGCTGCCATGATGCGGGCCCTGTGGCCCGCGCTTTTCTCCTCGGCGGTCATGGGGCTGTGCGGAGCGGCGCTGTCCGCGATGATCGGGTCAAATGATCTGTTGGAACTGGGCGTGCTGATCCTCGTGTGCCTTCCGCTTTATGTGGCGCTGGTCCGGGTGATCAGCCCACGGTCTTACACTCAGATGATCGGTTTGCTGCGCCGGGATGGCGCGACGACCGGGGCGAAGAGTGGGGCGGAGAGCGGCCCATGACCGACCGGCAGAGCATCAGCGCCATCGTCACCACATATAACAGCGCGGCTTTTGTCGCGCGGGCACTGGACAGCATTCGCGCGCAAACCGTGCCGGTGGACCAGATCATCGTGGTGGACGATGGCTCCAGCGACGACACCGTGCGCATCGTTCGGGGCATCGAAGGGGTCGAGATCATTCAACAGGCCAATGCCGGGCCGGGCGCGGCGCGCAATGCCGGATTGCGCGCGGCCACCGGGTCGCTCATCGCATTTCTGGATGCCGACGATCAATGGTGCGCCGACAAGACCGCCCTGCAAAGGGACTATCTGGCCCGTCATCCCGGCACCGTCGCGGTCAGCGGTGGCAAGCTTTGGCGCAATGACGCGGGTTCAACGACACGCTCCTATCCCTACAGCGCCCGGCAGCGTTCCGACCTGCGGCGGAATTTGCCCGTAACCAATTGTGTAGGAAATCCATCCATGACGATGATCCGCAAATCCGCGCTCGAGGCGGTTGGCGGGTTTGATGCGGGGATCCTGTGGGGGCAGGACTGGGACCTTTGGATCCGGTTGCTGGAAGTTGGCGATATCGGCTTTGTCGCGACGGATGTGATTGAATATTCTTGGCACGGCTCCAACCATTCCCATCGTAATCCCGTCTTGCGGCAACAGAGTTTTCGCCGCGTGTCGATGGCAGGAACACAGCGGCTGGCGCCGGTCTGGCGGCGTCCGGGCCTGTGGCTGTCCGCCCAAGGCGAATACCTGTTTCGCCGCGCTGATATCGCCCGCGTGGCTGGGCAGCGCGCAGTTGGGTCAGGGTTTGCATTCGCCGCGCTGCTCGTCTGGCCATTTCGGGACGGGGCGGCGAAACTGAAGCTTCTCATCCGCATTCTCGCGGGCGAGCGGGTCTTTGACGCGACCAAACGATTTTATGCACAGTCAAAACACTGACTTCCGGGTACGTTCCGCATTTTCTGACGATCTGTCAAAGGGCCTCCAATGGCGCTCCCGCTTGATTCTCGAATCGGTTTGTGAGAAACTTTTTATGCGGTGGCAGGTATTGTAGGTTGTTGTTAATTATTTTCTCACAAGCTATCGTTGCGATGCTGCCTTATTTTTGCCTTTTTTTCGCCATATTCCTTAATTTGATACAGACCCGTCGTTGATTTTCACAGCAACTTCAGATCACACTATCAGCATTGAGTGACGAGCTGCGGGCATCATGATCCCGCATCTGGACGGCTATTGAGCGTCCGGAAACAAATAACAAAACAGGCTATTGCCATGAAGCGGAACGCGAAAAGGTCCGTTTCTTAAGCAGTCAGGTTCGGTGGGTCTTGTCTGCCGTATGTATCGGTTTTGGCGTGCCCCCTGAAGAAGGGGAGTCAACGCCCGATCGGATCTTGGCATGTGGATTAGTATAGTTTTTTGAAGGAAGCGAAACCCAATGTCCCATTTTTCGGACCCCTTACATTCAAAAACCCTGTCCGGCGATCTTATCTCAATTCGGGATGATCAACGCCGCGAGAGCGTGCAGCGCGCAATTTACCGGCTGTTCGATATTATTGTATCGATCATACTTTTGCCGATATTTCTGCCGTTGATCGCGATATCCGCGATTGCGGTCAAACTGTCATCACCCGCCGGGCCGGTTTTCTTTCGCCAGGTGCGTTACGGATTGAATGGCAAGCCTTTCAGAATCTACAAGCTGCGCACCATGGTGCCCAAGGCGGAGGAACTGAAGCGCGAACTTCCGGGGTATCGCGAAGAACAGGGGGCCGGCTTCAAGCTGACCCAAGACCCGCGGGTACTGCCCATCGGCCGGGTTTTGCGGCGCTATTACATCGACGAGATGCCGCAGATCTTCAATGTGCTCAGGGGCGACATGGCCATCGTCGGGCCGCGCGCCTGTTCGCATCCGCTTGCGCTGTACGAGCCATGGCAGATGCGGCGCCTGTGCGTGAAACCTGGGCTGACCGGCGACTGGCAGGTTGATCGCAACAAATCCTATGATTTCCACAAGAGATGCGTTCAGGATCTGGCCTATGTCGATGCGAAATCGCTGCGCCATGACGTAAAGATCGTGTTTCGGACGGCTTTTGTATGCCTGTTCCTGCACAACGGAAAATAGCCTCGGCTCGGGCGGGGTGGGTTGTGCCCCTCGCCACACTCACGGAACCGGGGACAGGTCCTGACCGAGCCCGGCGACATAAGGGCGCGCGGACATGAACGCGCCGCTTCATCTGGCCCGGCCGGGATCGCGTAGCACGCTGGAAAGATCGCTGTGGGAGGCCGGGATATCCACCATTGATCTTGGCCCCGTTGGCGCTTTGGGCACTGCGGTTCTGGTTGCCGATGGCGATGCGGCGCGCGTGCGGGCGCTTCTGCGCGGGCAAGCGGTCAAGGTCTATACGCTGTCTGGCGGGCAGGCTGGCGGATTTTCGGTTCAGGCAGGGGCGGCGGGGGCGATCACTCTGGCGCTGTTTCCCGCCAGACTTGCCGAGGACCTGTTGCAGAGGGCATCCGGCGACCCCGGGCTGAGCGCCGCCGACAGGTTTTACATCGGAGCATATCTGGCGACCTATTTCAATCTTGTCGATGCACAGGCCCGTCCGGCGTCAGTCAGGGGACTCGAACAGATCCGGCGCCTTGCGTCAGATGCCGGGATCAATGTTGAGCAGTATCGCGACCGGGCGGCGCTTGACGCCTGTCTGGCGGATGCGGGCTGGCGACCGCCCATCGACATGCTGGAGCGGCTGGGTCTTGGCGATAGCTGGATACGCGACAGGTTGCTGCCATCGCTTGGCCCGCAAGACAGCCAGCCCCCGGGGCTTGCGGTTTATTTCTGTCGCGAGCGGGCGCAGAAACTGGGTGCCGTGGACCGCATGCGCAATGCCATCGCCGCGGAAGGCATGGAAATCCTTGCCGATATACCGCTGACCGGCGACCGAGCCGAGCAGGTCCGGCTATCCACGCGGGGCGGCAATTGGGGGAACGGGCCTTATCCCGTCAGCGGCGGTCCACCTGTGCGGCTTTGGGTTGCGCTGGATGTGTTCCCGGTCCCACCGGACACGCGGACGCGCGCACGCCATCCGTTTCTGGACAATGCGCGCACGCTGGCGGCCAAACTGGCGGCTCGCGAAGCGGTGTTGCAGGACGTTGAGAGCGCGGCGCAGTTCAACCCGGTCCATTCCACAGACACCAGCACCGAGGCGCTGCGGCTCTTGCGCCAGATCCTCGAACCGACCGAACTTGCGCCCATCACGGAAACCGTCGAAGACCGGCAGGCAGACATTGCGCGGATCATCACGCAGCCTTGGCGCGCTGATATGGCTTCGGGCGGACCCGATATCGCGGCGGCACTTGTGACACTGCCGGACGCAACGACGGGGGGCGGACGCCTCCGCAGGGTCTATCGCCCGCAATACCGCGCCGATCAGGATACGGCACTGGAAATGCATCAGGCTTTGGTCTCGAAATGGCCGGACATGCTGGCCGTGACACAAAGCGGTGCGGGCTGGCATGATCTGGACGCGCCCGGCGCGGAGTTTCATCCGGTCCGGGACCGGGCGCACCCCGTGCCGGTCTCTGTGACAGAACGGCTGCGCGCGCTTCTGGAAGCCGTGGGCGAAACCGGTGCCTGCCCGCTGGGATGGGCACCCGGCAGTGCTCTGTGGATCACGGGTAATGGTCAGCTACGCTGTGCAGGGTTTGACCGCATCGCCCGGAGCACGGCGCCTGTCCCTTTGTCGGAAATGGTGGCCGAGGCTTTTTATACCCGCCACTGGTATCCCGTGCTGGGCCTGCCGCGGAATGTGTTCCTAAGCGGCGATGTCAAGCGGATGCGCCTGCATCGCTGGCTGGTTTATCCGCTGCGATCCGCCATGATGCGGGGAAAGCAAGCGCTGCGCGCGTTGCGCGATCGCCTGAGGCGGGGGTATCGCGGCTAATCAGAGCGGCAGGTCCCCGGGCGGGAAGACCGGCAGGGTCAGCGCTGCAAGCGCGGGGTCACGCACCCTGCGGCTTTGGCGGCGACGCAGCGCCTCGGTCGCCAGATGCCCTGTGATCCAGAAGGGATGCAGCAGGCTCCGCTTGATGGCCTGTTTGCCGGGCGGGTCCTGCAGAAAGCTTGATTTGTCCAGGCCGATATAGGGCCGCCATTTCAAACCATAGGGATCGCTGTCCATGGCATTATTGGCCGGTTGCGGCACATCCGCGCCGGGCGGAACCCCATTCAGGAAATAGGCCCGGTCCGGGTCGGTCGGGCCGTCATGCTGATAGGCAAATTCGAAGTCGATGGCCCGCACACGCCCGGTCGAGCGTTCGACAAGGATATTGTCGCGCGGGCTTAGATCAATTGGGTCCCAGCCCAGCGCGCAAAGCAGCCGAACAAAATCGGCCAGCTGGCGCATCTGCGCCAGCGGCATGGGTGCGAGCACACGTTTGCCAAACCGTCTGCGTGAGCGGAAACTGTCATCGATAAATTCATAGATCAACGCAGTGTCGCTGCGCTCAAGCAGGCGCGCGGGCACTGCACTGTGGGCGGCAAGCGCATCGTAAAACGCAATTTCGCGCGCCATGGCGTCCCGCCCGGTGCGCAGAAAGGTTTTCTTGACCACCTTGCTGCCATCGTCACGTGCGATCAGTTCGACCTTGGCGCGATAGCTCAGCCGACTGAGATCCGCCAGGACGGTTTCGGTGGTGCGCAGCTCTGCCACGCGCTGCCGCAGACGCGCGTCAAGTGCCTGCATTTGCGGTGCCGGAAGGATGGCCCGCGCCAACCGCATCCCGTCCTCCGCGCTGCGGGTGATGCGAACCGGGGTCTGACCGGTATCCACACTGACCGAGATCAGATGCGCGGCCTTCTCCAGTTCCAGATCATCGAACAGCGTACCAGGGCGCTGCGCGCGCTCTGCCATCAGCGGGTTAAAGGCGATCATGGCACGGCCGCCGTCGCGAAAAAGCGACGGCAGATGCGCGCAGACCGTATCGGGCAGAGGCAGGGTATCAAAATGCTCAAAGCCACGCTTTGCCAGCGCAGTACGGAGCGCAGCACAGGTCGCGGGCGCAGTGCCTTGGGGCAGGCACAGGGTGGCAAGCGCATCCCTCACCGGGTTGCGATCCACGCATTGGCCGGAGCCAGCGCGTCCAGATGCGGGCGGGAGGGTGTCCAGCCATGGCCCTGCAGCATTCGGTCAAGCGCGGCCATGGTGACGGGCTGCTCCAGCGTCAGGCCAATCTCCTGCGCCAGTTCCGTTAGCACGGCCGCATAGTCCCGCGACCCGGTCTTTCGGACCGGGGTGGCGGCATCCGGCGGCAGACCGGATTCGTAGCCCTTGAGGTAAATCGCGTGATAGGCGAGCCCCAGGAAATGCTCTTGCGGGGCGGGCACGGCCCAGCCACCGGCGCGCGTTTGGGCCGAGCGTAAAAGCGCCGCCGCAACATCGCGGGGAAAGGCCGGAACAGCGCTTAGCCTTTCGGGGCGATAGCCGGTGCCGTCCAGCCCGGTTTCGGAATAGACATCCACTTTCTGCCCCAGCGGCCAATCCGACAGAAGCGCCCTGAGCCGGGGCCAGTCCGCATCAGACACCAGCATATCAAGATCATGGCCACGTTCGACATGGGGCAGCCTTTCGAACCAGCGCAGCACCACGTGGCGCACGCCCAGATCGCGCAGCGCCGCGAAGAACCCCGCAACCCCCAGTTCCGGCGGGATGTATAATTGCCCGCGCGGGTTCAGTTGGCGGGCCACCCAGCGCTGGCCGCGCGCCCCGAGCAGGCCGCGTATCGGGCGCAACAACATGGCAATAGCCTTGCGCGTGCGGCGGATCAGCTTTTCACTCATCAGCAGCGTTCCGGTGCCCTGGGGGCTTGATCATGGGGCAACAGGGCGGCGTGGGGAATGTGTTTCATGCCAGGAATCCATAAATGAAAAGAACGACAGGTTGAGAATACCCGCCAGTTTGGGAATGTCTTCAAATGCGGTTGCATATTTCAATGGGATTCCGGTCAGGGTGGAAAAATCGTCGTAAAACTTGTCGAAGACAATCGACAGGACAAAGAAAAGAAAGGTGGCCATCAGCGGATAAACAGCCCAACGCCCGATGGCCTGCCCATAAGCGCGCCAGGTCAGCAGGAAAAGCACAAGGATCAGCGCATAGACCACAAGGTCGAGTACAGACCAGATATCTTCCAGCGCCTCATGGATCATCAGGTAGTCATCGGCGGCAAAGACCAGACAGAAACACCCCAGCCAGAACAGAGCCGGGTCGCGCGTCTGCACAAACGCCCAGAAGGCACTGAGCGCCGCAAGGAAGATCATCACAATCCCAAGATAGCTGAGATATCCGGCGACGGGGGAGATACTGATCGCCGCATCGCGCAACGCCGCGCGCCAATTCAGGCCCAGCGCCCAGAACGCCGCGACACAGGCCAGCGTCAGCGCAAGCGCCATGCTCACGACCAGCGCAGATCGCAGCAATCCGGAGTGTCTGTGTAACATCTGGGAACCTCTGCAAACAGGAAATAGGGTTTGCCCGGTCCAGTCAAGTCAAGCCGCCGACTGATGTGGCGGTCGGGGACTTGGCAGATTTTCGCTCCCGGGCCAACGCGGTTTTGGCCAAGATCCGACTGTTGCGATCTTGCTTGGCGTGCCGAGGCGGCCGCCGCTCTTGCCTTCATCGCAAGTCCCGTCGTTTCCCTGCCGACAGCGCGGCCGAACGCTGTAAAGTAAGCAGGCACTGGCCCGGCGCGCGTTTGCCCCTCCTGAGTCATGAATTCTCCGGTTAACAACTTGACAAGAACTGCCACGCTGACTTCTCTTGAGAACACATGGGCGTTATTATTTTTGGTGCTCTGCATTTGATAACAAGGAGAAGACCGATATCTTCCGTTTGCCTTTTTCCCTGCTTGCCCTCTCGGTTACACTGATCCCGATCGACATGGCCCAAGCCCGTTCTCCTGACCGTCAGGTTGTATTTCTGCAGTGTTCCGGCGAGGCCGCTTCCGGAGCGGCTGCAGTCTTGTGCCGAGAGATGGTGCAAGCCCTCGCCGAGACGGCAGGAGCCGTCGGTTCTGCGGCAATCATTAGGCAGGTGTCTGACGACAAGGTGCCCTCAGGACGACCCGGTGATCTTGGCGTCACATTGCGGATGACCGATGGCGGGCCATCCTCGTTTACGGCGCAGTTGCAATGGCAACAAGGGCAGCGTCCACCCACATCCGGTCCGGAACTCAGGCTCGACGTGATGAACCGCGACCTGGGCTCTGCTCAATTGGCCCGTTTTGCGCGCGACCTGATCAAAGCGACGCCGGGTATTTCCAGTGCCCTCCGCGATCCCCCCTGACAGGGCTTCGCCCGTCTGCTATTCTGAACACCTCCATTTCCAAGACTGACCAAAAAGAGATTTTGCCATGTGTACCCTTTGCGCGATGACAGGAACCTTTGATCCCACCCGGCACCCGGAATCCGAAGACGGAAGTGCAAATCCGATTGCACCGGATTTTGACGGCAGCGCTTCGCTGGCCACCATCACGGAGCTCGCGGATGCTGCGGACAGCATTGCAACCACATATTCCATGCAGGTTGGCGACACGTTTTCCGGCGAAATCGGCTTTACCGGCGACCGGGATTGGGTGGCGGTGACGCTGCAAGCGGGGCAGAGCTATGAGATCAACCTCAGCGGCGCGCCCTCGGGGGCAGGCACATTGGCGGACCCCTACCTCCGTCTCTATGACAGCAGCGGGAATCTCGTGACGTTCAACGATGATGGTGGTCCTGGGCTGGAATCGAGCCTGACCTTTACCGCAACCTCGGGTGGCACCTACTACGTTGCTGCCGGGGCCTGGGACGACTCCTATAGCGGCACATATCAGATGAGCGTCAATGCAGTCGCGCCGCCGCAAGTCGCCTCGTTGGACGAGTTGGCGAACTATCTGACGGACGGCTACTGGAACGATCAGGGGTTCTCGACTTTCCGGTTCGACACTTCGGCCAGCAACCAGATCACGGTGAATATCACCAACCTGACGGCGGAGGGACAGCAACTGGCGCGCTGGGCCTTGGAGGCCTGGGAAATGGTGGCCGATCTGCAATTCGTCGAAGTGACCGGCACCGCCCAGATCAATTTCGATGACAGCCAGCCCGGGGCCTTCGCCGGTCCGGACAGTGTGGTAGGCGGCTTCACCACCACGGCCAGCGTCAATGTCGGCACCGGTTGGCTGACTACCTATGGCACAACGCTCGACAGCTATTCGTTCCAGACCTATGTGCACGAGATTGGGCATGCGCTGGGTCTCGGCCATCAGGGCGGCTATAATGGTGCGGCGACCTATGGGGTGGATGAAGACTTTGCCAATGACAGCTGGCAACTGTCCATCATGTCTTATTTCAGCCAGACCCAAAACACGACAGTCAATGCCAGCTACGCGCTGGTCATGTCGGCGATGATGGCGGATATTGTTGCCATCCAGAACCTTTACGGCGCAGCTGGCGGGTCCAGCAGCACGGCGGGCAACACCATCTGGGGCGGGACAAACTCGAACCTCGGAAACTACCTTGATGACATCTTCGATTATCTGGCAGGCGGCACTGGCAATGGCAATGTGGGCAACGACCCGATGGCCTTTACCATTTTTGACCAGGGCGGCACGGACTTGGTCGATATGTCGGACAGCACCACCAATGACAGGTTCGATATGCGCTCCGAGCGGTTTTCCGATGTGGGCGGTCTGATCGGCAATGTGGGCATCGCGCGCGGCACGGTGATCGAAAACCTGAACGCCGGGTCCGGCAACGATACCATCACCGGGAATGCCGCCAACAATATCATCAACGCCGGCAGCGGAAATGATGAGGTTGAGGGCGGGTTCGGCAACGACATCATCATCGGCGGCCTTGGCGATGACGTGCTTTCAGGCCAGGCGGATAACGACACCATCCTGGGTGGCTCCGGTCTGGATACGATCGAAGGCGGTGCCGGTTCGGATTCGCTGGGCGGCGGCGACAATGCTGACGTGATCAATGGTGGTCTCGGCAATGACACGATTGGCGGCGGCAACGGGAATGACAACCTGAGCGGCAATGCGGGCCTTGACCTTCTGGTTGGCGGCTCCGGCAATGACACGGTGAGCGGCGGCATCGGGAGCGATATTGTGATCGGCGGTGTCGGGATGGACACGCTTAACGGCGATGGCGGTTTTGACGTGCTTTATGGCGGCACTGAAAACGACCTGATGAGCGGCGGCGCGGGCAACGATACGCTTGGAACCGGCGATGGCAACGACACCGCGATGGGTGGCGGTGGCGACGACGCGATTGGCGGTGGCGAAGGCGCGGATTCGCTGATGGGCGGTGCCGATAACGACACCATCTTTGGCGGTAACGGCAATGACACCATCACCGGAGGCACCGGCAACGACCTGATGGGTGGCGGGACAGGAGCTGACAGTTTTGTCTTCTTCTCCAACTTCGGCGATGATGACATCTTCGGCTTCTCGCTGGCGCAGGGCGACGATATCCGCATTGACGACGCGCTGTGGACTGGCACGCATGGCGCACTGACCGACGCGCAAGTGATCGCACAGTTCAGCTCCTTCGACGCCTCGGGCAACGTGGTGCTGAGCTTCCCGGACGGCAGTTCGATCACGCTGAACGGCGTGAACACGACCACCGGACTGTCTGGCGCGCTGGACGTTTTCTAGTGTCGGTTGACACAAGCGGGCACGTGGAGCCCTCGGGCAGAACAGTTTGGCCGGGGCCCTTTGGCCGATCCGGCCGAGGAGTCCGGTTCAGGCAGCGCCCAGCGTTGGCTGGACCAGTTGGCCAACACGCGCGGCTGGTATCACAAAGAGCCGCATGTCGCGCAGTTCCATCGTAAAATCGCGTAGGGGCAAGGGCAGAACCAGCGTATGATATCCCGGTGCCCCTGCGGCCGGATCCACCGCACGGATCTGATGCAGCAGCACCCGTGTTTCTCGCGCGGCACTGCCCTCAAGCCAGTCTTGCAGAACTGTATCCTCTAGCACCCCATCCCGCGCGGTGCGCAGGAAAGGCTTTAGCGTTTCACCTGCGAAGCCTTCGTATTCCAGCGCGATCCCGAGCACGTCACCCGCTGTAAAGGCAGCATCACCCATTTCAAAATTGAAGGAAAACCAATTCGGCACCTTCGACACCCATGCCTTCAAATGCATGATTGCGCCCAACTCCGGAGTGACATCAAGCGCGACCTCTCCGTTCGTCTCATCCCAACTGAAATAGGCACCCTCGGTCAGCGTCAACACGTTTGAGTCGCGCCGCAGTTGGGGGTTGAGCCGCAAATCTGCAACCATACGGGAAGCGGCCAGTTCAACGGGGTGAGGCATATCCAGTCTCCGGAAATGAATGTGCGAAACAGCGGTTTCAGGGGTTTTAGAGCAGTTTGCAGAACATTGGAAACAGGGAAACGCGACCGCCCCGGCGAGCCGCTCGGGATTTCGTTGTTCTATAGCATCTTTGCGGGCGAATGATGTGCCAAGCAGCTCGCCAGTGGATGACTGGAAACCCAGCAGGGAGTGTGGTTTATACTCTGCATTCATTGCAAGGAACGGGGCCGGATAAGACAATGATTGGGCGTGACAATCGGCACGGGCCTAAGATTTTCGTACTTGTGCTTGATGGTGATGCGTTACCGGACGCATTGACCGCCCTGGGCGCTAGCCTCGCGACGAGGGCCGATCCGGCTGATTTGGCCGTGATGGCCAGCCCGCTCGAGGGTTTGGCCCGCAGGCTGTTGTCACTTGCCCCCGAGAGCGAACCGGAACAGGCACTGACCCACTGGCAACGTGACGCGGAAGCCGCACGCGTCACGCTTGAGGCCGCTCCGGACTTGCCTTTCATTACCCGCGAATGCCTGTCTCAAGACCCGCAAACCGCATTGCAAACGATCTGTCCGAATTGGACGATCTCGGTGCCTTGGGACCGCTCGGGCGTCATATCTAGTGCCCCTTTGCCGCTAGGCCTGGCGGCGCTGCTTATCGCGCAGAATGAGGAATGCCAAACTCTTGCGGACTGGTTATTGGCGCGAGCAGAAGCCCCGAACGAACAGCGCCTCAACCTCGGATTTGGAGCCGCGATGTCGGATTGGCGGAAGCTGTGTGAGATGTTGCAGCGCGCGCAGATGGAAGAAGCGCTGGCCCGCGCGGGACAAAAAGCGGCCGAATGCCGGGCAGCGCGGGCAGAGGCCACCGCTAAAACACGTGAAACAGCCTTGGCACGCGCGTTGCTTGATGGGAACCCGCCGCTTCCGGTGCCAGGAGAGCAGGCTGATGGTTCAAATCGCACGCCATTTTGGCAACGTCTCGGCCAACGCGCGCAAAAGGGCGAATCATGAGCCACAGGCCAAGACTTTTCATCGACGTCCAGCACGGCCTGTGCAATCGGCTGCGCGCCATGGCGTCCGGGGCGTCGATAGCGCAAGCTACGGGGCGTGAACTGGTGGTGATCTGGCGCCCCGACCATCACTGCAATGCCCGTATAGGTGACCTTCTGGACTATGATGGGCCCGTAATAGAGGATGATGTCGCCGATCTTTGCCGTCGCTTCTCAAGCCGGGTTTATAATTACATGGAGATAGAAGAAGGTGCGGTCTATGAGGAACCGGTTCAGGCAGAGGCGTTTCCCGACGGCGATATTTATGTGCGCAGCGCGTATACTCTCGTGAGCTCTCATCGCGACGAGGCAAGAGAAGATTCCTTCCTTAGGGCTCTGAGACCGGCCGCGCCCGTGCGGGAACTGCTCGATCAGGTGCCCCACCCAAACCCTGTGGCGGCACATATCCGCATGGCAACAGGCCCACGCTTCGATCACCTGAGTTACGAAGCCCCGGAGAACTGGCCTGCCGAACGCCATGCCGAGATGTTGCATTGGCGCGAACGAAGCCAGCCCGAGGCCTTTGAGCGACGGCTTGACCAACTCATCGAGGAGGGAAAGGCGGATCGGGTTTTCCTCGCCGCCGACCTCGCCGCAACTTATGAGCGGTTTGGCGCACGATATGGTAACAGGCTGGTGCATCTGCCGCGTCAGCTTTACGATCGTTCGGCACGTCAATTGCAATACGCCCTCGCGGATTTGCTGCTGCTCATTGCCGCGGACAGGCTACTGGCCAGCACGTGGAGTTCATTCTCGGACATGGCACAGAGGCTTGCGCGCCCCGGCCGGTCATTTGAACAAAGCGGCCAGGATTTTTGAAACGCCTTCGCGCATGCCCCACGGGCGGCCGCCGAACTGCCGTTTCGTTGTTGCTGATCGCGCGAAAACCGGGCGAAAACAGCCATTCTGGTCAATCACGCATCGTATTGCCAAATGCCATACGTTATGTGCAAAAGAGACCGCCACGTATTTCACTGGTTCGAGCATGAGCAACGCACAAAAATCAGACCAGAAAGAACCGGCGACACTCATTCTGATTGGAATGACCGATCCCAAGCCGTGGCTGAAGGGCGCGTTTAAGAATGCTTTGGTGGTTGAGCCCGATCCGGCCCGGGCAAAGGACCTGATCGCCTCGTTCGAAGACGATAAGCGCGTCGAGGTCATCGAAGCGATGCTGAGCGAAGGCGGCGAGGATGCTACTTTGGTTGTCTACAACGAACCCGGGCTGCGCGGACTACGCTCGCCAACCTCGCATCTGCGCAAACTGTTTCCCGGCCTGCGTGAACGCGCGCGCCATACCGTGCGTCGCTTGGGTATTGTCGAAGTCATCCAGAAGGCGCTCCACTCCGGTGAAGGGGCTTTGGACCTGTGGCTTGATACGGGCGGCGAAGAGGCCGAGAGCCTCGCAGCGCTGGAGGCCGCCGGATCGCTCGACCGGGTTATTTCCGTCACTTTACGCTGCGGCATCGCACCACTGTTCGAAGACAGCGCGGATACCGCGGCCTTGACCGGATGGCTGCAGGATAGGGGCTTTGTACTCGATCATCGAGATGACAGCGACCCGGACTGGCCACAACTGCACTTCAACCGGGCACCATTGTTCTGGGAACTGCGAGAGAGCCAGACAGCATATCAAGCGCTCGAAGCCCGGTTGGCCGCGCGTGAAGCCGAGTTGGCGGCCGCGCAAGAGAGCCTGAAGTCCGAAAAGGCAACCCTGCAAAAACAGCTCACCGAACAAATCAATCGCGTCGAGCAGTTGGAAACCGAATGCAAAGATCTGGAGCTGCTACGCCCACAGGTCGAAAGGCTGCGGACAGATCTGGACAAACAGCGTCAGCATTCAACGGACCTGCAGAATAAACTCACTGAACGCACCGAACGGGTCAGGGCTCTAAACGCCGAGAAACAGCAGGTGGACAGCGAAAAAACGAAACTGGCCTCCCAAATCACGAGCCTACAGGCCGAACGCGACGACGCGCTGGCCAAAGCTGAGGACCTGTCAAAAACCCTTGCGACCAAGACGTCCCTGGTCGAGGAACTCAAGACCAGGGAGGAAATCGCGCGCGGTGACCTGGCCCTTGCCCTCCGGATGCAAAGTATTGCCCAATCCGACCTGCGCGATCTTCAGGCGCGTTATCACGAGGCAGACTCGGATCGCAGGCGGCAGGCGGAGCTGTTGCAAGCTTTGACCCCTCGGCTGCAACAAGCAGCGGCGCAATTGCAGATGCTGACCCAATCCGACCCGTCGGCCGCAGCGCAACTCGTTGATGCAGGTACCGAAGCGCCCCCGGTGCAGCCCGCGCCGCGCAAGCACGCCAAGACAGCCCGGAAACGCAAAACCAACAAATCCGAGACCGCCTCGACATCCAGCCGCACGCGTAAGCCACGGAGCGACACGTAATGTCCGGACCGGGTGACGTACGCGATCTGATGACCTCGCTGGAGGAATCCCTGGATCTGTTGCGGGACTACACGCCGGACGAAGACAGCTTTGACCCGGATCTGGCAGAGCCCATGCCCACCCTGCTGGAACAATGCGCCAATTTGGCCGCCGCCGCCCCCAGGGAGCAACCGTTGCGCAGCATTCACCACATGGCCTGTACCGGCGGATCGCTGATGTGCAAGGCGATATCGGTCATGCCCAACGTGACGCTGCTGAGCGAAATTGATCCTTTGAGCCATATGGGACTTCCGCAACGAAACAAGACGCCGCAATTCCGGCCCTCCGACCTGATCTTCGCCGGGCGCGTGGCCTTGCGTCCGATCAATGACGAGGTGGCCAGCCGGGTCGGGCTGGCGGCGCTGGAGGAAATGCGCCGGGCACTCAGCGACCAGGGGCGGCTTTTGTGCCTGCGCGATCATGCACATTCGCAGTATTGCACGCGGATCGACCCTGAAAGCCGTCCCAGCCTCTATGATATCTTGCGCGGGCATGGCGACGTGATTTCAGTGGTGAGCGTGCGGCACCCGATGGACTCCTTTCTTTCCCTGCGACAGAACGCATGGGTTCACTTTTCCCCCGATACATTGGAGGAATACGCTCTGCGATACATGATGTTCCTTGATCATCACGCCGACTTGCGGCTCTTTCGCTACGAAGATTTTGTGGCCGCACCAGAAACCGTGCTCAACGATATGTGCGACGCGCTGCAACTGCCTTATCAGCCAGGTATGGAAGCAATCCTGCCCGCGGTACGGATCAGTGGTGACAGCGGACGCAGTTCCAACCGCATTTCTCCGCGCTCCCGTCGGCCAGTCCCTGCAGCCCTGGAACAAGAAGCCAGGGATGGCGACGTCTATCGGGATTTATGTGCCCGACTTGGTTATGACGCGTGACGGCAAAAGCGGAGCTGCCTGTGCAAACGAGACAAATGCAATGACAAAAACGGAAAAAAAGACTGGCAACTACTTGCCTGATATCCGTCTGGGAATCCTAAGCGGGCAGGAAAGCGGAAAGATCGCCCCCTGTGACCAGATCGCAGAGGCAGCCACAGCCTTGAAAAACCGTGACACCCGGGTCGCAGCCGCTTATGTGCCCCCAGTTGCCGCATTGGCCCGGCGTTTGGTCGCCGGCGCGTCCGTTTTCCAGGCACTTGCAGACTGGACAGCCGAAATCGATGCGTTGCTGGCTTTGCGTCGAACCCATCGGGGGCGCATGGCGCTGTTCGAACTTCCGCGCACTGGCAATCCCTCGGGCAAGACGCTTGAAGCCTTTTCTGAACTGACCGAAGGGCATGATTGGCCGGCAGAACTCTGGTCCGAGGACGATGTCGGGTTTGTAGCAGAGCCGCAATTCGAACCGCTTGCAGCGCTGGCTTTGGACAGCCATCTTGACCACCGAGAACTGCTCGACCGGTTGCATGCTGCCACAAGTGGCGATTTCACGGAACTCCCCTCACGCCCCGAGCTTCTCGATGCAGAGCTGGTCGCATTGCGTACCGCTGAGGAGGAAAAACGTGAGAACGGCGAGCGGCTGAAAGAGTCCGAATTGGAAATTCAGAAGATTGAAGCGGCAGCGCGGACCCGGATCGACGAAGCAAATAGCCGCCAAGATTACCTCACCGCACAGGTGCGGGAATTGGAGCATGCCTTGCTACAGTCTCAGACCAGTCTGCGTGACGCTGAGACTGCAGCACAAGTTCGTTTCGACAAAATCGAAACGCAGCGGGCCGATCTCTCCGAGCATGTGCAGGAGCTGGAGGAACGGCTATCACGTGCCAAAGCCAATGAGCGAGAAGCCGCCGCTGCAACGAAATCTCGGCTCGAAGAAGCCGAGATGCAAGGGAAGCTTCTGTTGCGGCAAGTGGCTGGGCTGCAGTCCGCCCTCTTGAAATCCGAAGCTGATCGAGCCGCTCAAAAACAGGAAAAACTGCGCTTGGATGCGGCCTGGCGGCGGCAAGTACAGGATTTGTCTACGATGTTAGCGATGTTTCAGGACTCGACGTCTTGGCGTGCGACCAAGCCCCTGCGCACCGTCATGCGGTGCTTCAAACGCTAAAGCCGACCGGTAATCGGCAGCAGGGCACGAGGATTTCGGGCCTTTTCTTTTGCAACCAGTTTTAATAATCATCCGCCCGACTGCTTAGCACATCAAACGGGGTTTCCTAATGAAAGTCATTATTCTGGGTGGGGACGGCTTCTGCGGCTGGCCCAATGCGCTTTATCTGTCCAATCGCGGCCATGACGTCATCATCGTCGACAACCTTTCGCGCCGTGAAATCGACCTTGAACTTGAGGTCGATAGCCTGACACCGATCCGCCCTATTGGCGAGCGTATCCGGGTGTGGAAAGAGCTGACCGGCAACGAGATCAAGTTCCACAACTTCACCGTTGGTGAACATTATCACCGCCTTCTGACGCTGATCCAGGACGAAAAGCCGGATGCCATCATCCACTTCGCCGAACAGCGCGCCGCGCCCTATTCGATGAAATCGGCAAGCCACAAGCGCTACACCGTCAACAACAACCTGAACGCGACTAATGACGTTCTGGCCGCCATCGTTGAATCCGGTCTGGACATCCATCTGATCCACCTTGGCACCATGGGCGTCTATGGCTACGGCACCGCCGGCATGAAGATCCCCGAAGGTTACCTGAAGGTGAAAATCGACACCCCGGCGGGCGAGTCCGAGCAGGAAATCCTGTACCCGACCAACCCCGGTTCGATCTACCACATGACCAAGTCGCAGGATCAGTTGTTCTTCCACTTCTACAACAAGAACGACGGCGTGAAGATCACCGACCTGCATCAGGGTATCGTCTGGGGCACGCAGACCGAAGAGACCAAGATGGATGATCGCCTGATCAACCGTTTCGACTATGACGGCGACTATGGCACCGTTTTGAACCGCTTCATCATGCAGGCCGCTGTCAACTACCCGATGACCGTGCACGGCACCGGTGGTCAGACCCGCGCCTTTATCCACGTTCAGGATACATGCCGCTGCATCGAGCTGGCGCTGGAAAACCCGCCGCAATCGGGCGAACGCGTGAACATCCTCAACCAGATGACCGAAACCCACCGGGTCCGTGACCTCGCCGAGATGATCCACAAGATGATGGGCGCCGAAGTGGCTTATGTGGACAACCCGCGCAATGAGGCCGCCGAGAACGATCTGCATGTCGCCAACGACCGCTTCCTGGGCATGGGGCTCGAGCCCATCCGTCTGGAAAGTGCCGAAGGGATCGTGCAGGAAGTCAAAGAGATCGCCGCGAAATACGCCGATCGCTGCGACAAATCCAAGATTCCTTGCGTTTCGCTCTGGCGCTAAGCCAAGCCATAGTGATCGGGTCTGCCCAAAATGCGGGCAGACCTGACCTTTTACCATTTTCGGATCTCCGGCCGCCTGAGTTCTGGCTTGGCGAGGTTCATATTTTCAGAAAACGTCCCCGCAAATGCCGGGAGATTTAGATGACGACCTATGAAACCAATGCCCGGCTCGAATTGCGCGACCGTGCACGCGGGCTTTCAGAGCGCTATGAAGGCCAAAGCGCCAAAGACGTTCTGCGGCGCATCATCCGGAGCGATTTTCACGGTCGTATCGGGCTTGTCTCATCCTTCGGAACAGAAGCCGCCGTGCTTTTGCACATGGTCGGTCGGATTGATCCCTATGTCCCGGTGATCTTTCTCGATACCTGGAAACACTTCCCGGAGACACTCGCCTATCGGCAGCAGCTGGTCGAACGGATTGGCCTGTGCAACATCCAGACGGTTATGCCGCACCCGGCCAAGCTCAAGGCCGACGACCCGAAGGGCGATCTGCACAGCCGCAATCCCGACCTGTGCTGTCACGTGCGCAAGACCCAGCCGATGCTGTCGGCACTGCGAAGCCTCGACTGCTGGATCACCGGGCGCAAGCGCGGACAGGCGGAAACCCGCAGCGACATGGACCTGTTCGAAACCCAGGATCGCTGGATCAAGGTCAATCCGCTGATTGACTGGACACCGGAGGACGTGGACGCGTATTTCAGCGATCATGACCTGCCGCAGCACCCGCTCAAGGCTAAGGGTTACTTGTCTATCGGCTGCGCACCATGTACCCGCGCGGTCAAGCCGGGCGAGGATGCTCGCTCCGGGCGCTGGGCGGACAGCGACAAAACCGAGTGCGGTATACATTTTGAAAACGGAAAGATCGTTCGCCCGGGCGGGTAAAGGTTCACCAAGGTCCGGCGAATGTTCTTTGAAACACCAGGGCCTGCTCCTCGCGTAGGGCGGCTTTTACAAGACCGGGGCATGTCCACCGGACGACAGGAGACGCGGCTGCGATGGCTGAGACACGAAACTTTGTCGGGAAACACCTCCGCTACCCGGATCTGACCGGGAAACGTCTTGTAGAAGCAGGACGCCGGACCAAGAACGACCTCTCCACATCGCGGCCCAATGCCCCGCTGGTAACCGTTATCACGGTCTGCTGGAATGCTGGCGCAACCATCGAGCAGGCCGTGAAATCGGTTCTGGGTCAAAGCTACGATAATATCGAATACCTTGTGCTCGACGGAGCATCGACCGACAGCACGCTCGACATCTTGGCGCGCGACCAGGACCAGATCGACTACCTGCTCTCTGAACCCGATGACGGCATTTACCCGGCAATGAACAAGGGCCTGGAACTGGCGCGCGGAGACTTCATCCTGTTTCTTAATGCCGATGACTGGTACACGCCGCGCTGCGTCGAAAAACTGGTGGACGCCTATCGCACCGCAGACGTGGATTTCGTGTCGGCGCGCGCCAATTACATGCGCGAAGACGGAAGCTTTATCCGCGTCCAGCCCCGTGCGCCCTTCGATGCTGGTGTGGATTTCCGCATGCCTCTGCGCCACGAAACGATGTTGGTCCCTGCCGACCTGTATGAGCGCGAGGGCGGGTACGACACCTCGTACCAGATCATCGCGGACCGGGTTAAGACAGCGTCCCTGTACTGGAAGGGGTATTCGCATTTCGAGTTGCAGGACCCCTTGCTGAATTTCCGCATGTCGGGGGTCTCAAGCACCCGCATCGACAAACTACATGCTGAACGCCGCCGCGTGCTTGTGGAGCGCTATCCCGGTATGGCGGATGATGCCATCGACGCCTTGATGGCGTTGGAAAGCCTGACCCCGCAAATTTTGTGCGACATCGCACGCGAGTATAAATCCGGCGCGTTCCGTAGCGCTGCACTCGCCTATGCAAAGAGCCTTGAAGCTGTTGGCCAAAGGGGCTGGAGCCCGATTAACCCCGCTGCCTTTGACCGCGGCGCCGCACCGGCCCGTGTGCTGAGCCGCGCCGATCCGGCCCCCGCACCCGAAGGTCCCGCGCCCCGGGTCAGCGTCATTCTTCCGGTGTATAACGCTCAGCACACACTGGGCGAATGTTTCGATGCGATTCTTGGTCAGACGTTGCAGGATTTCGAGATCATTGTCCTGAACGATCAAAGTCCCGATGACAGCCAATCGGTCATTGACACCTACGCCGCGCGTGAACAGCGTATCAGGGCGATGAAGAACGCCGTCAATCTGGGTCTCGGGTCCACGCGCAACCGGGGCATTGCGGCCGCGCGTGGCGACTACATTTTTCACATCGACCCCGACGACACCCTGCCCAAGACCGCGCTTGAGACGCTGGTCATCCATGCCGATCGCTATGGCAGCGACATGACACGCGGCGCGTTCCGGCATGAACAGTTGCTTTTCGGGCAAGAATCGAAAGCCGTGCGCAAGGGCATGGTCGAACCGGGCGCTCCGCATATCGTCAACACCACAGTGTCGGAAACTCCCGAATTCCTGCGGTCGACCGAAGGGCACTGGTCCTATCTCTACCGCCGCGACTTTGCGACCCGCGTGTTCTATCCCGAAGACCTCAAGATGGGTCAGGACAGCATTTTCCTTGTGCAGGCATTGGCGGCAGCGCGTTCGATCAGCGTCATTGATGCCGAGGTCTACACCTACCGCGCCAATGCCCAGAGCGCGATGAACACCTATACGGTGCGCAAAGTGATGGACGAGGTTGAATGGCGACGTCGGGCCTGGCACGCGCTGAACGCGGCGGGCCATCGCGAACAGGGCAACCACCTGCTCTTTGACTACTGGAACGTGCCGTTTTTTGACGCGCTTGAAAAAATCTGTTCGCCCGAGGAATACCGGGGGTTCTGGGCCGCTTTGGAGGAAGCGTTTGCCGAAGCTGGCAATGCCGACGCCGCGCGCGGCAAGAACCCCAAGTTCCGTGAGATCATCCAGACCGGTCTGCGCAGGCAGGCCGATGCCATTGCCGCCGAGAAAGCGGCCGAGGCCAAAGCCGCGGATACGGGCGAAGCGCTACGCATCGAAATCCTGTCAACTTCCGATACGGGAGGTGCCGGAATCGCCGCGCGGCGTTTGCTGGAATTGCTGCGCGCGTCCGGACATGACGCACGGCTGGCCTGCGTCTTCCCCGGCAGTGGCCATCCGAAATCGTACCGAGCACCATTGATCCCCGAAGCCGCCGCCACCCTGCCCAATGATGCTGGGCTGAGGGACGTATGGCGCAAGCATGGTGTGCTCACTCCGGATGACCTGCCCGGACTGAAAGCACGCGAGATGTTTTCCAAGACCGGAAGCGTGGTGCCTCTCGCCGAGATGAACTCAAGTCTAAAAGAGGCCGATGTCGTGCATCTGCACTGGATTTCGGGAATGCTGGACTTTGAAGCCCTTCCCGAAATCCTGGGTGACAAACCGGTAGTCTGGACCTTGCATGACATGAATGCCTTTACCGGGGGGTGCCACTATGCCGAAGGCTGCGACGGTTATCGAAATGCCTGCCAGAACTGTCCACTGCTCGACGGGGACCCGTTGGCACACGAACAATGGAAGACCAAGCGTGACGCGATTAGTCGGCTGAAAAACCTGCAGATTGTCTGCCCCTCGGCATGGCTGGCCGATTGCGCCCGAAAGAGCAGCATCTTTGAGGGGCGCGAGGTTCATGTCGTTCCCAATTATATCCCGGTTGATCAATTCACCCCGATCAACAAGTTGCTCGCACGGCGCGAGTTGGGTCTTCCGCTGGATGCCAAGCTCGTGGCGTTCGGAGCCGATAGCCTATCGAACCGCCGCAAGGGCGGTGATATCCTCGTGGAAGCCATGAAGGTCCTGGCCGGTCGCGGTTTGGCAACCGGTGTAGAAGGTGTATTTTTTGGCGCGGACCGGCTCGACCTGCCGCTGCCCGTGCACAACGTGGGCTATATTGATGACCCTAGAAAACTGTCGCTGGTCTATGCCGCCGCGGATGTGTTCGCCTTCCCTTCTCGTGAAGACAATGCGCCCCAGACCGTGCCCGAAGCACTGCTCTCAGGTACGCCAGTGGTGGCATTCCCTGTCGGCAATGTCCCCAATCTGGTACGTCATCTCAAGACCGGCTTTGTCGCGCGCTACGAGGATGCGGAACACTTCGCCGAAGGCTTGGCCTGGGCATTGAAAAGGGAAACGGACGACGCGGAAAACGCGCTCATGCGCGGGATCGCAGCCCACGTTGATACACGCCGCGCCCACGATCCGGATATCACATTGACCGGCCACGTTGCGCTCTATCGCGCAATGACGGAGGGCCCGTTATCAGGTACCAATTCTGGTACAGAACCGGGACAGTCGGAACAGGCTGTGGCCAATTAGCAAACAAACTCTCAAACGGGACAGGTTCAGGCGCCTCAACGGCGACCCGTGGCTGGCCCGCAGTACAAGGTAACACAGGCAATGCGGAAACTTGATTTCATTGTCTTTGGACTGGCCCGCTCGGGCACCACTGCGCTGACGAACCTGATCCGGGCCAATCAGCGCATTTTTTGCGGTGCCGAGTTTTTTACGCCGCGTATGGACCACTCCAAAATCGACGTGCCAAAGGCTTTTTTCGATGAAGAAGCGCGACTGGAAAAAGCGGGCAACGTCCCGCAGAATATTCGAGTCTCAATGGAAGTTCTGCGTTCCAGGTCGCCGGATACGATTGAGATCTACGGCAACAAGTGGCCTCTGTATTCGCATTTCTTTGATCGGATCATGTCGGAAACCGGAGCGCGTAAGGCGATTATGACGTACCGGAACTATCGAGCTTGCGCACGCTCATACCGGCGCCGCAGCGAAGATCCGAATGATGTCTGGCCGGACGGGCGCCGGGGGGTCTTTGCAGGCGTGGAGATGATGCATGTCCTGAAGATCCTGGCGCGGACGGAGCATACGAACACACTGATACTTCCGCAGGTGAGGATGGCTCAAAACTGGCGCGGTGCGCTGGATGACGTTTCGGACTATCTTCTGCCCGGAAAAGCCTATGACGTGGATGAAAGCGTGATTTCGCGACTTGAAGCCAGCCGCAAGTCCGCGCGGGCACACAAACCCGTACCATTACCCAAGCTGGATCAGCCGGTTTTTGAAATGTTCGATGACGCGGGCGTCAACGATATTTTTCCGAGCGATCGCAGCGTCTATTTGGGAGATATTCAGGATGACATACGCGCCGCCGTAAAAAAGCTTCCGGATGACCATATCGCATTTTGCCAGAATTTGATCGAGAGCTTCGACGACCCGAAAGTGAACGCGTATTTCCAGACTTGGCGGAACATTGCGACAGGGTCGCAGGATGCCTGAATACCTGTTGTACCACCCGAGAGGCGCATCTACTAAGGTCGCCGCTGTACCTCACACCATTTTCTTGCATAAGCAGCATATGCTGATTCCAATTTTAGCATAGATTGAGCGTTAAAGATTATGTCTTCACAAAATCAAAAGGACCGTTTTGTCGGTCGCTACACGACTTATCCTGATCGAACCGGCAATCGACAAGCTGAAGGTGGGCGACGGCTTCGTGGCAAAACGCGCAGCTCGGATGCGGGTTCGCCTTTGGTCAGCATCCTGACCGTTTGCTGGAACTCCGCGGCGACCATTGAGCAAACGATCAGTTCTATAGGCAAACAGACTTACGCAAACATCGAACATGTGGTCGTCGACGGCGCTTCGACCGACGACACTTTGAATATTTTGCGCAAGTACGAAGGGCAAATCGACTACTTCGTCTCTGAGCCCGACACAGGCCTGTACCAGGCCATGAACAAAGCCCTCGAACTGGCACAGGGGGATTACATCCTCATTCTCAACTCTGACGACTGGTATGTTCCGGACTGTGTCGAAGCGCTGATGAAGGCCAAGGAAGAAACCCAGGCTGATTTCGTATCTGGCTTGGCCAACTATGTGGATGGAGATGGCAAATTCCTGCGCCTCCAACCAAGCTTTTCCTTCGACGGAAACATGTTTTTCATGATGCCATTGCGCCATGAAACGATGTTGCTGTCGCGCGATATCTATAACCGTGTCGGTCCGTTCAACCTAAACTATAAGGTGATTGCCGACCGGGAATTCACCACCAGACTTTACGAGATCGGCTTCACCCACCACGAGATCCAGCGCGCCTTGATGAATTTCCGGGATACCGGTGTCTCCACGGTGAACCTTGATGGCCTGCGCGCTGAGCGCTGCAACATCATCAAGCGCAATTTTCCCTTCCTAGAAGAGACCGATATCGAACGGCTCGCCTTTCTGGAGCAGTTGGAGCCGGAAAAGCTGGAAGCGATGGTTGAACGATATGCCCACCCCAAACTCAGCCATGCCGCAGCAGACATGGTCCGGGACCGGTTGAGCCGGAAGAACAAAAAATACGCAAAACTCGATCCGAACAAACTGCGCCAGTCGGGCATCGGCAAGTCGCTTCCCCTGCGCACTCCGCGCACCCAGCGGAGGCTTCGCGTTGCCACGTTCGTGACCTCGGACCATGGTGGGGCCGGGATCGGCACACAGCGCCGGGTCGCCGCGCTGCGTGCGGCAGGCGTGGATGCCCGGATATACTGCCTTTTCCAGAACAGCCCATATGCACATGTGACCGAGCTCACCGCGTCCATCCCGGGCGCCGAGAAAATGGAACGGCGCGAGGTACACAAGGAATGGCGACGCAGGGCCGTTGTCACCACCGATGATGCCAAGGGGCTGCGAGCCCGGGAGTTCTTTTCCAAGACGGGCACAGTCGTTGATTTCCGCCAATACAGGGAGATTTTCGACGAGGCCGATGTCATACACCTGCACTGGCCGGTGGGTATTCTGGACTTTGAAAACCTTGCCGAAGTCTGCGGCGACAAGCCCGTGGTCTGGACCCCAGCGGATATGAACCCGTACACAGGGGGCTGCCATTATTCCGAGGGGTGCCAGAAATACACCAAGGACTGTCAGAAATGCCCGCTTTTGAACGGATCGCAACTGGCCCATCAGAACTGGAAGGTCAAACGCGCCGCCTATACAAAGCTGCCTGACCTCCAGATCGTTTCGCCGTCGCAATGGCTGGCCGAGCGGGCCCGCAAAAGCTCGCTCTGGGGGGACCTGCCTATCCATGTCATCCCCAACGCCCTGCCGGTTGACCGGTTCCATCCCACCAACAAGCTGGCGGCTCGCCTGCAACTAGGGTTGCCGCTTGACAAGAAACTTATCTTGTTCGGAGCGGACAATGTCACAAACCTCCGCAAAGGAGGGGACTTGATGATGGCGAGCATCAAGCGGCTAAGAGAACGCGGACTGGCCAAGGATGTCGAAGGCGTCGTGTTCGGCGCGAACGATGTCGAGTTTGACATTCCCACCCATTCCATGGGGCACGTGGCCGAAGTCGAACGCCTGTCTCTGGTTTTCGCCGCGGCGGACGTATTTGCCAGCCCATCGCGCGAAGACAGCGGCCCAATGACCGTTGCAGAATCGATGCTGTCCGGCACTGCGGTGGTGGCGTTCAACATCGGCAATGCCCACGAGATCGTCGTACACAAGGACACGGGCTACATCGCTGGGCAAGAGGATATCGAGGATTTCACCCGTGGACTCGCCTGGGCACTGGAAGGCGCAGAGTCCCCCGACGCTCTGATGCGGAGCTGGCGCGCGCGCCGGGCAGCACGTGCGCATAACGATCCCGATGGCGCAGCACAACGTCATATTGCCCTCTATGAAAGCATGCTGGAATCTCCCGCAAAGACCTCCTAGAAGCCGATAAGAGTGTCTTGGTTACGAACAGATCGAACTGTAAGAGATATGACGAGTTGTGTCCCGTTCTCCATCGGTGCGGTCCCTGCCGGCATCAAGCCTTGCTGAGACGTCGACGGACGCTGCTCACCGAAACTACAGCCGAACTGGAATCATTATGACAAAAAGTGCATTGATCACTGGCATCACAGGCCAAGATGGCAGTTACCTCGCCGAGTTCTTGCTCAAAAAAGGCTATGAAGTGCACGGCATCAAGCGCCGCGCTTCGCTGTTCAATACCCAGCGTGTGGACCACATCTATCAGGATCCGCATGAGCCCAACCCCAAGATGACGCTGCATTACGGCGATCTGACCGACACGTCGAACCTGACACGCATCCTGCAAGAGGTTCAGCCCGACGAGGTGTATAACCTGGGCGCGCAAAGCCACGTGGCCGTGTCGTTCGAAGCCCCCGAATACACCGCCGATGTGGACGCCATCGGCACCTTGCGCCTGCTGGAAGCGATCCGCTTTCTGGGGCTGGAGAAAAAGACCCGCTTCTACCAGGCATCGACCTCGGAGCTTTACGGTCTGGTGCAGGAAACCCCGCAGAAAGAGACCACACCGTTCCACCCGCGCAGCCCCTATGCGGTGGCCAAGATGTATGCCTATTGGATCACGGTGAATTACCGCGAAGCCTATGGCATGTATGCCTGTAACGGCATCCTGTTCAATCATGAGAGCCCGCGTCGCGGCGAGACCTTTGTGACCCGCAAGATCACCCGTGGCCTGGCCAATATCGCCCAGGGGCTCGAAGATTGCCTCTATATGGGCAATATCGACGCGCTGCGCGACTGGGGCCACGCCAAGGACTATGTGCGTATGCAGTGGATGATGCTGCAACAGGACACGCCGGATGATTTCGTCATCGCCACAGGCGTGCAGTATTCGGTGCGCGAATTCATCACCTGGTCGGCGGCCGAGCTGGGGATCACGCTGGAATTCACCGGCGACGGCATCGACGAGATCGCCACCGTCGCGGCGATCGAGGGCGACAATGCCCCGGCGCTCAAGGTGGGTGACGTGATCATGCGCATTGATCCGCGCTATTTCCGCCCTGCCGAGGTCGAGACGCTGCTGGGCGATCCGGCCAAGGCCAAGGCGAATCTGGGCTGGGTGCCCGAGATCACGACGCAGGAAATGTGCGCCGAAATGGTGGCCGAAGATCTCAAGACCGCCAAACGCCACGCGCTGTTGAAAGAGCATGGCATGGAGATGCCGGTCAGCCTTGAAAACTAAAGGAAACGGTTATGCCTCAAAGCGCCATCTCTGTGTCCATGCACAAAGCAGGAAGCAGCATCACCGATCTGATCCTGACCGACTTTTATGAGACGTTGGGATACAAGATCGATCGGGTTGCCAACAAAGTCAGTGCGTCGCCTCTTTCCGAGCCGGAATACTTCAGCGACTACGAGCCGCAAATGGACCGGCAAGGCGTTTATTATGGGATGGCGCGCAATCCGGGCACGCATGATCTTGGGTTTCTGAAAGAATTTCGGGTTCTCGTGCAGATGCGCGATCCAAGGGACTGTCTGACATCGGCCTACTTTTCATACAAGGGTAGCCATGTACCGCCGAAGGATCCTACGAAACGCGCGATACACGAAGAACGCATGCGTGGTGTAAAGGAACTGGACATCACGGAGTTTGTTTTGCGGACTGCTCCTAACTATCTCATGCGTTGCCAGAAACTGGAAAAAATCATCAACGAATATCCTGACACGCTGTTGCTGGCATACGAAGAAATGGTTCTGGATACGGAGACGTGGCTGAAGCGTATTTCGGATTGGATCGGACTTCCTGTAGACCAAAACCTTAGGGACAAGCTAGGGGCGAAGATCGATTTTTCTGTCACCTCAGAAGATGCCAAACGACATAAACGTCAGGTCACACCGGGCGACCACAAGCGGAAACTAGATGAAAACACCATCGGGCAACTCAATGAAATCTTGCGGCCCGCGTTAGAGGCATTTGGTTACGCCGAGTAACCGATAGACACTCTTCCGATCCAGACCGCGTGTCGCTTACTTACCGCATCGCCGCCGCGGCAGCACCGCAAAACGGGATGGCGAGGCAGTTCGAGGTATCAAGGAGTTTAGGACGACAATGAAGATTTATATCGCAGGCCATCGCGGCATGGTTGGCGGCGCAATTCTGCGCAGGCTTCAGGCTCGTAAGGACGCCGGAGAGGATTTGGAGTTAATCACCCGCACCTCATCCGAGCTTGACCTGACCAACCAGGCAGATGTCGCGGCCTTCATGGCAGAGCAGAAGCCTGACGCGGTCATCCTTGCCGCGGCCAAGGTGGGCGGCATCCATGCCAACAACACCTACCCGGCAGATTTCATTTACGAAAACCTGATGATCGAATGCAACGTGATCCATCAGGCCTTTGCCAATGGTGTCACGCGGCTCTTGCAGCTTGGATCCTCCTGCATCTATCCCAAAGCGGTTCCGCAGCCGATGCGCGAGGATGCGCTGCTGACCGGCACGCTGGAGCCGACCAACGAACCCTATGCGGTGGCCAAGATTGCCGGGATCAAGCTCTGCGAAAGCTATAACCGCCAGCACGGCGTTGACTACCGCTCGGTCATGCCGACCAACCTTTATGGACCCGGTGACAATTTCCACCCCGAAAACTCCCACGTGCTGCCCGCGCTGATCCGGCGGTTCCACGAGGCGGCCCGCGACGGGCTGGACGAGGTCACGATCTGGGGCTCGGGCAAGCCGATGCGGGAATTTCTGCATGTGGACGATATGGCCGAGGCGTCTCTTTTCGTGATGGAACTCGACAAGGCCACATATGACGCCAATACCGAACCTATGCTGAGCCATATCAACGTGGGTTCCGGCACCGATTTGTCGATTCTCGAACTGGCTCAGTTGGTTGCCCGTGTCACAGGTTTCAAGGGCCGCATCACCACCGACCCGTCCAAGCCGGATGGCACGATGCGCAAGCTGATGGATGTCAGCCGCTTGGCGGACATGGGCTGGACAGCCACCGTTGGGCTCGAAGAGGGGATCGAAGGCACGTATCGCTGGTTCCTCGATCAGGACAGCAGCGCGATCCGTACATAATCGATGACGGTCTGGCTGAGACCGGAAGGACCACTGGGGCGGAATGGGGCCGTTGAGCAATAATAGCCAATGTTGACCTTGGCCGCGGAATTTGACCATTTGATCGGAGAGTTTTCTTTATGACGTCTGGAGTTTCTTCCATGATTACCCCCCTGCTCCTTTGTGGCGGTTCTGGCACCCGGCTCTGGCCGCTCAGCCGTAAATCCTATCCCAAGCAATTTACCAACCTGACCGGCGACGAGAGCCTGTTTCAGGCCTCGGCCAGGCGACTGTCGGGGCCCGGCTACGACTCCCCGATGGTGATTACCGGTTCGGATTTCCGGTTTATTGTGACCGAGCAACTGGCCGGTGTCGAAATCGCCGCGGCCGCAACCCTGATCGAACCCGAAGGGCGCAACACCGCCCCCGCGGTTCTGGCCGGTGCCTTGGCGCTTGAGGCGCGCGCGCCCGGCGCATTGATGCTGGTGGCCCCTTCCGATCACGTGATCCCGGACACCGACCGCTTCCGCGAAGCGGTGATGGCCGCCGCCGACGCGGCACGCGATGGTCAGCTTGTCACCTTTGGCATTGCGCCGACCCATGCCGAAACCGGCTATGGCTGGCTGGAACTCACGGCA
Source organism: Primorskyibacter aestuariivivens (assembly GCF_028023675.1). Classification (GTDB taxonomy): domain Bacteria; phylum Pseudomonadota; class Alphaproteobacteria; order Rhodobacterales; family Rhodobacteraceae; genus Marinovum; species Marinovum aestuariivivens. The sequence continues at coordinate 89,156 of NZ_JAQIOZ010000013.1, read as the reverse complement.
GCACCGGGCGCGGATTTCGCCCCCGTGCCGCAAAAGCTTGCCAGTTTCGTCGAAAAACCGGACGCGGCACAGGCCGAAGCGCTATTGGCCGACGGCATGCATTTGTGGAATGCGGGTATTTTCCTGTTCTCCACAACCGCATTGATCGCCGCTTTTGAACAACACGCGCCTGACATCCTTGCCGGTGTGCGCGCGGCTTTGGACGAGGCCGAAAGCGATCTGGGCTTTACCCGACTTGCACCAGATCCCTGGAGCGCGCTTGAGGACATCTCGATCGACTACGCGGTCATGGAACGCGCCGATAATCTGTCCGTCGTCCCGTATGGCGGAGCGTGGTCCGATCTTGGCGGATGGGATGCGGTCTGGCGCGACGGCGAACCGGATGACAAAGGCGTGGTCACCTCTGGTCCGGCAACTGCGCTGGATTGCGACGGCACGTTGTTGCGCGCCGAGGATGGCAGCCAGGAACTCGTGGGAATCGGGCTGACGGATATCATCGCCGTCGCCATGCCCGACGCGGTTCTCGTGGCCCACAAGGACCGGGCACAGGACGTCAAAAAGGCAGTCAACGCGCTCAAGGAAAAGGGCGCCGTACAGGCCGAGACGCTGCCGCGCGACTATCGGCCATGGGGCTGGTACGAAAGCCTTGTCGTGGGCGGCCGGTTTCAGGTGAAACGCATTCACGTTCATCCCGGCGCGGCGCTCAGCCTGCAAAGCCATCATCACCGCTCAGAGCACTGGATCGTGGTCGAAGGCACCGCGCGGGTGACCGTGGATGACGAAGTCAAACTCGTGACCGAGAACCAGTCGGTCTATATCCCGCTGGGGGCCGTGCACCGCATGGAGAATCCGGGCAAGCTCCCCATGGTTCTGATCGAGGTGCAGACCGGCGCCTATCTGGGCGAGGATGACATCATCCGCTACGAAGACGTCTATGCCCGTGGGCAAGGTGCCAAGGGCTGACCACGAGTTCAGTCAGCGATTGACACCCCGCATATGCGAAGCCCGGCGCGTCTGCCGGGCTCGCAGCTTCCGGACTGGTCAGAACCAGCGTCCGACGGCCATCGCCGAGAGGATGATATCGACATCGAAATTGCTGTCCCCCATACGGGACACGCGGATGTACTCCCAGCCTGTTGCCTCCGGCGGCTCATAGCCGTTGAGCAGAAGCCCCCGCGCTTCCAGCGGAACGCCCCCCTGAATGCTCGGTCCAAAACTCAGCGATGCCGCCGGTGACTGAACAAAGGCAACCGGCCAGTTAAGCGAAACAGCATTGGTCCGGTACGGGTTGGCCCATGTGCCATTCCCGGTCGCAAGGATCGACCCCATGTTGACCCCCGTGACCCAACAGAACTGGGTGCCGTCGGCAAAGCGGACGAATTCGCCATTGGCATTGCTGCCCCGTTCGATCACCCCGCCATTGGGCACACCGCCGGCCTGCGACACCGCATTCAGAAGGTTGCCGGGGCCATAGGCGTAATCCGCACGCGCCAACCGCCCCGGCGTCACGTCCTGCGCATCCTGCTGCACCGCCCCTCCGGACACCGTCGCGTTGCCTGAATCAAAGCTCAGCGCTGTTGTCCAGGACGCCCCGTCCGCACTGACCTTGATGGCGAAATCGTCGCTTCCTGTCGTACCCATCTCGGCCCGGCCAGACCAAGCCGTCTGAAACAACAGGCTCCCCGTATCCGTGGCCAATGCCTTGTTGAGCTTGAGCTGATGCCCCGCCCCTTCGTGGTTCAACAGCGTCGCTGGCGCCGAGACCGACAAACGATTGGTGCTGTCGTGGCTGGTATTGACGCCCACCCCGACCAGATTGTTCAACTCGGTACTCAGGAGGTCTTCCCATCCAGTGTCGGTACGCAATTTCAGCACACCGTTGGATTTATCCAGCGCCTGCCACCCTTCCTGCGGAACAATGAAGATCCAGCCATTCCCGGACCAGGCCGCAAGTTCATCGCCATGCCCGGCCCAATCCCCGGTCGGAGCCGCTCCCAACGCGTAGATTGCCCCGTCAACCGGCAGCGCAGGCGGCGTTATGGCGTTAAACTCTTCGGCGGCCAGCTGCACAAGGATGTCGAGGCGCTGCAATGCCTCATTATGGGTGACGTGCTTTTGCGCCTGAGACGGTTGCAGATATGGCAGCGACAAGCGTTCGGATTGCGACATGGGGTGCCCTTTCGGAATGGAATTTCCGAAACACTATCTGCGTAAGATTTCCTTAATCTGACTACAGCGTACGGTGATACGCGGTCAGATCAACAACCCGGACCGCGGCCCCATATCAAGCCCAGGGAAGACGCTCCTTTCCAGATCATCCACGGACAGACCGAACAGGTCCCGAATGACCCATGCCGCATGGGCGCGCAAATCACGCGTCGGCATCAGGTCACGCCCCTCGTAGAGATCGCGCTCGGCCAGCCCCGGCCAGTCGCTCACCACGCGCCCGCCGTTCAAAGCCCCCCCCGCGAACAACATCGCGCCACCGGTGCCATGATCCGTTCCCTTGGTTCCGTTTAGTCGCACTGTACGCCCGAATTCCGTGACAGCCAGAACCGCTGTTCTATCCCAAATCGGTCCCAACTCTTCTTTCAGCGCAATCAGGATATCAGCAAGTTTCGTTACCGAACGAGGTAATGCGACGTCCTGGCGGCGATGCGTGTCCCAACCGTTGAGAGAAAACGCAGCGATCCGTGCGCTGCCCGACAGTTGCCATCCAGCATAGCGCGCCAAAGCCACATGCCCGGAGCTGTCTAGCTTGGGGCGCGCAGCCTGCATGTCCATACTACCATTCATGCCTGGCTCGCGTCCGACAGGTCGCCCATTTTCATCAATCTCTGGCACCACCGCTCCGGACAGTTCACCCATTGCAAGCTCCTGCGCCTGCTCAAGTGCCGAAGCCAACATCGGATCGCCGGACATAATCGATTTGGCCAGCGCCATGGTTTGCGGTGATACGTTTAAATTCGCATCTGGCGACCATCTGGAGTAAGGGGCCTGTCCGGACAGCACGATCTGGTTGTCATGCCCCAAAGCAAAGGCAGTCTGGGCATCCTCAACTCCAACGACTTGCAGGAGACGATTAAGCCAACCGTTGCGCAGGCGGCTGCCGACCGCTTGACCCGTTCCGGCTTCCAGCATGTCCTGGCCATCAAAGTGGCTGCGTTTTCCCCGGTACGGAGTGGAAACGGCATGGACAAACCCCAATTCTTCAGCCGACCAAAGGGGCATCAGCGAATTCACACTGGGATGGGCTGCGAAGAAGCCATCAAGATCGACAGATTGCTCGGCATGATTATCTCCGGTGCCACTGCGAAGACGTGCAAAATCCCTATCGCCTACGGGCCGTACGACATCCAATCCGTCCATACCGCCACGTAACAAAATGACCACCAACCGATTGTCCCACGGTGCCGACGCGAAACTGACAGGCGTAACAAACGGGCTGGCGGCTGCCGTGCAGCCAAGAGCCAGAGACTTTAACAGGACCGAACGGCGGCTTAGCGTCATTTCCGTCAACTCCTCAGAAATTCCGGCGACACGAGGATCAGCCCTATGCCATCGGCGCGCGTTTCGGCGGCATGGGCTGCAAATCGCAATCGCTCATGGACCCGCGTACCAAGGGCCGTATTCACAAAGACCCGAGGGTCCGGCAAATCTCCACCCATCAATTGCGGTGCGCCAATTGCCCACTGCAGCCGTGCAGCCAGAGCTTGCGGAGTCAACCAACCTGCGTCCTCTTCCGGCCAACCGTCAGGTCCGGGTGGTTGCTCGTATGGCTGCCCCATGCGAGCCAGCGCCTCGGGCAGTCTGTTGAAAAAGGTATCGTTCTTGGCAGGGGTTAGTCTTGCGGGCGGTACGGCAAGAGCGCGGATTACTGCCGAAACCCAGTCCAGCGGCGGACGGATATTGCCAGCGGAAGGGTCCCATGAGGACGGGTGGTACAGCAATGTTTCATAGAGCGCTATGAGATCGCCACCGGTCTCGGAAAAGCTTTGTTGCAACGCCTCGACAAGGTCCGGTGAGGGTGTGTCGGACACAAAATGCACCGCCAGCTTGCGCCCGATGTGCTTGGCCGTTGCGGGATGAACGGCGAGATCTTCGAGCACCGCGTCTATGTCTGCCATATCGCCTGGATCCCCGCCATAGCGCTTGCCCAGAACGGTTTCAAAGCCGGGTTCAACGGCCTTTTTGTTGAAACGCGTTCCCTTGGAGGGGTGAAACGTGAGGCCCGTCAAAAGCTCGGCCAGTTCACGCACATCCGTTTGTGTATATGGTCCGTCAACACCCAGTGTGTGCAGTTCAAGGAGCTCGCGCGCGAGATTTTCATTGAGACCGGCTTGACCGCCCATCCGTTGCGCAGCCTCGCTTCCCGGCCCGCGCGAGCTTCGTTGGTCAAGATATTGCAGCATCAAGGGAGATTTGATCGCACTTTTCAAAATATCCGAGAACGTCCCCGTGAGGTGCGGGCGAATGGTGCTTTCAATATAGGGTGTCACTGCCCAGGGGGTGACACTGCCTTTGCCGCGGACGGTGAAGTGGTTCGCCCAAAATGCCACCAACCGCTCTCGAAAGGCGTCTCGCGTCCAGGCGCGCCTAGCAAATGTCGCCCCCATCCAGATCAACTGATCCCGGCGCATTTGACGAACCAGTTTTCGTCGTTCGCGTAGGAAATCCTCCGCGGCCTTGTCACTCTGTGATTTGCGCCGTTTGCGCCGCAGCGCGTTTATTGCCTGCATTCGGTCCAGAACTGACGAAAACCCGGGGATGACAAAGCGCTCGGCGGCGGCATCATCAAGCATGAGCCTCTGCAGCATTTGCCTCGCGTCGGCAGGCGCCGGAAGCGTTGGCGACAGCCCGTACCCGAACCGAAACTCAGCTAATTCAGGATCAAAGCGCAAAACCTGTTCTCCGAAAGTGCTGCTGGCTACTTATCACGGCGCACACGGAAAAACATTGCACAAGCTTGTCATGACGGCGGATGTCAGCCAATGGTCTCGACACGCAATACGCCAGTCGGCATCGTGCACAATTCGTCAGCGCCATGCGGCCACGAAACCACGAGCAAAATCCAGCGCTTCGCGGATCGTCACGTCCATATCGAGATAGCGGTAGGTGCCCAGCCGCCCAAGAAAGCTGACCCCTTCTTCAGCGCGGGCCAGTTGCTCATACTCCGCCAGCATTGCCTTCTCTTTCACCAGCCGGATCGGGTAATATGGAATATCCTCCGGCCCGCAGGTGCGCGATGTCTCGCGGTATAGCACGGAACCCTCGTGGCTCTCCCATGGCGCGAAATGCTTGTGCTCAGTGACGCGGGTATGGGGCACATCCGCGTCGCCGTAGTTCATGACCGCGCAGCCCTGATAATCGCCATCATGGGTAAAACGCTCAAAATCCAGTGTCCGGTATCCCAACCGCCCCAACCGGGCGCCGAAATACATGTCAAGCGGGCCGGTCCAGATCAGGTGATCGGCGCGCCCGGCCATGTCCGCATCAAAAGGCGTTTCCAGATGCAGGTCGATCCCCGGATGATCGAGTATCGCCTCAACCATCGGCGTGTAGCCATCCTCGGGCATGCCCTGAAAGGGGTGCGCAAAGTAATTGGTGTCATAGTTGAACCGAAGCGGCAGGCGCTTGAGGATCGAGGCCGGCAGTTCGCTTGGCGCACAGCCCCATTGCTTCTCTGTATAGCCTTTGAAAAACGCCTCATATAGCGCCGGACCAACAAAGCGCAGCGCCTGCTCTTCAAAGCTTTGCGGATCGGTGATCGACCGGTCGGCTTGGCTGTCCTCGATGAACCTCCGCGCCTCTTCGGGGCTGAAAGTTCGGCCAAAGAACTGGTTGATGGTATGCAGGTTGATGGGCAAGGAATAGACCGCGCCGTGGCTTGTAGACATCACCTGATGACGGTAGGGCCGGAACCGGGCAAAGCGGTTCACGTAATCCCACACCTCAGCGTCGCCGGTGTGGAAAATATGCGGCCCATAGACATGAACAAGCACGCCCGTGTCGGAACAGCGTTCGGTATGACAGTTGCCTGCCACATGGGGCCGGCTTTCGATAATCGTGATTTGATGCCCGGCCTCGGCCAAGACCCGTCCCGCAACCGCACCGGACAGCCCAGCCCCGACGATTAGAATCTTCATGCCTGACCTGCCTGTATAACCTTGCTCGGCGGTGACAGTATCCCAACTGGCGGGCGGGTGAAACCATAGGATTCTCCATAGCCACCAACCTGTTTCGCATGGTTGACGGCCAATCGGCGCGGCGCTCCTGCCAGCATGTTACGGTGACAAAGCCGCCATCCCATCGCTTCGTATTTTGTGAAAACCTGTCGTAAAGGGCGCGATTTCGCCTGATTTTCGCGCCGCGTGCAGCCCTCTCATTTCGCTCAACCTGCCCCAAGGTAGGTGACCACGGGGGTCTCATGCAAATCTTATCAAACGGGCATGTCGCAACGGGCGACATCGCCCTGGATGGTGACATCCGGGACTTGGAAATCATCACTCTGCCGGGCGGCGGTGTTCAGTTGTTTGCGGCCACGGGTGCGCATGGCGGCATCACCTCGTGGCGCATTGACGGCGTCGACCTTCCGGTCGAGACCGACCGGGCCTATTTTCCCGGTTGGATCAGCCAGGCAGTGGACGGGCTGGCCAGTTGGCTCACTGTCGGCGGCACGAACCAGATCGTCATAGGCGGCGAGGCAGGTACCGATCTTTTATGCTACGCGCTTGATGCCAACGGTCAGATCACGACGCTAGAAACCGCAACCGGCCTGCGCAGCGGAACGGACCGGGTCGTCGCCACAATCGACGTCAGCATTGGCGGCACAGATTTCGTGTATCTCGCCGATCAGGGAACGGGAGAGCTGAGCGGTTACAGCACGAATGCTGCCGGGGACCTCGTTTTCATAGGGGCATCGGCCCAGATCGACGTCGGACCGTCCGTGGACCTGGAAACGGTTCATCTAGGAGGTCAGGCCTATTTGCTTGTCGCCGATGACAGCAGCCAAGGTATCACGAGCTACCGGATCGACGCCACCAGCGGTGCGCTCACCCAGACGGATCAGCAAGGCGCGGCATCCGGCCTTGGCATTGCCACGCCGACGGCCATGGAGGTGATCGAGGCCTTTGGGCACAGTTTTGTTCTGCTTGGTGCAGCGGGATCATCTTCACTCTCGGTGATGCGGTTGACATCAGGCGGCGCGCTTGAACCCACAGACCATGTAATCGACGGTCTTGCCACCCGTTTTGGCGGCGTAACCGCCATGGGTGTAGCGCAGCACGACAACCGGGCCTTTGTTGTGGTCGGCGGGGCGGATGACGGGCTCAGCCTATTCACCCTGTTGCCGGACGGACGGTTGCTGCATCTCGACACCGTGGCCCATAGTAGCGGCTCAGGGCTGATGAACATCACCGACATCGCCGCCACCGTCATCGGCGACGAGATGCGCATCTATGTCACCAGCGGTACGGAACATGGCATCCACCACTTGTCTATCGATCTGTCTGCCCTGACAGCCCTCCAAAGCGGAACGGGCCTGCTGTCTGGCGGGACCGGAGACGACCTTTTGCAGGCGGCCAGCGGCAACACCACCCTTTCCGGGGGCGCCGGGGACGATATCCTGATTGCGGAACATGCCGGGGTGACGTTGCAAGGCGGTATCGGTCAGGACCGATTTGTACTAAGCGTCGCACAAGGCACCTATCACCTTTTGGACTTCCGCCCCGGCGAGGATGTGCTGGACCTGTCGGATTTTCCCATGCTGCGCTCCGTGGGGCAGCTTGGCTTTACCACTACGGCAAATGGCGCGCGGCTGAGTTTCGGCGATACGGTGGTGGATGTCACAGCGGCCAATGGCGCACCGCTTACCCTGGCGGACCTGTTTGGCACCGGTCCCGGCTTCACCTGGGCCGATCGCGTGCCATTGGGCCCAATCACAGTGCCACCCCCCCCGCCACCTCTACCGCCGTCCGGTGGAGGCGTGATTTCCGGAACTGCAGGGAATGACTTGATCATTGGCTCCGCCACTGACGACGTCATGAGTGGTGGCTCCGGTGCTGACACCTTGGCCGGGGCCGAAGGCGATGATCAACTCTGGGGCGGCGACGGGTTTGATCTCTTGCGGGGCGAACTGGGCAACGACTTGCTCGGGGGCGGCAATGGCAACGATATGCTCATCGGCGGTGACGGGAATGACATGCTGGGAGGTGGTTCCGGCCATGACACGCTTTGGGGTGGGCTTGGCGGCGATACGCTTGAAGGCGGAACAGGCAACGACGTTCTGGGGGGCGGGGCTGGCGGCGACGTGATCAGCGGCGGCGGCGGGGCCGATAGCCTAGGCGGTGCGGGCGGTCATGACCAGATCTGGGGCGGGGCGGATGACGACCTTTTGCGGGGCGGTTTGGGCAATGACACGCTCGGGGCGGGTGACGGCAACGACACAATGACAAGCGGTGTAGGGCATGATGTGTTAGGCGCGGGCGCGGGTCACGACGTGATCTGGAGCGGAACCGGCAATGACACTGCAAGCGGTGGTGACGGCAATGACGTCATCGGCGGAGGGGACGGCGATGACGTGCTGGCCGCGGGGTTTGGCAATGACGCAATTGGTGGCGGCGCGGGTAACGACAGCCTGTCGGGGGGTGGAGGGCGTGACACGCTATCGGGTGGGACCGGACACGACCTGCTTTCCGGCGGCACCGGCAGCGACCTCCTCTCTGGCGGGGCGGGCAATGACCGGCTCTCGGGTGGCAAGGGCCACGACACGCTTGCTGGCGGGGATGGAGCCGACACCTTTGTGTTCAACGCGCTCGCGGGCGACGACAGGATCACGGATTTCGAACAAGGCATCGATCATATTCAGATCAACACCCCGGGGCTGGCATTCGCTGCGCTGGACTTACTGCAAACGCCTGACGGCGCGTTGATCGACTTGCCCGAAGGCGGCAGCATCCTGATTGTCGGTATCGCTCCCGGCGCGTTGACAGTGGACGACTTTTTCTTTGTGTAACACGCGCATCAAAAAAACCGGCACCGTCAAGCGCCGGGTCCCATCAATTGTTTTTGGTGCGAGGATCAGTTGCGCAGAGTCTCAAGCTCACGCGTGAGCTCATTGATGCGCGCATCCTGTTCAATGGTGTAGAGGGTCAGCTCCTCCACCTTTTCCAGTAGCGAAAGCTGCATCCGGGTCAGATCAAGATGCCCGGCATTAATCTCAGCCGCCGATGGAATGTTTGGCAGATGCCGGTTTTCCTTTATAAAATCAGCTACCTGTGTGATTGGCATTAACTCGTAATCGTCGGCGAACACATAGTCCGGGACATTGAGCGTGGTTCCGTTTGATATGAAATTGCCTTCTAGAAGCAAATCACCCGCAGCTGTCAAGGTCAGTTCAGTGTTCGGGCTGTCAGGATCATTGATCAAGAAGTTGGGACCTCCGTTTGCATTACGGATGTTCCATTTCACACCGGAAGCACGGTTCTCCAACTGTACTTCCGCGCCGCCATTGTTTGACATCACCATCATAAGGCGCTGCGCTGCAGTTGCGTTGGTGTTATTGATCAGTACATTAGCTTCGGTATTGCTCAAATTCGCCGAAACCTCAACATCCAGCGGCGCATCCGGGCTTGCAGTTCCAAGGCCCACATCACCGTCCGTATCGATAAAGACAGCGCTGGAGGGCGCGCCGGGGCGGATACGCAGGGGCAGAGTCGAACCGTTGGTCACGTCACGGATGAAAAAGTTGGTCTCGTTGCCCGCCACGTCCCATGTCTGCGGGGCAAAGCCCGATGATCCATCCTGTTGCAGGCGCAGTGTGGGCGTGTCGCCGTCAACGGTGTGAATCTCGGTCGACGGTGTCGAAGTACGGCTCCCGATCCGGCCACCATCGTCAACATACAGCGAATGACTGCGCGCATTGGCTTCGATGGTGAACGGCGTCCGGGACCCGGAGATGTCGTCGATCGAGAATTTGCTCGCGCCACCATTGGCGCTGTCATTGGCGGTCAGTTGCCAGTCGTTGCGCGGAAACGAGGCTGCAGTTGAGGTGTCGTCGAATTTAATCCGCAGGTTGTTTTCCTTGAGACGGATCGTATCGAAGCCAAAGGCTTCACCGTTTACACAATCGAACCCGATACAAGCCGAACCATCGACGATCAAATCGTCGTTGATAACGAAATCTGCATGGGCTGCGCTCGCGGCGAGGGCAATTATACTGGCCCCTAGCATCTTGGTATAGAAGGGTTTTCCGAAAATAAACGTCAATTTATCAACTCCCCGATAAGTAAGTTTAGTTTAACGGTACAAAAGGTGGCGCAAAAATATGGCAAGCGCGAACTGGCTGGATGTTAGCATAAAAACCGGAAATCTCAAAGTTGTCACTTCGGAACTCCACATCCACGCCCGGTTGAGAACGTTGGCAAACAGCACTTGCGAAAGTGGGTATGAAACCGGATTGACTTGGTTTCGGGCGGACCATCGCATACAGAGGCGGTGAAATTCGCGCCGGGTTCATAGTATCCCGTCCCCCGGCAGGGATCCGATGCAGGTTTGATTTGATGGCAACGACAGACACCTTTCGATCGATTTTTGATTACGTATATGTCGTCAGCCTGCCCGCCTCGCATGATCGCAGGACTTATGTTGCAAAACACCTCAACGCGGCCGGAATAGAGGATTTTACGTTTCACGATGCCTGCGACGCGACTGATCCGCGGGTGCGCGACTTTATCGGCTCGGACCGGGTACACAGCTATCCGCCCTGCTTTCGGTGTGGCAAGCTGTCCTGTGGGCGCGACGATTGCAACAACGTCTTGATTCCGGCACAGATTGCAACCTTTGTGACCTATCTGGAATTATGGAAAAAAGTCTCAGCAAGACCTCAATTCTCGCTGGTGGTCGAAGATGACGTCGAATTAAACCCGTATTGGCCCGAAGTTCTGAGAAAGCTCGCTGATGCGAAAAATGCCGCGCAACTGGACCTCTCCCCTGGGGTTCCGCGTCTGTTGCGACTTGGATGGGCGCGAAATGACGAGCACGACGGCGCCATACCTTTTCGGATAGGCCGGGAATTGCGCATGTCTAACCCGTGCCACGCGCTCACATCCGCTTTTGCCAGGGCGCTACTGGACCGGTTTGAAAAAATCGACACCACCGTCGACATCTTCATGCACAAAATCGCGCCGAAACCCGGGGAAGCACTCACCGTGTTTCCCCCGCTTGCATCGGAGTTGTCGTGGTCGAAGGGCGCGTTTGAATCATTGATCCATCCCAAACCCATCCGGGCCGAATTTCTGCAGCAGCAAGGGCTCGCAGAAGAGGCGCAAGACGCTCTGGACCGTGCAGAACGCCATTCGCGCACCGTGGCCCACCTCAAGCTCAACAGGGGCTGAGCGCGAAAAACCGCCACACTCGAAACGATCAGACTGGACGCCGCCGATATGCTCGTAAGCCACATGTACAAGTTCATTTACCTGAAGACGATCAAGACTGGCGGCACATCGACCGAGGTCTTTTTCCAAGGTGCGATTGAAGCACCCGGAGCGGTTATCATCGATGCGACGCAAATGCGGGACGACGCGGCGGGTATCGTCGGTTTTCGCGGAGATGTCAGCCAACTGGACGAACCGCCTCGCTGGTTCAACCATATGCCCGCTGCAGCCGTTAAACAGAAGCTGGATGCAGATATCTGGCAAGACTATACCAAAATCGGCAATATCCGGAACCCGTTCAGCCGAGCCGTTTCCGCATTCTATCAGCAACACCGCGCCGGTCGCTTCGAGATGCCTGAGGATTTTGTCGACGCGAAAGACCTGTTTTCGAGATTCGTAAAATCTGAAAACTATCGCAACTACAAACACATCGTGTTCATTGGACCAGAATTCGTTCTGGACGAAGTGATTTTCTATGAACGGCTCGAACAGGATATTTCACGCGTTTGCTCTGCCTTGAGTTTCGACCAGCCGCTCGAACGCCTGCCCCACTACAAGAAAACCACAGCATTGCATTCCGAGCAGCAAACCGAGGCATTCTTCACCAAGGACACCGCAGATGCGGTCAAAACCAAAGAAGGTTGGTGCTTTGATAGGTTCGGGTATTCTTTGGACCCGGCCTATGCCAGTGAACTGCCCGCAAGTGCGAGCAAAACATGACCATTTTTTTGAAAACCTTTCAAGGCGTCCCCAATGCCGGAGACGTTGCTGGCCCTTATCTGGTCAACCGGATCAGCGGGCAACCGATCGACACCGTACCAATCCTCGACGTCTCGGACAAAGAGCACTACATGACGGTGGGTTCAACGCTTCGGCGCGCTGATCAAAACACTATCGTCTGGGGTAGTGGCTTGATCCGGCCTGACGTTGCTCCTATGGCGCCTCCCAAGCATATTCTAGGCGTTCGGGGCCATCTGACACGCCAGCGACTGATCGATCTGGGTCTTGGCACGTATCGCGTGATCGGAGATCCCGGCCTTCTGATGCCGGCCTTTTTTCGCCCCGACGTCGTCGTGAGTTACGATTTTGGGTTGATCCCGCACTACACGGACGAAGACGATCCAATTTGTCAGGACGTCCTCGAGCGGGGCGGATTGGTGATTTCGCCCCGGCTGCCTCTGGAGCGCTACCTGCGGCAGCTATTACAGTGCAAATGCATCCTCACATCTTCGCTGCACGGTCTTGTTTTTGCCCATGCCTACGGCAGACCCGCTATCTGGATGACTCTGAGTGACAAGGTGATTGGTGCCGGTTTCAAGTTTCGTGATTATGCGTCTTATTTTGGCGAGCGATACGCTGGATTGCCGAAATGGGATCCCGATCATAGCTTCAAAGACAACCTCTCAAAGGCGAACTGCCCCGACATGCCCGCTGACCTTTACGACAGCATCACATTGTTCCGCGAGGACCTGAAAAAACGCGGATACCTGTGAATCGTATGTGCGCTTCCCCTAAAGCAAACGGGCGCACAGATGTGCGCCCGTTCTCATTCATAGCGTCAGTGACGTATCAGCTGCACGGACCGCTACCCGCGACAACCAACCATTGCGCTCCAGAGCGGAAACAGAGCGAATTGCTATCAGAGTCAACGTAGATCGCACCCGTGCCCACATTGGTGGTCGGCGGGCTCGAGACACTGTTGATGCGGAACATGCCTTCATCCGAGAACCGGAAGTCGGTTTGTCCGCTGCCGATCTCGCTCAGCTTAAGTTGGCCATTCCCTGCATCTCCGAACTCCCATTCCTTGGAATTCGAAACGAACCGTACAGAGGAGTTGTCGCTGGAGCTTTCCATGCGCAATATGGCGGATGGGCGAACAATATGCAACGCGGCGCTTGGTGTCTGCGTGCCCAAACCAAGATCACCATCGGCAGCAACAAACAGCGCGTTGGTCGGCGCGCCGGGCTTGATCTTGAACGGCAGTTTCGAACTGTTGGTTACGTCCCGGATGAAGAAATTGGTCTCGTTCCCCGCCAGATCCCAAGTCTGGGCAGTGAACCCGCTTGAACCGTTCTGTTCCAGCCGCAAGGCAGGGGTGTTGCCATCCACCGCGTGCAGTTCAACCACCGGTGTGGCCGTGCCGATACCAACATCGCCCGAACTATCGACATAAAGCGCGTTTGCAATACTGCCGGCTTCAATGGTGAAGGGGGTTCGCCCGGCGTCGATATCATCAATCGAAAACTTGTTCGCACCGCCGTTGGCGCTGTCGTTGAAGGTGATCTGCCAATCGGTCGTCGGGAAGGAAGCCGAGGACGAAGTATCCTGCGCTTTGATCCGCAGGTTGTTTTCCTTCAGCCGCAGCGTGTCAAAACCAAAGCTCTCACCGTTGACGCAATCCTGACCGATACAGGCTGAGCCATCAACGATCAGATCGTCCAGGATCACCTGGTCGGCGTAGGCGGACCCTGCGGCAAGCACCACCGCACTGGCCCCCAGTAGATGGGAAATGCGAAATGTCATGTAACTCTCCTTGTCGCTGGCTGTTCTACCGCGTCCGTTCCCAAGCCATGGTCGGGATGTCTCCCCGGTCGCCGCCGTGTTTCTATCTATGTGAACCGTCACTCTTGATCTACAGAAAACATTAACATGAAGCACGGAAGCAAGGGAAACCCAGTATTGTGTCACCGTCGAAAAATTGACCTTGCCTGTGACCTTGTGCACTTTTTATCGAGCAAAACGACGGATACTGACACCAAACCCGCCCTTTCTGAACAAGCGTGACATGGCCGTGATTCGCGGGCCAGACCCGGAGCGCCAGATGCGGGGCGACGGCCTAAAACAGACAAGGGCCACCAAAAGGCAGCCCTTGAACAATGAAGGAGCCCCGTCGCGTCGGAGGGTCCTGTCTGAATTTCCTGTCAGGCGGCCTTGCGCGCCAAACCAGCGATTTCGGCCAGCCGTGTCCGAAGCTCTTCCGGCACCAGCCGTGCCGTGGAAACCCGCGGCATCTCCATTTCCGGGATCACGCGTTGCTCGGCATCGGCAACGTTGTCAAAGGTATTGCGATCCGCATAGTCGATAAAGGACTCGGCGGCCACACCTTCGGCCAGCAGCAACTCATGTGCCTCGGTTTCGATGTGGTAATACGTGAATCCTTCGCGCGGCATATCGCGCAGTTGATAGATCGTTGTGCCGTTGACCAGCGCCCCGGCATTGTAGAGCGCGCCATCAATCTCAATCGCGTGGTCCGCGCTGAGATGGAGGTCCCGCTCGGGCAGGCCGCCGCCAAGGGCACCCGCGGTGATGCAGATCGGGTTGACCTTGGCCGGGTGCATCAGGCGTGTGTCCACCTTGGTCTGGCCCAGCCACTTGACCGGCTGCACCGCGCCGGACGCGGTCAGCACCAGATCGCCCGCTTGCAGGGTTTCCACCGCGCGCGGCCCATCGGGCGTGGCGATGTGAGTGCCTGCAGTGAAGCAATTGATCGTGGCGGTCAGGCTGTTGATAGTGATAAAGTGGAAATCGGTGCTTCCGACATAGGTAAAGACCAATTCGGATTGCGGTCCTGTCAGTGTATTGTTGCCCGGGACAAGCGGTTGCCCATTCACCGTCCACGAGCCATTGAAGGCGCCCATATCGATCACAATGGTACCATCAAACCGGGTTGCGGGATCGCCAAAGCCATCCGTGCCGGTCACATCCAGCGTAAAGGTTTCACCATGAGGTCCAAAGCCGACGGTGCCGGTCACATCCCCCCCGCCAATCCCAAATGCGTTTAGACTGCCGTCACCGCCGCTCATGGTCCAGGTGAAGTTGATGCCGCCTTCGGTATAGGCCAGCGTCGACGTGCCGTTGACACTAACGCCGGTGTCTCTTGCGCCGCCAAAGTTGAATGTTGCCATGGAACGATCCTGTCTAAAGTCCAAAATTAAGCATGCCTTGCGAAAATCCTACCGCAAGGCATGCGCGTGCGCTACTTAATTCCGCGACGGGAATATGCCCTGCGTCACCACACAGAATTGCAGGCCCAGATAGGGGTTGGCGATGTTGAAGCTCTGGTTGCCACCAGTGGGCTGTGCCGTGGACTGCACACTGACGGCCACACTGCCGTCAGCCAGAGGTTGGCTCGGTGCACCGGCGTCAGAAAAGATACTGGCACCTGCAGTGATGTGATCTCCGGCAGTGTAGGTTGCCCCTCCGCCGCCGCCGACATTGGCTGTGGCTGTCACTGTGTTGGTGATGGCGTGGGTGTGGCTGGGCAGGTTGAGCTGGTTCAGCGTTACGTCATTGCGCCCGCCCCGTGCGCCCAGCGCCACCGGCGCAAGCCCCGGGCCCTGCCCGTTATGCATGGCGATGCGGCCGCGCAGATCCGGCAGGGCAAAGGTCGTGCGGCAATCGCCGCCATAGGTGCAGCCATAAAGCGAGAACAGAGCTGACCACTGGCTGATTGGGAGCAATTGCCCATCGGCGGGAAGCGTTGTGCGTGGGCAGAAATTCCAACCGCCGACGACAATTTCACCCAGCCAGAATTGCTGTGCCTGGGCACGATCTGCCGGAAGCACAAGGGCCGCCATGGCCGCGAATAGAAGCGATGTGAGTTTCAGTTTCATGATAAATTACCTTGTTCTCTTGCGCCGACGAATTAGCTGCGCGACGGAAAGATGCCGAACTGAACAACGCAGAACTGCACGCCCAGAAAGGGATTGGCGATGTTGAAGCTCTGATTGCCGCCGGTGTTGGACGCAACGGATTGAACATTGACCGCCACGCTGCCGTCAGCCAGCGGCTGACTTGGTGCACCGGCGTCAGAAAAGACAGTGGCACTTGCGGTGATGTGATCTCCGGCGGTATAGGTCCCCGCCCCACCTCCGCCGACATTGGCCGTGGCTGTCACTGTGTTGGTGATGGTGTGGGTGTGGTTGGGCATCTCGGCCTGGTTCAACGTCACGTCATTGCGCCCGCCCCGTGCGCCCAGCGCCACCGGCGCAAGCCCCGGGCCCTGCCCGTTATGCATGGCGATGCGGCCGCGCAGATCCGGCAGGGCAAAGGTTGTTCGGCCGTCACCACCGAATGTCGTCCCATAAAGCGAAAACAGCGCCTGATTCTGATTGATCGGCAGCAATTGGCCATTTGCCGGGACCGTGGTGCGCGGGCAGAAGTTCCAGCCGCCAATGACAATCTGACCAATCCAGTAGTCCTGAGCCTGTGCAGCATGCGGAGCCGAGAAGAACCCGGCCACAGAGAGGGCCGCGGCCAGTATGAGTTTCTTGAACATGATAATTTTCCCGTTGGTGTTGAGTGTGTAATGTTTTTGCAGTTCGGACCGACCTGGCACTGATTGGCCAATGCAGGCCACACAAGATACATGCTGTGGTCTTACCCGATTTGCCGATCTCGAAGTGTGACGCATATCACAGATAGCGCGCATGTTCGTGGACAACGCCTTGTGGTGGTGGAAAAATCGCCGTTAATACTTTTTGAGCCGCGTTGTGGACAGGGTTTGCGTTTGAACAATGTTCCCGAGCATCCGGCAACAGAGCAAGACATACGGAACAAGGATCGCGTCCCATGACAGCACAGGCGGCAGCCCCCAAACGGACCGAGGCCGAGGTGGACGAGACGCTCCAGCGCATTCAGCGTCATCAGAGATCCGCGCGGTTTTCCGAAGCGGATCGCTTGATCGAGGACCTGATGTCTGAACTAGGGAAAATACCCCGCTTGTTGCATCTCAAGGGTCTGAACGAAGCCATGTCCGGCAATATTCAGGTGGGCGAAGCCTTGCTACGCGAAGGGCTGGAAGCCGCGCCCGAAGACCCAATCCAGAATGTCGACCTTGGCGTACTGCTCGCACAGATCGGTCGCTTGGACGAAGCGATCACCCATTTCCGCACTGCGGTCGAAGCTGCGCCCAATTTCGAGATGGCTCATACCAATCTTGGCAGCGCGCTTTTTGTCAAAAAGGAATACCGCGAGGCGATTGCCCATCTGGAACGGGCGATCGCGCTGGACGGGCGGCTGCTCGACGCACATACCAACCTGGGGCGTGCCTACCTGCAGCAAGGACAAGTCGGCAAAGCCATTGAGGTCTTATATAAGGCGCTGGCCATCGACCCGCTGAGCGTCCGAGCACATGTTCAGCTTGCCTCTGCGCTTTTTCGCCACGAACGTCATGACGCAGCCGAACACCACGCGCGACGGGCCATCGAGCTGGATCCGAATGCAAGCGAGGCATACCTGTACCTTGGTAATGCACTAGCCGCTGCTGGCAAAATGGACGAAGCCGCCGAAGCCCTGCTCAAGATCGCAGGCACTCCGCCCGCCGGGTTGGCGGCACTGTCTCGGCTGGTCCACATGCGCAAAACGACCGAAGAGTCGCCCGAATTTGCCATGCTGAACCGCTACCTCGACAATCAGGACCAGTTGGGCGAAGAGGCGCGCGTATCGGTTCATTTTGCCATGGGCAAGGCGCTCGATGATCTTGGTCGGTATGAAGAGGCATTTGGCCACTACAAGGAGGCCAACATGCTCAACAACACCCTGCACCCGTTCGAAGCCGAGGCCTTTGTCGCGCGGGCCAATGCGCTGAGAGACCTGTTCTCACCCGCATTTCTGAAAAGGTGCGGCGATGGCGGCATCACAGATATCGCCCCGGTTTTCATCACCGGCATGCCCCGCTCCGGCACAACGCTCATGGACCAGATGTTCTCGGGCCACCCTTTGGTCACGGCAGGCGGTGAACTGCGCGCCGTTCTGGAAGCTCTGCATCAGAGCCCCCGTATACGCCAAGCGTTGCAGAGAGATATCGGCTCCGACGAGCTCACTTCGGATGATTTCAGCAAGCTGGGCGAAACCTATGCCGATATCGTACGCGCCGAAGGGATCAAAACGGAGTTCCTCTCCGACAAGATGCCATCGAACCACCTCTACTCCGGCGCGATTGCACTGGCTCTGCCGCGCGCAAAAATCCTCTTCATGCGACGTCATCCGCTGGACTGCCTGTTGTCCAACTATTTCCAGCATTTCAGCCAGAACCAACCCGCCAGCAGCGACTTTTCCAACCTTGCCACCACCTACAAGGAATTCGATCGCATGGTTCAGCATTGGAGCAAGGTCATCCCCGACCGCGTGCGGGTGGTCAATTATGAAGACGTGGTAGCCGATACCAAGGGACAGATGCGCAGCGTGCTCGATTTTGTCGGTCTGGACTGGGACGACGGTGTGCTCGACTACCGCAAATCGTCCCGTCAGGTGATCACTGCCTCAATCGCCCAGGTGCGTGAGCCCATCTATACACGTGCCGTGGCACGCTGGGAGAAATATGCGCCGCACCTGGCCCCATTGGCACGGGAATTGCGCGACTACCTTTCCGCCGAAGACCTCTCACGCTGCGGAGTGGAGTGAGCACGGAAAAAGCGGTCCGCGTCGGCATGGGCCGATGCGCGCTCTGAAGCGCTCAGGCGCTTTGGCCCATTCTTGCCAGTTCATGCAATGCCTTAGTGATGGCAGTATCGGTGGATTTTTGACGGTTGGACCCAATCCAGTGTGACACACCACTTTTGTAGGGAAGTTCGACATGCGCCTGAACATGTCGCCCCAGCTCGACAAGAGGCACAACCGTGATTGTTTCGGCCGCGGCTTCTCGATCGTCAAAAATGCTAACTGCGACCATGCGGGTCAGCAATCCCGGTCCGGTCTTGGACCAGATCATGTCGTTATCACGTCGCAGCAAAGCCTTGAGGGCCATTGCCATAGCGCGTTTGAGCACCGGATGTCCTTTGGGCGCACAAATCAGGTTATTCTCGATCGCGCCGAAAGGTTCACGAAAAACGATCAGCCCCGGACCATATGACAACAAACCTTCGGGAGAGCCAATCAGCCTGTCATCCGCATCGGCATATATTCCGCCATAGGCGAACAAAAGACAGAGCCGCAGGAAATCGCATTCTTCCGCGGGTTTCTTCGCCATTGTAAATGCACGGGCATGCCTTGACCCGAAGGTCTTGCGCAACCAGTCGATGGCAGCCCGCCGATGCAACAGCTCATAGTCCCACCCCGGGCAAGATCGCCAGCTTTGCATGATGTCCGATACAGCCGGCGGCACGGAGTCACGGTTCCAATACTGGAAAATTCGACGTGGAACATTCGACACCTGTGATGCGCCCACGGATGGCTTTTGCTTGGACACCCACGACTCCAAAACCTCATGCGCCGCCGCGAAATTGGTGGCCACCCGAACCCTTTGCTTCTTGGCGGCCTCGTCCCCGCCGTCCTTCGACGCGCTCCGATGCTGACGCAGCTCATTCAACAATTGACCGGTGAACTGCACCCCGAGATGCGCCGCGAATTTTTGCGACCGGCCTCGGCTCTCTCGTAACGCCTTGGCGACGGATTCGGCTTCTTCGAGATGCCCAAGGGCGATCAGAACACGCAGCAGCTTGGGGTCGCCTGCCTGCCGACGCATGGTGTCGGTCTCGCGACGCATAAGGGCCAATGCCTCACCCAACTGACCGGTTTCTAACGCCAGGGTGAGATGCAACGCATCAACAGAGTTTTCGCGGCCCGTTCGGTCCATCGTGGCCAGCCAGTTTCGGGCTTCTTGTATCTGACCGCTTGCGCAACAGGCATTCAGATAGAGGAGGTCGAATGCGATGTCTTTCGGCCACTTGCGACGACAAAGCCGAAGATATCGCCGCGCCAGAGCGACGTGACCCGCTTTGATCAGCATTCGCGCCAGTTCCCGGGCGTCGTTCGGCGTTCGCGCCGCTTCACGCACCTGTCGCTTTGCATCAAGCGCGGCATCCCATCCGAAGCGCAGACGCGCTGCCGCAACACGAAAACGTGGGCGATACTCCGGATCCACTAGGGCCTCCAATGCCGTTTCGGTCGCGGCTGCAAGTGCTTCATCGCTCATATGCGCGATCTGCAATATGCCCTGTGCAAGCGCGGGTGAAATGTGGTCTCGCGTGCTGATATGCGCGATCATGTCTGCCACAAGGGCAAAGTGGCCCTGTGAATTCGCAAGGTGCAGAACCGAAGCCAATTGCTTGTCATCCAAACTCGGCAGAACCGAACTCAGTCGGTCCAGCTCCCATCGCGCGACGGCAGGCTTTCCCGCGCGTACGGCAAGCCGCGCGCGCTGCAGCTGGCGCTGCGCGGCCACCCGAGGAGAGCTGCCAGCCGAAGGCCCTGAAAGATCGGCACCCAACGCCTGCAATGCCCCGTTCAGATCACCCTTTGCCTCTGCAATCATGGCAAGGCCCCGGCAGGCAGGCCAATTGCCCGGTTCCGTTTCAAGAATCTTGTTGAATCGCTCCGCTGCGTCTTCCAGGCGTCCAATACGGCACAGCGCATGTGCCAGCATTGCGCTGGCACCCAACCGATCCGGATGCTTTGAACAAAGCTCTTGTAGAAGTTCTATCGCCTCTCCATCCCGGCCCTGAGCGATCAATATCCGGGCACTTACGCGCAGCGCGTCCGCATGCCCCGGACGCAATTCAAGCGCCTTGCCCGTCATTTCCAGCGCCCGGTCAAGTTCATTTACCGCCAGTGACGCATCCGCGGCGTCCGTCCAAACCTGCGGATGTTTTGGCTCTCGCTCGATAATATTTTGATAAGCCCGGTGCGCGTCAGCCGATTGGCCCAGTTGCACATGGGCCCGCGCAATCTCCGTGCGCAGTCCCATATGCTCGGGAAAGCTGCGCGATGCGTCCATCATTAACGGCAATACCTCAGAGGCAAACCCCGCCCGGCGCAAATTACTCAAAGTCGAGTGGAGAAAGGCACAGTCACCTGCGACGGTGGCGCGTCCAGCCTTTAGGGCTGCCAGAGCGATCTCATGTGAACCGGCAACCAATGCTGCCTCGATCTCAGCACGCACAACATTCTGGTTGCTTTGGACTGGCATTCACAAATCTCCACCTCGTTTCGTTCTTTCCCGAATACGATACCAACTATTAAACGTTGGCAAAATCTAATCACTGAACGTATCTCAAACGGCCTGACCTGCCTGACGCCCGCCGAATGCACCAGCAACCTGTTTCAGGAAGTTTTCCTCTTCAGCTTCGATCCTAAGCCGATAATCTTCAAAGTCAGCTTGGCGCTCTTTCCAATGGTCAAGCACATCAACGATGACCCGGCATGCAGTATCTGGGAAATCACGAGCCGTTTCATCTATTTTGTAACGTGTTGGGATCGGCACGTCCATCGCGTTGCCCGCGGCTCCTTGCAGCCCGGTGACGATACAGCATCCGGCCATCGCTGCTTCACGTGGCAACCTGTCCTTTCCCGGATGAGGCCCGAAATCAATATAGAGAGCCGCCTGCTCCAAAAGCCGGGCAACGTCATCATGGTCGAGATCGACAATCGGAACGAACGTCTCTTGCGTCAAGACCTCCATTATCGACTTGGATAGTTTGAGCCCCTTCTTTGGGTTATATAGAACAATCCTTTGCTTCCCGGGGATCGCGGCTGATCGTTTCGCATGCGCCTTCACCAAATAGTCCCCGAGCGGCATCGCCTCGATACCATTGTATTTGAGGAATTGAGTGGCATAGAAACTCTGGCTTAGATGGCGCATTCCCCGCATTTGCCAAAGAGGAAGGTGACGGTCCGGATCAAGGCCAAGGCCGCCGCTGGGCTTATCGAATTCGCGAAGCGTGCCCCGGTAATGATCTACCGACAGCCACCAAATCCAGACCTGTTCTGGCCGGAATAGGCGGGCAAACCCGGTGCGTGCTTCCGGCAAGACGACATCGGCATCGCCGATCTGGTCAAACGTGCAAACCGGCACATTGTAGTCTCCATATGCCAGCGGAGCATTTGCATACCCGCGATCGAAGGGGAAATAGCACATTTCCGCCGTGTGACCGGATTTCACAAGTGCAGCGGCGAGTTGATGGAGCGCCTCAGGCCCGCCCGACACGACTTCACCGGGGCAGACAATGACAACGCGTCGCGATCTGCCCGCGGACAGGTCATGCGGCATACTCACACTCCCCATCCACGATTTTCCGCCACCAGAAATCGAGAGACAGACGCTCGAAGACCTTGGCTCTCTTATGCGCCGAGTCGAAAACAGGCAGCATTTCTGAATGCCACGCCTTCAGTTTGTCCTGTGACAGACAATCGGCGCTCCACTCATCGACCGTCACGCAGGGCAGTTCCTGATAAGCCTCCCAGAGCGGTGATTTGCGGATGATCGGAATTGCGCCGTATTGCAGGGCCTGCCAAGCCTTGGGGGATGGATCCAATCCGCCCCCCTCGACACAAAGTACGAACGCATGTTCGGACATCAATCTGAGGAATTCCGGCTCAGGAACCTCTTCGGTCAAATGGGTCACGAAGCCCGACCAGGCTGAATCGGCCAGCCCGGACGCGAACCTCCGCAAATCCCATTGCGGCCCGGGTCGGGTGCGAGCCCCGAAAAGCACGCGCAGCGGGCGATTGGACAGAAGGGGCACGTCAGGTTGTTCAAGGACTCCGGGAACCCAGTTGTCCGGATAGACCATACCAGTGGGTAACGGGGAAACGCGATCCGAGAACTCACTGTCGAGATTTTCGGCATACCAGTGCCGCACTTTCGGCGACGCCGCGATTTTTTCGATGATCCCGCGTATCTCGGCACTGAACGGCGGCCAGCGAAGATCAATCTGTCTTGGCAGCGTGACATCCTCGGAACCTGACACGAGGGTTATTGTGCCTTCAAGCTTGGGCAAAAGGACGTGGTAGAAATGCCTGATCGCCGCGACGGGATTTCGCATCGAGACAAATACGCTGCGCGGCCCGTCAGGATTGCGGGATATCCGGACCTGAATTTCGGGCGGGTAGCGATCCGATAGAACCACCCAGTCACACAGCGCGGCCACACCCGTTAGTTCATAGGCAGCAGCGCCATGATCCTTGGGGAACAATCGCACGGAATGCGGGCGCGACTTTGGCTGCTCCGCTGGGACCCAAGTTGTGGTCATGCAGCTATCCCAGCTTTCGCCTCAGCATGTCCAGATAGGTCGTCACAAGCGTTTGCGCCGCGTCAGCACTATCAGCTTCAGCATAACAGCGGAATTCCGGGGCATTGCCTGAGGGGCGCAAATGCACCACGCGACCATCCTGAAACTTTACCCTGAGGCCGTCCGTCACATCGAGCGCTTCTTCTGCCCCCATCAACGAGAAAAATCCGGCCCTTGCCCCGGAATCCTCACTCAGTTCGGCGAGCAAAGCTTTCGATCGCGCGGTCTCGATACCGGCAATCCGGTCAGCCGCCGTGAAGCGCGGCGGCAACCCCGCCACCAGGTCGGCAATGCCCTGCCCCGCCGCGCGTGCAGCCGCCAGCGGCGCCACCATCGGCAGGATGCAATCACGCGTCATCAGCGGGGACAGAGGCCCTGCAGGGCCCTTCGCCTCAAAGCCCAAAAGAAACCCGCCATTGGCCTCATATCCAACAACCGCCGCGCGCTGTTCCTCCGCCAGCACCGCCTCCATCGCCGCAATGACATAGGGCGACCCGATGCGGGTCAGATTGACCTGGGAAAACTCTGCCATGCCGGCAATCATGCTATTGGACGACACGGGCGTACAGATCACATCCGCACCCAGACTGCGCGCCGTCAGCGCCCCCAGAACATCGCCCGGCACCACCTTCCCGGTGGCATCGGCCAGCATCGGGCGGTCCGCGTCACCGTCGGTGGAGATTACCGCATCCAAACCATGCTCTGCGCACCAACCTGCCAGCATGCCGCGTGTATCCGGATCAAGCGCCTCGGTATCGACCGGGATGAACGTGTCGGACCGTGCCAGTGCAACCGGCTCTGCGCCAAGCCCTGCGACCACCTGCATCATCAGGTCCCGCGCAACCGAGGAATGCTGATAAACTCCGATCCGCATCCCCGACAGAGCCGCAGGGCCAAACGCCGTCACATAGCGTGCCACATAGTCTGTCGCCGCCGCTGCATTCTCGCGGAGATCGCCCTGCCCGCCGCTTGCCGCGCGCCCCAGATGCGCAGCAATGGCCATTTCATCCTCTTTGGAAATCTCACCCGCTGGCAGATAGAATTTCAACCCGTTGCGATCTGCCGGGATATGCGACCCCGTGACCATCAGCGCCGCCTGCCCAGCCCCCATTGATGCCAATGCCAGCGCCGGGGTGGGCAGAACACCACACTCAATCACATCCACACCTTCGCCGCGGGCTGCTGTCGCGACAGCAGCCGAAATACGCGGCGAGGACGGCCGCAGGTCTCGACCCAGCCAAAGCGCCCCGCCATGCGGGCACGCAGCCAGAAAGGCGCGGGTGTAGTCGCCCACCAGTTCATCAGTCAGTTCAGTAACAAGGCCACGCAGTCCGCTGGTGCCAAATTTCGGGGCCATAGGGATCATCCTTGTTCCGCGCCGTATTCCACTCAATTCGCAAACGCGGGCTCGATATGCAAGATATCAGGGGCGCACCGCTTCAACTGGCGGTAAAAATCTCAACCAGCCCCTGCCCCGCGTTTTCCAGTGCCTCGCGCGCCGCGACAATATTGGGCACCGCAGACAGGATACGCGCGCTGTTCTGGCCGCGATGCATCAGCGCGTCGGTCAATTGCGCGTCATAGTCGGGGTGCAGAGACAGATCGATCCCCAGGAACGACACCAGCGCCCCAACCTTTGCGCGACCCGCCTCCGGGTCGCTGAAAATATCCTCGAAGTAGATCACAAACGGATCTTGCCCCACCCGTTCCAGCATTTTGCGAATATCCTGCCGACTCTGGCGACATTTGTGCAGATGCGCGACCACCGCTTCAATATCCATGGGTTCCACCGTCCGCTCTCCTGCGGCGATGCCGTGATAGATCTGCTCGGCGGTATTGCTGCCCCAAGCGCCCGTAAGCTCGGCCAGTGCAAGCGACAGGATGCGGTCGGTTTCTGCACGGCGGTCCAGAATGATATGGCGATAGCCTTTTTCTGTCGCCACCTGCATGAGCGCGGCATTCAATCCGGGTGGTTTGGTCTCAAAACAATGCTTGATGACCGGCCGCTCCGCCAAAGCCTGCTCGACCCCGGCGCGCAGTTGTTCGCGATCGCGCCGCTTCAGCCAATCGGACGTAACCCGTCCAAATGTGCGGTTGAGGTTGAACGGTTCATGTGAAACGCAGGGATGCTCGGTCAATCGCTCCAGAAGAGTTGCCAGGGTCGTGCCCCCCGTGCGGCGCAAGGTCCAGATCACAAATGGCGCACTCACAATACCAGCTTCCTTTTTGACCCGCTGTCACGGTGTACGAGCCATCGTTCCGGGACGCAATCCGGGTATCATTTCGGCGTGACCCCGGCAAGCGATGGTATGTCTGCCCACCCAAAGCATACACTGGCCCGCCCAGCTGGCACCAATCGACACAATGGCCTTTACCCCGCCGTCGCGGAGCGGCAACAAGGAACCATGACGCTTGTCCCTCACTCTCGGCGCTCGGCCATGCCGACGATCTCGGTTATTGTGCCGGTTTACAACGTGCGCGATCACGTAGCGGCGGCCATAGCCAGTCTTCGCGCCCAGACCTTTGCCGACTTCGAAGCGCTGGTCATCGACGACGGCTCCACAGATGGCAGCGGCGCTGTCGCGCAACAGGCGATGGGCGATGACACTCGGTTCCGGTTGATCAGGCAGGACAATCGCGGGTTGTCCGGTGCGCGAAATACCGGCCTGGATCAGGCCCAAGGCACATTCATCGCCTTTCTGGACAGCGACGACCGCTTTGCACCCGACTACCTTGACCGGCTGTTGGGCGCGCTTAACGAGACCGGGGCCGATTGGGTGGCTTGCGCGGTGCGATCCTGTTTTGCGGATGGCACCAGCCATGTGCATTCAGCCATCCACGGGGCCGCCGATCTGGGCGCACATCCGGTTCCACGTCGCTATGCCCTGTCTGACTGGAGCGACGTGATCCGGCATTTCCCCTCGGCCTGGAACAAACTGTACCGCCGATCGCTGATCGACGGGCTGCGTTTCGACGAAGGGACATGGTTCGAGGATCACACCTTTTTCCTTTCAGCAGCGGCGCGCACCGATCACATCCTTCATCTTCCCGAACCGCTCTATCTGCAGACACGCGGTCGGGCGGGTCAAATCACCGCGAGCGATGACGAGCGTGTATTTGAACAGTTCCCGGTCCTCAGGGACATGCGCCAACGCATGACGGTGGGCGGCAAGACCGGCATGGACGAGGGCTTTGCGCGGATCGCCACCCGATTGGTCTTTGAACGGTCCACAGCCCTGCGCGACCCGGAGCGCCGGGCAAGATTCGCACGACGCGCGGCAGATTTCTTTGCAGAAGAAAGCATTCGGTTTTCGCCCGATTGGGATGCCGATATCGCCCGGGCATGGGGTTTGGAAATGCAGGGCGAACACCTGCTTTCACTGGTTTTACCCTGGGACGGGAACGTGCCCGAGGCCCTGCGCGACACATTGGACAGTCTCGCCAACCTGTCCGGCCCCGGGCGCGAGGTTCTGCTGTGCTGCCCGGCATACCACCAAGAGACCGCGGGCGAACTGGCGGGCACATGTCCGGGCACGCGAGTCCTGACCTCGCGCTCTGCCGCTCCCGGCGCGTTGCTTACCCTTGGACGGAAGGCGGCACAGGGGCGGTTCATTCAGTTTCTAATCCCCGGCGACCTTTTGCACCCGGCGGCTTGTCAGGACATGGTCGAACTGATGCTGGCCACCGGGGCGGATCACGGGCTGTGCCAGTTTCGCAAGGGGACCGGTACGGACGCCGTCCCCCATAACGGTTTCGAAGACATGACGTGTTTCCCGGGCGGGACACCGCCAAGCGGCGCGCTTGAGATCACGCCATACATGGCCCTGTCCATGGCGCCGGACCTGTCGACACGGATGTTCAGTCGCGACTTCCTGAACTCCCGCGCGCCTGCCTTTACCGACAGCGCGCATCCCGATTGGGCCCTGGGATTGGCAGCACCCGTTTTGGCGACAGAAACCGCCTATCTCGGCTGGGGGCCACTGGCATTGGACACCAGCCCGGGCTCCTACCGCGCCCGGAGCCTGCCGCAAAGCGCCCGCGCGCTGGCACGCAGCCATGATGCGACATGCCGCGCGTTGCCAAAGGAAGTGAGCGATGTTTTGCCCGAAGGGTGGCAGCGCAGGCTGTTTGCCCGCGCCTTACGCCAGAAGGTCAGTCATGGCCGCCCGCGCGCGGGGTTTCTGGCCGGTGCGATGCTGGCGGCCGTCGCGCGCGGGCTTACCGGTGCACGCGTGGCGCCTGCCGGGTTTGATCCATCGTTCGGACCGGGGCTTGCCCGGCTGTTGAATCCGGCCGGGCTCTTGGGGCGCGCACCTCTCTTGCCGCATGGCCGCGCCAAGGAGAGCACCGGCTCACCCCTTCGTCACGCTTTCCCACTTTTGGGCGCGCGCGGGTTGTTCCGTTTTCGTGCCGATTTCCACGGCGATCCATATGCAAACTTGTCCTTTATCGCAGAAGATGGCCTTCATATCCCCTTCCATTTATCGCTCCGCAGGGACGAGAAACTCGCGGTGATCAACGATACCCGTCTCGATGGAGCTTGGCGGGCCGAGCGCCCGACGCCAATGGAGCTGCCGCGTGACGGGGTCGAGGTCGTCGTCGAAATCGCCCCGCCTCGCGTCTGCGTAACACTCGACGGTGTCGAACTACGTCATCCGGGGTCAGGCAAACTATGGCGCCGTGGGAAATACACAGGGTTGGAGCGCATCACCTGGCTGGAAACCGAAGGCGGAATACGCCCGCTCGACATGATGACCGAGCCCCCCGGACCGGCATTGCGCCTCGACCCGCGCCTGCAACTGCGCGCCACCGGTGCGGCAGAGGCGCAGTTGCTGCGGATAGGGCATACGAAAGCGCGCCTGCATTGCACTCCGGCCGCCAGTATCGCCGGCGACATGAGTTTCGTTGCCGATCTGCCCGGACGGCACTGGCGCGGCGTGCCCGAAGCTGACCCGCTCAAAGTGACCGATGGCAAGGGCCGCGTGCAGCTTTCGCTGACCCGATCCGAAATGGCCGCGCGGATCGAGGGGCTGATGTCCCATCCGCCCGGCCCTGGCGACAGCGCATTGGCATTGAACCTGCTGGATCATGTGCGCCATGGCGAATTGCAACGCTACCTGTCGGCACGGGCACGAAGAGCGTTGCACCGGCTGGCAGGGCAAGCAGGTTTGCAGGACTATATCGAAGATCCAACTGAATCGCCTGTCTCTCCACCACCACAGGTCCAAGACCATGATGACGCGCTTGTCGACGCCGCGCTGGCCCGCTTTCATCAAAGCCAGCAAAGCACCGCCGCACCCGACCCGCTGAAGATCCTGGACGAATTGACCCCACCCGGCCCTGCGCGGCGCATATTCTACCTTGCGCTGACGGATGTGTTTTGCCGCGCGGGTCAGGATTTCGAAGGTTATTTCGACCTGACACACGCCTATGTGCTGGACGGCTCGGACCTCGCGCAGGATGGTTGGTCTCAGTCGGCCTTGCTCCCCTACCTGTTGAAATCCGGACGCCATGATGATGCGCAGACCGTGCTGGCAGCCCTGGCGCAACCGCGCGAGGACTGGCTTCTGACCCCGCCGCTGGCCTGGGCGCTGCGCTTTGTCACCGCTTCGCCGGACCTTGACCCCGCGCGTCGGACATCTTTGCTGGACGGGCTTATCGGCGTTCTGCGCGCCTTGGCGCGCGATTATTGGGGGCGTGCGCATTGTATCGAGTTGACCCGGACCGCGGCACAGGTCGCAGCAGGTCCGCAGCACGGAACCGCACTCGCGACTGCCTGTGTCGAAGTCTACGGGCTGTCCCGGCGCTTCTGGGACGAGATCAGCTCATGTGCAGGCCGCTTGCCGCCTTCGCTCAGGGCCGCACAACAGTCCTTTCAAAGACTCACCGCCCCGAATGCCAGTGCCGAGGCTATAGAGACAGCGCTGCGGCTTTTTGAGCGCGCAAATTGCAGCGATGCGGCAAGGGTGCGGCGGGACCTCCTGGGGCCTGCAGGCAGCACGGACCCCCAAAAGGCCGCGCCCGGTGAGGCATTGCGCCTTTTGGCGTCTCCGGACGGCACCACGGACGAGGCTTCGCTATCCGACTTGGCGTCCGCTGCCATATCAGAGCTCTATCTCGACGATCTTGCAGACGCGCGCGACCCCGAGAGCCTCTCCGAGCCTCCGCCGCCCGAGGATGCGGTTCAGATCGCGGCGTCAAGAGCGGTGCAGGCGGTTCTCGCCCATCCCGGCGACACCGCCGATCTGCCCGGTCTGCAATCTGCACTGGAGCCGATCTGCGACGCCGGTGCGGGCTTTCTCGGGATCGGGCTTGCCCTGACAGCCGCGACAAGCATGTGCGCTTCGCAAGCACGCGACATGCACGACTGGATCGCAACATGTTGGCGTGCGCTCTCGGACAAGGATCGCGCCCGTGCAGAACACGCCCCGGCCATACAAGCCGCGCTGGCCCGGTCCGACGCCGCCGGAATGCCCCGGCCGGCGGCCTTTGCCGATCTGGACCTGCCCGCACTCCCGCGGGACGACACGCGGCTCTCCACAGGATCGCCACTGTTCGATACATTGGTCGTGGTCTTTTCCTGCAAACCCAATCTGGACACCCGCATTCCGGCTCTGCGCAATGGGTGGCTGTCGCTGTTGGACGCGCTGAATGTCCGTTATGTCATCGTGGTCGGCGATGGTGACGGACGTCTTGAGGGCGATATCCTGCATCTTGACGCCCCGGACGATTACGAAGGCTTGCCGCAAAAGACGTTGGCAGCCATCCGTTGGGTGCATGATCACACTGGCTTTGCCCATCTGCTGAAAGTCGATGACGATTGTTTCCTCAATGCACCGCTTTTCTTCGAAACACTCGCCTACAGACGCTACGATTATTACGGTCGCAGGCTGGTGCGCGGCATCGGCCAGACCGACCGCCGATGGCATCAGGCCAAATCAACATCGGAGCGAGGGCGCTACGAGCTCGATCGCTCGCCCGAGCCTTCGTTTTATGCCGATGGCGGGTCAGGCTACGCCTTGTCCCGTCGGGCCATGCGCGCAGCGCTGGAGGCGGCGGCGCGGCCCGCCGGGCAGCGGCTGATTGACCTGTCCTTCATGGAAGACAAGATGTTGGGCGACCTTCTGGCCTTGTCCGGAATTTACGTGCGCGACGCGGGATACAGGGTGACGATCCGCCGCCGCACCCATGCCGGGGCGATTCCGGTCTCGGCCTGGCTGAACTCGTTCTTCCCGTCCCAAAGCGCACCGGTGCATCTGATCCATCTCGACACGCATGAAGACCAGCCCACTGCGCTGGAGCGGCTTGCATCGCCGGGACTGTGGCCGAAAAAGATCTGGCCCAGTTTCCAGAACGCAAAACTTGGCTATCAGAGCAATACGCTCGATCTTATCTCATCGCCCGAAAGCGCGGCACGCGCCCGCGATGCCGAGGTTGCGGTGGTGGCTGTGATGCGCAACGAGATGTTCATGCTGCCGCATTTCCTGTCCCATTACCGCAGGCTTGGGGCGGATAGCTTCCTGATCGCCGACAACGGATCGGATGACGGGACACGCGAATACCTTGCCGAACAGCCCGATGTCACGCTGTTCTCGGTCGATACCGATTACAACCGATCACATTATGGCGTCGCGTGGCAACAGGCGATGCTTTCTGCCTTCCGGGTCGGAAAATGGTCCCTCGTGGCCGATGCGGACGAGCTGCTGGTCTGGCAGGACCGCCCGCGTGAAACCTTGCGCGAGCTTCTCGCCCGCCCGGAATTCACCGACGCCGAGGCGGCACGTGTCTTTATGCTCGACATGTATCCTGATGGCCCGCTTGAGGCCGCCACCTTTGCGAGCGGTGATCCTTTTGCCGAAGCCGGGTTCTGCGACGCGGTGCCGTTTCTTGCCAATACGCCGATGCGCGGCCCCTACAGCGACGCGCCTGCCTGGACTTCGGCGCTGCGCCATCGCCTGATTCCCGGCGCGCGCGCAACCTTGTTCGTCGCGCAAAAACTGGCACTCTTGCGTTATCACCCGTTCATGCGCCTGTCGGACGGGCTACATTTCGTGAGCGATGCCCGGATCGCTGAACGAGAGCTTGTCTTCGGGCATTTCAAATACAATGCCGCCTTCCGCGAAAAGGCCCGTGCCGAGACCGCGCGCGGCCAGCATTGGGGCAATGCCGAGGAATATCGCAAATACCTTGCTCTTGCCTCGGAGGGGCGCAGCGTAATCTACGATCCGTCGCTATCAGTTCAGTGGTGGAAGAGTGCTTTCGTGCGTGCCCGACTGGATTGATGATCTCAGGGGCATGCGCTATCGACACAAAGCCCCGTCCGCCAATTGGATTTGGAACAAACCGACATGACCGTAATTCTGCATCAGCATCGTCTGTTCTATGCTGCCGTCCCCAAAGTGGCCTGTACCTCGCTCAAGCACATGTTCTTCGAGGCTGAAAACGGCTTTGCCTTTCAAGACTATCAGGCAAACGGGCAGGACAAGCATATCCATAACGCGGCCTATCCAACGATGCTGCGCACGGAATATCCCGAAAATCAAATCGCAGACTTCCTGCGCGTCGCGGTCATCCGCAATCCGATCCGCCGACTGCTGTCAGCCTATGGCAACCGCGTTGTTCTGCATCGTGAATTATCCGAGGAAAAAGCGGGGCCCGCATTGCAACGGCTGGGTCTCTCGCCCGATCCCGATCTGGACAGCTTCGTCGACAATCTCGAAGCCTATGCCGAGGCCCACGCATCCATTCATCACCACATAAGACCCATGGTGGACTTTCTTGGCTCCGATCCGGGGTATTTCCACCATTTCTACCGGCTGGATGCGATGCCGCGCTTCATGGAAAAAATCAACACCCACATGGGCACAAATTTCAAACTGGCCCGGATGCAAACCGGCGGTCCAAAACTTCTGCCCAACGTTCTCAGCGAAGAGCGGATTGCGCGGCTGCACGCCTTCTATCATCAGGATTTTGACGCTTTCGGCGAATATTTCGGGTGATGCCGCAGTTGTCCCCAAACCTGCATGGCATTGGGTTCAAATCAGGTCGGTCTCACCCCGCAATACGCGGTTGAGCACGGACAAGAAGTAATCATTCCAGCCTTCGGGATCGCGCAGTAGCATCTCCCCCGTCAATTGGGCCAGTATACGCACCGTCCCGATCACTTCCGGCGTGAAATGATCTTTTGCCCAGATCGACGGCATCGTTTCCGGGGCCGAGGCAACACCCGCAACCAGTGCGTCCTGCATGAGAGGCTTATCGAAAAAAGCCGCATCGGCGCGCCGGGCATCCTCTTTGTAAGTTTCCGCAATTTTCTGCGCCAATGACCGATCAATCCGGAGTGGTTGCGGTTCCCTGGCAACTGAAAACCCGGTCAGGATGTCTCCCAATCGCTCCCCCACACGCATCCGTGCCGTTTTCAGCGCTGGTGTATCACACGCTTTATGCACAGCGCTGAGGTCGAAATGGAAGCGGCGCAGCAATGCGATATCCTGCACTGAGGGCGACGCATTGACATTCGGCAAGGGGGCCAAGGTGAACTCCGCCCCATCCAGAGCATGTCGAAAAAAATCGCGCACGACGTCACCATCCTGAAGCTCAGAACGCAGCATCGGGCGCACGGTCAACCGGTCGCCAAAGACCTCGCGCCAGCGCAGAAACAGCTCCGCATGGCGATAGGCAGGATGATCCAGGGTTTTGTTGTAGTGCCCTTCGGGCGTGCCCGTGAAGAACCCCAGTTTTACGATCTGGGCATAGTTCGATTCAAAGCGACTGATATGGGGCCGCATATAACCCAGCAGTTGCAACCGCGACATGTGGCCGGGCAGATGGGTTTCAAACTGCGCGCGAAAATACCGTGGATCGACATCCCGGAACAGTTCCGACGAAATCACCACTACATCAGCCCTCGATGCGTTGATACGCTTGACCAGATCACTCATGTGCAGCGACACGGCCTTGGCGTCACCAGTCGCCATCGCATAGGCCAGCGCGTGGTGATAGGGGGCCTCGGGCGGTACCACATAGTCCAGCGAGACTGTTTTGCAGTCCCAGGCTCGGCTGGCCAGCGCTTGCTGGATCGCAGTTGTCCCGGTCTTCTTGTCGCCGATATGCACGATAATGCGTTGCATCTGTTTTCCGTTTCCCGTTCCCGGTCTTTGTATTGCGTCAACCGTGACTGCGACCTGTTCCATGGTCGGCACCGTCGTAATATCCCATCAGATCATTCAGGTGGCTTTCCATACCAACGGGCGCCATTGCGCCTTGCCAATAAGCGGCCATATCAATCTTGCCCTCCAAAAGCGCTGCAATCCGCGCATGGAAATCCGCGATGTCCCCGGCAGCAAACACCATGTCCGTGCAACGCCCCAGCTCCTCGGCCCCGCCCATGTCCGCGCACAGGATCGGGATGTGCCTTGCATGCATCTCGATCGCGACCTGTGGCAGGTTGTCGTGCCACAGCACCGGGATCAACCCGACATCGACACCGGACAGCAACCGCTCCAGATCGTCGTGGGAATAGCCATCCGCATGGGTCAATCCGGCAAGCTTTGGCGCGAGATCGGTCAACCGGGCCATTGTGGCCCTGTCGCCGCGTTTGGCGGCCACTTCAAGACGTATCCGAGACGCCATTTCCGGCGGCATCTCCTCCAGCGCCTTGAGCAGGAAATAGAACCCTTTGTCCCGCCGCATATAGCCCAGATAGGCAAACGTCAGCGTGCCGTCCTCGCGTGATGGAAATGGGCGTGGTTCGGTCCGGTCAAAGGCCTCGGCCTCGCGCGTGCCGATATAGGAGGTATGGGCGATCTCCGGGCGCACACCATGTGCCACGGCCAGTTTACGGACCGCATCCGACACGCAGAGCACCGCATCACAATGCGCGTTGATCAGTTCAACCATCGCTTTGCGCCGCGCGGCAAAGGGCGCGCCATCCACCGGCGTAATCTTTTGCAATTTGCCCGGTGCGGAGCGGCGTGCTGGACGCATGTTGGGACCGGCTGCTTTGAGCTTTCGCATCGCTCGCGCCCCGCGACCGCCCAGACGCATGGTCCAGCGATAGGCCGTGTCAAAGGCCCATGTCCCCGGCCGCAATCCCACCCCCTTGAGCGTATAAGCCAACCCGCCTGAAAGGCGCATGTGGCGCGGATCATGCACATGGGGCAAGCAATGCACGCAGGCCCGCCCCTCGTCAAAGTCGGAGCAGGTCTCGCGCTCCTGATGCCAGAGGTTCACCTGCGGGCAGAACGGGTAGTAATTGTGCAGCGACAAAATCACCTTTGTCTGCGGCCAGCGCTCTTTCAACGCCAGCACTGCGGCCGGGATACCCTCAAGATTGTTGAGATGCACCACGTCATATAGGCCGGTCTGGTCGATAAAATCAAAAAACACGGCTTCAGTGGCCGCGTGATGTATTTGCGCGGGGCTCCCGAACCCATGATGCGCGGGCGCAACCGTCGCGGAATTGACAATCTCGAAGCGGCAGTCGCGGTCATCGTCGGAGCCAAAGCGCTGCGCTTCCCAACGCGGGGCACCCCCGCGCAGGTCATGCGCCGTACCGGAGGACAGGAACACAGCCTCGGTTCCGGTTTGCGCCTTCAGCGCGGTCATCAGGTTGCGCTGGTAAACACTGACGCCGCCGCCGCGGCGCTCGTCATCCAGGTAATCAACCCAATTGTAATAGAGAATGCGCAAGCCGCTCCTCCCAGCTTCTGCCCTTCGAAGGGTGCAGTTTCCGGGCCTTATGACGGAGGTACATACAAGTTTCAAGCAACCCGGAAATATCTCCTAAATCGCTGAATTAAATACCTTAACCGTTTTTTGCACGCCAATCTGCCCTGGACATTTCAAGATGCAGTTCGAT
Source organism: Primorskyibacter aestuariivivens (assembly GCF_028023675.1). Lineage (GTDB taxonomy): Bacteria > Pseudomonadota > Alphaproteobacteria > Rhodobacterales > Rhodobacteraceae > Marinovum > Marinovum aestuariivivens. The sequence continues at coordinate 53,856 of NZ_JAQIOZ010000013.1, read as the reverse complement.
CGCCTCTTCGATATCTTCGTAATAACGCAGCTTGCCATCGCTCAGGATAATCCCGGCATCGCAGAAATCACGCACCTGGCTCATGTCATGGCTGACCAGAATGGCCGAGGCGTTCTTGACCCGATCCGCGAAATACAGCTGGCTCTTGGCCCGGAACGATGCGTCGCCAACGGCTGTCGCCTCATCCACGAGATAGGTGTCAAACCGAATGCCCATCGACGCGCCAAAAGTCAGGCGGGATTTCATCCCCGAGGAATAGGTACGAACCGGCATGTGGAAATGCTTGCCAAGCTCGGCAAACTCGGCAACGAAATCCACCAGCTCGTCGGCATCCACGCCATAGATGCGGGCAATGAAGCGGGTGTTTTCAGCCCCGGTCAGCTGAGCGTGAAACGATCCGCCAAAACCCACCGGCCACGAGATTGTCCCGTCCGAGATCACGCGGCCCGTGGTCGGGCGCAACGTGCCGGCCACGATCTGAAGCAGCGTGGATTTACCCGCCCCGTTTCGCCCCAGAAGCGCAAGTGAGGACCCAGTCGGCAACGTGGTATTGAGATGGTCGATGACAACCTTCGATTCACCACGCACCCAGAAGCTCTTGGACAGGTTCTCAAAGCGGATCATGCCTGACCTCCCTTGCCGGTCTCAGGCCCGATCGCGGATCGAATAGTAGATCAGCGCCAGAATGGACCACCCCAACAGCAGGAACAGCCCCGCCAACCCGATGATCGTTCCACGTTGTGGATACTCGCTTGTTTCGGCAAGCGTCGGCTGCACATAAGTGGCCAGGTATCGGCTCTGGCGGGATGCCTTCGCCCGCGCCACATCAAGAGCAGCCAGGGCGGCACGATAGCTTTCCTCGGCAAACTCGCGATCCACTTCAAGCCCCTCGTATTCAGCGATCAGGCTGGGATAGTCATCGCCATCGGCGCTGTTGTTGGCATTTTCGCTGGCGAAATTGCGCCGCTCCTCGGCAATGCGGCTGCGGATGGCTTCAATGCGACGTTGGGCCTGCAAAAGCCGCGGATCGTTGTCCGAGGTCTGCTCGCGCAGCAGGTCGTATTCGATCAGTGCCTGGGCCAGCTGTTGCTGCAGGCTGCTCATCACCCCCATGCGGCCCTGAATGTCAGCGTCAGGATCGACGATCTGGGTCCGCGTGCGGAACGCGGTCAGCGCCTCGCGCGCGGTCTTGAGCCGTGCCACCGCCTCTTCAAGATCCGCGGTCGCGTAGCGCATCGCATCCTCACGCGCCTGCTCATTCAGCGCGTTGATCATCTTCTGGCTCTCGGAAATGATCTGTTTGGCGATCGCCTGCGCGCGCGTCGGCTCGAACGACAGGACGCGAAGCTCCATCAGGCCCGAGTTCTGATCATAAGAGACGCGCACGATGCGCTGCCAATACTGCTCCAGATCCTCGATACTGGCGTCGGGCGACAATGCGAATACCGGGTCCGAGTTCCGTTTTTCGCTGTAGTGAGAGATCAGGCCGATCTCGTCCTCGACCTTTTGCACAAGCGACCGGCTGAGAATGAATTCGTAGAGGATATTGCTGTCAGACCCGGTTGATCCGCTGCCTGCCAACCCGGCCAGCCCCCCCAAGAGCTCGGAGGCGCCGCCGCTTTCCTCTTTGCGGACGGTGAAACCCGCAACCGAAGAATACTGATCCTCGGCGATCACCAGCATGTAGAAAGAAACGATAAAAAACGGAACGAGAACCAATGCGCCAAAGGACAGGACCAAACCCCAATGACGGCGCTTCATGCGCGCCGGGCTGACCGTCTTGCGCAGCGTACCCGCAGGACCCAGCTTTTTGACCCCACCTTGTTTCGGACCCTTTTGGGGGGACTTGCCTTTATTCGGCCCCGGACCGCCAGCGTTGGCTCCCTTGTTCGGTACTGCGTTTTGCCCACTGCCGCCGCCCTGCCCAGCTTGCTGAGGCTTGGGACTGGGCATGCTCAGTGTCATCCGGGGCTGACCCGCTTTGGGGAACTCGTCATTCATGAACGCTTACCTGCCACGGAAGATTTGATGTTTCTCCAGCTTTTACCTAAACCATGAAGCGAATGCCAGTACCCGGAGGCCAACTGTCATGAGCGAAGACCTGCGGCCCGCCGCACAACCGGCCCCGGGAACGGGCGTGGTCAGGCGCTTTGCCACCTTTCGGGCGGTTTCGGCTCTGATCCTGCGGGAAATGGCTACGCGCTACGGAAATTCGCCCGGTGGCTTTGCCTGGGCGCTGCTGGAACCGCTGGGCAGCATCGTGCTCTTGGGGGTCGGTTTTTCGCTTTTGCTGCGCAATCCGCCACTCGGAAATTCCTTTATCCTGTTCTACGCAACCGGTTTCCTGCCGTTTTCGATGTATATGAATGTGTCAGCCATGGTGGCACAGAGCCTCGGATTCTCCCGTCCGCTGCTGCAATATCCCGCTGTCACATGGGTCGATGCTGCTCTCGCGCGGTTCCTGCTCAATTCGCTGACCGGGCTGCTGGTCAGCCTCATCCTCCTGACGGCTCTACTGTCGCTCACGGATTCCAGAGTGCTTCTTGATCTGCCGCCCATTCTGGGTGCGATGTTTCTGGCCATGCTGATCGCGGCAGGGGTCGGGGTGCTCAATTGCGCGCTTTTCGGCCTTTATCCGATCTGGAGCCAGATCTGGGGGATCGTGACACGGCCGCTGTTCCTCGCCTCCGGGGTGATCTTTCTTTATGATGATCTCCCGCCCATGGCCCAGTCGATCCTGTGGTATAACCCGTTGATGCATGTGACCGGGTTGTTCCGGGAAGGGTTTTATCCGACCTACAGGCCTGACTACATCGACATCACTTTCATGGTCGGTTTCGGTCTGGTGACACTGTTTTTCGGCGTGTTGCTGATGGGGCGCTATCACCGCGAGATTCTCAGTAGCAAATGATGGTCCGCGCGACGTCAGCGCCGCGCGCCCCAGCCCAGAACCGTATCATGTGACACATCCGTGCGCCGCAGAATACCGTCGCGCAATGCCCGCATAACATAAGCCAGAAAGGTCCACCGCTCGCCGGAATGGTGACGCACCTTGGCCAGCCATTTGACCGACGCCGCCGGTGCGACCAGAACGAACAACCAACCGGAACAAAGCCGGTAAACCATCATCAGGTTGCGATAATGGTAGTAGCTCTTCCACAGCGGTCTGAAGCGCTTATCCGTCACACTGTGGGTCGAGAAGTCGTGCTCGAACACAAGAGCGGGATCGAAAACGATCCGTCCGCCTGCCCGCGCCAACCCAAGCGTGTACAACGTGTCATCACCATAAATGAACAGGTCGCCATCGGGATAGCCCACCCGGGCAATCGCTGCGCGGCTGACAAAGAAGCCGACAAAGGACAGCACATCGACATCGCGGCGCGGCGCGTCGGATCTGAAATCCTCGGGGCCCATGTGGAACCCGTCCCGCCCCTGTCCCGTCAACGTGCGCCACATCGCATCCCGATGCCAGAACGGATTGATCGCCGGTCGGTTCATGTCGCAGATGCGCCGCTCGGGACCCGGGTGAAACACCGCTGCGCCCCAGGCCTCGGCAACCGAACGGTCCGCGCGATGAAACTTGGCCAGCGTTCCGGGCTCCGGGCGGGCATCGTCATCCATCACCACCATCCAGTCCGGATCGAACAGTCTGGTGGCCCGCTTCATGCCGGTCTCAAACCCCCCGGCCCCTCCAAGATTTGTTTCGCATCGAAAGACATCAAGCCGCGGATCGTCGTGATCAGCTAGCCAAACCTCGGTGCCATCGCTCGAGGCATTGTCAATCACAACAACCGCCTCAAGTTGTTCAGGGGGGCTCTCGAGAAGTCGCGACACCGTCATCTTGAGCTTGTCCAACCGATTATACGTCACGACCACGGCCACCAGCCGTCCGGCACCGGTGCTGTCGTTCAGATATGCTTGGGCCGGCATGCTCATCTCCGGGACAATTTCACTGTGGCGTTTGCCGCACCAGTGGTCACAAATGCGCACGAGTGTCAAACTATAGCCGTAGTCCTTTGCTTGAACCCGGCAACGGCCGGATAGGGACTGTTCCGGAGGGACAAGGATGCAGATAGAAAAGACCGCTTTGCCGGGGGTTTTGATCCTCACACCCGCACGTTTTGGCGACGCGCGCGGGTTTTTCAGCGAAAGCTGGAATCGTGCCCGTATGGAAGCGGCCGGGATTGAAATCGATTTCTGCCAGGACAACCATTCCCTGTCGCAATATCCTGGCACGATCCGGGGCCTCCATTTTCAGGCCCCGCCCCATGCCCAGGCCAAGCTGGTGCGCTGCGGGCGTGGCGCGCTCTATGACGTGGCGGTGGATATCCGGCGCGGCTCGCCGACCTACGGTCAATGGGTCGGCGTCAAACTGAGCTTTGACAATGGACGGCAATTGCTGATCCCCGCAGGTTTTGCCCATGGCTTCATCACCCGGGACCCCGACACCGAAGTGGTCTATAAATGTTCCGACTATTACGCCCCGCAGGCCGATGGCGCGATCCGCTGGGACAGTTGCGGCATCGAATGGGGCTTTGACGGCACGCCAATCCTGTCGGACAAGGACGCCGCAGCGCCGCCGCTGGCCGGGTTTGAAAGCCCGTTTGTGTATGAGGGGTAAACCATGAAACTGCTGGTCACGGGCGGCGCGGGATTTATTGGATCGGCGGTGGTGCGTCTGGCCATCCAGCGCGGACACGCCGTGGTCAATCTTGACGCGCTGACCTATGCGGCCTGTCTCGACAATGTGGCCGGTGTGGCAAACAGCCCGAACTACGCGTTCGAACAGGCCGATATCCGCGACCGTGCCGCGCTTGACCGCGTCTTCGCCGCGCATCAGCCCGACGCGGTCATGCATCTGGCCGCCGAATCCCATGTGGATCGCTCCATCGACGGGCCCGGCACCTTTATCGAGACCAATATCACCGGCACCTACAACATGCTGGAAGCCGCCCGCAGCTATTGGCAGGCACAGGGCAAGCCCGAGCGCTTCCGCTTTCACCACATCTCCACCGACGAGGTCTATGGATCGCTGCCCGCAGACCCGGAGGTGCTGTTCACCGAAGACACCGCCTATGACCCGCGCTCTCCCTATTCGGCGTCCAAGGCCAGTTCGGACCATCTGGTACGCGCCTGGTTCGAGACCTATGGCCTGCCGGTCGTACTGACCAATTGCTCGAACAATTACGGCCCTTACCATTTCCCCGAAAAGCTCATCCCGGTGATCATCCTCAATGCGCTGGCGGGCAAGCCGCTGCCGATCTATGGCGACGGCTCAAACATCCGCGACTGGCTCTTTGTCGAGGATCACGCCGACGCGCTGCTGCTGGTGGCGGAGCGCGGCACGCCGGGCCGGTCCTACAATATCGGCGGCGAGAATGAGCGCTCCAACCTGGAGCTGGTGGAAACGCTGTGTGATATTCTCGACACCCTGCGCCCCCGCGAAGATGGCAAATCCTACGCCCGGCAGATCACCTTTGTCACCGACCGTCCGGGCCATGACGCGCGCTATGCCATCGACCCTTCGCGCATCCGCGCCGAACTGGGCTGGCGCCCCTCGGTCACGGTAGAGGAAGGTTTGCGCAAGACCGTCGAATGGTATCTCGACAATGAAAGCTGGTGGCGCGCGCTGCAGGGCCGCCATGGGGTTGGACAGAGATTGGGCGTGAAAGCATGACGATCCTCGTGTTCGGCAAAACCGGGCAGGTCGCCACCGAACTGCAGCAGCAGGGCGATGTCTCCGCGCTGGGGCGCGATCAGGCCGATCTGTCGGACCCGGCCGCCTGTGCCGCCGGGATTCTGGCTGCCAATCCCTCGGTGGTGATCAACGCTGCTGCCTACACGGCCGTGGACCGCGCCGAAGAGGAAGAGAGGCTGGCCACGGTGATCAATGGCGAAAGCCCCGGTGCCATGGCGCATGTCTGTGCCGGGCTGGGCATCCCGCTCATTCACATCTCAACCGACTACGTCTTTGACGGCTCGGGCGACACCCCCTGGAGGCCCGAAGCGCCGACCGGCCCGCTGGGGGCCTATGGGCGCTCGAAACTGACAGGAGAGGATGCCATCCGCGCGGCGGGCTGTGCGCATGTGATCCTGAGGACATCTTGGGTGTTTTCCCGCCATGGGACGAATTTCGTGAAAACCATGCTGCGGCTTTCTGAAACCCGCGATGCGCTGAACGTGGTCGAGGACCAGATCGGCGGCCCGACCCCGGCCTCGGGCATTGCCACGGCCTGCCTGTCGCTGGCCGATGCGCTGCGAAACGGTGCGCGGGGCGGCACTTATCACTATGCCGGTCAACCGCCCACCAGCTGGAAATGTTTCGCGCGCGAAACATTTGCCATTGCGAAACGCGACGTGATCATCACCGGCATTCCCACATCGCAATACCCGACCCCGGCCGAACGCCCGCTCAATTCCCGGCTCGATTGCTCTGCATTAGAGACGGATTTCGGCATTGTGCCCCCCGACTGGCGCGCTGCCCTCACCGAGACAGTAAACGAGTTGATTTCATGACCAAACGCAAAGGCATAATCCTCGCCGGCGGCTCCGGCACGCGGCTCTACCCGATAACCATGGGCGTGTCGAAACAGCTCTTGCCGGTCTATGACAAGCCGATGATCTATTATCCGCTCTCGGTACTGATGCTGGCGGGCATCCGCGACATCGCGGTGATCACCACGCCGCAGGATGCCGATCAGTTCCAGCGCACGCTGGGCGACGGGGCGCAGTGGGGGCTTTCGCTGAGCTATATCGAGCAACAGTCACCAGACGGGTTGGCGCAGGCCTATCTGCTGGCCGAGGATTTCCTGAACGGCGCGCCCAGCGCGATGATCCTTGGTGACAATATCTTCTTTGGTCACGGCCTGCCCGAAGAACTGGCGGCGGCGGATGCGCGCGACCACGGCGGCACGGTCTTTGGCTACCGGGTGGCGGACCCCGAACGCTATGGCGTGGTGGATTTCGATCAGGACGGCACCGTGCATGCAATTGTCGAAAAGCCTAACGTCGCGCCGTCCCCATTTGCAGTGACGGGTCTGTATTTCCTCGATGGCTCCGCGCCGGAACGCGCGCGCGCCGTCACGCCCTCGGCGCGCGGGGAGCTGGAGATCGTGTCGCTGTTGGAAATGTATCTCGAAGATGGGCTGTTGGACGTGCGCCAGATGGGGCGCGGCTATGCCTGGCTTGATACCGGCACACATGGCTCGCTTCTGGATGCCGGCAATTTCGTGCGCACCCTGTCCGAGCGGCAGGGGATGCAGGTGGGCTGCCCCGAAGAGATTGCCTTTGGTAAAGGTTGGATCGACAGCGGGGCGCTACAGGCGCGGGCCGACAGCTTTGCCAAGAACAGCTACGGCCAGTACCTCAAGAGACTGCTGAAATAGCGGCAGGTTCCCACCAGTTCGCAGCGACACGTCGGCCGCGTCGCCGGACGGGAAGATGCAGGAGCATCAGCCCTCCACACTGTGATCGGCGCCGGGCGTTCTGCCGAAGATCACCGCACTGACCACGGCCATGAGTGACAACGCCAGCGCAAACGCCACCACATCCCCGGCCCGCGCCTCGGCCAAAAACGCAACCGAAACCACCCCGCCGAGGCGGGCCAGCGTAATGTCAACGCTGGACGCAAGGCCGCGTGACGCCTCGGGCGCGAATTTCATTACAAGCTGGGTTGAGGGCGCGTTGCTACAGGCAAACCCGGCCCCCATGGCAATGGCTGCCAGAACGAACGTAACCGGCGCGTCGACCAAGTGCGCCAATCCGATCCCCAAAAGGATAAAGACCGGCGCGACAAGAGTGATCACACGCAAAAGGCTGCCATCCACCGTATTTCGAAGCAACGTCCCGACAACCGCAAAACTCAGCCACATCGCGCACAAGACCAGACCCGTCGCATAAGACGACATGCCGATCGCTGCCATGCGCAACGGCACGCTGAACAAAAAGAACATGATGCAGCCATAAGTGCAGAACACGTAGAGAAACACCAACCAGAGCGCTGGGGAGCGCAAGAGAGCACGGATATTCCCCGCCATGGTCGTGCCGCGCGCTTGCCGCTCCGGCTCTTTGGCAAAGATCATGCCCAGCCCGATGACCGCCATTCCGGCCAAAAGGACAAATACCGACCGCCAATCGCTTTGCGGCAGCAGGGAAGAGCCGGCAAGCGGAGCAATGGCCGCGACATATCCCGCGATACTGCCCCAGATCATCAGGATCCTGCCCGGCCGCCCGGGGTTGGCCCTGGTCAGCAGCACCGGGACAAGAGGCGAAAACAAGCCGCCCCCTGCGCCCTGGATGATGCGCCCGGTGAGCATCCAGGCGAAATCATCGGCGCGCGCCGCCACGACAGCGCCGATGACAAACAAGCTTAAACCCAACAGGAACACCCTTTTCACGCCCCAGTGGTCTCCGGCATATCCGCCCAGCAGAACCGTGACGGCGACTGCAAGGGCATAGCCATTGAAGACCCACGCGATGTCATCGGTGGACAACAGCAGGCTTTCCTTGATGGAAACCAGAACCAGCGGGACCAGCGTCAATTCCAGAACGAAGGCGACGCTGCCGATAATCGGGCTTGCCACCATGATCGTTTTGCCGATGCCATTCTCAATCATAAACCAATTCCTTACTTTTCAACGCAACACGACCAGGGCGACGGGCGCCCTGGCCCTTTTGAGGTTTCACGCGACAGCACTGATATGGGTGCCCAGTTCCCTACGGTTGGGCAGGTGACGTTCGCCCGACAACGCCTTGGGAACGGTGTCGAGGAACTGCACCATGTCGGAACGGCTCATCCAGACCAGCATTTCCTCGGCGGTGATGACCCCGCCGGGACCGCGCCACACGCCGGGTTCGCTATGGGTATATCCGTAGCGCGCCGGAATGCCCTTGAACGCCAATGGCTGGGGCACCAGCCCAAAGATGAAATCCGGCGACCAGATGTTGAGCGCGATCTCGAACACGATCCGCGACAACAGAGCGGTGAACCCCTGATTCCGGTGCCCGCCATCCCCCGCCTTGAGCCAGAATTCGCCGTGGTAACAGACCGAACCGGTGATGTGCTCCAGCGCCTTGACCCGCGAAAAGGCGGTATGATCGGGATCCGGTGTGGAGGCGGGGGTGATATATTTGTGCCGGTGATCGTAAAGATGCTCGGCAAGCGACGTGTTATTCAGGTCCAGCCGTCTGATCGCCTGTGTGTGCACCAGTTCACCGTCGGTGTTGAAACCACAGACCCAGAACGCGTTGGACCGGTCGACATAGGAACAGGCGACATCGAACATCGGGTAAATGGCGGACCGGTCTGCTTGCGCGTTTCTCAGCTTTCGGTAGACAGCGAAATCGTCACCGACCTCCAGCCGCATCCCAGCGGCGGAGACCTCGTTCATGATGTTGGAGACGTTTCGTATCATCGTATAGAGACCAAGTGCTGACATAGATTTTCCTTTCCAGTTTCCGTGGACAACCACGGGCGGAAAGTTAGCAGGATTTTCGCCTTTTACTTGCTGTCATTTTCACGCAACGCGAATGTCAGATGTCGAATTCCATGACCAGATCGTCCGGCACCCGTTCATGATCCGGCGGAAGGTCATCAATTCGAACCTGATTCGTCATTAAAACAAGGACGGCGAGGGCGGGCGTGCCATCCGGTAGGACACAGCCCAACAGGAGCCTTTGAAAGCTGACCGGGATCGGTTGATCGCTTGTGCCGCTCGGCAGATAAGCGAACAGATGGTCAAGCCGCACACCGCCCTTTTGATAGATGCCGGCATAGGCCCCCGCGATGAAATCGTTGAAATCATCCCCCGCATTGTCATCATGCGACAGGCGTCCAATGGCGCTTTTGGACCACGTCCAGCCGAACCAGCGCGCATAGGCCGATTTCTCTCCGATTTCGACACAGATCCAGCCTTCGGGGCTTTTCCGGTAAATCACCAGATACGGCCGGATGTCTGCCATGGCCGGGTGTTCGATCTGGGTCCCGGCACCGCCCCATGCCGCCAGCGCCCGTTTCATAATCGGCAATCCGGTCATACCCAGTGAATTGATCGGGTGCTGCTGTGAAAAGAAGGTCCGACCACCGCCGTCGACGAAGCTCGCGATTTCAAGGCCATTGGAATGACGCCGCGCAAGGCGTTCCGTCCCGACCCAATGATCGATCTTTCTCAGTATATCGCGGGCATCGGGCAGCGTTTCCCGACCAAGCGGGGTTAGTGCATATCCCTGACGATCCAGTTCGAACAACGAACCGCCCTTGATCGTTTCCAGATCCGTAATGTGCCGCCGAACGGTCTGCCTCGTTGCACCCAGTTGTCTTGACGCCTGCGTCAGGTTGAGACAGTCCGAGAGCAAAACAAAGGCTCGCAACATATCTACAGTGATCGAACGTCCGCCCTTTGGCCCTGTCACTCGCGTACCCTTCCTACACTGCCCTTGCCCATGTGTATGATATATCACCCAACCCAGAATGAAAATTCATACGCAAGCGCATAAAAAATAGCCAATTTTCAACACTTGGTATGAGCAATTAAAACAACCAAGGCATGAAAGCAAATTCAAGGATTCCCGCATACCACGGGAATCATACAGGATCGAACAGGAGGGCACGCCTTGAAGTCTGATCAAACCCAAATCGACACTCATGTCGGTGCCAGGCTTCGGGATATCCGCCGGGCAAAGGGGGTCAGCAAAAGAACACTCGCCATTTCTGCCGGAATTAAACAACACCAGATCGAACAATATGAAATCGGAAGCACGCCTGTGCCCAGCGCTGTACTATGGCGTTTCAGTGCTGTTTTCGATGTCGCACCTGCCGAATTCTATCGGGGCTTCTCTAAAAAGGCGCGACGAGGACCTTATCGGGGCGACCGCCCGGCGACATCCACCCCGTCACACGTCAAAGATACGGAATAACCCAACTTTCTGACATCGCGCCGGCTGGATTGCAGGGCGCACAAGCAGCAGCCACTGCCTCGAGCCTCATATTGCCCCAAGCCCCGCACAATTTCTGCGCAAAATTTATGCGATGCGCGCAAAAACAAAGCATGCAGCTAAAAACACTGTGGTGAAGCCCTTTGAAAACTGGCCTTCTCACGCTGGGACCCACCTCATTCATGAAGCGTCTGGCGAGGTGAGGAATGGAGAACACGCCGATATTCGACGAAATGTGGGGCAGCGATGAGCGGCTCCGGCAGCCGTATCAAAAGTTTCACAGCTGGTTCGATGGCGAAGACCTCAAACGGCTGCGGGCCAAACAGCGCGAGGCTGAGGAACTGTTCCGGCTGACCGGTATCACCTTTAATGTCTATGGCCGCGCCGAGGCCGAAGAACGCCTGATCCCTTTCGATATCATTCCCCGTATCATCTCTGAGCGCGAATGGTCGCGCGTCACACGAGGGATTGAACAGCGGGTCCGCGCTATTAATGCGTTTCTTCACGATATTTATCACCGCCAGGAAATCATCAAGGCCGGGCGCATTCCCCAGGAAATGATCAGCCGGAATTCCGCATTTGAACCGCGCATGATTGGTGTTTCCCCTCCCGGTGGGATCTACACCCATATCGTGGGCATCGACCTGGTGCGCACCGGACCGGATGATTTCTTTGTGCTCGAAGACAATGCACGCACCCCCAGCGGTGTCAGCTACATGCTGGAAAACCGCGAGACCATGCTGCAGATGTTCCCCGAGCTTTTCTCGCAAAACCGGGTCAAAGGGGTGCAAAGCTATCCCACCGACCTGCGCCGTTCGCTGGCCGCATGCGCGCCGGACGCGACCGGGGGCAGACCGGTCGTGGCGGTGCTGACCCCCGGCATTTACAATTCGGCCTATTACGAACACGCGTTTCTGGCCGACCAGATGGGTGTCGAACTGGTCGAGGGCCATGACCTGCGGGTCGTGGACGGGCGCGTCGCGATGCGGACTACGCGGGGGTATACGCCGATTGACGTTCTCTATCGCCGCGTGGATGACGAATTCCTCGACCCTCTGAATTTCAATCCCGAAAGCCAGCTTGGCGTGCCCGGGATCATGGATGTTTACCGCGCGGGCGGGATCACCATTGCCAATGCGCCCGGAACCGGCATTGCCGATGACAAGGCGATCTACAGCTATATGCCCGAGATCGTGGAGTTCTATACCGGCGAACGACCGCTGCTCCAGAACGTACCGACATGGCGCTGCTCAGAATCCGATCAACTGGCCTATGTGCTCGATAATCTGGAAGAGCTGGTGGTGAAAGAGGTCCACGGCTCCGGCGGTTACGGCATGCTGATCGGACCGACTGCGACCAAGAAGGACATCGCCACATTCCGGCGCAAGCTCAAGGCGCGGCCCGGCAACTATATCGCGCAGCCCACGCTGAACCTGTCGAGCGTGCCGATCTTCGCGCGTCAGGGTCTGACGCCCCGGCACGTGGATTTGCGACCCTTCGTGTTGGTCAGCCCGGAGGGGATCAAGGTCACCGATGGCGGGCTGACGCGCGTGGCGCTCAAGAAAGGCTCGCTTGTGGTCAATTCCAGCCAAGGCGGCGGCACCAAGGATACCTGGGTGGTGGAGGACTGACGCGATGCTGGGCAAGACCGCCAATGGCCTTTACTGGATGTATCGTTCGCTGGAGCGGGCGGAAAACACCGCGCGCCTGATTGAGACCGGGCAACGCATTGCGCTGACCCGGCTTGAACTGGGCGAGAGCGAATGGCGCTCTGTGTTGCAATCAGCCGGGACACTGGACCAGTTCGACGCAACGCATGAAGAACTGACCAAGGACGCCGCCATCGACTGGTTGCTGCGTGACAGGGCCAACCCCTCCTCTGTTCTATCCTCCATCGAAACCGCACGTCAGAACGCCCGGCTCGTGCGCACGGCGCTGACGCACGAGGTCTGGGAAGCCACGAATGCCGCCTATATGAGCGCGCGCGACATGCTGGCGCGCAAGGTGGTAGAGCGCGATCTGCCAAACGTGCTGGGCTCGATGCGCCGTCGTAGTTCGCTTGTCCGGGGAATGACTCATGGCACGATGCTGCGCAATGATATCTACGATTTCGCGCGGCTCGGCACCTTTATCGAACGGGCCGACAACACCGCCCGCATTCTTGACGTGAAATATTACGTGCTGCTGCCCTCGGCCAGCGCGGTGGGGTCGTCGCTCGACAATGTGCAATGGGAATCGATCCTGCGATCCGTGTCCGCGCGCGGTGGCTTTCGCATGGAATACGGCGCGGGCGCAGGCACCCGCGACATCGCGCATTTCCTGATCCTGGACAGGCGCATGCCCCGCTCTCTGGCATTCTGCGTGCGCAAGCTGGGCGATAATCTTGGCTACCTCAACAAGGGTCAGATGCGGCCCGGGCCGGCACAGCTCAAGGCGCAGCATATCGAACGGACCTATCTGAGCCATGATATAGACGCGGTGTTCGACTACGGGCTGCACGAGTTCATTCAGAAAGTCCTTAAGCTGCTGGCCGAGTTGTCGGCCCAGATTGAAACTGATTTCCGGTTCTATGAGTGACCCATGCGCCTGACCATCCGCCACGAAACACGCTATCAGTTCGAAACACCGGTGAAACACGGGTTGCAGCAATTGCGCAAAACGCCAAAATCGTCGTATCAACAGACGGTTCTGAGCTGGCGCACCGATATCACCGGCGGCCAACGCGAACTGAGCTATGAAGATCACCACAACAATACTGTCGAACTGATCAGTTTTGCCCGTGATGTACAGGACGTGACCCTTGTCAGCGAAGGGGAGGTGGACCTCAGCGACAATCACGGGATTGTCGGGCGCCATCATGGGGTGGCCCCGCTTTGGCTTTTCCAACAATCCACCCCCCGCACCGAACCCGGCCAAGGGGTCAAGGCGATCCTGGACGGAACACCAAAGCTCGACCCGTTGGATCAGTTGCACGCGCTTGCCGGTGTGATCCGCGACACGGTCGCTTTCGAAGTCGGCGCATCGCATCCCGACTGGGGCGCTGAAGAGGCCCTTGCCGCGGGCAAGGGGGTCTGCCAGGACCATACCCATATCTTTCTGAGCTGCGCCCGCGCGCTGGGACACCCGGCACGTTATGTGTCTGGCTACCTCATGCTGAACGACCGCACCGCGCAAGAGGCGATGCATGCCTGGGCCGAGGCACATGTCGAAGGGTTGGGCTGGGTCGGTTTCGACGTGTCGAACGGGATTTCGCCTGATACACGTTACGTGCGCGTTGCGACCGGTCTGGACTATGCCGAGGCCGCTCCGGTATCTGGCACGCGTGTCGGAGGAATGGGCGAGACCCTGTCCGTCGCGATTGACGTGGTGCAGCAATAGGACGACCTGAATGACATATTGCGTAGGGATGATGCTCAAACGCGGGCTGGTCTTCATGTCGGACACGCGGACCAATGCCGGGCTCGACAATATCTCGACCTTTCGCAAAATGGCGATCTGGGAAGATCCGGGCGAGCGCTCGATCACGCTGCTATCTGCTGGGAACCTTGCAACGACACAAGCGGTTGTCAGCCTCCTGGACGAGCGCAGCAAATCCCCGGAAGATCGAACGCCCTCGTTACTGGGTGTTCCCTCCATGTTTCAGGCTGCGCGCATGGTGGCCGACACATTGCGGGAAGTCATCGCGCAACATGCCGATACCGGCCAGCGCGCCGACAGCACGTTCAATGCCACACTTCTTCTGGGTGGACAGATCAAGGGCGGTCCGCATCGGCTTTTCCTCATCTATCCCGAAGGAAATTTCATCGAAGCCGCGGGGGACACGCCGTTTTTCCAGATCGGCGAAACGAAATACGGTCGCCCGATCCTTGTCCGCGCCTATGATCGCGAGATGAGCTTTGAGGCTGCCATGAAGCTGCTGTTGGTTAGCTTCGATTCCACGCTCAAGGCCAACCTGACCGTTGGCGCGCCGTTTGATTTTCATTGCTATGAAAAAGACAGCCTGCGCACCGGCCAGACCGGACGGGTTGCAGGGAACGATCCGTATTTCCAGTCGATCTCGCAAGGCTGGGGCGAAGCGCTGCGCGAGGCGCTCGACATGCTCCCCGATTTCACGCTGGACACCGGGCGCTGACGCGACCTTCACAACTTGATCATACGGCCTGCAACGTCCCTGACCGATTGTGTCCGGGCAGCCCGGAAATTTTGGTATACCACCCTGGAAAATTTGGTATACCAAATAGCGGCAGGTCTCGCTGACTTTGGCCGCGTAGAACCCGCGCCAGACGCACATCTCTCGATAAGGGGAAGGACCAGACATGACCGGATCGCAAAGCATCGCCGTGATTGGGCTTGGGTCCATGGGATATGGCATTGCGGCCTCCGCGCTTCGTGGCGGGCACCGCGTGTGGGGATATGACATCAACCCGGCGCAGATGGACAGGTTCCGCGCCGAAGGTGGGTCCGAGGGGGCTTTGACCGAGGTTGCCGGGGAATTCGATGCCGTGGCTGTGGTCGTGCTCAATGCCGCGCAGACCGAAGATGTCCTGTTTGGAGCCGACGCACTTGTGCCGCGGCTAAAGCCCGGGTCGGTGATCTTGTCCTGCGCGACGGTTCCGCCGCAGTTCGCGCGCGACATGGAGGCGCGCTGCGCCGAACATGGCGTGCTTTATCTTGATGCGCCCATCTCCGGTGGCGCGGCCAAGGCAGCCGCTGGGCAATTGACCATCATGGCCTCTGGCACGGACGCGGCCTTTGCAGCGGCGCGCCCGCTCCTCGACACGATCGCAGCGACCGTGTTCGAGCTGGGTGACTGCGCCGGTCCGGGATCGGCGATGAAAGCGACGAACCAGCTTTTGGCGGGCGTACATATCGCCGCCATGGCCGAGGCGCTGACATTCGGCATGACGCAGGGCGTCTCGCCCGACACATTTCTTGAGGTGATCTCGAAAAGCGCCGGCACAAGCTGGATGCTGGAAAACCGTGCACCGCATGTCGTGGAAGGTGATTACACCCCCCGAAGCTCGGTCAATATCTGGCCCAAGGATCTTGGCATCGTTCTGGATATCGCGGCCTCTGCCGGGTTCGACGCGCCCATCACGGCGACCGCGCTCGCGCAATACAGGCAGGCGGTTGAAATGGGTCTGGGCGGCGTCGATGATGCCGCAGTGGCCAAGGTCTATGCCCGTCAGGCAGGTCTGACACTGCCCGGGGAGGAGAATGAATGACAACCGTTCTGGGATGCATCGCCGACGATTTCACCGGCGCGACCGATCTTGCCGGGCTTCTGGCGCGCAGCGGGGTCAAGGTGTCGCTGCGCATGGGCGTCCCCGACAGCGCGCCCAGCGACACCGCGCCGTTCGAGGTGATCGCGCTGAAAATCCGCACGGTCCCGGCCGATCAGGCCGTGGAGCAGGCCCTGAAAGCGCTGGACTGGCTCAAGGCGGCGGGCGCGGAGCGGTTTTTCTGGAAATACTGTTCCACCTTCGATTCCACGCCCCAAGGCAATATCGGACCGGTTGCCGAGGCGCTCATGGCCGCACTGGGAACGGATCAGACGATCTATTGCCCCGCATTTCCGGAAAACGGACGCGCCATCTTTATGGGCACGCTTTTTGTCGGTCAGACGCCGCTGGCGGAAAGCCCGATGAAGGATCATCCGCTGACGCCCATGCGCGATTCCAACCTGATGCGCCTTTTGCAGCCACAGGTCACCCGCCCCGTCGGGCTGGCCGACAGGTTGACCGTCGCAAAAGGCCCTGATGCGCTTCGCGCGGAACTCGACAGGCTTGCCGCCGAAGGCACGGCGCATGTGGTGGTCGATGCGGTGGCGGATGCGGACCTGACCACCATCGCCGCCGCATGCCGCGACATGCCGCTGATGACAGGCGGCTCCGCCGTGGCCATGCCGCTGCCCGCGCTGTTCGCCGCCGATGGGCTTTTGGCGGCGGATGCGCCCGGGCTGGAAACACCGAAATTGGGCAAGGGCGCTGTGATATTGTCGGGCAGTTGCTCGGCCATGACCAACAAACAGGTTGCGACGTACAAGGCGACGGGGCGGCCCGCATTCCAGCTGGACCCGCTGAGCCTTGCCAATGATGGTCATGCGGCAGCGGTTGACTGGCTCGCGGCGCAGGACCTGAGCAAAGCACCGCTGATCTACGCCACGGCCGAACCTACCTCGGTCCGCGCCGCACAGGACAAGCTTGGCGTGCAGCGCGCCGGAGAGATCGTGGAACAGGCGCTTGCCGCCTGTGCCATTGCCGCCCGCGACGCTGGCGCGCAGCGGTTTGTCGTGGCGGGCGGCGAGACCTCGGGCGCGGTGACCCAGGCGCTTGGCGTGGATCGGCTTGATATCGGGGCCGAGATCGCGCCGGGCGTACCATGGTGCTTTGCCACCTCGGACGGCACGCCCATCGCACTGACGCTGAAATCCGGAAATTTCGGGGCCGAGCGCTTTTTCACAGACGCTCTGGACAAGCTGGAGGGCGCATGACCGAGGAAACACGCCTGCGCGAACAGATCTGCCTTTTGGCCAAGTCGATGTTTGATCGGGGGCTGACCGGTGGGTCGACGGGCAATATCTCGGCCCGGACGCCGGATGGCGGACTTTTGGTGTCGCCAACCGGGACATCCTTTGGGCGGCTGGACCCCGGCAGGCTCTCACGGTTCGACGCAAAGGGCGATTTGATTGACGGCGACAAGCCGACCAAGGAAATGCCGCTGCATTCCGCCTTCTACGACACCCGCAGCGGCACGGGGGCCGTGGTCCACCTGCATTCCTGCCACTCCGTTGCGTGGTCTCTCATGCCCGACGTGGACGCGGACAATTTCCTGCCGCCGCTGACACCCTATGCGATCATGAAGCTGGGCAAGGTCAAACTGCTGCCGTTCTTCCTGCCCGGTGATCCGGCGATGGGCGACGCGGTGCGCGGGCTGGCGGGCAAACGCAGCGCGGTGATGCTGGCCAATCACGGCCCCGTGGTGGCGGGCAAGGATGTGGAATCCGCCTGCAATGCAATTGAAGAACTGGAAGACACCGCGCGCCTGGCGATCCTCATGCGCGGCTATGATGCAAAGATGCTGACACCGGAACAGGTGACCGCCGTGGTCACAAAATTCGACGTGGATTGGGACGCATGAAATTTTCCGCCAACCTTGGCTTTCTCTGGAATGACAGGCCCCTGCCCGATGCGATCCGTGCGGCCAAGGTGGCAGGCTTTGACGCCGTCGAATGCCACTGGCCCTATGACATCCCGCCCCAAGAGGTAAAAGCCGCGCTGGACGAGACCGGTTTGCCAATGCTGGGCCTGAACACGCGGCGCGGCGATGTGGCGGCGGGGGAAAGCGGTTTGAGCGCCCTTCCCGGTCGTCAGGCAGACGCACGCCGCGCCATCGACGAAGCCATGACCTATGCCACCGCCATCGGGGCGGGCAATATTCACGTCATGGCGGGATTTGCCAGCGGGGATGAGGCCGGTGCGGTATTTGCCGACAACCTGCGCTATGCCTGTGACGCGGCTGCCGCGCAGGGCATCATCATTCTGATTGAACCGCTGAACCGCCATGATGCGCCCGGTTATTTCCTGCAAACCACGGATCAGGCCATCGGGATCATCAAAGCGGTCGGTGCCGACAATCTGCGGCTCATGTTCGATTGCTACCATGTCCAGCGCACTGAGGGCGACGTGACCACGCGATTGCACGCGCTGTTGCCTCATATCGGCCATATCCAGTTTGCCTCAGTACCTGACCGGGGCACGCCGGACCACGGCGAACTGAACTACGACCATTTGTTCGCAGCGATCCGCGACATGGGCTGGAAGGTTCCGCTGGGCGCCGAGTACAAGTCTGACAAACCGACCGACGACACGCTGGGATGGTTGGCGTCAGCCAGGGATCGTCTTGCATAATCAAAACGAACAGAGAACCGGGGAGAGTTCCATGACCACCACACTTGCCATTGGCGGCTATAGCGACACCGATTTCGCCGCTCTGACATCCGAATTCGATCCTGTCTTTCTGGGCGGCCCGGATGAGCTTGCCGGTCTGGAAGCGGAGGCCCGGAGCGCGATCACAGCCGTTGCCTACAAGGGTCATGCCCCTTTTGGCGGGGACCAGATGGACATGCTGCCCAATCTCGGAATCATCGCCAATTATGGCGTCGGCTATGATGCAATCGACACCACCGCCGCCAGCGCGCGGGGCATCAAGGTGACCAATACACCCAATGTCCTGAATGACGACGTGGCCGATCTGGCTGTGGGCATGATGCTGTGCCAGGGGCGTGAGATGATGCAGGCCAGCGCCTGGGCGCGCTCGGGTGATTGGGCCAAAAACGGTGAATACCGTCTGAACCGCAAGGTCTCGGGCAGCACGGTTGGCATTCTCGGGCTGGGCCGGATCGGTCGCGAGATCGCCGACCGGCTGGCCGCGTTCAAGATGGACATCCATTACTACGCCCGGTCCGAAAAGGACACGCCCGGCTGGACCTATCACGGCGATCCGGTATCGCTTGCCCAAGCGGTGGATTTTCTCGTCGTTGCCCTGGTTGGCGGCGCGGACACCGAAAAATTCGTCTCCAAAGAGGTGATCGCAGCCATGGGACCCAATGGCGTCCTGATCAATATCTCGCGCGGGACAACCGTGGATGAAGCCGCGTTGCTGGACGCGCTGGAAAGCGGCAGGATCGCCGGGGCCGGGCTGGACGTGTTCCTGAATGAGCCAAATATCGACCCGCGCTTCTATGCGCTCGACACCGTTGTCATCCAACCGCACCAAGGCTCCGGCACGGTCCAGACACGAGCCGCCATGGGGCAATTGCAGCGCGACAATATCGCGGCCTTTCATGCGGGCGCTGACCTGCTGACACCCGTGAACTAGGAGGCTTCGATGCGCAAAAACACGTTCAAACAGGCGATTTCCCAAGGTCGTCAGCAAATCGGCATCTGGCACATGACCCGGGATACGCAGATCACGGAAATGCTGGGCGGATGCGGGTTCGACTGGTTGGTCATCGATTGTGAACACACGCCGAATTCCGAGGCCGATCTGCTGGCCATGCTTCAGGCCCTCAACGGCAGCCCGACCATGCCGGTGGTGCGGCCCACCTGTCTGAACGTGGCCGAAATCAAACGCCTGATGGATGTGGGCGCGCAGTCGATCATCGTGCCTTATGTGCAGACCGTGGAAGAGGCCGAACTGGCCGCCGCAGCGGTGGATTACCCGCCGGGCGGCATCCGGGGCGTGTCCGGCGGATCGCGGGCCAGCCTCTACGGGACTGTTCCGGACTATTTCGAAACGGTGCGCGACGAGATTTGCCTGATCGTGCAAATCGAAACCGTCGCGGCAATGGAGCAACTTGAGGATATTGCCGCCGTACCGGGGATCGACGGGATTTTCATCGGCCCGGCCGACCTTGCCGCGTCCATGGGCCACCCGGGCAACCCCGCCCACCCGGACGTGATGGAGGCCATCGTGTCGGCCATGCGCCGGATCCGCGCAGCGGGCAAACCGGCGGGCTTTTTGTCCGCCAATCAGGGCATGCTGGACGCGGTGGTCGAGGCCGGGTGCGTCTTTACCGCGGTGGACATTGATTTCCTTGCGCTCCAGCGCGCCGCGCGGGACAGGCTTGACGCCTGCCGCCACTGGAAGGCTTAGGCGATCCTGCCGTGATCCGGAAACGCCCGATCTGGCACGATCACCGTTGACCCGGTCCGGCAGAACAGCGGCCGCCACCGCAATTGCGCAGCCCGGAACCGATTTTGCGACCGGGCTGCGATACGGGTGATTTTCATCGCTCACCCTGCGGGTTTGTCGTCTTCCAGGTAGTAGCGGATGTTATCCTCAAAACTGTCATCCGCTTCCAACCCCAGCCGGATGGACTTTTCCGGGCGCAGGTCAAAGCGCCAGCCTTTCACGATGGCCTGAATTTCCGGCTGCGCGTCCCAGGTGATCAGCTTGGCCGGTTCCGGCCCCGCCACGGCGGTCATCGCGTCGATCAGCTGACGCACCGACCACATCCGCCCGGGCATCATCATGCAGCGGTTCTGGCCCAGATCCTCTTCGGGAATTTCCGCCCCCTTGATGAGGTTTTCGACGCATTTGCGCGGGCTGAGATAGTAATGCAGGAAGTCTTCATCCACGGGGCAATTGGCCGGTTGCCCGTTCAGCGGTTCGCGCAGGATCGAGGACATGAAGCTCGACGCCGCGCGATTTGGCTTGCCGGGCCGCACCGAAATCGTCGGAAGCCTGAAGCCGCGCCCGTCGATAAAGCCCTTGCGCGAATAGTCGGTGATGAGCAACTCGCCCACCGCCTTTTGCGCACCATAGGAAGTTTGCGGATTAAGCAGCGTGTTGTCGGTGATCGGGTCCGGGACCTCGCCACCGAATACCGCGATTGAGGATGTGAACACCACAACCGGTTTCGTGCCCAGCGCACGGGCCCGTTCCAGCACATGCATGGTGCCCATCATGTTGATCTGCCAGCCGGCGTCGAAATCCTCCTCGGCATGGGCCGAGACAATGGCGGCGAGCAGATAGATCACCTGCGTCTCCTCGGTCACGACCTGCGCGACCGAGGCCGGGTCCGCGATATTGCAGGTCGTCGCCTCCACCGGAAACGACGCCTCCACAGGAGCCGGGTCGTTGATATCGGCCAATGTCAGCTTGCTGATGGGCTGGCCGCGCAACGTGCCGCGTTCGGCCAGTTTCGCCGCCAGCTTCTGGCCCACGACACCGCCGCCGCCAATGATGAGAATGTTCATGTCTCGAATCCCTCCTCGAAGATGTCCGGCACCAGCGCGCCGGGCGATTGAATGACACGCCGTGCCAGCGCCATTGCGGTTTCCGCGGCCTGTTCAGGCGTCGCCCCCATAGCCAATTGCGCCAGAACCCCGGCGGCAAAACTATCCCCTGCTGCCGTTGTATCGGTGACGTTTTCGACAGGGGTCGGGGTCAGGGTGAACTGGCCCGTCTCCTCGGAATAGGCAGTCAAAGGAGCCTCACCGTTCTTGACCACGACCATTTTGGCCCCCTGTTCCGCGTAACGCCGGATCGTGTCATCGGGCAGCCCATCGCCGAACAATTCGGTTTCCTCGTCAAAGCTGGGCAGGACGATGTCGGCGGCGGATGCCCCCAACAGAAGCCCCGCTTTCATCGCCTCGGGGCTTTCCCACAATCGCGGCCTGAGATTGGTGTCAAAGGACACGATTGTCCCATTGGCACGCGCGAGGTTCAGTGCGTTGCACAGGCGCTGGCGATGCTCCGGGGACAGGATCGCAAGGGTGATGCCGGAAAAATGCACCATCCCGGCATTGGAAAGCCTGTCATCAAGCCAGCGCTCGTCCTCGGCCAGCAGGCGCGCGGCGGCTTGGCTGCGCCAGTAGGAAAAGCTGCGCTCGCCCTTGTCGGTGGAAATCATGTAGAGTCCGACGGTCCGGTCCGGAATTTCCCGCAAGGCCGAGGTATCGACGCCGCTGGCCTCCATGAAGGCGCGCATTTCCCCGCTGACCGCGTCGGTGCCAATGGCGGACAGGTAACCGACCTGCCACTCGTCCGGCAAAAGCCTGCGCGCATACCACGCGGTATTGAACGTGTCGCCAGCGAACCCGCGCCGGTAGGTTTCCGCGCCGATCTGCGCCAGTTCCACCATGCATTCCCCGATAGAGACGAACCGCTTGGGCAAAGAGGAGACCGTCACAGCAACTGCCTTTTCGCCAGGTTGCGCATCAAGGCACGTGTGCCAAACGCCCATTCCGGGCAATCCGGCGACAAACGCACCGTGTTCTGCAAACTGCCCAGCGCGGGTTCGGAAATCCGAACGACGTCCTCGACGTGATGCGTGAACCCCTGCCCCGGCGCATCGCGGTCCTGAACCGGCGCGAACATCGTACCACAGAACAGCATCAACCCGTCCGGGTATTGATGATGCGCGCCAAGGGTCTGCGCGACCAGATCGGCGGGATCGCGGCTGATCTCTGACATCGAAGATGCGCCATTCAATTCGAACCCATCCGCGCCGCTGACCGTCATGGTCAGTTCCGCCTTGCGCACATCATCAAGGCTGAAACCATCGTCGAACAACCGGATCACCGGGCCGATCGAGCAAGAGGCATTGTTGTCCTTGGCCTTACCCAGGAGCAGCGCCGACCGCCCTTCGACATCCCGCAGATTCACGTCATTGCCAAGGCTCGCCCCGACGATCCGTCCCGCCGGGCTGACCGCCAGAACGATTTCCGGCTCAGGGTTGTTCCATGTGGACACTGGATGTAGGCCCACCGCCGCGCCCCACCCTACGGCGGACATGGGCTGGGATTTGGTGAAAACCTCGGCATCGGGACCAATCCCCACCTCCAAATATTGCGACCAGAGCCCCTCGGCCAACAACACGCGCTTGACCTCAACCGCCTCGGGCGATCCCGGCACCAGCCCGGCAAGGCTGTCGCCGATAATACCGCCCACCTTGGCGCGGATCGCCTCGGCCCGGTCAGGGTCCCCCGCCGCCTGTTCTTCGATCACCCGTTCCACCATCGAGGCGGCAAAGGTGACACCGCAGGCCTTGATCGCCTGAAGGTCGCAGGGTGCCAGCCAGCGCAGGTCATCCGGCCCCGCTTCGGGCGTCGACGCCCGCGACAACTCGGACACAGAGCAGAACCGCTCCCCGGACGCGGTCCGCGCGGCTGATACGGGGTCATCGCCCGCCAACAGGTCTGACATGGTCGGAAAGTCCCGGCATGTGATATCCACCACATCGTCACCGTCTACACGCACGATCGCGGGTCCAATCCCGGGACGCCAGACACGTCCGACCAGCGAGGCCTGAGAGTGCGGGCTAAGGTCTGGCAGCATGATCGGCCTCCAATACTATCAGCGAGCGGCATCGCGCCCGGGGTTTGCGTTCGGCGGTCTGTGTCATGTCACGCTCTGCGAGGCCGACCACAGTGCCAGCGCCACGACACCAAGCATCGACAGCGCCATCAGAATATTAATCGCCCGCTGGGTGCGCGGCGGCAGGTTGAGCCGGTGCAGCGACACGCCAGCCCAGAGCCAGGCAAGGTGAATGGGGATCCAGATCGCATTCAGGATCAGCGCCTTGGTCACCATCTCGAACAGGAAATTGTCCGGGGCGTAGTTGAAACCAAGGATGAGCGAACTGTTCACCGCGTATGCCTTGGGGTTGATTGCCTGCAGCATGACACCGCCCAGCACCCCCGGCGCGGTCTTGGCCTCCATGAAGGAAATCTTCGCACCGGCAAAGGCGATACGCGCCGCGAGGTAGAGCAGATAGCCAACGGACACGATCATCAGCGCCATGCGCAACCAAGGCACCGACAGGATAATCGCGGCCAAACCGGTCATCACCGACAGCATGACGAGGTTCGTCCCGATGAACAGCCCCAGCACATAGCGCAGGGACGGCCGGAACCCATAGGCCGCCCCGAAACCAGCGGTTGTCATCACCCCGGGTCCCGGCGTGATGATCAGGAACAACACAGCGGCGGCGAAAGTCAGCATCAGGTGAACTCCAACTGCACCTTCATCGCCCGGCTGCGATCGGATGCGGTGGCAAAGGCTGTCTCATACTCCGCCAGCGGAAAGCTGTGGGTGATCAGCGGTTCAACATCAATCAGCCCCTTGCGCATCAGATCGACGGCAATGGCGAATTCCTCGTGAAAGCGGAACGAGCCGCGCAGGTTCAGTTCCTTGGCCGTGACCTGCATCATCGGCAGGTTCATGTCACCGCACAGTCCAAGCTGCACAAGCACGCCGCGCGGGCGCAAGGCGGCGATCCCGGCGGCCAGCGCAGCTTCAGCACCGGAGCATTCAAAATGCACATCCATGCTGCCCTTGGCCTGTTGATACGGCGCTAATGCGTCCGGATTTTCCCGCGTATTCAGCACCACATCCGCCCCGGCAGATTTCGCATAGTTCAGCACGGTATCGGCAATATCGGTCGCAATGATTTCTGCCGCCCCGGCGCGGCGCGCGGCAAGGATCGTCAGCACACCGATGGGGCCGCAGCCGGTGACGAGCACGCGCCGCCCAAGCAGTTCCCCGGCATTGCGTACCGCATGCAGGCATACCGCCAGCGGTTCGGCCATCGCGGCCTGTGCGGCGCTCAGCCCATCCGCCTTCACGCATTGCGCGGCGTCGGCAATCAGGGTCTCGCGAAACGCACCCTGAATATGCGGAAAGGGCATGGCCGATCCGTAAAACCGCATGTTCAGGCATTGGTTCGGCAACCCGCGCAGGCATTCTGCACATGCGCCGCAGGGCCGGGATGGTGACACAGCGACGAGGTCACCGACCTTGAGATGCTCAATGCCTTCGCCAACCGCGCTCACATCCCCGGCCACTTCATGCCCAAGGATCATCGGCTCTCGGAGCCTCACAGCCCCGAATCCACCGTGGTTGTAGTAATGCAGGTCAGAGCCACAGATCCCGCCCCGCCGCATGCGAATGACGACCTCTCCCTTACCGGGCGCGGGCGTTTCACACGGCTCCAGACGCAGATCATGCGCGGCATGTGCATACAGGGCGTTCATGGCAAGTCTCCTCCCCCTCCCCGGGGTAGCGCTTGCATTGCCCCCAAGATGGTATACCATTTTAGAAAGCCGGGTTTGCCTTGCAATGTCAATGCCACGAACACAACCGGCACATGGGAGGATGAATGAAACTGTTCGATCTGAGCGGGCGAACCGCATTGGTGACTGGCTCATCCATGGGGATCGGCTTTGCGCTGGCGCGTGGTCTGGCCCAGGCGGGGGCGACCCTCGTGCTGAACGCCCGCAATGCCGCACGTCTGGAAGAGGCCGCCGAAACGCTCCGGGCCGAAGGGGCCAAAGTGGCGGTGCTGCCCTTTGACGTAACCGACCCCAAGGCCGCACAGGACGCCATCAACGGGTACGAGACTGATCACGGCGCGCTGGACATTCTGGTCAACAACGCCGGGATGCAACACCGCACGCCGCTGGAGGATTTTCCACCGGATATGTTCGAGACGCTGATGCGCACGAATGTAAATTCGGTGTTCTATGTCGGGCAGGCCGTCGCGCGCCACATGATCAAGCGCGGACACGGCAAGATCATCAATATCGCCAGCGTTCAAACCGCGCTCGCCCGCCCCGGTATCGCGCCCTACACCACCACCAAGGGCGCGGTGGCCAACCTGACCAAGGGCATGGCGACGGATTGGGCGAAATACGGGCTGAACTGCAACGCCATTGCGCCGGGCTATTTCGACACGCCGCTGAACGCGGCTTTGGTCGCGGACCCCGAGTTCAGCGCATGGCTTGAAAAACGTACGCCCGCCGGGCGCTGGGGCAAGGTCGAGGAGCTTGTGGGGGCCTGTGTCTTCCTGTCCTCGGATGCGGCGAGTTTTGTGAACGGGCACACGCTGTTTGTCGATGGCGGCATCACGGCAAGTCTTTGAGGGAGAATGATATGAGCGAGAAACCAGTTGTCGGCTTTATCGGCGTGGGCCTGATGGGCCATGGCATGGCCAAGAACATTCTGAAGGGCGGCTACCAGCTGATCATCAAGGGTAACCGCAACCGCACGCCCGTGGACAGCCTGATCGGCATGGGTGCCAGCGAAGTGCAGAGCGCGCGCGAGATGGCAGAAAAATGCGATATCATCCACCTGTGCCTGTCCAATTCACCCCAGGTCGAGGCCATCATCCGGGGCCCCGACGGCATCCTTGCCGGGGCGCGTGAGGGGCTGATCGTGGTGGACACAACCACCGCCGATCCAACCTCGACCATGGCGCTGGCTGAAGAAATGGCGGCACAGGGCGTTCACATGGTCGACGCGCCGCTGGGCCGGACCCCGAAAGAGGCCGAAGAGGGGATGCTGGACGCGATGGTCGGCGCCTCGGACGAGGCCTTTGCCAGGGTCAAGCCGGTGATCGAATGCTGGACCGGGTCGATCAATCATATCGGCCCCGTCGGGTCGGGCCACAAGATGAAGCTGATCATGAATTTCATGTCGATGTCCTATGCCTCGGTCTATGCCGAAGCGCTCAGCATCGCGGTGAAATCCGGGCTGACCCCGCAATCGGTACGTGATGTCATGGGGCCGTCGCGCATGGGCTGCGGGTTCTTTGATACGTTCTTCTCGGCTGCCGTGGGCGGCGATCCGAATGCCCATAAATTCGCCATCGCCAACGCGGCCAAGGATGTGCGCTATGTCGCCAATATGGCCATGGCTGCTGGTGTGATGAACCCGATGGGGGCGGCAGTGCGCAATTATTTCGATCAGGCCGAAGCCGCCGGCAAAGGACCGGATTTCGTGCCGACAATTGCCAACCATATCGCGGCACTGAACGGCTTTGACCTGCCTGCGGCGGTCGAAAAGGGCAACACGGACTGAGGAAAGGGCGGGCCAATGCTGAGCGCGGAGCAAAAAACGTTTTACGGTGAGAACGGCTATCTTCTGGTTGAGAATGCCGTCACGCCCGAGCAATTGGCCCGCCTGCGCGATATCACCTATCGGCTGATCGACGGCTCTCGCGAGGTGACGGAAAGCAACGAGGTCTATGACCTCGACAAGGGGCATTCGGCAGAGGCCCCGCGCCTCACCCGGATCAAGCTGCCGCATAAACGCGATCCGTATTTCTGGGAGCTGATCCGCAACTCGCGCATGACCGAGGTTCTGACCGATCTGCTGGGGCCGCATACCAACCTTTTGACGTCAAAGCTCAACACCAAGGCACCGGGCGGCGGGCGGGCGGTGGAATGGCATCAGGACTGGGCGTTTTACCCGGCCACCAATGACAGCCTGCTGGCCTTTGGCCTCATGCTGGAGGACGTGACAGAGGAAAACGGCCCGCTCATGGTGATCCCCGGCACTCATAAAGGCCCGGTGCTCAGCCATCAGGCGAATGGCTATTTCGCGGGGGCCATCAATCCCGATGACCCGCTGTTTGAACCGGACAAGGCGGTCACGCTAACGGGTAAGGCCGGGGACATGACGGTGCATCACGTGCGCGCCCTGCACGGCTCTGCCCCGAATATGAGCGACCGCAACCGTTTGATCCTGTTTTATGAATGCAGCGCGTCCGATGCCTGGCCGATCCTGGGCGCGTCCAGCTACATCCATTCGCTGGGGCAGCGCGCCTATTGGGCCGACATTCAGGAGCGCCAGATCACCGGTGAGCCGCAGCTTGTCCCACGCATGGCCGATGTGCCGATCCGGATGCCCATGCCACCCGCGCCGGACACCGGGTCGATTTTCAAGACACAGGAAAGCGCCGGGGCCAAAAGCGCGTTTTCAAGCTAAGCGCAGCGCCCCGGAACGCCTGCTTACTCCACAAGTTTCGCGGTGCCGTTTTCAAGCATCTCCGTGACCTTGGGCATGTCGCAGAATCCGTCCTGTACCTTGGCATCAAGACTGGCTTCTAGCGCCTTGATCTCTTCAAGCTGGGCAATGACCGCATCAATCCTGTCAAACGGCACCACGACCACACCGTCGCGGTCCGCCACGATCATATCGCCAGATGCGATATACCGCCCGCCGACCACCGCACCAAACCCGGCCTTGCCCGGGCCATTGGAATAGGGGGAATTCGGGCTCAGCCCCGCACACCAAGCCGGAAGCCCCGCCGCGATAATCCCGTCATAATCGCGCATCGTTCCGTCGGTGACAAAGCCCGCGACCCCCTTGTTGCGCATCATGCCACAGAACCGATCTCCTGCCGCAGCACAGTCTTTGTGGCCATGCAACGCCGCAACGATGATGTCTCCGGGCCGCGCGATATGCATGGCGCCCATGGTCGCCAATATCTCGGCCGGGCCATTATCCGCCACAAGCGCCGGACCATAGGCATGGGATGGCAGGTCGCGGCCTTGGGAAATATGCTGGATGGACTGGCACAGTGCGCCCTGCCCTTCCATCGCGTCACACAGGAACCCGGTGGGAATGTCCCGAAAGGCCGCCACTTGTTCAGCCGTCGGGCGGCGGACATTGGCCCGGATTTGTAGTTTGGGGGGTTCTTCGATCATGGCGAATCCTTTGTTTGGTCAACGGGCGCGGATATCCACGACCTAGGCAAAAAGAAACTGCATCAGGTAAAGCGCGCCCATGCCCGCCACGATGGCCCAGATCACGCCGAGGCGCAGCCCCGCAGCAAAGGCCGCCAGCCCCGCGATCAGGCGCGCGGGGTCCGGCGTTCCGCCCGTCGCTTCAGGCCAGACGAGCAGTGGCATGAACAGCGCGGGAAAGACCGCCGCTCCGACATAGCGCAGATAGAGCAGCACCCGGTCGGGCAATTGCCGCCCGCCCAGCAATCCCAGAAAGGAAAACCGGATCAGAAAAGTTCCGATCCCAAGCAGGATGGTCAGCGTCCAGAAGCCAGCGGTGTCGATCATGCGCCCAGCCTCTCACGCCGCCGGGTCAGGTACAGCTCCGATTGTCCCCCTGCGAACACGCCCATCAGCGCCGCGATGATCAACCCAAGCGACCATGGCACCCAGGCAAAAGCCAGGGCCGCGCCACCGGCGACAAAGGCCGCAATCACATGCGGCGCAGAGCGCAACAGCGGCGCGGTCAGCGCGATGAAACAGACGGGGACTGCGAAATCGAGGCTGAACGATGCCGGGATGGCCTGCCCCACCAAGGCCCCGACAAGAGTGAACCCGTACCAGACCGGGCAGATCAGCATCATGCAGCCAAAGTAATAGGCAACTTTGGTCGATTGCGGCATGTCCGGGTGGTCTTCATAGGTGCGCACGGCGACGGCAAAGGCCTGATCCACCATCAGATAAGCCATCAACGCGCGTGTCCCCAACCGGGCGTGCCCCACATGGGGGACAAGGGCGGCGGAATACATCGCCATGCGCAGGTTCACGGCCAGCGCAGCCAGCAGTGCAATGAAAACCGGCGCCTGATCCTGCAGCAAGGCCAGCGCCGTGAACTGTGACGCGCCAGCGATGACCAGAACGGTCATTGACATGGTCTGCAGCAGATCCAGCCCGGCATCCCGCGCGACCACGCCGAACAGCATGGAATAGGGCACAACGATCACGATGAAGGGCGCGCAATCGAGATACCCGCGCCAGAACGCCTGTCTTGGGGTCATCTCAGATCCTGAGACCGCAGGAACAGGCGCGCATAGGTCAGCCCCGTGGCATTTTCCTTGCACCGGGCATTCTGGCGCAGGATTTTCTCTTCGCTGTCGCGCCCCACACTGAGCGCCAGCTCTTCCAACCGGCTGCATTGCAGCAATGCGGACAAAAGATCGTATTTCACCTCGATACGAGCGATCGCGGTGATTTCATCGGGGGCCTTGGTCGCGATACGCGCCATGGTCCCTGCGATACCGTTGTTCCAGGCCTTCCCGGCTTCGACAAAGCAAAGCGTTGCGACGGCGGGTGTCTCATTATCGACGTTCATGCAGGCGGCGTGAGCCTCATCAACACAAGGCATCGCGGGCTGCCCGGCGGCCATCCGTTCGGCCAGGCAGGCATCGACACGATCAAGCGCGACATCGGCCTTGGCCGCGGCGGCGATCCAAACCATCAGGACGGCCATGGCCCAAGGAAAAAATGCATAGCGTGCTCGCATTACGGCAGGTCCTGACTTATTTGCCCATCTTACCACTTGCATTTGGTATACCATTTAAAGAAGCTATGCCAAGGCCCCGCTTTGGGCCCATCGGAGGAGAGACATGTCCAACACGCGCGCCAACAAACGGTTTCGGTCCCAGGAATGGTTCGACAACCCCAACAACCCCGGTATGACCGCACTGTACGTTGAACGCTACCAGAACCAGGAATACACGCGCGGCGAATTGCAGGGGGATCGTCCGGTCATCGGCATTGCGCAAACCGGCAGCGACATTGCCCCGTGCAACAAGATCCATGTTTTCCTCATGGACCGGATCAAGGCGGGCATCCGCGAGGCGGGCGGTATTCCCATGGAATTTCCGGTGCACCCGATTCAGGAGACCGGCAAACGGCCCACCGCAGCGCTGGACCGCAACCTGTCCTATCTGTCGCTGGTCGAGGTGCTGCATGGCTATCCCATCGACGGCGTCGTGCTGACCACCGGATGTGACAAGACCACGCCTGCCATGCTTATGGGCGCGGCGACGGTGGACCTGCCCGCGATTGCTCTGAATGGCGGGCCGATGCTCGACGGGTGGTGGCAAGGCAAGCGCGCCGGGTCCGGCACGATTGTCTGGGAAAGCCGCCGCCTGCTGGCCGAAGGCAAGATCGACTATGACGAATTTATCAGCCGGGTCTGCTCGTCTGCTCCGTCGCTGGGACATTGCAACACCATGGGCACGGCCAGCACGATGAATGCCATGGCCGAGGCGCTGGGCATGTCGCTCACCGGCAATGCCGCCATCCCCGCCCCGTTCCGCGAGCGTATGGCCATGGCCTATGAGACCGGGCGGCGCATCGTGCAAATGGTGATGGACGATTTGAAGCCTTCCGACATCATGACACGCGAAGCGTTCGAGAACGCCATTGTCGTGAACGCCGCCATCGGTGGATCAACCAACGCACCGCCGCATCTTCAGGCTGTCGCGCGGCATATCGGCGTCGATCTGGATGTGCGCGATTGGGAAACCATCGGCTTTGACGTGCCCTTGATGGTCAACATGCAGCCCGCCGGTGAATATCTGGGCGAATCCTTTTTCCGAGCCGGAGGTGTGCCTGCGGTCATGGGCGAGTTGATGAAAGCCGGAAGGCTTCATGCGGATGTCATGACCGCGACGGGCAATACCATGGGCGCGAACCTCGCCGGTGTGGCAAGCGCCGATACGGATGTAATCACCACCTATGACGCTCCGATGCGCAAGAATGCGGGGTTCAAGGTCCTGTCCGGCAATCTGTTTGACTCGGCCCTGATGAAAACGAGCGTGATTTCCGACGATTTCCGCAAACGGTTCCTGTCCGAACCCGGCAACGAAGGCGTACTTGAGGCACGCGCCGTCGTGTTTGAAGGCCCCGAGGACTATCACGACCGGATCAACGACCCGGCACTCAAGATCGACGAAAAAACCATGCTGTTCATTCGGGGCGTCGGCTGTGTCGGCTATCCCGGCAGTGCCGAGGTGGTGAACATGCAGCCGCCCGATGCGCTGATCAAGGCGGGGGTGAACCATTTGCCCACAGTTGGTGACGGTCGGCAATCCGGCACGTCCGAGAGCCCGTCGATCCTCAATGCCTCACCGGAAGCAGTGGTTGGCGGCGGTCTGGCCCATTTGCAGACCGGGGACATGGTGCGGCTGGACCTGAACGCCAGCCGCATGGATGCGCTGGTACCTGATGAGGAATGGCAGGCACGCATCGACACATGGGAAGCGCCGGAACTGGTGCATCAAACCCCGTGGCAGGAGATTTACCGCACTCATGTCGGGCAGTTGGCCGAAGGCGGATGCCTTGAGCTTGCCACCGCGTATCAGAAGGTCGGACGCGACCTGCCGCGCGACAATCACTGAACAGGGGGAAGCCCATGACCAAATCCATCATCATCACCGGCGCGGGCCGGGGCATCGGCAAGGCGACGGCGGATGCCTTTCTTGACGCTGGCTGGCGCGTGGGGTTCGTGGGCCGCAATCCGGACGCGCTGGAGGAGGCCGCCGCAGGTCGCGAAAACGCCCTGCCCATGCCTTGTGACGTAAGTGACGAGGCGGCGGTGGATGCGGCCTTTGACAAGGCGGCAAAGCAGTGGGGCCGGATCGACGCGCTGTTCAACAACGCCGGTGTTTCCGCGCTTGGTGCCACGATTGACGAGGTCTCAGTGGAGGATTGGCGGCGCTGCATCGACATCAACCTCACCGGATCGTTCATCTGTGCGCGCGCGGCGTTCAAGCACATGAAATCGCAGGACCCGATGGGCGGGCGGATCATCAATAACGGCTCGGTTTCGGCCTATGTGCCGCGCTGGGGATCGGCGCCTTACACCTCCTCGAAACACGCGATTACCGGGCTGACCCGGTCCATTTCGCTGGACGGTCGCCCCTATAACATCGCCTGTGGCCAGATCGACATTGGCAATGCCCTGACCGAAATGGCGGCCAAGATGACCAAGGGTGTGCCACAGGCCGATGGTTCCATCGCGGTAGAACCGGTGATGGATGTCGCGCATGTGGCCAGTTCCGTACTCCACATGGCCAACCTGCCGCTCGATGCGAATGTCCAGTTCATGACCGTGATGGCCACCAACATGCCCTATATCGGACGGGGCTGATCCAATGGCCAAGACCAACCGCATTCTCATGACAGGTGCCGCCGGGATCATCGGCCAGCAAATCCGCCAAGGCCTGCGCGATCTGGCCACCCATGTGCGCCTATCTGATGTCGAGGACCTAGGGAAGCCAGGTCCCGGAGAGGAAATCGCACCCTGCGATCTGACCGATACGCCCGCCTTGCGCGGTCTGGTCAGGGACTGCGACGCAATCCTGCATTTCGGCGGTATCTCGACGGAAAATACCGCCGAGTTGATCCATCGGGTGAACATAGATGGTGTTTATCACCTCTATGAAGCTGCGCGCAAAGAGGGCGTCAAACGGATACTCTTCGCAAGCTCCAACCACGCCATAGGTTTCCACACCCGCGAAACCCGGCTGACCGCGTCCTCTCTGACCCGCCCGGATTCAAATTATGGCGTATCCAAAGTCTATGGCGAGGCGCTGGCCAGCCTGTATTGGGACAAATACGGGATCGAGACGCTGATCGTACGCATCGGCTCCTGCTTTCCGGCCCCGAAAGACCGCCGCATGATGGCTACCTGGATGAGCGCGGGCGACATGCTACGACTGATCGGTTGCATGCTGGACGCACCGCGGCTGGGCTGTCCGATCGTCTACGGTGTGTCCGACAACGACGAATCCTGGTGGGACAACTCGGAAACCGCCTATCTGGGATGGACACCACAGGACAGCTCGGCGCAATTCGGGCATCTCTTTGCCGATGACCCGGCTCAGGATCCGAACGACACGGCGGTGATCTATCAGGGCGGCATGTTCGCCAAGGCCCGGCATTTCGAGGATTAAGCACCTCCCGCTCAGCCCTTTGGCTTATGGCGTTCACGGTTCCATATATAGAGCCCCGAGGCGATGATGATCAGCCCGCCCGCCAGCGTCCAGATCGTTGGCCATGTCGCAAACACCAGTACCCCGGCAATCGCGGCAAGGAATATCTGGCTGTAGATCATCGGCGCCAGGATGGACGCGTCCGCCCAGCGATGCGCGACCGTGGCGAGGATATGACCCGAAATGCCAAACCCGCCGATCAGGCACATGACCAGCCACTGCATGCCGGTCTCGGGCCAGACCCAGACCGAGGCGGCAACAGGCGCAAGCACGATTGAGGCGAGCCCAGAGGACCAAACCTGCTGGGTCGCGTTGGTCTCGACCCCCGCCAACATCCGCGTCATGATGAAATAGAGCGACGAGATGACCAGCGCCCCCAGCGAAAAGAACATCGCCGGGTGGAACTCCGTTCCCCAAGGCTGGATCACGATCAACACGCCGACGAACCCGACGCAAACCGCAGCAATGCGGCGTATGCCGACCTGTTCGCCAAGAACCGGGATCGCCAGCAAGGTAACTACGATTGGCCCCGCGAACATGATGGTCGTGGTCACGGTGATCGGAAGCGACTGAAGCGCGAAGAAATTACAGATCGTCCCTCCGAAAAGAAAGGTCGAGCGCAGCAATTGTTTGAGCGGCGCACGGGACAGGAAGACCTCTCCCCGCTCTTGTGGCAGGTACAGGATCATCGCATAGACGAAATGGCCAAAGTAGCGGATGAAGACCACCTGCATGACTGGAAGGCCCGCCAGCACCAACCATTTGGCGGATGTGTCGATACAGGTGAAGAACACCACGGCAAAAAACATCGTGAGGACGCCCGCCGCGGCGCGGTCTTCTCTGGGGATCGGTATGCTCATGTGTTGCGCCCTGTCAGACGGTCATCCCCCCGTCGATGGCAATGCATTGCCCGGTCATGTAGCGGCTTTCGTCCGAGGACAGGTACACCGCCAGATCGGCAATCTCCTGCGCCTCGCCAATCCGGCCCATGGGCTGTCGGGCGATGAAATTCTTCATCGCGGTCTCGTAATCGCCGGTATCGTGCAGGCGTTGGTGAAGGCTGGGGCTGTCCACCGTGCCGGGCGCGATACAGTTGCAGCGGATGCCCCGGGTGATGAAATCGGCCGCCACCTGTTTGGTCAGCCCGATCAGCGCCGCCTTGGACGTGCCATAGATGAACCGGTTGGGAAGCCCCCGCAAAGTTGAACACACCGAGGCAATGCCAACGATTGCCCCTGAGCCGCGGTCCAGCATACCGGGCAGCGCCGCCTGAATGGCATGCATATGGGCGCGCACATTCAGGTTCATGGCAAAGTCAAACTCATCGTCGGTTGCGTCGAGGATCGTGCCGTTGTGAACCACTCCGGAACAATTCACGAGAATATCGGGCTGCGCGGTCTCCACCGCATCAACCAGCGCGGCCTTGTCCGTTACGTCCAGTGCAAAGGCCTGCGCCACATCCAGCCCGGGCAGCAAATCACCGTTGATATCCGTTGCGACCACCTTGGCGCCTTCGCGCGCCAGTGTTTGCGCACAAGCCCGGCCAATCCCCTGTCCGGCGGCGGTCACGAAGGCGGTTTTGCCCTGAAGTCTCATTGCGGTTTGTCCCCCAAATGCTTGTGCATCCAATCCACCATAGCGGGGACCATCATGTCACCTTCGCCCCCATCGCGGGCCTCTCGGAGTGTGGTATCAGCAGAGCCGGACATGCGGCTGTTGAGCCCCAGGTCCTGCGCCATCTGGCGATAATAGCCGACATCCTTGGCCGCATTTGCAACCGAGAAGGCAAGGTCGATCTGCCCCTCTACCGCGTAGTTGCGGATAAAGCCCATCATGCCGGAATGGTTCGGCCCCGCCGCCATCACCTCGAACAGGGCCTGCCGGTCGATGCCAGAGGCGTCGGCCACACCAAAGGCCTCGGCCATGGCGCAGGCCGTGGTCATGGCATAGTAGTTGTTGATCAGCTTGATCGTGTGCCCGTTGCCCAGCGCACCAAGGTGAAAGACGTTTTCGCCCAGTGTGTCCAGCACGGGCTTCACCCGATCATAGCCCTCTTTGTCACCCGCGCACATGATGTTGAGCAGCCCGTCCTTGGCATGGGCGGGCGTGCGGCCCAGCGGAGCATCGAGATAGATCGCGCCTTTCTGGGCAAGATCGGCACCGATCCTCTTGGTCGACTCGGGCAGAGACGTGCCGAAATCCAGGATCACCTGCCCCGGTTGCGCCCCTGCCAGCACGCCCTCATCGCCATAGATCCGGCTTTCCACCTGATCCGAGGTGCCGACGCAGATCATGACGATATCGCTGCTTTCGGCGAGTGCCCGCGCGGATGCCGCCTCGGTGCCGCCCCGCGCGATCGCCTCTTCGACACCGGTGCGGTCGCGGTGGCCGAGGACTGTCATCTGATAGCCCGCGCCCTGAAGGCATTCGACCATCGCCCGGCCCATCAGGCCCAGGCCAATGAATCCGATCGTCGGTTTCGTCATCACAATCCCTTCCTTCATACGCCGGTGTAATGGCCCGGCACCTCTCCGGCACGAACCGGTCGCCCCTGTTTCGCGGACAGCGCCGCGGCAAGTGTCATTTCCAATGCCCTTGCGCCGTCCTCTCCGGTGCACAAAACATCATCCCCGCCGCCGTTCACCAGGTCGGTGAAGCGCGCCAGCTGATCCAGCAGCGGGTCAATCTTTTCAAATGCGGGCGCATCTGTGCGCCGCAGCGGCCTGGACCATTCGATTTCCCCCGGCCCGGATCGCCCCCAATTCGTGAGTGACGGGAATTCCAGCGCCCCCTCGGTCCCGACAAAGCGCAGATAGTCCTGATGCGATGCGGCAATGGCCGGGTTTTCACCGGACGCCCCCTCGAACGACCAGGGTGACGCGCCCGCGTCGGAAATCAGAAACGAACCAAGCGCGCCACCCGCAAAGCGCAGCGCCATGGCGGCCGTATCCTCGATCACCAACCCACGCCGTGCGTTTGAGGTCAGCGCCGATATCTCTTCGATATCGCCAAGGAAAAAGCGCAGCAGGTCAAGTTCGTGCGAGAGGTTGGTCATCAACGGGCCTGCGCCGGGTTGCCGCCGCCACTCGGCATCATAGTAGCTGTCATGCTTCCGTAGGGACCAAAGGCCTTGAACGCCGACCAGTTCACCGATCTCGCCCAGCGCCGCGCGCGTTGCGCGCGAAAAAGGATGGCAGCGCCGGTGATGACCGGTGATCAGCGGGAGGCCCCTTGCGGCGGCGCTTTCCACCACCTGATTGGCCTGATCGAGCGTCGCGGTCACGGGCTTTTCCACCAGCACCGGCCACCCCCGATCAAGACAGGCCATCGTCGACAGGTGATGATCCGGCGTGGGGGTGGCGATCACCGCCGCACGTGTCTTGGGGGGGACGGCGTCGAGTGTCTCGACAGCGTTCAACCCCATCTGCCGCAATTCGGCGCGTCTCGGCCCGAAAGGCTCCACAACAGCGGAAATACAGGTGTCGGGGCAGGTCTGCGCGACCTCGACATGGCGCATCCCGATGGATCCTGCGCCGATGATGACAAGCGGAAGTTGCATCACATCACGGCCCCGACCTGCCACGGGACGAACTCGTAATCGCCCAGACCCTGCGCCTCGGATTTCGAATGTTCGCCGCTCGCCATGCGCAACCACATCTCATAGATTTCGCGCCCCACCTCTTCGACACTGGCCCCATCGGACAGGATACGCCCCGCATTCACGTCCATGTCGGACGTGAGACGGTCATACATCTGCGTGTTGGTAGCGACCTTCATCGTCGGCGCAGGTTTCGAGCCAAAAGCAGACCCGCGACCGGTGGTGAAACACACAAGGTTGCAGCCGCTGGCGATCTGACCGGTCACGCTGGCCGGGTCATAGCCGGGGCTGTCCATGAAGGTGAAGCCGCGCGCCGTCACCGGTTCGGCATATTTGAACACACCGGTCAAAGGCGTCGTTCCGCCCTTGGCCGCCGCGCCCAGTGATTTTTCAAGGATTGTGGTCAAACCGCCCTTCTTGTTGCCGGGGCTGGGGTTGTTGTCCATGTTGCCACGATTGCGCCTGGTGTAATCCTCCCACCATCGGATCAGGTCGATCAGCTTGTCCCCGATGGCGCGATCCGCGGCACGTGCCGTCAGAAGATGCTCCGCCCCGTAAATCTCGGGCGTTTCGGCCAGCACGCCGGTGCCACCTTGGGCCACCAGCAGATCGCAGGCATGTCCAACTGCCGGGTTGGCCGTGATCCCGGACCATGCGTCCGATCCACCGCATTGCAGGGCGACCATCAACTCGGATGCCGAGCATGCCTCGCGCTCGGCCTCGTTGACGAGCGGCAACATCGCCTCGATCTTCCTGATGCCCATATCAACCGTGGCGCGCAGCCCGCCCACATCCTGAATGTTCATCACCTGGAACAGGGGGCCGGGCGTCAGCCCATAGGCTTCGATCAGCCAGTCGATCTGCATCATTTCACAGCCCAGACCGGCCATGAGCACCCCGCCGACATTGGGATTACGCGCGTAGCCCCAGAGCGTGCGCTGCAACAGCTCGAACCCGGTGCCGTCGCCGCCCATGGCGCAGCCGGTGCCATGCACAAAGGCCGTGACCCCGTCCAAATTTGGATAGGGCGCAAGCCGGTCCGGCGTGAAATGCTCGGCAATCATCCGCGCGGCGGTAGCGGAACAATTCACCGATGTGAGCACGGCAATATAGTTGCGCGTTCCGACCCGACCGGTCGGGCGGCGATAGCCCATGAACGTGTCCTGGTGCGCCGCAGGAGCCGCCTCGCGCAGGTTGGTGGAAAATTCGTATTCCCTGTCCACATTGCGAAACTCAAGGTTATGCGTGTGGACATGCGCGCCCCTTGCGATGTCTTCGGCGGCATAACCGATCACCTGCGCATATTTGCGAACCGGCGCGCCCTTGGCGATATCCGCCGTAGCCATCTTGTGCCCGCGCGGGATCAGCTGGATCGCCCCCTCCTGCCCGACCTCCAACGGTGCGATAGCGGTGACGACATTGTCTTCGGGTGAAAGTCGGACGGTGTTCATGCGTGTATCTCGAATTGCAGGCGCAGCAGGTCAGGCGCAGGCGGGGCTGTCAGAGGTCCAGCGGTGAATGGGAATATGCGGCTCCGGCGCAAGCCGCGCACGGGCCTCTTCCCACATGGTTTTCCAGACGCACCAATCGCGCAATTCGCTCTGCGGTGCCTCGCGGGAGCGGGCGATGAAGTCCGGGAAATGGGCGCGGCCAGTATGCTGGCCGGTCACGTTGTAGCGAATGTCGAACGACCAGCGGAACCGGTCCGAGCGGTTGTCGAGCGAGGCATGCGGCGTCAGCGGGTGAAAGATCACCGCGCCGCCCGCCTTGACCGGCAGCGGCTGTGCCTTGTCCAAGTCGAGGAATCCATCGGCGATGGCGGTCTGTTTCTTGGGGCAATGCGGATACATCTGCGGTTTTCCGGGGATCGCCTGAAGACAGCCGTTTTCTTCGGTCGCATCCGAAATGGCCAGCCAGACCGTCACCATCTGGGTCTGGTCGCCCTCTGCATGGGCGACGGCGCGGTCCTGATGCCAGTCGGTCGCCATGACATGCGCGCGGTTTTCCGTGTCGCGCAGGGTTGGGGCAGGGGGTTTCAGCCGCACATGCTGGATCGGGTTCGACGTGATTTCGGGGCCGATCAGGCATTCCACCAGATCAAGCAAGCGCGGTGCTGTGATCATGTCAAACACGGCAGGGCCGAAATGGAACGGCGTGTCAGGCGCGATTTCGCCCCCCGGCAGGGAGATGTCCATCGGCTGGAACCAGTCACATCCGGCATCGTAGCTGACCCGCAGTTTTTGCCAGAAATCCATGTTACCCGGTGCCGGGACCAGCCCTTCGGCATGCCAGCCGTCATAGAGCGCGTCCAGTAGTGCCTCGTATTCCTGTTTGACCGCGCTCAGAACGGGCATGGGCAACACATCGGGGACGACAATCACGCCGTCAGAATGGAATAGGTCAATCTGTTGTTGTGTCAGCATGACAATTGCTCCTCAAACCCGGACACTGACCCTGCCCACCCTTCCCCACATGGCCCGGACAGCGGGATCAGACATTGCCCCACACCATGACGGCCTGCGGTCGGAACAGGGATGATTGCGGCAGCTTTATTCGGTCAGACCCGGGCGGGTGACCCCGCCCGGGCTGTGTTTTATGTGTCCCTCTAGAGGAACACGGAAATAATGGGCGGCCAGATCAGCAGCACTGACAGCGCCAGAAGCTGCAGGCAGATGAACGGCAGGAAGCCACGGAAGATCTGCGTCAGCGTTATATGCGGCGGAGCCACCGATTTGAGGTAGAACGCCGCCGGGCCAAAGGGCGGCGACAGGAAGCTGACCTGCATGTTCATACAGAACACCACGCCGAACCAGATCGCCACGTGACGCGGGTTCAACTCGCCGAACACGCCCAGTTCCTCGACCGGCAGTTTCAGCACAATCGGCAGGAAGACCGGCATGATCAGAAGCACGATGCCGACCCAGTCCATGAACATCCCCATGATCAGGAAGATGAACATCATGACAAGGATGATCGACATGGTCGGCAACTCGGCCGCGAGGATCATATTGGCCACATAGGTCGGCCCACCAGCAAGGGTGTAAGCTGCGGCCAGTGCGGCGGCACCGATGGTGACCCAGATGATCGTTCCGGTCGATTTAAGGGTACGCACAAGCGCGTCCCAGACAATCTCGAACGTCATTTCGCGGCGGATCAACCCGATGGTGAACACGGCGATAACACCCATGCCCGCCGCCTCGGTAATGCCGGTGATCCCCATGTAGATGGAGCCAAGCACCACGCCGATCACCACAACCGGTGCGATCAGCCCCTTGCCCATGTCCCAGCCGCGCGCCGTACGGTCGCGTCCGATCATGAACATTCCCACACCCGCGATGACAAAGGCACCAGCGATCCAGGGCAAGTCCGACACCATGCCCAGCGCGATCGGGTCTTCTCCCTCCTGCAACTGGTTCTGGCCGGTCACCGTAAAGAACAGCGCACGCAGAAACAGCACCCCGATGATCCAGAGCGCAAAGCGAGACAAGAAGCCGAGGAACATCAGCCCTTTTTCGCGGCCTTCCGGCTCCCCCGGTTCCGGCGTGGGAAGCGGGGCAAGATCCGGGTTCATCCGGGTCCGCACGACGATGTAGATGATGAAGAACGACGCCAGCATGAAACCCGGAAGGAAGGACGCGGTGAACAGCGCCTTGATCGAGGTTTCCGTGACCAGACCGTAAAAAATCAGAACGATGGAGGGCGGGATCATCGTGCCGAGGCTGCCAGACGCACAGATCGTCCCGATGGCGAGGTTCTGGTTATAGCCCAGCCGCAGCATCTGTGGCAGGGCGATCAGACCCAGCAGCACCACTTCACCGCCGATGATCCCGGACATGGCAGCCATGATCACGGCCATGATCGAGGTCACGATGGCAATCCCGCCCCGCGTCCGCGACAGCCAGACATTGAGCGAGTTGTACATATCCTTGGCGATGCCAGAGCGTTCCAGAAGCGCCGCCATGAAGATGAAGAGCGGGATCGAGATGAGTACGTAGTTCGTCATCTGTCGGTAAACCGCCTGTGACAGGACCGATAATGGCCCCTTGCCGAAGTCCCGGAACAGCAATTCGGGACCGAACTTCATCAACAGCACCATCACGGCAAGGAAGGCCGAGGCAAAGCCAAGCGGCATGCCGATGGCCAGAAGCGCAAACATGCTCAGCAGCAGCACAAGGCTCAGCGTGCCGATATCCCCGGTCTTGATCCAGGAGAAAAGCTCAAGAAATTCCATGCTATTTCTCCAACGCCTTGCGGATGTTTTCGATTTCGACTTCGTCGATATCGTCCAGCCCGTGATGTTCGGGCGCCCTGTTCCAGTCCGAGATCAGGTTTGACAGGGCCTGAATCGCGACGAGGCAGATAATGATAAGAATGGCGGGCTTTACGATGCCCGGAATGGGCGGATCCCATGCCGTTCCAAAGGTTTCCATCCGCAGGAAACGACGCATCGCGTCGTCATAGCCGCCCCAGACCATGGCGAAGGTAAAGAACCAGATGAGCAGCAGCGAAATGACATCAGAGGTTTTCTGCATCCAGCGCGGCATCATGTCGTAGATCACATAGATACGGATATGGCTGCGTTGTTGCATGGCATATTGCCCGGCCAGCAGGAAAACAAAAGCTGCGATCCACAGGGACAGCTCATTTGCCCAAAGCGTCGGACGAGAGAAGACGTAGCGCGACACGACCTCATAGAACATCACGATCACGACCAGTACGGTCATGATCATGGCGATGCGCGAACAGATCAAAGAGAAAACATCGAAGAACCCGGAGGGTTCATGCTCGATACTCTCTCTCGTGTCAGACAGGTATAGCGAGACCAAGAGGATCGCTCCGGCGATGGCCAGCAGCGTGATTGTCACGATGGGACGCCCCTCGGGGCGTATCATTTCATGCATGCCGATCGACTCGGCGGCGAATATCCTGTTGAGCACGAGCCACGTGAACAGGGCCAATGCCAAGCCGGTCAATCCGATGGCGGCCAATTTGACTGGTTGCCGCAATGATCCCAGCCAAACGCTTTCGCGAGTATCCATGCTCATCCTCCCCGATAAGCCTCCGGCGCGCGCCGTTCGGTATTTTTGGTAAGTCGAAAGCGCGGGCCCCGTAATCGGAGCCCGCATTTGATTCAGCCTAGATGCGCGACCACATGGTCACGGCATCCCTGATCACTTCACCAGGCCAAGCTGGCGCAGATAGGCTTTGTGGCTTTCCACAAGCGGCGCGGCTTCGGGGCTACGTGTAGCCCAGTCATCCCAGGCTTCCTGGGCCGCGGCGCGGAACGTGGCGCGATCTTCTGCCGACCATTCATAGAGCGTCACACCCTGTTCCTGCAGCATGGCAGCGGCTTCGGTGTTGGCCTTTTCGTTCAGCATCGCGATCTGGAACGACAGTTTCTGCCACGCGGTTTCCATGATGCGGCGCTGCTGCTCGGTCAGACCTTCCCAAACGTCCTTGTTACAGGCGAGGTGGTCCGACGGCATCGAATGGAAGCCCGGGTAGTTGGCGTGCTTCACGATGTCATACAGGCCAAGACCCACGTTGTTTGCGAGGCCCGAGGCATCGGCACCGTCAATGATACCAGTTTCAAGCGCGGTGAAGATCTCGGTGAAGTCCATCACGATGGGCGAAGCGCCCAGTTTTTCAAAAATCTCGGTCTCCATGCCCGGGGGCGAACGGAATTTCCAGCCCTTGAGGTCCTCGGGGCCTGCAATCGGCTTGGAGGATGCAAAGCTTTCCTGACCATAGATGGCCCAGCCGATCAGCTGCATGTTATGCTCGTTGTAGAGCGCCTGAGCCGCATCATAACCGCCGCCATAGTAGAGCCAGGAATACTGCTGCCACGGGGTGTCATAACCGCCCATGATATCGCCCACGAACTGGAAGGCCGGGTTTTTGCCGGTCTGGTATGCACCGCCCGTGGCGTCGCAGTCCAGAATGCCATTGATCGCCGCGTCAAACGTTTCCACCGAAGCGACAACCGAGGATGAATAGAACATCTCGATTGTGATGTCGCCGCCGGACATGGTCTGGACGTCGTCGATCCACTGCGCGATCATTTTCCCGGTGGGGTGCTCGGTCGCGTAGTGGGTTTGGATACGCAGAGTTACCGGCTCCGCGACGGCGGCCATAGCCGTCATCGCAAGTGCACCGGCCGCCAAAATGGTTGATGTGAATTTCATTATTGTTTCCTCCCTGGGCGGCTCTCCTCAACCGCCGGTCTCACATTGGTGCACAATCATGCACCGCGAAAGATGGTATACCATCGGAGAAAAACGTAGCGAATGAAATCTCGACTCGCAACATATTTTGGTATACCAAATCTGAACGTGCTGAAAATTCCCGGCTCCGGGCAGCAGCACGTACCCTGTCACGTTGGTTTGTGCAGAAAATACCGAATGTCGAAAGAATCGCTCGCTGAACAAATTGCAAACCGTCTGCGCCGAGATATCCTGCGCGGGAAACTGCTTCCCGGCATGTCGGTCAAGGAACGTGACATCGCAGCCGAAATCGGGGTGAGCCGGACCCCCATCCGCGAGGCGATCCGCATCCTGTCCAAGGAGGGTCTGGTTGAACTGCGCCCGTCGCGCAGCCCGATCGTTGCACTGTCCGACATGTCCGAGGTCTCGGACCAGATTGAAGTTCTGGTTGCGCTCGAAAAGCTGTCTGCGGAACTTGCCTGTAAAAACGCGTCCAGCGACGAGATCAAGCACCTGTCCGACATCACGGACTACATGGCCAACCATTTTGACAGCACCGATCCGCTGGATATGTTCGAAATCGACATGTCGTTTCACACCGCGATTGCCGCCGCCTCGGGCAACAAGGCGCTGGCCGATACGCACGGAACTTTTTTGCGGCGCTTATGGCGTGCGCGATATCTGTCTGCGATCCAAAAGCGCAACCGCGACCGCGTGGTGAACCATCACACCGCTATTCTGGACGCGCTCCGCGCAGGCGACGGCACCGCCGCCAGAGACGCCATCGACAATCACCTCCAGCATCTGGCCAGAGACATCCGCTCGGTGATCGAGCAGGAAACAGCAACTGAAAGCGAATAAGGAACACAGCGATGAAGCTTTTGCGTTTCGGGCCCGCGG
The DNA here is from genome assembly GCF_028023675.1 of Primorskyibacter aestuariivivens. Lineage (GTDB taxonomy): Bacteria > Pseudomonadota > Alphaproteobacteria > Rhodobacterales > Rhodobacteraceae > Marinovum > Marinovum aestuariivivens. The sequence goes on along the minus strand of NZ_JAQIOZ010000013.1, from coordinate 9,182 downwards.
GCCAGGAAAAACCCGGCATTCTCGACGGCGATGGAAACATTCGTGACCTGTCGGGCAAGGTCGATGATTTCGCGGGAGCCTCCGTATCGCTTGAGGCGCTGGACCAGATCCGCGCGCTTGATTTGGGCGCACTGTCCGTGGTTGAGAATCCGGGGCGGATCGGCTGTCCGCTGGCCTCGGTTCCGAATTTCTATTGCATCGGGTTGAACTATGCCTTGCATGCAAAGGAAAGCAACATGCCGGAACCGCCGGAGCCGATCCTCTTTTCCAAGGCCAGCACCGCGCTGTCGGGTCCGTTCGATCCCGTGATCATCCCCCGCACATCCGTCAAAAGCGACTGGGAGGTCGAGCTTGGCGTGGTGATCGGCAAGACCGCGCTTTACGTCAGCGAAGACGACGCGCTGGACTATGTCGCGGGCTATTGCACGGTGAATGACGTGTCCGAACGCTCGTTCCAGTTCGACCATCAGGGTCAGTGGATCAAGGGCAAATCCGCCCCGACATTCGGCCCCGTCGGCCCCTATCTGGTGACGGCGGACGAGGTAAGCGACCCGCAGAACCTGCGCGTGTCGCTCGATCTGAATGGCGAGACCGTGCAGGATTCCAGCACCGACGACATGATCTTTACCGTGCGCCAGATCATCAGCCACATGAGCCAGTTCATGGAACTCATGCCCGGAGATATCATCGCGACCGGAACGCCGTCCGGTGTGGGGCTGGGGATGAAACCGCCGCGTTTCCTGAAACCCGGCGATGTCATGGAGGTCGAGGTCGAAGGGCTTGGCCGCCAACGGCAAGAGACCGTCGCCGCAGGGTGATGCCCGGCTCCGGCTTTCACGTGCGGGCGGTGGTGACCCCATGGCGCTGACGCCAAACCTGAACGCCTATCTCTATTTTGAAACCGTCGCGCGGCGCGGAACGATCACCCGCGCCGCCGAAGAGCTGTCCGTGTCCCCATCAGCGGTCAGCCAGCAGGTCAAGCTTCTGGAGCAGCGGTTGGGCGTGAAACTCTTCCGCCGGGATGGGCGGGTTCTGAGCCTGACGCTGGAGGGGGAGCAGCTGTTCCAGTCCTCGACCACGGCGCTGCGGTTGTTGCGCGATGCGGGTCGGCATCTTGGCAAAACCCGCGAAACGCACCGGCTGAACCTGCGAGTCACACCGAGTTTTGGGGTCAGATGGCTGGCGCCCAGACTGGCCGATTTCGTCGCGCAGCATCCGGATTGGGATTTGCGGGTGGATGCGGCCCCCGACCCGACAGATTTCGAGCGCGAGGTGATGGATCTCGACATTCGTTACGGCACAGGCGACTGGCAGGGCCTTCATGCCCGCGCGGTGGTGCATGACCATGTGCTGCCACTTTGCAGCCCGGATTATCTGGCCCGGCTCGACACGACGCAGGACCCGGGTGCCTTGCTGGATCAGGCGCGATTGATTGATAGCGCACGGGCGCTGTGCCAGTGGGATTTCTGGCTCACGCATTACGGCATCGCAACGCGCGGCAACCGCAAATCCATCCTTATGGACCGGTCCTCCATGGCGTTGCAACTGGCGCTGGACGGGGCGGGGATCGTGCTTGAGTCGCTGGCGCTGGCATTGCCGGAAGTCGCCGAAAACCGCCTTGTCCCGGTGTTGCCGGCGATCCCGGTCCTGACCTTTCCGTCCTATTGGGCGATCTGTCCCGCGCGGTATCTGAACCGCCGTGCAGTCAGGCTGTTCCTGACTTGGCTAGAGCAAGAGGTAGCGGCCCATTCCGCCCAGCTTGATGACGTATTGGCGCACCACGGATTGTCAGTGACGGAGTTGACGCTTGAAAACGGCCAATTCTCGCCACGCTGACACATCCGCTCAGTGGATCAGCGATCCGCCATTCACGTCAATCTCGGACCCCGTGACATAAGCCGACAGATCGGACGCAAGAAACAGCGCACAGCCCGCCACGTCCGAGGCTTCCCCGGCGCGCGCCATCGGAATGCCGTTGAGGATCTGCTCCATCATCTCCGGGGTCAGCTTGCCGCCAGTGATGTCGGTGGCAATAAAGCCCGGGCAGATCGCGTTGGAGCGGATGCCGTCGGGGGCAAGCTCGCGCGCCATGGCCTTGGTCAGCCCCAGAATACCCGCCTTGGCCGCCGAATAATGCGGACCGCCAAAGATGCCACCGCCACGCTGCGCCGACACGGAGGACATGTTAATGAGCTTTCCGCTTTTGCGGTCGCGCATATGGGGGATCACGGACTGGCTCATGTTCAATGTCCCCAAAAGGTTCACATCCAGCACCGCGTCATAGTTTTCATGGCTGATTTCCATGATCTTCAGCGGCTGCGTGATGCCCGCGTTGTTCACAAGAATGTCGATCTGGCCAAAGGCGTCGAGCACCGTGGCCACGGCCGCTTCGCAGTCTGCTTTGCGCGTCACATCGCAGGCAAGGCCGATATGACCATCGCCGATATCGGCAGCGGCATCCTCGGCCTGCGCCGCGTCGAGGTCAAAGATCGCAACCCTTGCCCCGTGCTCGGCAAAGAGCCTTGCCGTCGCCTTGCCCAATCCGCGCGCGCTGGCTGCTCCGGTGATGATCGCGGTTTGTCCGTCCAATAGCTTCATCGTGTTCGCCCTATTTGCGGTTGTGCCCCGCGTCAGTTGTCATAAACCTTGCAACCGGTCAGCGCCTCGTAGGCGCGGATCACGGCACTGTCGTCGGCCCGTCCCAACCCCATGCCCCCGGCTCCGACCATCATCTGATAGGCCGCCGCCGCCAAAGGCACCGGCGCGCCGCTGTCCCGTGCGGATTGCACCACAAGGCCGAGATCCTTGATGAAGATATCGACCGTCGAGGTTGCGGCAGCGTTTTCCTGCATCATGCGCGGGGCGCGGTCGTCCATCATCCAGCTTTGCCCCGCAGAGCTTGAGACAATATCCAGAAGCGTCCGGGGATCGCACCCGGCCTTGGTGCCAAAGGCCAGGAGTTCGGCAGCGGCCACAAGATGCACCCCGGCGGCCAGTTGGTGAACGACCTTGTAGGTTGCCCCCATCCCCGGCGCATCGCCCAGCCGGTGCACCTTTTTCGACACCGCGTCGAGCACGGGAGCGGCGCGCGCGAAGGCCTCTTCGGGACCTGAGGCCATAATCGTGAGCGTGCCGCCATCTGCGCCGACCTGCCCGCCGGAAACAGGCGCATCGAGCATGAGATGCCCCGCCGCTTCCAGTCGCGCGGCAATCGCCCGCGCCTCGGATGGCGCAACGGTGGATGACAGGATGATAACCGCGCCGGGTGCCAACGCCTTGGAAACGCCATTGAACAGCGCGGCTTCCGCCTGTGCGGCGGTGGCCACCATGACCAGCAGCAGATCGCAGCCTGCGACAACGTCCGTCACGCTTTCCGATGTCGTGCCGCCAGCCTCGACAAATCTGGTGCGCGCCTCTGGCGACAGATCAAATCCGCGCAGGGGAATGCCCGTAGCCATGATGTTGCGGGCCATGCCCTGCCCCATCATGCCCAGACCGATGATTGCAATGCCCGCCATGTTACGCCTCCAGCCAGGATTTGATCCGGGCGGCAATCTGTTCAACCGTGATCCCGTACTGATCATGCAAGGTCGGCAATGCGCCCGCATCGAGGAATTCATCCGGCAATGCGATCTGGCGGAACGGGACATGGACCTGCGCCCGCATCAGCGCGCCCGCGACCGCTTCGCCCAGACCGCCGATGATCGAGTGATTTTCGGCAGTGACCACCAGACGCCCGCCCTTGGCAGCCTCAGAACAGATCGTGTCCGCGTCCAGCGGTTTGATCGTCGGCGAATGCAGGATGGCACAGGATACGCCATCAGAGGCAAGCGCCTTGGCCGCGTCCAGCGCACGCATGGTCATGAAGCCGGACGAGATGATGAGCACGTCCGAACCCTCATGGATCATCTGCGCGCGGCCAAGCTCGAACTTGTAACCGTATTCGCCCAGCACATTGGGCACATTGCCCCGCAACAGGCGCATGTAGACCGGGCCCGGCGTGTCGGCGATGGCGCGCGTGGCCTGATCAATCTCGACCGCGTCGCAGGGGTCCAGCACGGTCAGGTTCGGCATGCCGCGCATAATGGCCAGATCTTCAGTCGCCTGATGACTGGGCCCGTAGCCAGTGGTCAGTCCGGGCAACGCACAACAGATTTTGACCGGCAGGTTTTCTTCGGCAATTGCCATGGCGATGAAATCATAGGCCCGGCGCGCCGCGAACACTGCGTAGGTGGTGGCAAAGGGCACGAAACCTTCTCGCGCGAGTCCTGCAGCGGCGGACATCAAGAGCGCCTCAGCCATGCCCATCTGGTAAAACCGGTCGGGGTGGGCCTCGGCAAAGATATGCAGGTCGGTGTATTTCGACAGGTCGGCGGACAGGCCGACAATGTCCTCACGTGTCTTTGCCAGATCGACAAGCGCGTGCCCGAACGGGGCGGCAATGGTGTCGCGCCCTTCGGCATCGAGCGAGGCGATCATGGCGCTTGTGGCAACGCGGTCTCCGGCCTCGGGAACGCTGCGCAGCGTGTATTTCGATTTGCGGCGGGACGACGGGGGTATGATCATAGCGGTTTATCCTCGTCCAGAATGGCAATCGCCTTGGCCCATTCATCGGCCTCGACCCGGATGAAATGCGTGCTCTCCCGCGCTTCGAGAAACGGAATGCCCTTACACATCTTGGTATGGCAGATGATCGCGCGCGGCTGTGGATCAGGGTGGTTGCGGGCGTTGTCGAAGGCCTCGACCAGCGCGGCAAGGTCATTGCCATCCACCTCTTGCGCGTACCAGCCAAAGGCCGCCCATTTCGGTGCCTCTGCCGGAGTGGCCAGCGCCTCCAGCGTCGGGCCATCAGCCTGCTGGTTGTTGAAATCGACAATCGCGATCAGGTTGTCGAGCTTCCACTGGACCGCGGACATCACCGCTTCCCAGGTCGATCCTTCGCCCAACTCGCCATCGGACAGCATGTTGTAGACGAAGGATTTCGACGACTTGCGCTTTAGCCCCAGCGCCGCGCCGACCGCGATGCCAAGCCCTTGGCCCAACGACCCGCCAGTGATCTCCATCCCCGGCGTATAGGCCGCCATGCCGGACATCGGCATGCGGCTGTCATCCATGCCGTAGGTTTCGATCTCGTCCTCGGGTAGGATCCCCGCCTCGATCAGCGCCGCGTAGAGCGCAATGGCATAATGCCCGATGGACAGGTAAAACCGGTCGCGCCCCTCCCATTCCGGGTCATCGGGGCGGTAGTCCATCGCATGGAAATACGAGGTCGCCAGCATATCCGCGACCCCAAGCGCCTGACCGATATAGCCCTGCCCCTGCACCTCCGCCATTTGAAGCGCATAGCGCCGGATCGCCCAGGCCCGTTGGGCAAGACTGACATTGGATCCACTTGTTTCACGGCGATTTTGCAATCTTAAGCTCCTCGCTCATTTGGCGTTGGTCTGCCAGACGATCACCGCAGAAAGGGGTGTCCGACAAGCGGGAAATCATAAAGCATTCTTTAGTACAGCTTAATAGTACCCTTGGAAAAAATGATGGTTCATTGCCTCTCAACCCCGGTATCGTGAACCCGTTGAACGTGACCAAGGGGATCACATATGAACCTGTCCGCACTTCTTGCCGAGCGCGTTGCCCAGGATAAACCGGTCCGGGTCGGCCTGATCGGAGCGGGCAAGTTCGGCTCGATGATCCTTGCTCAGGCCAAGCATATTGCCGGGCTTCATGTGGTGGGTATCGCCGATCTGAATATGGCAAAGGCCAAAGCCTCGCTTTCCCGGGTGCACTGGGAACCGGAACGCTACGCCGCCCGGTCGATGGCGGATGCGGTCGCCTCCGGAGCAACACATTTGACCGATGATGTCGCGCAGCTGTTTGCGTGCTCCGAGGTGGAGGTGATCATCGAGGCCACCGGGCATCCCATCGCCGGTGTGCGCCACGCGCTTGCCGCCATCGAAGCGGGCAAACATGTCGTCATGGTCAATGTCGAGGCTGATGTTTTGTGCGGCGCGGTCATCGCCGAACGCGCGCGGCAGGCGGGTGTCGTCTATTCCATGGCCTATGGCGATCAACCCGCGGCGATCTGCGAATTGGTGGATTGGGTGCATACCTGCGGGTTCGAGCTTATCGCGGCGGGCAAAGGCATGAATTTCTGTCCCGGCTATCGGTATTCCACGCCGGACACCGTCTGGGACTATTTCGACTTTTCCGAGGAACAGGTGGCGTCGGGCGATTTCAACCCGAAGATGTACAACTCCTTTACCGACGGGACCAAGGCCGCGATCGAAATGGCCGCCGTGGCCAATGCCACCGGGATGGACTGCCCAACAGACGGGCTGGCATTTCCGCCGGCCGGGTTGCAGGACCTGGCCGAGGTGTTCAAACCAGCAAGCGATGGCGGGCGTCTGGAGAAAACCGGCATCGTGGATATCGCGGCCAGTCGCGAACCGGACGGGCGCGTCGTTCTGAACAATATCCAGTACGGCATGTTCGTCACCTTCCGCGCGCCGGATGAGTATACGCGCCAGTGCTTTAACCAATATGGGTTGATGACGGACCGCTCAGGCTGGTACGGCAGCATGTGGCGGCCATTCCATCTGATTGGCCTTGAAACATCCGTGTCCGTGTTATCCGCCGCCCTTCGGAACGAACCGACCGGCATGTCGAAACGCTACCGCGCCGATGCGGTTGCGACGGCCAAGGGGGATTTCGCGGCAGGCGACATGCTGGACGGCGAGGGCGGGTTCAAGGTCTGGGCCAAAGCGATCCCGGCCACCCGTGCGGCGGAATGCAACGCCCTGCCCATCGGGCTTGCCCATCACGTCCGGTTGAAACGCCCGATCAAACGCGATCAGATCGTGACGCTCGACGATGTCGAAGTGGTTGACGATCTTGACATCCATGCACTTCGCGTTGAGCAAAACCAACTTCTGGACCGCTGACATGCCCAATATTCAGACCATGGCCGACGCCATTCGGTTCCTGTCAATCGACGCGATACTGAACGCGGGCGAGGGTCATCAGGGCGTGCCGCTCGGCATGGCCGAAATTGCCGCGACGCTCTACGCCAATCACCTCAAGGTAGACCCGAGTGACCCGCTCTGGCCGGACCGCGATCGTGTGGTTCTGTCCAACGGGCACGGGTCGATGCTGCTGTATGCGTTGTTGCATTTGTCAGGCTACGAGAAGCTGTCCATTGACGCGATCAAGTCATTCCGAACGCTGCACTCTGTCTGTGCCGGTCATCCCGAGATTGAGCAGGATGCCGGGATCGAGATTACCACCGGCCTTCTGGGCCAAGGCATTGCCTGTGCCGTGGGCATGGCTGTGGCCGAAGAGCGGCTGGCGGCCCGTTTTGGCCGCGATCTTGTCGATCATCGCACATGGGCTTTTGTCGGCGACGGGTGTCTGCAGGAAGGCATGGGGCAGGAAGCGATCTCTCTCGCCGGGCATCTGCAACTGGGGCGACTGACGTTCCTATGGGACGACAACCAGATCACCGATGACGGGGAAACCGCCCTTTCGATCTCGGAAGACGTCTCTGCCCGCTTCCGTGCAGCCGGGTGGCATGTGGCCACGGTGGACGGCCATGACATCAAGGCCATTGATGCGGCCATCTCGGCGGCCAAGGCCGACCCTCGCCCGTCGCTGATTGCCTGCCGCACAACGATCGCGCGCGGCATCGCGCGGCTGCAGGGGCAGCGGGGCGGGCACAGTGCGCCCCTGACCAAACAGGATGCCGAGGACGCGCGCAGGGATCTCAGCTGGCCGCACCCCGCCTTTCACATTCCCGCGGGCATCTATGCAGACTGGACCAACGCAATGAAACAGGGCACGAAAGCGCGCGAGGCATGGGGTGAGCGCCTGAGCGTGCATCCGGACGCACCGGAGTTTCGCCGCTGGATCAATAGAGACCTGCCGGAAGGATGGGCCTCTGTTCTGCCAGATGCGCCGCACCAACCGCGCGCGACAATCCTGTCCTCGGGTGACATATGCGACGCGCTGGCGGACACCCTTCCCGAAATGGTCGTGCTTTGTGCCGATCTCGAAGCGCCCACAAATCACAAGCGCAGCCGCGACGCTTTCGCCCCCGGCAATCGTGCCGGGTCCTATGTGCATTGTGGGGTTCGCGAACATCTGATGGGGGCAATGGTCGACGGCATTGCAGCACATGGCGGGCTGCGTCCGGTCAATGTCACCTATCTCGCCTTTGCCGATTACGAACGGGCTGCCATCCGTATGGCCGCGGTGATGGGTCTGCCCGCGCTCTTTGTGTTCAGCCATGACTCCATCGGTGTGGGCAGCAACGGCCCGACCCATCAACCGGTTGAAATACTGGCAAGTTTCCGGGCCATGCCGGACATTCATGTTTTCCGACCAGCGGATGCAGTTGAGGTCGCCGAAGCCTGGCAAATTGCTCTTGAAACCAACGACACGCCAATGGTGCTTGCGTTGTCGCGACAAGACACGGAGCAAGTGCGCTTTGACACCGCAGAAAACCGCTCGCGCCTTGGAGGCTATGTTCTCGCTGGCCCCGAATCGAAGCGTGACATCACCCTGATCGCCACGGGAACCGAAGTCGGGCTGGCAATGCGCGCACGCACACAACTCGAAGGCTTGGGAATAGCGACGACTGTCGTTTCGATGCCGTGCTGGGAATTGTTCGAACATCAGCCCGAAACCTATCAGAGCACAGTTCTAGGACAAGAGCCGCGCATTGCCATCGAAGCCGCGCTGAAATTCGGTTGGGACCGGTGGCTCAGACCCACAGATCAATTCATCGGCATGACCGGATTTGGAGCGTCCGCAAAAGCCCCCGCCCTATACGAACATTTCGGCATCACAGTTGAAAAGATCGTCGAGGTCGCCAAGCAATTGGCTCCTGTCCGGTAACAGAGTCCGGATTACAGGGGTTGATTTTATTATAATATTTTTTGAGTTTGGAATTTGTCACGGGAGAAGGTGAAGCCGTTTCCATTTGCTTCCACAGTGCTTCCAGGGCTGGGGGGCACAAACGCGACGGACGCCCCGTGGGGCGCTATTGCGTTGATATTGCTGCACTAGTTTGGTTGCGGGAGTAGGATTTGAACCTACGACCTTCAGGTTATGAGCCTGACGAGCTACCGGGCTGCTCCATCCCGCGACACTTTTTGTGTGCTACGGCCTATTCGGCTGTTAGAGCA
>NZ_JAQIOZ010000012.1 GCF_028023675.1 Primorskyibacter aestuariivivens | reverse complement strand
CAGACATTCAGTCGTCGAAACGAACCAAACCGCCCGCATATCTCTTCAGATATTAGCAATGTCAAACAACGTCGGGCCTAAACCCAAGAGACAAAAACCAACCGGATGCGCCCTAACTTACTCGGCGCGCCCGCCCGATCTCGTCCCCAAATTCCTTCCGGACCTCACTCCGAAGCATCGCCCCGCCGTTCCGTCCGTCCCGCCGTAGCGCCTCAGCGCCGCCGGTGAAGGGGTATCTAGAGTTTCCCCCAAATATCCGCAAGAGGTTTTTTGCAGAAAGATCAAAAAAACTTCACATTTATATATTATCATTAATTTTCAACTACTTACTCAGACCTTATATTGGTGACCGGCGCCGTAGCCCGGCCCCGCCGTCGCTTTTGATCTCGTCGCCGGCGACCCCCGTGGCGACTCGCGTCGTGATACCGCCCATATCTTGTATGCCACGACTTTGGAGCCACAATGAATGAGCGAGTCACCTATTCGGGTACGCAGATTTGGCCCGCAAAGACTGCCCGGATCGTGCGGACCGTCAGGGCAACGACAATCACGACCACAAGGGCCACGCCCACAGCACCAAACATGACAATGCCCGGTTGCTGGATGAGTGTTCCGTATCTCAGAGCTGCGAGGCTCAGGGCCGCCACCGGAAAACTCAAGGCCCACCATGACAAGGCAAAGGGCAACCTGAGGAACCCGGGCATCTGCGTGCAGACAATCGCCGCAAAAAGAACTGCCCCATAGAAGAGCATCCGGGCCAGCGCATCAATCTCACCGCCGTTCAATTGTAGCCATGCCAGAAACCCCACGGCCGGCGGGGCGATCAGGATGACCAATGTCGGCAACAACCGGGCGGGCAGCGGATCGTGAAAGATCAGCCGGTTCAGGACAAGTGTCAGCAAAAGAATCCAGAAGAGCATGCCGGTCGCAAAGAACAGCCACGAGACCTCGGTATAACCAAAGCCCACCCCGGCCACGGGGACCACCACATTCCCGACCGCGGGGACGAACCAGGCCGGGGATATGTGCATGGGCTGAAACGCCCGCTTGCCAATCCAACCGGAGATCACGGCAAGGGTCAGGGCCCCCTGCGCAATCGCGCCGATGAGCCAGATAAATTCCGCCAGCCCTGACGCATGGGGCCGCAATGCCGTCGCGATCAGCAGAAGCGAAATGGAAATGGCCGGAAAAAAAGCCAGCCTGACGGGATGGCGCCATTCCGCCACCACGGCCCCGGGATGGCGCAGGGCTTTGAGCACATAGAAAAAGCCGACCAACACGAAATCAAAGATCGTGAGCGCCAGGCAGAGCGTCGAGCCCCAATGTCCCCAGCCGAACACCAGTTCGGCCTGATGAAGAACAAGGGTCAAACCGGCGAAACCCATGACCGAGGCAAAAAGCGGTATCGGGAAATGGACCAGTCGCGGCGCGGCCGCGTCCCCGGATGGGATTTCGCTTGAGTGGGTCATGTGAGGCGCTCCTTGATGGCGCCGCCAGCAAAGCGGCGCGATACATCCGATATATGGAATACATCATGCGGGAAGCGTTGACGCAGATCAAACAAAGCGGGGCTTGGCACTGGGGGCGCCACATCGTTACAGAAGGGAAAGACTTGGAGTGGAACCCGCGATGAAAACGATACTTGTCCTCAATGGCCCCAATCTCAACCTGCTGGGCAAACGCCAACCCGAGATTTACGGCTCCGACAACTTGGAAGACGTGGCCGCGTTGTGCCAATCGGTTTGCAATGCGGGGGTCGGCATTCGTGCCGAACAGTCCAATCACGAGGGCCAGATCATCGACTGGATCCACGAGGCGCGTGAATCTGCGGCCGGAATCGTCATCAATCCCGGTGCCTTCACACATACCTCGGTTGCCATTCTGGACGCGCTGAACGCCTTCGAGGGACCGGTGATCGAGGTGCATATCTCGAACGTGCACAAGCGCGAAAGCTTTCGCCACCACTCCTACGTGTCACTTCGGGCCGAAGGGGTGATTGCCGGGCTTGGGATCGAAGGCTATGCGGCCGCCGTGCGGCGCATCTGCCAACTCATTGGCGATTGAGACGGCGCGGCTCAGGACTGCCCGTCTGAACCTGCATCAGGATCGGCCTGACCGATGCCGCGAAAGATGAACTTGAACGGCAACGCCCAAAGCACGCCAAGCACCACGTAGACCAGAAACTCGACCGCCATTGGCGGGCGGTCGAGCATGTTCACCACGGTCACCGCAGCCACAACGTAAAGCGGCAGCCCAACAAGCAGGATCACCAGCGCCCAGCGCCGCCGTGCCTTGTAGCTGAGACCGGGTTTGTCAGTCATGGGGTCCTCAGTCGGCAAAGGGGTCGGTCACGAGGATTGTATCATCCCGCTCCGGCGAGGTGGACAGTAGCGCGACCGGGCATTGGATCAACTCTTCGACCCGGCGCACATATTTGATCGCATTTGCCGGCAGGTCCGCCCAGCTGCGCGCCCCTTCGGTGGTTTCCGACCAGCCCGGCATTTCCTCGTAGACGGGCTTGCACCGCGCCTGTTGGTCCGCCGCGGTGGGCAGGTAATCCAGCGTGTCGCCATCCAGTTCGTAGCCAACGCAGATCTTGAGCGTCTCGAAACCGTCGAGCACGTCCAGCTTGGTCAGCGAGATACCGTTGACGCCGGATGTGGCACAGGTCTGGCGCACCAGCGCCGCGTCGAACCAGCCGCAGCGCCGCTTGCGGCCCGTGGTGGTGCCAAATTCATGGCCCCGCTCACCCAGACGCTGGCCATAGGCATCGTCCAGCTCGGTCGGGAACGGGCCTTCGCCCACGCGGGTGGTATAGGCTTTCACGATGCCCAGCACATAATCGATGGAGCCCGGCCCGATCCCCACGCCTGTCGCGGCCTGCCCCGCAATCACGTTGGACGAGGTCACGAAAGGATAGGTGCCGAAATCAATGTCCAAAAGCGCGCCTTGTGCACCCTCGAACAGGATACGTTTCCCGGCCTTGCGCTTCTCGTTCATCACCTTCCAGACAGGACCGGCATATTCGAGGATCTTCGGCGCAACCTCTTTGAGCTGTGCAATCAGCGCGTCACGGTCAATCGCCTCGACGCCCAGCCCCTTGCGCAGCGGATCGTGGTGCTGCAACGCGCGGTCCACCCGCGCCTCCAGCGTCGCCTCATCGGCAAGGTCCGCCACACGGATGGCCCGACGCCCGACCTTGTCCTCATAGCAGGGGCCAATGCCGCGCCCGGTGGTGCCGATCTTGGTGCCCTTGCTGGCCGCTTCTTCGCGTGCCCGGTCCAGTTCGCCATGATAGGGCAGGATCAACGGGGTATTCTCGGCGATCATCAGCGTCTCGGGCGAAATCTCGACCCCCTGTGCGCGGATCGTCTCGATCTCGTTCAACAGGTTCCAGGGGTCCAGCACCACGCCATTGCCAATGACCGACAGTTTGCCGCCGCGCACCACGCCCGAGGGCAGCGCATGCAGCTTGTAGACCTTGCCATCGATGACCAGCGTGTGACCCGCATTGTGGCCACCCTGAAAACGCGCGATCACGTCCGCCCGTTCACTGAGCCAGTCCACGATCTTGCCTTTACCTTCGTCGCCCCATTGCGCGCCGACCACAACGACATTGGCCATGTCACATCCCTTCCGATGAGTCTTCGATTGACGTATCTGTCAAACCCGCGCCGATATAACGGCAAGCACGCCCCTGTGAAACCGCGAATTTGACGCAGAACCGGGATTCGGCTTGGCCCACTGGCCAAATCGCCGCGACAACTGGACAAGCGGCCATGTTCCGGTAAACCTGCCCAACAAAATCACACGAGGTTTCCATGGGTTTTCTGCTTCGCTGGGGGTTCGCGTTTGGATTGGTCGCGCTGACCTTCAACCCGACCGAGTACAATTACGTCAAATGGGCCAGCGCCAACTATAACGCGCAGCTGCCCATGGTGATCCTGTTCGGTCTTTTGCTGGTCGTGGGGTATATCGTCTACCTGCGCTCCACGCTGCGCTCGATCGGCGCGTTTGGCATGTTCCTTGTCGCCGCCATCGTCGGTGCGCTGCTCTGGGTGCTCTATGACAAGGGAATCCTCACCCTCGACAATCAGAACCTCAACATCTGGCTGGGCATTTTCGCGGTCTCGGTGGTGCTGTCTATCGGGTTGAGCTGGTCCATCGTGCGCCGCAAGCTCTCGGGTCAGGCGGATGTGGACGACGTGGACGCCTGACCGGCATCACTGCACCGCAACACGCGGGCGACCGCTTGCCTCCACCCGGATCACCGCATCCACGAAAATCTCGCGCGCTTCGATATCGGCTTTGCGGATGTCACGGCCTGCGGTGATGTGAATATCCTGCGCTCCGGCGGCACGCACCGCGGCTTCGGCCTCAGCCCGAAGCGCACCTTCGACGCGGGCCATGGCTTCATCCACCTCGGCAAAATCCTCTGGGCCGGTCTCCAGATGCGCACGGTAGCGCCCCTCTGACGGCGCTGTGACGCTGCCTTCGCGCCGAACCGAAACGCGCCCCACCACCGCGCCAATCGCGTTGGCAACCGGCGCATGTTCCGGCAGCAGCATGTCACAGCCAAGACGCGCGCCGACCTGAGGATAATAGCTTGCGGCCGACGCCCCCAGCCCGACGACAGGCACGTTCAGCCCGGCATCGATCCGCACAAGACCCCGGTGCCGATCCAACCCGCGCTGCATCAGAACATGCCGCGCCAGTTCCGCAGGCGTGACCCCGAATCCTGAGGCCTCTTCTGCAAAGGCGCTTTCCAAAAGGACCAAACCGGTGTCGTCGCGCAAACGTTTTACAATGATCGTCGCCATCTGTTCTGCATCGGTTGCCAGACGATTGCCCGATCCCGCGCGGCGCCGCGCCATAAGCAGCAGGGCCTTTACCGCGGCCTCCCGGTCCCACTCATCCACGAGGCGCAGAACATGCGCCGCATCCGAGGGCGTAAGCCCAGCAACCTGCACGATCCCGCGCGCCACCAACCGTCCCAGCGCCGCCTGGTCCATTCGGTTGCGCAACGCGGCGTGCACCGGAACAATCCCGTCGATACGCCCCAGTAATGCCGCCTCGCGCGTCTCGAGCGCACCGGTGTCAACTCCTTCGACCCGGCGCAGAAAACGCCCGTCATGTTCTCCGGGGACCACGGCGCGCAGCTGATCGTCCAACACCCGAAGCACCATCTCAGGTGCGTCCCTCGCAATCAGGCTCACCGGGATGACCCGCCGGGGCCCCAATGTCACGCCCCCGGTCAGCCCGTCGCCGATCATCGCAACCTCGCTGTCGCCACCCAACCCATGGGTGCGCATCGCGACGGCCTCGACCATGGTGCGATAGGGTCCAACCCGCGCACCATCGGGATCAATCGCCGGTTTTCCGTCCCGGAGCAGCGCCACATCCGTCGTGGTCCCGCCGATATCCGACACAAGCGCCGTATCGACCCCGGTCAGCCAACGCGCGCCGACAAGCGAGGCCGCTGGCCCGCTCAGGATCGTCTCAATCGGACGGGCCTTGGCCTGTGCCGCTGACATCAGCGCGCCATCGCCGCGCACCACCATCAGCGGCGCGTGAATACCCTGTGCCTGCAAGGCCTCCTCGGCCCGGCCGATCAACCGATGGGTCAAACCGATCAGCCGCGCATTCAGCACCGCCGTCATGGCCCGTTTCGGCCCGCCCAGCCGCGCGGACAGTTCATGTGACATGGACACCGGCGCATGCGCCCGGCACGCCTCGGCCACGGCCAGTTCATGGGCCGGGTTGCGCGTCGCAAACTGCCCCGCCACGGCAAAGCCAGTGACGGCATCCAGCCGCTGCAACCAGTCCTGCAATGCAGCCATGTCCAGCGGCGCGGCCTCGCCCCCGGCATGGTTATGACCACCGGGCAACAGCAGCACCGGATCGCCGCGCATCGCCGCAGTCAGACCGTGTTTTTCCAGATCGCTTTCTCGGAACCCGATGGCAACAAAGCCAATGCGCCCGCCCTGCCCCTCGACCAGCGCATTGGTCGCCAATGTCGTGGACAGGGACGCCAGCCCGATTGACGACGGTGTCACGCGCGACGCATTCAGAACCCGGGCAACCGCTTCACCAATGCCGATGGAGAGGTCGTGCCGCGTGGTCAACGCCTTAGCGCTGGCCAGAACCTCGACCTCATCACGCAGGATGACGGCATCGGTATAGGTCCCGCCCGTATCCACCCCCAAGCACAGCGCCATTTGCCTCTCCTTGCTGACCCCGGATCAGCACATAGCGCCCAAGGCATACACCGCTTGCCTGTTTACGACATCAACCGCGCCGCCGCCCATCGCGCCGCATCGGCGACAACGGCATCCTCATCGTCACACAGCGTCTGGGCCACAGGCAGGAGCCGTGCATCTTCGGAGTTTCCGATGGCATAGAGCACATTGCGTACAAATCGTCCGCGCCCGATCCGCTTGATGGGCGAGCCCGAGAAAAACGCCCGAAACGCAGGATCATCAAGCTGCGCGAGGCGTTCCAGCTCCGGTGCGCGCAAGTCGTGGCGCGCATGATATTTCACCTCTGTCGCCTGTTGCGCAAACTTGTTCCACGGACAAATCGCCAGACAATCGTCACAACCGTATATCCGGTTGCCAAGCAGGGGGCGCAAAGCCTCATCCACCGGCCCCTTATGCTCAATCGTGAGATAGGAAATGCAGCGCCGCGCATCCAACTGGTAGGGCGCGGGAAAGGCATCGGTCGGGCAGATATCCAGACAGGCCCGGCAGGACCCGCAATGGTCCCGCTCCGGTGCGTCCGGCTCCAGGTCCAGCGTGGTGAACACCGCCCCCAGAAAGAACCACGACCCCAACTCCCGGCTGACCAGATTGGTGTGCTTGCCCTGCCAGCCCAACCCCGCCGCCTCTGCCAACGGCTTTTCGGGAACCGGCGCGGTATCAACAAACACTTTCAGCTCACAGCCCGTCTCGGCCACCAGCCAGCGCGCCAGCCGCTTGAGCCGTTTCTTGACCACGTCGTGGTAATCGCGGTTCTGAGCATAGACCGAGATGGCGGCCCGGTCGCGCTGCTCCAGCACCTCCAGCGGGTCATGATCCGGGCCATAATTCTCGGCCAGCATGATCACCGATCGCGCCTCGGGCCAGAGCTGGGTGGGATCGCACCGCCAATGCGCGCGATCCGCCAGCCAACCCATCTGGCCATGGTAGCCACGCTCCAGAAAGGCCGCCAGCCGCCCGGCCACCTGCGGGACTGCATCTGGCCGACATATCCGTGCCCCGGAAAACCCCATTTTCAGAGCTTCCCGCTTTACCTGCGCCGCGAAATCCAGATCAAACCCCATATCTTCTTCTGTTCACAAACACCTCGGGGCCTGCCATTGGCGCGCCATCGGTCCGAGCGACAATGGCAGCGGGGCTGCCCCCCGGTCCGACGCTTGGTATCAGAAATCGAGATCGTTGTAATGGCGCGGCGGCGGGAACCCGGGCACCTGATCGGCCAGAATACCGCGAAAGGCTGGGCGAGACTTGATCTTGGCGTACCAGTCCTTGACCACCGCCGACCGGTTCCAATCCACATCCGAAATGTAGTCCAGGGCCGACAAATGCGCCGCAGCGGCAAAATCCGCCAGCGTCATCACATCCCCGGCCAGCCATCTCCGATGGTCGAGCAACCAGGCCATGTAATCCAGGTGATACTTGATCGCCCTGGCACCCGCCTTGACGTTCTTGCTGTCCGGGAAACCCGCGCCCTGAACCTTTTTGTTCACCCGTTCATACAGCAGCTTCGAGGTGACCTCGTGGTGGAATTTGTCATCGAACCATGTCACCAAACGGCGCACTTCGTACCGCGCATCCGCAGATTTCGGCATGAGGGACGGCTCGGGGTATTTCTCTTCCAGCCATTCACAGATGGCCGCGCTTTCGGCCATGGTCTTACCGTCGATCCGCAGCACCGGCACCTTGCCCGCCGGGTTGCGGCGCAGGAAATCCGGATCCTGTTCCCAATACCGCTCCTCGACCAGTTCGCATTCGATCTTTTTCTCGGCAAGACTCAGCCGCACCTTGCGACAGGCAGGGGACAATGGAACGTGGAAAAGCTTGGCCATGGGGTCCAACGATGACTGGAATGCCCTGCTTCTTTGCCGCGAAACCGGGGGGAGTTCAACCGCTCTCGCGCGACCGGCACCAATTCGCGCACCCGAATTCCGTGCAAGAAATTTCAGCACCTATTGGAAACACGCCGCCCGGCCATCCCGGTCTATCGTGGCTGCCCCGTCACGTATTTGTCCCGCCCGACTGCGCAGCGCCGGAGACGGCCGTGACGCCGAGCGGCCCTTTGGGTTTGGCAGTACCGCCGCAAGCCGCGCGGCCTGAACCGCCGTCAGCTCACCCGGGCCGACCCCGAAATAGTGGCGCGCCGCAGCCTCGACCCCGAAGACGCCCTCATCAAACTCGGCCACGTTGAGATAGACCTCCAAAATCCGCCGCTTCGACCAGACCGCCTCCATCACCGGCGTGATAAGCGCCTCCAGCGCCTTGCGCGACCAGCTTCGCCCCTGCCAGAGATAGACATTCTTCACCACCTGCTGAGAAATCGTCGAGGCCCCGCGCTGCCCCCCTTCGGCCAGCGCCGCCCGGATCGCACCCATGTCAAAACCCCAATGCTGGCAGAAATTCGCATCCTCGGCCGCGACCGCAGAGCGTGCCATCACAGGCGCAATATGCTCCATGCGCACCCAGACATGGTCTATCCCGCCCAGCCGCGCCGCCTCTTGCCGCATGTAATAGGTCTTCGGAGGATTGAAGACGGCAAACAGGATCACCGCAAAGGCGGCCAGCAGGAATGCGACGCTCACCACGCGCAACAGCTGCCGTCGAACCCAGCGGCCCAGCTTGGGCCGCGGTTTGGGTTTCAGCCCCCTTATCTTTTTGAGTTTTTCGTCCGTGGTCTTACGCGCCATGGCCGCACATTACGGGCTAAATCCATTGCCGTGAATCACCTTTCGCGATTACAGGCCGAGGAATCCGACAGCCGAACTCTGCACGTCACGCCACGAGGCATGCGGCTTCGAAACCGCGCAGAACCGGACGCGCCACGAAATGCGGCACCGAGTTTGCGAAGAGTTCCGGAAACAGGTGCATGATCTCGTCGCGCAGTCCCGCATCCTCTTGGCCTACCGCATGGCCGGGAAAATAGCTTTCTGACCACACGCCGCCTGCCTTCACGACATCATGCTGATCCAAAAGCATATGGATATAGCTGACTCTTCCGCCTTCGCGCAGGCGGATGTCGCGACCATTCACCAAGAATTTGGCAGGAACAAAGACCTCATCTTCTCCCGCGATCAGCTCCGCACGCCATCCGGTCACGAGCATCCTGTGGTGCTGCGAGACGATCAGGCTGACTGAATTGCCAATTGCTCCGGGCGCAAATTCAACTGGGGCGAAGGCCCCCGACGCGGTCACCTCCTGCGATCCGATCCAGCGCAGCGCTTGCAGCCCGTGATCGCGTGTTCGCACCATATCACCTACGACCAGCGTTTCGATCAACCGCAGACCGCGATCTGTCTCGACCAGCGTTCCCGGTGTGAAACAGGCCGGGGACGGAAAGGGTTCACCCGGCCCAGAGGTCAGATTAGCCACCGTCAACTTGGTATTCCCGGACGTCAGGTTGGGCGTTGCATCGCCATCGGCATTCATATCGATGGCCAAGGTTGTATAGGTGCCATCCGGGTTCAGGACCCGGATAAACGCCGCACTTTGCAGCGGATCATTCCGAACGTCACCGTAGCCCAGGAACTCATAGGTCAGGCCGCTGACGCCGTCGACCGTGATGGTTTCGCCCGGCACCGGATCATGAAGCAGCTTGTCAATTTCATCAAAATCGAGCGTCACGAACTGGTTCGTAACGAGGTTAATGTTTCCGCCGTCAAGAAACGGATCGCCATTAACCAGTTGCGCCGTCAATGTCTTAGTTGGCATGCCTGCCTCCGAAACCCGGCCGGGCAGGCAAAACGGCGCTTTTGCGCCCAGTCATGCCACCTGCTCGACTGCCTCAAAACACCATCGCCGACGTTGTTCGCCGGTCTCGTGGTCACTGCAATTTTCTTAAATTTTATCTTTGTGGCGGAAATGTGGCAAAGCCCCGCCGCGGCTTAAAAGGCGTTGGTTTTGCTGCATTTATGTGCGTCATTTATGTGACGCAAAAATATGTCCACAGGCCAGGGGCGGCCCAGGATACGCAAGCATCAACATTGGGGACAGGCGGTCACGCATGGACCAAATTGCCGATTGGCATCAACGCGCACCACCGTGGACGCGCGTGCGGCGAACGGCAGATCATGCGCCAAGGACTGCAATTTCATGGCAATCCAGACACCTTGCAGGGCAAGGACAAAAAAACGCGGCGCATTTTCAGCGTCGCGTTCGATCTTTTGAAAAGCTTGGAACTTACTCCGCCGGAACCGCCGCGTCTTCGATACCCAGCGGATGAGCGATCTTGTCGAGCATCTCGATCGGGCAGACCTGAAGGAAATTGCCCTTCTCGGTGTCCCAATGCTGCAGGATATCGGCCGCCGCGCGGCTGCCGGTTTCCTCCAGATGCCGTTCGATCAGCCCTTTCAGCTCTGCCTCCCAATGATCCACCTTCACCTGACAGGTCACCAGCGATTCCATGTTGATCAGTTGTTGGGACTCGCCCTTGGGATCATAGAGATATGCCATGCCGCCGGTCATGCCCGCGCCAAAGTTCGCGCCGACCGAGCCAAGGATCACGGCGATGCCGCCGGTCATGTATTCACAGCCATTCGAGCCACAGCCCTCGATCACCACTTTTGCACCCGAGTTCCGCACCGCGAAACGCTCGCCCGCGCGGCCTGCGGCAAAGAGATGCCCGTCGGTCGCACCGTATAGCACCGTGTTGCCAATGATCGTGTTCTCCCTGGCCACCAGCGGGCTGGCCATCGGCGGACGCACGACAATTGTGCCACCCGAGAGGCCTTTGCCGACATAGTCGTTCGCGTCTCCGGCCACTTCCAGTTTAAGACCCGGTGCCGCAAAGGCCCCCAGCGACTGACCCGCAGAGCCCTGCAGCTTCACCGTCAGGTGATCGGGCTGCAACGCATTGCGCATGCCGAAATTCTTGACGATATGGCTCGACGTGCGCGTGCCTACGGTGCGGTGGGTATTCTGCACCGAGTACTGCAACTGCATCTTCTCGCCATCTTCGAGGAAGCGTTTGGCATCGCGCACAATCTCAGCATCCAGCGTGTCCGGCACCGCGTTGCGCGCCTTGTTGCGGTCATAGGTGATGTCCTTGGCCCCATCCACGGTGATCAGCAGCGGGTTGAGATCCAGATCGTCCAGATTGTCCGACCCGCGGCTGACCTGCGTCAGAAGATCCGCCCGGCCGATCACCTCATCGAGGCTGCGCGCCCCGATCGAGGCCAGAACCTCGCGCACTTCCTGCGCATAGAAGGTAATCAGGTTCACCACCTTGTCCGCATTGCCGGTGAACTTCGCGCGCAGGCTTTCGTCCTGCGTGCAGACACCAACCGGGCAGGTATTCGACTGGCACTGGCGCACCATGATACAGCCCATCGCGATCAGCGCGGCGGTGCCGATGCCGTATTCCTCGGCCCCCATCATCGCGGCCATGACAATGTCACGCCCGGTGCGCAATCCACCGTCGGTCCGCAATGTCACCCGCTCGCGCAGGTTGTTCATCGCCAGCACCTGATGCGCCTCGGTGAGACCCATTTCCCACGGCAGACCCGCATATTTGATCGAGGTGGCGGGGCTTGCGCCCGTGCCGCCATTATGGCCCGAGATCAGGATCACATCCGCCTTGGCCTTGGCCACACCGGCGGCAATCGTGCCCACGCCCGAGGACGCCACCAGCTTCACACAGACCTTCACCGTCGGGTTGATCTGCTTCAGGTCGTAGATGAGCTGCGCCAGGTCCTCGATGGAATAGATATCGTGGTGCGGCGGCGGCGAAATCAGCGTCACGCCCTTGGTCGAATGGCGCAGGCGGGCAATCAGGTCGGTGACCTTCATGCCGGGCAGCTGACCACCCTCACCGGGCTTGGCGCCCTGAGCGACCTTGATCTCAAGCTCTTCACATTGGTTCAGGTATTCGGCGGTCACACCGAACCGGCCCGAGGCCACCTGCTTGATCTTGGCCGACGGGTTGTCGCCATTGGGTTCCGGCACGAAATGCGCCGGGTCTTCGCCGCCCTCGCCAGAGTCCGAACGCGCCCCAATCCGGTTCATCGCCACGTTCAGCGTCTTATGCGCCTCCGGGCTCAGCGCGCCCAGCGACATCCCAGGCGTGACAAAACGTTTGCGGATCGCAGTCACGCTTTCCACCTGCTCAATCGGCACGGCCTCGCCCAGCGGCTTGACCGCAAGCAGGTCGCGCAGATGGATCGGCGGATTGGCCTGCATCGCCTGGCTATATTTCTTCCAGAGCGCAAAGGACGCGTTGTTGCACGCCATTTGCAGCATATGCATGTTCTGCGCGCCCCATGCGTGCGTCTCGCCGGATTTACGCGCCTTGTAGAACCCACCGATCGGCAGAACGTCCTGCCCGGCCTTGAAGGCGAGCGCGTGTACTCCTTCCAGCTTCTTCTGGATGCCGCTCACACCAATCCCGGAGATACGGCTCAGCATGCCGGGGAAGTATTCTGCGCACATGGCGCGGGACAGGCCCACGGCCTCGAAATTCAGACCGCCGCGATAGGAGGACAGCACCGAAATGCCCATCTTGGACATGATCTTGAGCAGACCCTGATCCACCGCCTCGCGGTAGCGCGCGACATTCTCGGTCAGCGTGCCGTCAAGCAGGCCCCGGTTGATCCGGTCGGCAAGGCTGTCTTCGGCCAGATAGGCGTTGACCACGGTGGCCCCGGCCCCAATCAGCACGGCAAAGTAATGCGGGTCGATACATTCCGCCGTCCGGACATTGAGCGAACAGAAGGTCCGCAGCCCCTTGCGCGTCAGATGCGAATGCACCGCCGAGGTGGCAAGGATCATCGGCATGCCGATCCGGTCCGCGCTCACATCCACATCGGTGAGCACGATATGCCCCGCGCCGGAGCGTACCGCATCTTCGGCCTCGGAGCGGATACGCTCCAACCCCTTGCGCAACGCGCCCTGACCACCATCGGCATCAAAGGTGCAATCAATGGTCACCATGTCCGAACTGAACTGCGACATCAGCTTTTCAAACTGCGCATTGCCGACAAAGGGGCTGTCCAGCACGAGGATTTCGGTCTGGGACGAGCTTTCATCCAGCACGTTCTTGAGATTGCCGAACCGGGTCTTGAGGCTCATCACGCGGTATTCGCGCAAGCTGTCAATCGGCGGGTTCGTCACCTGGCTGAAGTTCTGGCGGAAATAATGGCTGAGCGGGCGGTATTTCTTGGACAGAACCGCCGACGGCGTGTCATCGCCCATCGAGGCCAGCGCCTCTTTGCCATCTTCGGCCATGGGCGCAAGGATCTGTTCAAGCTCCTCAACGCTGTAACCGGCCGCGATCTGCCGCTTGCGCAGGTCTTCGCCTTCGAACAGCGCCGTTTCCGTGACACCGTTCAGTTCATCATCCAGCTCATTGATCTTGCCGACCCATTCACCGAACGGACGGGCCTCGGCCAGTTTGTTCTTGATCTCGGTGTCGTGGTAAAGCGCACCCTCTTGCATATCCACAGCCAGCAACTGACCGGGGCCAAGCGCGCCTTTTTCAACAACGGTAGATTCATCCGTGGGAACCATCCCGGCCTCGGACCCAGCGATGACCAGCCCGTCGCCCGTCACCACATAACGCATCGGGCGCAGACCGTTGCGGTCAAGACCGGCGCAGACCCAGCGGCCATCGGTCATGGCCAGCGCGGCGGGACCGTCCCACGGCTCCATCACCGAGTTGCAGTAGGAATACATATCGCGCCACGCCTGGGGCAGTTCCACCGCCTGCTGGGACCAGCTTTCCGGCACAAGCATGGTTTTCGCCATCGGCGCCGAGCGGCCCGCGCGCACCATCACCTCGAACACCGCGTCCAGAGCGGCCGAATCCGACGAACCCTGCGGCACGATCGGTTTGATGTCGTCGGCAAGGTCACCGAACACGTCCGAGGCCATGCGGATCTCATGGCTTTTCATCCAGTTCAGGTTGCCCTTGAGAGTGTTGATCTCGCCGTTATGGGCCAGCATCCGGAACGGCTGGGCCAGCCACCATTGCGGGAAAGTGTTGGTGGAATAGCGCTGGTGGTAGATGGCAAAGGCGCTCTCGAACCGTTCATCCATCAGGTCCGGGTAGAACACGGCAACCTGTTCGGCCAGCATCATCCCCTTGTAGATGATCGACCGGCAGGACAGCGATGCAATGTACAGCTCCTTGACGCCTGCAGCGGCCGACGCTTTCTCGATCCGGCGGCGAATGACGTAAAGCTCACGCTCGAACGTCTCTTCATCCACGCCCTTGGAGTTGGAAATCAGGATCTGCTCGATCTCGGGGCGGGTTGCGTTGGCCTTTTCCCCAAGACAGGTGATGTCCACCGGCACGTGCCGCCAACCGTAGATATAGTACCCCATGCGGAGCACTTCGGTCTCCACGATGGTCCGGCAAGTCTCCTGCGCGCCGAAATCCGTGCGAGGCAGAAACACCTGCCCAACCGCCATCAGCTCATCGGCGCGCGGCTCATGCCCGGTGCGGCGCACCTGATCATAAAAGAAGGGAACGGGGATCTGCACATGGATGCCCGCGCCATCGCCGGTCTTGCCATCCGCGTCCACGGCACCACGGTGCCAGATCGCTTTCAGCGCGTCGATGCCCGCCTCGACCACCTTGCGTGCGGGCTTGCCATCCATGCTGACCACAAGGCCAACGCCACAGGACGAGTGCTCATGCTCCTCACGGAACAGGCTGTTCTCTTCCATCCATTGCCGCTTGGCCTCTTCGGCCCGCACCCAGTCTGCATCATATTTGGTCATCGGGTGTGTCCTTCCTTCGAAGTGCCCCGGTCCTGCCGGGGGCTTTGATCATTGCTCGGCAGGCGTCCTGCCGAGACTTGTTCGATATTGGTCAACAGGCCGCGCTTATTCCGCCGCGATGGCACCTTTGCCCGCATTGAATTTCTCAAGGATCGCCGCCGCGCAATCGCGCCCGTCACGAATGGCCCAAACCACCAGCGACGCGCCGCGCACGATGTCACCCACCGCATAGACGCCGTCGAGATCGGTCGCGCCGGTCTCAAACGCTGCCTTGATGGTGCCCCAGCGGGTCACCGGAAGATCCTCGCACCCCCAAAGGGAGGGCAGCGCTTCCGGCTCAAAGCCCAGCGCCTTGATCACCAGATCGGCGGGTTCGACATAGTCGGAGCCTTCGATCACTTCCGGCGCCTGACGGCCCGTCGCGTCGGGGCGGCCCAAACGCATGCGCTGCACCATGACGCCGGTCACCGGCTCACCGGCGAACCCCTTGGGTGCGGTCAGCCATTCGAACACGACGCCTTCTTCCTCGGCATTCTGAACTTCGCGCTGCGACCCTGGCATGTTGGCACGGTCGCGGCGGTAGAGACATTTCACGCTCTCGGCACCCTGACGAATGGCGGTGCGGACACAATCCATCGCGGTGTCACCACCGCCGATCACAACGACCTTCTTGCCCTTGGCGTTCAGTTCGCCGCTTTCAAATTCCGGCACGCTGTCGCCAAAATTGGCCGCGCGGTTGGACGCGGTCAGGTAGTCAATCGCCTTGACGATCCCCTGCGCACCCGCGCCCGGCCCGCCCAGATCGCGGGACTTGTAAACGCCTGTGGCGATGATCACGGCATCATGGGCGGCACGGATCTCGTCAAAGGAGATATCCTCGCCCACATTGCAGTTGAGCTTGAACGTCACGCCACCCGCTTCCAGCTGTTCGTTGCGGCGCATGACCACCGGCTTCTCCAGCTTGAAGCCCGGAATACCGTAGGTGAGCAGCCCGCCCGCGCGGTCGTAACGATCATAGACGGTGACTTGCACACCGGCGCGACGCAACATGTCAGCCGCCGCAAGGCCACCGGGGCCAGCGCCGATGATACCCACGGATTCCGTGCGTTCCGTTTCGGGCGAGGCCGGTTTCACCCAGCCCTTTTCCCAAGCCGTGTCGGTGATGTATTTCTCAACCGCGCCAATGGTCACGGTGCCGTGGCCCGATTGCTCGATCACACAATTGCCTTCGCACAGGCGGTCCTGCGGGCAGATGCGACCGCAGATTTCCGGGAAGGTATTGGTGGCCTGAGAGACCTCATACGCTTCCTGCAACCGGCCCGTCGCGGTCAGACGCAGCCAGTCGGGAATATTGTTGTGCAGGGGGCAATGGCTCTGGCAATAGGGCACGCCACATTGGCTGCAGCGGCTGGATTGCTCTTCGGCCTTGGCCTTGGCGAATTCGGCGTAGATTTCGTCAAAATCAGTGTTGCGTTCATCCGCGGCCCGCTTGATGGGCATGTCGCGGTCAACTTGGACGAATTTCAACATCGGCTGCTTGGCCATTGTGCTCAGCTCCGGCTTTTAGTGAGTTGGCGCGGTTCTAGCGCAGAGCAGAGCGCTTGAAAAGTCAAATGTGCTGACCAATTTTCCGCGCGCGCCGCATTCGCTCCCAGAATTTTTGCCGCAAAGCAGAAATTTATATACCAAAGCGGACCTTTATTGTCGCTTTCCTTTGTTTTTATTGGCCTTATACAAGGGGGACAGTTCCGAGACAGGCCCATCCACATGACGCTCTTCCATCTTTTTCTCGTCGCCGTGATCCAGGGCCTGACCGAATTCCTACCTGTTTCCAGTTCCGGGCACCTGATTCTGCTGCCGAATCTGACCGGAATGCAGGACCAGGGACAGGCGATCGACGTCGCCGTCCATGTCGGCACGCTGGGCGCGGTGATCCTCTATTTCTGGCGCGATGTGCGCATTGTGCTGGGTGGGGTGCCGCGCCTTGTGCAGGGCCGCATTGACACGCCGGGGGCAAGGCTGGCCTTTCTGCTGATGCTGGCCACGATCCCTGTGACGGCGCTGGGCCTGACGCTGAAACTTACCGGTCTGGATGTCGCCTTGCGTTCGGTCACCGTCATCGGCTGGACGATGCTCGGCTTCGGGCTGGTGCTCTACTGGGCCGACCAAAAGGGCGCACCGCACAAGACCGCGTCCGACTGGTCCACCCGCGACGCCTGGATACTGGGGCTGTGGCAGGCCATCGCCCTGATTCCCGGCACGTCACGCTCGGGCATCGTCATCACCGGCGCGCGGTTTTTGGGCTACGAACGCTCCGTGGCCGCGCGGATTTCGATGCTCATGTCGATCCCGACGATCATCGCCTCGGGTGTTTTGCTGGGCGCGGAAGTGGTGGGCGAGGCCGATTGGGAGATGCTGCGCCTCGCGGGCATCGGCGCGGTCTTCGCCTTTGGCGCGGCGCTTCTGGCGCTGTCGCTGATGATGCGGTTGCTGCGCTCGGTGAGCTTCACGCCGTATGTGGTGTATCGGGTGGTGTTGGGGATGTTTTTGATTTGGTGGGGCTATACCGCGTAGGGTGGGCAGTTTTGCCCACCAATGTGCCACGGTGGGCAAAACTGCCCACCCTACAAGTCACCCCTGCAACGACTTCACCACCAACTCCCCTTCTGACCTTGCCTGCATGGCCCGCGCGGCGGCATGGGCGGCGGCGGCGGTGGTGAAATAGGGGATCTTGTCGTAGAGCGCCACGGAGCGGATCTCGCGCGAGTCGTTCACGGCCGCCGAGCCTTCGGTGGTGTTCATCACCAGCGCGATCTCGCCGTTTTTCAGCATGTCGACCACGTTCGGGCGGCCTTCATAGACCTTTTTGACCACATCCGCCGCAATCCCGTGCTCGCCAAGGAAGGCCGCCGTGCCCGAGGTCGCCACGATGGAGAAGCCCAACCCGTCGAGGATCTGCGCGGTTTCCACCAGCGCGGGTGTCTTGTCCGCGTCCTTGATGGAGAAGAACACCTTGCCCCCTTTGGGCAGGATCATTCCCGCGCCCAGTTGCGCCTTCAAAAACGCCCGGGCAAAGCTGCGGTCCCAACCCATGACCTCGCCGGTGGAGCGCATTTCCGGGCCAAGGATCGTGTCTACGCCGGGGAAACGGGCAAAGGGCAGCACCGCCTCTTTCACCGAGAACCACGGCATGTTGGGATCGGCCAGCGTCATCGGGTCGGCCATTGGCACGTCGCTGTCATAATCGATCTTCTCGCCATGCGGCTCGCGCATCGGGAAGGTCGAAAGCTTTTCGCCCGCCATGACGCGCGCAGCAATCGACGCAATCGCGCTATCGGTCGCCTTGGCCACAAACGGCACGGTGCGCGAGGCACGCGGGTTCACCTCGATCAGGTAGATCTCGTCATCCTTGATCGCGAATTGCACATTCATCAGGCCCACGACATTCAGCGCGCGGGCCAGCGCATGGGTCTGCTCCTTGATGCGGTCGATGGTGGCGGCGTCCAGCGAATAGGGCGGCAGGGAACAGGCGCTGTCGCCCGAATGCACGCCGGCTTCTTCGATATGCTGCATGATGCCCGCCACATGGACCTGTTCGCCGTCGCAAAGCGCGTCCACATCCAGTTCCACCGCACCGGCGAGATAGCTGTCCAAGAGCACGGGGCTGTCGCCCGACACCACCACCGCCTCTTTGATGTAGCGCTCCAGATGGCCCATATCGCGCACGATCTCCATCGCGCGGCCACCCAGCACGTAGGACGGGCGGATGACCAGCGGGAAGCCGATATCCTCGGCAATCGCCAGCGCCTGCGCATCGGTCGAGGCGATGCCGTTCTTGGGCTGTTTCAGGCCAAGCTGGTTGACCAGCGCCTGGAAGCGTTCGCGATCTTCGGCAAGGTCGATAGCGTCCGGCGTGGTGCCAAGGATCGGGATGCCCTCGGCCTCCAATGCATTGGCGAGCTTCAGCGGCGTCTGGCCACCGAACTGCACGATCACGCCATGCAGGGTGCCGTTTTCCTGCTCGACGCGGAGGATTTCCATCACGTGTTCGAACGTGAGCGGCTCGAAATAGAGGCGGTCCGAGGTGTCATAGTCGGTCGACACGGTCTCGGGGTTGCAGTTGACCATGATCGTCTCATAGCCCGCATCGGTCAGCGCGAAACAGGCGTGACAGCAGCAATAGTCGAACTCGATCCCCTGCCCGATCCGGTTGGGACCGCCGCCGAGGATGACCACCTTTTTCTTGTTCGAGGGCCGCGCTTCGCATTCAACATCGCCCATCATCGGGGCTTCATAGGTGGAATACATATAAGGCGTCTGGGCCTCGAATTCGGCGGCGCAGGTGTCGATACGCTTGAAGGAGGCCACAACGCCCGCCGTGATGCGGCGGTTGCGGATGTCCTTTTCCGAAAACCCGGTCAACTTGGCGAGGCGGGCATCGGTAAAGCCCATCATCTTCAGCTCGCGCAAGCCTGCCTCGTCCGTCGGCAGACCTGAGGCCTTCACCCGTTCTTCGGCTTCTACGATCTCGCGGATACGGGCAAGGAACCAAGGGTCGTACATGGTGACGCCGTGGATCTCGTCATCGGTGAGACCCTCGCGCATCGCTTGGGCAATGGTGCGCATCCGATCCGGGGTTTGCTGGCTGATCGCCTTGATCACGGCGGATTTTTCCGGAGCGCCTTCGATCTCGACCTCGTCAAATCCGGTCAGCCCGGATTCCATCGAGGCCAGCGCCTTTTGCAGCGACTCGTGGATTGTGCGGCCGATCGACATGGCCTCGCCCACGGATTTCATCGCCGTGGTCAGGTAAGGCTCGGAACCCGGGAATTTCTCAAACGCGAATTTCGGGATCTTGGTGACCACGTAATCGATCGTCGGCTCAAAGCTAGCGGGCGTGACCTTGGTGATGTCATTGTCCAGCTCGTCCAGCGTATAACCCACCGCCAGCTTGGCCGCGATCTTGGCAATCGGGAAACCGGTCGCCTTGGACGCCAGCGCCGAAGAACGCGACACGCGCGGGTTCATCTCGATCACCACC
The DNA here is from genome assembly GCF_028023675.1 of Primorskyibacter aestuariivivens. GTDB lineage: Bacteria > Pseudomonadota > Alphaproteobacteria > Rhodobacterales > Rhodobacteraceae > Marinovum > Marinovum aestuariivivens. Next base: position 121,913 of record NZ_JAQIOZ010000012.1, on the reverse strand, counting down.
ATACGGCCATCTTCGGGGTTCACCGCCCATTGCACGTTGGACCCGCCGGTCTCGACCCCGATCTCGCGCAGCACGGCGATCGAGCCGTTGCGCATGATCTGGTATTCCTTGTCCGTGAGCGTCAGTGCCGGGGCCACGGTGATCGAGTCGCCGGTATGCACACCCATCGGATCGACGTTTTCGATGGAACAGACGATGATGGCGTTATCGGCTTTGTCGCGCACAACCTCCATCTCGAATTCTTTCCAGCCAAGCAGGCTTTCATCGACAAGGATCTGGTTGACCGGGGAGGCATCCATGCCCGAGCGACAGAAATGGATATAGTCCTCGCGGTTATAGGCCACGCCACCGCCGGTGCCGCCAAGGGTAAAGGCCGGGCGGATAATTGCGGGGAGGCCGATCTCTTCCAGCTCGTCAAGCGCCATCTGTACGCCCGCTTCAAGGTCGGCGCCACCATTGGCTTTCTTGGGCGCTGTAATGATCGTCGCCTTGGGATTTTCAAGGCCCAGACGGTCCATCGCCTCGCGGAACAGCTTGCGGTCTTCGGCCATTTCGATGGCGTCGCGCTTGGCGCCAATCATCTCAACACCGAATTTTTCCAGCACACCCATCTCTTCGAGCGCCAGCGAAGTGTTCAGCCCGGTCTGCCCGCCCATCGTCGGCAAGAGCGCATCAGGGCGTTCCTTTTCGATGATCTTGGCCACAACCTCGGGCGTGATCGGCTCGATATAGGTCGCATCGGCAAGGCCCGGATCGGTCATGATGGTGGCCGGGTTGGAGTTCACAAGGATCACCCGGTAGCCTTCTTCCCGAAGCGCCTTACACGCCTGCGCGCCGGAATAGTCGAACTCACAGGCCTGCCCGATGACAATCGGCCCCGCGCCAATGATCATGATCGACTGGATATCGGTACGTTTGGGCATGGCAGACCTCTGGATTCGGGTGACGCGCGGGAGCGGGGGCGCAAATTGTCGTGGGTTATAGACATCGACGGCCCGGGATCAAGGGCGAAAGCCGTGGAAAACCACCGTCTGAAAGGTCGCAGACCAAAACGACGATGTATTTTAGCATTTACTTAATTAAAGAATCGCTGAATTATCGGCCAAAAGACAGGACCTCGAATGCCCGATTTGCCACAAACCTTCGCCGCCCTCGCCGACCCGGTACGCTTTGCCATTGTGGACCGGCTCTTGCGTGAGGGTGAGTTGTCAGCCGGGGATCTGGGCAAGGATTTTGACATCTCCGCCCCAGCCGTTTCGCAGCATCTGGGCATATTGCGAGAGGCGGGCATCCTGACGCGACGCGCACGCGCGCAAAAAAGGCTTTACTCTGTCGAGCCGCAGGGCCTCTCAGACTTGGTGGATTGGGCCAACGCGGCACGCCAGTTCTGGGAAAGTGGCATGAACCGGCTGGAACGCGCATTGAAAAACCAAGGGCCAACCCAATGATCGACGTCACCCTCACCCGCCGCTTTGATGCGCCCCCTACCCGCGTTTTCGCGTTTGTCACCCAGCCCGACATGCTGGCCCTGTGGTGGGGGCATGACGGCTGGTCCATCGAAGAGGCTGAGCTGGATTTCACCCGCCCCGGCCCGTGGTTCGCGAAGATGCGCAGTGACGAAGGCAACCCGTTCCACCATGGCGGCGAGGTGCTGAGCACTGGCGACATGACCGTGACGTTTTCCTGGCAATGGCTGAACGCCAATGGACGGCAAAGTGATGTAAGCACTGTAACCTTTTCGGTAACTGCGGACGGGGATGGAAGTCTCTTTACAATCCATCACACCGGGCTGCCCGACGACGATTTTGGCCGCTCTCACGAAATGGGCTGGAACGCGAGCCTTGCCCGTCTGACCGCTTTTGCCAGCACGCAATCAAGTTAATCAACAGGAGGAAAGACCATGCCGAAATTCATGTTTGCCTATCACGGCGGAGGCGTGCCCGAGACCCCGGAAGAGGGCGAAAAGGTCATGGCGGCGTGGATGTCATGGATGCAGGAACTGGGTGAGGCCATCGTCGATCCCGGCAATCCGGTTGGCCTGTCCTCGACCTTGACCAAAAGCGGCCTGTCCGAGGGTGGCGGGGCCAATCCGTTGTCTGGCTACACCATTGTGCAGGCCGACACTCTGGACGCGGCGGCGGAAATGGGCAAGGGCTGCCCAATCCTCGATGGCGGCAACGGATCCATTGAGATTGCCGAGATCCACGAGATGTGACCACGAAGGGGCGCGGCACCTCTCCCCGCGCCCCTCTCTGCTTGACTTTCCCCCTCGGGCAAGGTGTATCGGCGCGACAACCGTTTGACCCCCCGAAGGGAGCCCGAAATGCACGCCTATCGCAGCCATACCTGCGCCGAACTGAACAAATCCAACGTGGGCGAAACCGTCCGCCTGTCCGGTTGGGTGCATCGTGTACGCGACCATGGCGGCGTGCTGTTTATCGACCTTCGGGACACCTATGGCATGACACAGGTGCTCTGCGATCCGGACAGCCCGGTCTTTGCCGAGGTGGAAAAACTCCGCTCTGAATGGTGTGTCCGCATCGACGGCAACGTCAAGGCGCGTGACGAGAGCCTGATCAACGCCAAGATCCCGACCGGCGAGATCGAGGTCTACATTCGGGACATGGAAGTGCTGGGCGCGGCGGACGAACTGCCGCTGATCGTTTTCGGCGATCAGGAATACCCCGAGGAAACCCGCCTGCGCTATCGCTATCTCGACCTGCGCCGCGAAGCGATGCAGCACAACATGAAGATGCGTTCCGACGTGGTGGCCTCCATGCGCCGCCGCATGTGGGACAAGGGGTTCCGCGAGTTCCAGACGCCAATCATCACCGCCTCCAGCCCCGAAGGCGCGCGCGACTTCCTCGTGCCGTCGCGCCTGCATCCGGGCCGTTTCTACGCCCTGCCCCAGGCCCCGCAGCAGTTCAAACAGCTGATCATGGTGTCGGGCTATGACAAGTATTTCCAGATCGCGCCCTGTTTCCGCGACGAAGACCCGCGCGCCGACCGCTCGCCGACCGATTTCTACCAGCTCGACATGGAGATGTCCTTTGTCGAGCAACAGGACGTGTTCGACGCGATCCAGCCGGTGCTGACGGGGATTTTCGAGGAATTCGGCGGCGGTCGCAAAGTCGATCAGGACTGGCCGCAGATTTCCTACAAGGACGCAGCCAAATGGTACGGCACCGACAAGCCCGACTTGCGCAACCCGATCAAGATGCAGGATTGCTCCGAGCATTTCCGCGGCTCGGGCTTTGCGATCTTTGCCAAGCTGCTGGAACAGGACGGCACCGAGATCCGCGCCATCCCCGCGCCAACCGGCGGCTCGCGCAAGTTCTGCGACCGGATGAACAAGTTCGCTCAACAAGAGGGCCTGCCCGGGATGGGCTATATCTTCTGGCGCGATCAGGGCGAGGGCATGGAAGCCGCGGGCCCGCTGGCCAAGAATATCGGCCCCGAGCGCACCGAGGCGATCCGCCAGCAGCTTGGCCTTGGCGTGGGCGACGCGGCGTTTTTCCTGGGTGGCAAGCCCAAGGCGTTTGAAACCGTCGCAGGCAAGGCGCGCACGGTGATTGGCAACGAACTGGGTCTGACCGAGAAGGACCGTTTCGCCTTTGCCTGGATCGTGGATTTCCCGATCTATGAACAGGACGAGGAAAGCGGCGAGATCGACTTTGAGCACAACCCCTTCTCCATGCCGCAGGGCGGGATGGAGGCGCTGAATGGCGATCCGCTGGCGGTCAAAGGCTATCAGTATGACCTGGCCTGCAACGGCTATGAACTGGTCTCGGGCGCGATCCGGAACCACAAGCCGGACCTGATGCTGAAAGCCTTTGAGCTGGCGGGCTATGGCGAGGACGAGGTGAAATCCCGCTTTGGCGCGCTGTTCAATGCGTTCCACTATGGCGCGCCACCGCACGGGGGCTGTGCTGCCGGGATCGACCGGATCGTCATGCTTTTGGCGGATCAGGAAAACATCCGCGAGGTCATCATGTTCCCGATGAACCAGCGCGCCGAAGACCTGATGATGTCCGCGCCGTCCGACCCGTCTTCGGATCAACTGATGGAACTGGGCCTGCGGGTGATCCCTCAGGACGACTGAGCGCCAAGCTCTTCGCGGAACCAGTTGTAAAACGCCATGACCTTGGGATCGGGATAATCGGTTCTGGGAAAGACGAGGTGCATCGTCTTGCGCGACGGCACCGTCAGCGGATCGAGCCGGACGAGGTGGCCATCAGCCTCGTCCTGCTCTGTCAGGTAGACATCGGCCAATGCGACCCCATTTCCCGACAAGGCGAAATCAACCGCGCGGGCGCGGTCCGAATATTCGGTCATCGCCGGGTCGGGGCCGTCATGCCCCGCCGCCGTGAACCAATCGCGCCAATCCTGCCGCGCCCCCTGATTGATGGCCAGCGGCAGATCTGCCAAAGCCTCCGGCGTCACCGGTATGCTCAGCCGCTCTGCAAACCGTGGCGCGGCCACCGGGCCGACACGATCCTCTGACAGGCGCAGCACGGTCAGCCCGGGCCAGTCCCCTGTTCCATAGCGCATCGCGGCATCCGCATCCCCGGCCTGCAGATCGATCACCGTGCCTGTCATCTGGATATCCAGTTCGATCTGCGGAAACGCCGCGCGGAAACGTGCCAATCGGGGCATCAGCATCCGGTTCCCGTAGAATGGCGCGACGGAGAGGGTGAGCCGCCCCTCAAGCTGCTTGTCTTCCATCGCCTCCACAGCCTCGGCAATTGCTCCAAAGGCCTCGCTCAGACGTTTTGCAAAGGGTTCGGCCGCCTCGGTCAGTACCACCTGCCGCGTCTTGCGGTGGAACAACTGACGACCAAGCTGTTCCTCAAGCGCACGCACCTGATGGCTGATTGCAGCATGGGTGACATGGAGCTCTTCGGCTGCCTTCTTGAAGCTTTGATGCCGTGCGGCAGCCTCGAACGAAAAGAGTTGTTTCAACGGGGGTATCCGGTGGGCCATACCCCTATATACAAATTTTTCTAACCCATGTCGTGAGAAACCATCGTTTGTCGGCACCCGGGGCAAACGGGCATTCTGTGGTCAGACAGCAAGACTTCTGACCGAAAGGACACGGACATGACCCATCATCGCAACCAACCGCAATTTTCCGAACTCGATTTCATGATGCTGCGCGCGGGCTGGGACCCCAAGCTCAACACCGCCACAACGCCGAAGCTGCGCGATGCGCGTCCTTCGGTGGGCTGTTCGGTGTGCCTGCGGCTTGCGGCGCTATTCCACGCTGGTGCTGCAAGGCTGGAAAGCCGCGCGGAACACTGGGGGACCAAGTTGCCGTCACATTAATCGAGATTGTTTCATCCCTTGTTGAATCGCGGCTGATTGGGGTCGCGATTTACATATTACGCCCGTTTTTCAGGCTTTTATCCTGAATGCTGAAAAAGGGGCCATGGTAATGAATATACTGGGTGAAAAAGTTGAAAGCTGGTCTTCGCCGCCCGCTCCGTCGGGCGAGCCACTTGAGGGGCAATATGCCCGCCTTGAACCGCTGGACGCCGAGGCCCACGCTGCACTTCTGTTTCGTGCCTTTGAGGGTCATGATGACCGGTGGGATTACATGCCTTACGGTCCCTTTCACTCGGCTGCACAGTACCATCGCTGGGTCCGCGAGACGGTGGCGCAGGACCATCACCTGTTCTACGCCATCAAGGACAAGGATACCGGCCAGTTCGGCGGTGTAGCCAGCTATCTTCGCATCGCGCCCGAGGCTGGGTCCATCGAGGTGGGCAATATCAATTTTTCCCCGTCTCTCGCCCAGTGCCGCGCCGCGACCGACGCCATGTATCTCATGATGCAATGGGCGTTCGAGGCGGGCTATCGCCGGTATGAATGGAAATGCAACGCGCTCAACCTTGCGTCGCGTCGCGCCGCCCAACGGCTTGGATTCAGCTATGAGGGCGTGTTTCGTCAGGCACTGGTGGTCAAGGGCCGCAACCGCGACACCGCATGGTTTGCCGCCATCGACCGAGAATGGCCCGCGCTGAAAGAAGCCTACGCGGCTTGGCTCCGCCCCGAGAACTTTGATGCCCAGGGCCAACAGATCGAACGGCTCAGCGATCTGACGCGTCTTGTTCGCGTCACGGGTGACCCCGCGCTCTGACCTCTGCCCGGGGGACCGGTCCACTCAAATGGCAATCCGGTCCACGATCCTTTGCTGTACCATGCCTGCAATGCGTGCCGCTTGGGCCACCACGGGCCGTCCTTTCTGGCGCATCTCGATCAGGGTCTCGGCCGCCGCGCCCAGCGCCTCGTCATGGGCGCTGCGCGCCACGCCGCGCAGGAACTGGCCCACATAATCGATCGTGCGATCATCGGTGCCTTCGGCCAAAAGCCCCGCCACATGGGCCATGTCATCGCGATAGGCCAGAATATCCGGCCGCACCTCGTCCTCGTTGATCGGCCGGGGTCCAAGCGGCTGGCGCTCGGGGGGCATCAGCGACAGGACAAGCTCCTGAAACCCCGACAGGGATGTGATCGGCTTGGGCAAGAAGCCATCCGCCCCCGCCGCAACGGCCACATCCTCCGCGAATTCGTCGCCGCTGGTGCCGAGCAGGACCGGAATCCGCGGCACGCCTACCGCCAGTTCCGAGATCAATTCCGCGCCGGAACCGTCCGGCAGGCCCAGATCGACAATCGCGACAGAGGGACGATAGACCCGCAAATGCCGCCGTGCTGAACGCAGGCAATCGGCCCTTCGGATACGCGCCCCGCTACGCAGGCACAAAAGCCGGACGGCTTCGCAGGCAAAGCGGCTGTCCTCTACCACAAGAACCGTCAACCCAAGGAGCGGTCGCGCCGCTGTCGGAGCACGATTGAGATCGAATTCTTCCAGATCATCCATGGCAAATCCTCCTGACCGAGTCGCAGGATGGCCGGGCTTGGTTACCATTCGCTTAATGCTTGCCCGGCCGTGACGCTGCGGCGCGGCATCTGCGCGCTCCTGTCCGCTTGTCAGACCGTGCTGCACTGCGCATAAATCCCGGCAACGCAATTGAAAGGAGCCCGTCATGATCGGTCGTCTCAACCATGTCGCCATCGCTGTCCCGGATCTCGAAGCCGCCGCCGCGCAATACCGCACCGCGCTGGGTGCCAATGTCGGAGAGCCGCAGGACGAACCCGATCACGGTGTCACGGTGATCTTTATCGAACTGCCAAACACCAAGATCGAACTGCTCTACCCGCTGGGCGAGAATTCCCCGATCAACGGGTTTCTGGAAAAGAACCCTTCGGGCGGCATTCACCATGTTTGCTACGAAGTGGACGACATCATCGCCGCACGTGACCACCTGAAGGAAACCGGTGCGCGGGTACTCGGCACAGGCGAGCCCAAGATCGGCGCGCATGGCAAGCCGGTGCTGTTCCTGCACCCCAAGGATTTCAACGGCTGTCTCGTCGAGCTGGAGCAAGTCTGACCGCAAGATACGGTGGGCAGAAATGCCCACCCTACGCCTTTTCCGGCGGGGCAACAGGCGCTATATCCGCAGCAGCCCAGAGCGTGTCTCGTCCAATCGGATTCGTTGGCCACGCTCTAACTTATTGATTGGTCGCATGTTCGAACCGCCAAACCGGTGCCCACTTTGGCTGAACATGCTCTAATGCAAAGGAGCCTCCCGAATGGCCATTACCTCTGCGCTTGTCCTGTATGCCGTCATCTGGTTCATGACATTTCTGATCGTGATCCCGATCCGCCTCCAGACGCAGGGCGATCTGGGCAATGTGGTACACGGCACGCATGCCAGTTCGCCCGAGGTGCATAACCTGCGCAAAAAGGCCAAGATCACCACGCTTGTGGCGCTCGTGCTCTGGGGGATTATCGCGTCGATCATCATTTTTGACGTGATCACCGTACGCGACATCGACAGCTGGATGTTCAATCGAATGAGCCCGCGCGAGGCGAATTAACGCTATTTCTGCGGTAATGGCCTTTTCTCGAATTGCGGGATTCCTTCCGTTACCGGATGCCAGTCCGGCGCTGATCCCGTCCAGATTGCAATGCCCGGCGCTGCCGCGCTCTGGGGCGCGAAGAGCCCGACCTTGAGAACGTATTTGTCCGGGAAACTCTCAAGCTCGGAATGTGTCGGCGTTCCGCAAACCGGGCAGAAAAACCGCGTGACCTCGCCGCCGCTTGCGCCATTGACCGTGTAGCCGCGCCGCTCTCCGGACAGGTCCGTATTGGCCCGATCGACCATGGTGAGATAGGCCGGGCCACCCCCCATCACGGTCTGGCATTCGCTGCAGTGGCACTCCATTGTACGTCCCATCCCGCCGGTCAACGTCACTTTGACCGCACCGCACAGGCACTGGCCGTGCAAAACCTCTGTCTCCGGCATTTCCACTCTCCTTCGGATTTTGTCGCACTTCCCGCGCCCAGCCTAGGAAAGTTCCTGACATCTGTCCCTGAAATTCAGCCAGACCATGTGATCCCGGATCACGACTGAAAACATCAGCGCCGCGCGTTCAACGCGTGAAAGATATGAGTGAACGTCGCGGCACCAAGAATAGGTATCAGCAGGTTCACCAGCGGCACCGAAAGCGGCATCGCCATCAATATCCCTGCCATCCAGATAGCGCCACGATGCTTTGCGCGCAGGTCTTTCGCACCAGTGCGACCAATCCTACGAATGGCGGCAAGCGTGAAATATTCCCGTCCCAGCAGAAACCCGTTCAATCCCCAGAAGATGAACAGCGCGGCAGGCGGAAACATAACATACAGGACAATCGCAAGCAGGTTCGCCGCGATCAGCACGCCGAGGAAGTTCAGCGTATCACGTAAGGCATCGGAAAATGGCACCTTGTCTGCCTGTGGCAGGTGGGGGTAATGCCGATCCTCGACCGCCTGTGCCACCTCATCGAGGAACATGGACGTGATGGCAGAGGCCACAGGGACCATGAGAAAGATCGACAGCACGATCATGAGGAAGAATGACCCGAAGCTGAGCAAATCTCCGACCCAGGTCACCTCGCCCACGAGCGGCAGTTCGGTGCTTTCCCCGGTCAACCATTCGATCAGCCACAAAAGCCCGGCATAGGAGCCGATCAGCAAAGCCAGGGTCAGACCAATGCCCAACCACAGCACACGCCGGAAACGCGGGTCGCTCAGCTGCGCCAGCGCCTTGAAGAACGACTGAAAGATCATTCCGTCACCCATTCGGTGATGGTGTCCAGATCCGGTCGCGGCCGTTCGGGTGGCGCGCTGGTTTCGGTGCCGATGTGGATGATCCCGGCGACGCGTTCATCTGCGCTCAGCCCCAGCCCTTGCTCGACAAAGGCCCTGTCATGGCTGGCCCAGCCCGAGAGCCAGTTCGCCCCCCAGCCCGAGGCCAGCGCCGCGTTCAACAGCGCAAGGCAGACCGCTCCTGCGGAATAGGTCATCTCGATCTGCGGGATCTTTTCCGAGGACTTCTGGATCTCTACGACTACAACCGCCAATGGGCTGTCGCGATAGGCTGATGCCGCCTTGGCGATCTGATCGGCGTCCTGGCCGAGGTCCGGGCCACGTTCTTCAACCAGTCCCGCCAGACGATGCAGCGCGCCGCGTTCGAGTACGATAAAGCGCCAAGGCTCTAGCTTGCCGTGATCGGGGCTGCGTGCCGCCGCGGTGAGGATCGGTTCAAGTGCCGCGCGATCCGGGGCCGGTGCACGCAACGTCTTGGCCGGACGGGACCGGCGGGACAACAGGAACGCCATCGCGTCCGGGTTCGGGTGAGGCATGTCGTAACTCCTTGACCTGGGGCATATCTCACCTGCCCGTCCGGGGGTTTCAAGGGCCTGCCCGCATTTTGCATCCTGTCCGCCACCCGGCTAAGGGGGAGACATGAAAGACATTCCCGATCTCTCTGATCTTGCCAACCCCGGCACCGAAATACTGGTCCGGGTCACGCCACGCGCCGGGCGCAACGCGGTTGTGCGGGACGCAGACGGCAAAATCACCGTGCGCGTGACGGCCCCGCCAGAAGATGGCAAGGCCAATGCCGCCGTGCAGAAACTGTTGGCGAAGTCCCTGGGGCTGGCCAAATCGCGCCTGCGTCTGGTGCGCGGCGCAACCTCGCGGGACAAGCTGTTCCGGATCGTGTGATCAATCCCGGCGATACACGCCTTCGGGCATGTTGATCGCGGTGGCAAGATCGCGCATCTGGGTCATGGACAGCGTTATTCTCTGAACCGTGTCGGTGCGAGGATCATATTGCTCGACCGTCACGCATTCTTCGAACGCGTTGACGGTCACATCCTCCTGCAAGGGCGCTTCGCCTTCATCGACCAGTGTCACAACCGTCGCGTCGAATTCGTGCTCGATGCTGAACATGCGCTCAGCCTAGCTTGCTGACGCGCTTTTGCAACCGGCGGACGCGCCTGCGATGCACTCCATAGAGCAACGGCGCGAGAATCCGGTTATAAACCAGCATGGCCAGCCCATGGATGCCCGGGCGCATGACCATCCAGCCAAGCCAGCGCAGGCGCGGGATCCGCGCCCAGAGCGCTGCAAATGCATCGACACCTTCAAGACGCTCTCCCGCGCGGATCACATGGAATCGCCGGGCGGCTTCGTCCTCGGTCAGATCAAATTGCGCAAGCTGTCCCTGCGACACGCCGTGATACCGCACCGCCTGTGGGTCCGTGCGGTCGCGATACGCGTTCACTTCGCGCGCACAGATGGGACAAGTGTCGTTGTATATGACGGTCAGATGTTCGCTCATGTCCCACGACATAGTGACCGGCAAGCCGCCGCCAAGGGTATAAATGCCTATGGCGGCCCTTTCCCGCGCGTCCTAGATTGAAGCCAAATCACCCGGAGGCCCCATGCTGCGCTTCGCGCTTGCCCTGATCCTGTTTCTGTCCGCCTGCGCCACGGTTCCCCCGGAGCCGAGGCCCGCGCCCGGCACAGTCCCCGCCCCAAGCGAGGCAGAACTGCGCCAGCGTGCGGACCACGCGGCACGGCAATTCGTGCGCGTGGTGAAAACCGTGGAGCCGGTGGCCGAACAGGTTTGCCGGGAACGCACCAGCAATGTGAACTGCGATTTCCAGATCGTCGTGGACGACCGTCTGGGACAGCCCCCGAATGCTTTTCACACTTTGGGTCGCAATGGCGAACCGTTGATTGCCTTCAACCTCGCGCTGATCCTTGCGGTCGAGAATGAAGACGAACTGGCGTTTATCATGGGACATGAGGCCGCGCATCACATCGCGGGCCATTTTGAACGGGCCAGACGGGGCGCATCGCTCGGCGCACAGATTTTCGGCGGTGCGGCGGCAACGATTTCGGGAGGTGACGCCGATGCGATTCGCGCCGGGCAGGAATTCGGGGCGGCGCTGGGCATACGCACCTTTTCCAAGGAATTCGAGTTGGAAGCCGACGCACTTGGCACGATCATCACGCAACGCGCGGGGTATGATCCCATTCGCGGGGCGGAATTCTTTAACCGGCTGCCCGACCCCGGCAACCGGTTTCTGGGCACCCATCCGCCCAATGCCGCGCGGATCGAAACCGTGCGCCGGGTGGCAAGCGGGAGCTGAGCGCCGCGTCAGTGCCTGCACTCCCACGAAAAAGGGCACCTGACCGTCCGCTTGGTCAGATGCCCCGATGTCTTGTGCCCCCGCAATCCCGAAAGACTGCGAGGAACTGTGTTCAGTCGCGCCCGGCCTTAGCCGATGATGGCGTTCAGCGTTGCGCTCGGGCGCATCACAGCGGCCTTTTTCTCAACGCTGGGGTTGTAGTAACCGCCAATATCCGCCGCCGGGCCTTGCACGGCTGCGATCTCGGACAGGATCGTCTCTTCGCCGTCGGCCAGCGCCTTGGCAATCGGGGCGAAATGCGCGGCCAGATCGGCATCGTCGGATTGCGCGGCCAGTGCTTCGGCCCAGTAACGGGCGAACCAGTAATGGCTGTCGCGGTTGTCCGGCTCGCCCACCTTGCGGCTCGGGCTGCGGTTGTTGTCGAGAATGCCCTGCGTGGCCACTTCCGCCGCCGCGCCCAGCACACCGGCCTTGGCATTGCCACGGCTGTCGGCCAGGAATTTCAGGCTTTCGCCCAGCGCGCAGAACTCACCCATGGAGTCCCAGCGCAGGTGGTTCTGTTCCACCAGCTGCTGCACGTGCTTGGGGGCCGAGCCGCCAGCGCCGGTCTCAAACAGACCGCCGCCATTCATCAGCTTCACGATCGACAGCATCTTGGCCGAGGTGCCCAGTTCAAGGATCGGGAACAGGTCGGTCAGGTAGTCGCGCAGCACGTTGCCGGTGATGGCGATGCTGTCCTTGCCTGCGGTGATGGTCTTGAGCGATTGCGCCGTGGCTTCACGGGGTGCCATGATCTGGAACAGGTCGGATTTGCCCGCGGCTGCCAGCGCCGGTTCCACATATTTGATCAGTTCGGCGTCATGCGCGCGGTTGGCATCCAGCCAGAAGATCGCCTCGGACCCGGTCAGACGCTGACGGTCCAACGCCAGTTCGATCCAGTTCTCGATCGGGGCTTTCTTGACCGTGCAGGCACGCCAGATATCGCCAGCCTCAACCTCATGGCTGTGCAGCGTCTCGCCATTGGCCAGAACCACGCGAATGGTGCCGTCTGCAGGTGCCTCAAAGGTGGTCGGGTGCGAGCCGTATTCTTCGGCCTTTTGCGCCATCAGGCCGACATTGGCGACGGAGCCCGCGGTGGTCACGTCCAGCGCGCCATTGGCTTTGAAGAAATTGATCGTCTCGTCATAGACAGTCGCGTAGCAGCGGTCGGGGATCACACAGTTGGTGTCGCCCTTGTTGCCCTTGCCGTCCCAGCCCTTGCCGCCTGCGCGGATCACGGCGGGCATGGAGGCGTCGATGATCACATCGGACGGTACGTGCAGGTTGGTGATGCCCTTGTCGCTGTCCACCATGTACATCTCGGGGCGCTCGGCGCGCACCGCTTCGATGGCGGCCATGATCTCGGCATTGCCTTTGACACGCTTCAGCAGGTCACCCATGCCGGAATTGGGGTTCACGCCCAGCGCCTCAAGTTCAGAGCCGTATTTTTCAAACACCGGTGCCAGCCATGCCTTGACCGCGTGGCCAAAGATGATCGGGTCCGAAACCTTCATCATCGTGGCTTTCATGTGCAGCGAGAACATGGTGCCGTCAGCCTTGGTGTCTTCAATCGCCTCACCCAAGAAGGAGGCCAGCGCCTTGGCGGACATGAAGGTCGCGTCGGCAATGGTGCCTTCTTCCAGCGTCCAGCCGTCTTTAAGCACGGTGACAGTGCCGTCCTTGGCAACGAATTCGATCTTGGCGTCACCAGCCTGAGCGGCGGTGATAGTGGCGGATTTCTCATTGGCATAGAAATCGCCGCCCGACATCGAAGAGACCTTGGTCTTGCTGTCGGCGGACCAGGTGCCCATGGAATGCGGATTGTTCTGGGCGAAGTTCTTGACCGCGCGGGCAGACCGGCGGTCCGAGTTGCCTTCGCGCAGAACCGGGTTCACAGCCGAGCCTTTGATCGCGTCGTAACGCGCGCGCACGGCCTTTTCTGCGTCGGTCTTGGGTTCTTCGGGGTAATCGGGCAGATCATACCCCTGACCCTGCAATTCCTTGATCGCGGCGACCAATTGCGGCACCGAAGCCGAGATGTTGGGCAGCTTGATCACATTGGCTTCGGGCGTCTTCACCAGTTGCCCCAGCTCGGCCAGATCGTCGCTCTGACGCTGTTCTTCGGTCAGGTTTTCCGGGAAGGTCGCGATGATGCGACCGGCCAGCGAAATGTCCTTGGTGCCCACTGTCACACCGGCGGCATCTGCAAATTTGCGGATGATCGGCAGGAACGAGGCAGAGGCCAGCTCGGGCGCTTCGTCTACAATGGTATACAAAATGTCGGGAGAAGTGTTTTCGGCCATGTTTTTAAGCCCTTTTCTGACAGTGGAAACGCGGGTCTCTTTGGTCGCGGTACAAAAATTTTGATCTTTGCGCCCCGCCCAGGCGCCACCCGGAATTCGCCATGAATCGTTATTCCCTGCCCGATTAGACCACGCCAAAAGGGGTTTCAACCGGACAAAGGCGCGCGGGTGTGGACCCCACGCGCCTTTGTCCGGCACAACATGTCAAACGAACAAACCGAAGGGTCAGAACAGCATCGGGCCAAGCTGGCGCAGGGGGCGCCACGCAATAGAGCGAAGCGTGCCCAGCAAGGCATCAATGCGCAGGGGCTGCACTTCGAAATGATCCGCGCCCTGTTCCAGAAACTCGATGCCCCGCGCGCGGGTGGCGTCGTTCAGAATGGCGATCACGGGCGTCACCGTATTGATCCGGCGCAGCTTGCGGCAAAACTCCAAAGCATCCTCCACGGGCCTGCTGTCCATCACGACAAAGGCGGACACCAGTGCTTGCCTTTGCAGGTTCAGCGCCTTTTCCGGACAGGTGGTAAGGATGGGTAGGTATCCCCGGCAGGACAGGCATTGGAACAAGACGGAGCCGGGGCGTTCCTTGGCACCGAGAATGACAATGGTTTCTCCGCCAACGGGGGGCGGGCAATTCAGGGGTGGCTTCACGCTGGCACCATCGGTTTCGAGGCGGCGTGCAGATATGTGCGGGCGGCATCGGCGGCTGTGCCAGCGCCACTCAGCAACGCGGTTCCCACCAGAACCCCATCAAACCCTGCGGCAATGGCGCGGGTGACGGCGCCGGGCGTGGTGAGCCCGGAGGCGCTGACCAGAAGACCGGCATGCTGGGCGCGCGCCATGTCGAACAGGGCTTCGCTTTGTTCAACGCCGCCATCATCCACCTCCTTGCCGCGAATGTCGCGATTGTTGATCGCAAGGATGGCCCCGGACGGCAGCGACAAGCCCTCCAGCTCCTTGGCCGAGGCCGCTTCGACAAACGGCGTCAGCCCGTGTTTGAGCGCCGCTTCGGCCAGACGCACCACGTCGGCGCGGCGCAGAAGCGTACATGTCAACAGGACCGCAGACGCGCCGGCATCCAGCGACTCGGTCAGGTGGCGTTCGGACGTTATGAAATCCTTGCGCAGAACGGGTAGTCCGGTTTGCGCCATGTCATTGATCATACCCGTATTGCCGCCGTGCCAGGCCCCCGTTGTGACCGACAGACACGGCGCACCCGCCTCGGCATAGTCCTGCGCAACATCCGCCACCTGGCGTCCATCCAGCAAAGGCCCAAGCTTTGGAGAGTGCGGCTTGATCTCGGCGATCAGGGGCGCCTGCGCCGCGGCCAGCCGGTCATGGAAAAGATAATTCATGCAGCGCGCCCCACTTTCGGAGCTTCCGCGCTCAGGAACGCGCGGGCCTGTTCCAGCTTTCGGTAGGGCGCGCCATCGGCGATGCAGTCCAGCGCAAGCCTGGTGCCTGCCGCCAGATCCGGCGCAACCCCGCCAGCATAGAGCGCAGCACCAGCGTTCAACGCAACGGTTTGCGACGCGACGGGGCCAGCCCTGCCCTGCAGGAGATCGGTCATCAGCGCGATATTGGTTTGCAGATCGCCGCCGGCCAAGGCTTCGGGCGAACCGGAGGCAAGGCCAAGTTCCAGCGGCTCAAGCCGCGAGGCGCTGTCCTGATGGTTCCATTGGCAGATATTGGGGCAAATGCTCAGAAGCTCATCAACCCCCAGTTTCGCGTGCACGACAAAGGCCGGAATGTTCAGCGACGCAGCGATCCCATGGATCTGCTTGAACAATTGCGGGCTGGACGCCCCGATCACATGCGCGCGCATCTTGTAGGGCGAAATGAGCGGACCCAGCGCATTCACGAACCGGCCGATGACCTTGAAATTCAGCGGCATGGCGGAAATCGCCAGCCGTTTCAGGATCGGCGCATAGCGCCCCTGGGCTGCAAAGGCGAGCCCGGTCTCGGATAGCATCGCATCGGTCAGGTGGTCGGATTTCGCCCCGGGAAGGCCGAGCGCATTCAGAATGTCACCGGACCCCACCGAAGAGGAATAGGCCGAAGAGCCCGACTTGATCACCTTTCCGCCCGCCGCCGCGACGACGAAAGACGCGCTTGTCGAAATGTTGAAGGTGGACAGACCGCCGCCAGTGCCGACGATATTCACCGCATGGCGCGCCGAAGGCAGTGCAACGGGCGGGGCGCTTTCCTGCACATATTGCACAAAGCTTCGCATTAGCCCGAGGTCGGAAGGCCGGGCCGAAAGCGCGGCCAGAACGGCAACGGTTTCGGCCCTGTTGCAAAGACCCTCGTCGGTGGCGCGCCAATAGGCCCGCATCTGGTCTTCGGTCGGTGTTTCGCCTGCGATCAGTCGCGCAGCGGTGCGGTCCGGCGTCATGGTCTTTGCTCCTTGTTGGGTGTGAGTGGCGTGGTGGGATCAGGCCGCAGCGGCCGTTTTGGACGCGATCAGCTCCTCGATCTGGCCAATGCTGCGATAAAGGTCGGCGTCCAGCTCATCGGGGGTGATGGTGAGGTCATATTCCCCTTCGAGAAAGGCGATCAGCTTCAACACGCCAAGGCTGTCGACAATGCCGGTTTCGATCAGGTCCAGCTCGGGCGTCAGGCGGTCTGCCGGGATGTCCAGAGCGAATTCTTCGGCGATAAAGCTGCGAAGGGATTGGAACGACATTTGAGGTCTCCTTTTTGAAATGTCTGGTTGTTTGGATGGTGTGGGATGCCGTTACTTGGCGGCGGATTCGCAGGTTTGTGCCAGAAGACGCCTGCAGGCTTTCCCGTTGGAGTTCCGGGGAACCGGCAACAGGGAAACGGTGAAATTGCGGGGGATGGCCGGGGTCGGCAAGGTTTTCATGAGGTGCAACCGCAGATCGAGGCTGTTGAGTTCATCGCAATGCGATGTGACCCAGGCGTTCAGAACGGTACCGTCGCTGGTATAGGTGACAAAGCTCAACGCCTCATCCACGCCGGGGTGGCTGGCCAGCGCAAAGTCCACCTCGTTCAGGTCGACCCGCACACCGCTGAGCTTGACCACGGTGTCGACGCGACCAACGAAATGGATCACGCCCTCTGCGTCGCGGCGCACAAGATCGCCCGAGCGGTAGTAGCTGCGCCCGTCGCGATGGGCCAGCACAGCCGTGGTCAGTTCAGGATCGGCATAGCCCCGCATCATGGTCGGACAACTGACCCAGAGCTCTCCTTCGCCTTCGCCATTGATCTCGGCACCATCGGCGTCAGCCAGAAGAAACGCGACATAAGGGAGCTTGCGACCCAAAGGCAGGGGGTCGGGCGTATTCTCGCGCGGGACCTCATAGAAGAACGTGTCGTTCGTCTCGGTACAACCATAGATGTTCAGGAACCGCGCATTGGGGAAAATCCGGAACAGCCGCTGCAACACCCGGGCGGGCATCGGTTCACCCGCAAACAGGACGCAGCGCATCGTCGGCATGACCTTGTCGCCAGCGCTTTCCGCCAGAAGTTTCAGCGCCGAGGGGGCGGAGTGCCAGACCGTGACACCGGCCTGTTGGATCAGGTCGCACAGGCGCGCGCCGTTTCGGGCGGTTTTGCTGTCGGCGAGCACCAGCCCCGCACCGGACATCAGCGACGCGTAGATATCGAGGAAGGACAGATCAAAGGCAAAGGGCGCGTGGCTCATGACACAGTCGTCGATCCGCAGGCTCAGTTCATCAATCACCCAGCCCTGAAAGGCATTGAGCGCATGGGCTTCGATTTCGACGCGCTTGGGCTTGCCGGTCGAGCCGGATGTGTGCAGCAAGGCCGCCAGATCCTGTTGCACCGAGACGACCGGCAGCGTCGCGACACACGGATCCCTCTCAGCGATCAGGTCAAGGTCGATCAACGGTGTGCCGGTGGCATGTGCCCAAGGCTTCAGCAGCGCCTCGGTCGAGGCGTCCACGACCACCGCCGAGGGGTGAAGATCGTCAAGAATGGTTGTCAGCCGGGCGGTCGGATGGGTCGGGTCCAGCGGCGCATAGGCGCGCCCGGTGGCCAGCACCGCCAGAATGGCAGCAAGGCAATCATGGGTTTTCGCCGCGCAGATCGCGATGCTTTCCTCGGCCCGTTGTCCGGGACCGGGCAGGGTGCTGCGGATCGTATCAGAGCGCTCTTGCAACTCTGCATAGGTAATCACAGCGCCGTCAGAGCCATGGATGGCCGCATCCGGCATCACATCCATTTCGCGGCGCAAAAGATCCGAAAAGGATTGTGTTCCGTTGATGTCAAAACTGTTGCGTTGAAGCATGGGTCCGTCTCCCGGTCAAAGGCCAAGCATGGCGGCAATTCGGTTTTTCTGAATGTCCGAGCTACCCGAGTAGATCAGACCGCCCATCGCGTTGCGCAGGTGGCTTTCGATGCCGGTCTCGCTCATGTAGCCCGAGCCGCCATGCAAAGTGATGGCGTCAATGGAATTGGCGACATGGGCCTCGGATATGGCGAGCTTGGCGGACGCGATCTCAAGCGAGGCCTGCCCGCCGCCATCCATTGCGCGCACCATGCGCGACAGCCAGCTGCGCGCCGATTGCAGGCGCATATGCATGTCCGCGATCCGGTGCGAGATGGCCTGATAGCTGGCGATGGGCGCGCCGAATTGCTTGCGCTCCTTGGCATAGGTCACGCTGCGTTCGAGCTGGCGGCGCATCTCGCCGACCTGGATGGCGAAGACACAGAGGATTTCCCAGCGCATGACATAGTCGAGAATGGCAAAGCCCTGCCCTTCGCGCCCGATCAGGCGGCTGACGGGCACCCGAACGTTGTTGAAATAGAGGTCCGCCATGGGCGCGGTACGTAGACCCATTTTCGAACGTTTCTTGCCGATGGTGAAACCTGGGCTGTCGCAATCCACGGCAAAGGCTGAGAACCCGCCCAGCGCTCCCTTGGTCGGGTGGGTCCGGGCGTAAACGACACAGATATCAGCGACCGGTGCGTTGGAGATATAACATTTCTCGCCGTTCAGGATGTAGTCATCCCCGTCCCGCACGGCCTCGGTCTTCATGGCAAAGGCATCCGAGCCGCTGTCGGGTTCGGTGATGGCATGGGCACCCACCTGGGCCGCCTCGACCAGTTGCGGCAGGAGGTCTGCCTTCAGCGCGTCGCTGCCGAATTTCTCAATCGGCAAACAGGTGCTGCACAGATGTGTGGCCAGCGAAAAGCCAAGCCCTGCATCTTCGCAGATATACCCCAGCGTTTCGAGAAGCTCGGTCAATTCCTGCACCGACAGATCAAGCCCGCCAAAATCCTCGCTGGTCACCACACCGGTCAACCCGGCTTCGACCAGCGCTTTCCAGCGCTCATGTCCGAAATCGCCTGTCTTGTCGTCCTGTTGCCAACCCGCGTTCAGCGCCGGGGCCCATTGGATGAGACCATCAAGAAAGGTCTGCATCAGCTCGGGTCGGTAATTGCCACCGGATGTGTCGGGCAGCAGGCTTTGGATGGCACGCATATCAGGTCTCTCCCGTGGTCAGGCGTTCAAGGATGAGGCTGCCGTTCAAGCCGCCGAACCCAAGCGAGTTCTTCATGGCGACGGAGCCGTCAAATTTGCGGTCGGTCTCCGGGAACGGCATCCGGAAACTGATGTCTTCGGGGTCAAGCGTGGTGCCCATCACCGGGGCCTCCCCGGCGTTGAGCGCCAGGATCGTGGCGATGGTCTCGATCGCGCCTGCGCTGCCCAGAAGGTGGCCTGTTGCCCCTTTGGTCGAACTGATGACAGGGCGCGGCGCGTCTTTGACAAAGATATTGGACAACGCTTCTGCCTCGGCGGCATCATTGAGCGGTGTGCCGGTGCCGTGGCAGTTCACATAGCCGATCTCATCCGGGCGCTTGCCTGCCATGGTCAGCGCCTGCTGCATGGCGCGGGTGAGGCCACGGCTGTCCGGGCTGGTGATATGGTGGCTGTCGGCGGACAAACCGATGCCCGCCAGCCTTGCCAGAGTGGTGGCACCCCGGGCGCGCGCATGCTCTTCATCTTCGATCACCAGCATGGCAGCGCCATCACCGATCATCATGCCCCGGCGCTCCTTGTCGAAGGGGCGGCACCGGTCACGATCCATGGCGCGCAAGGCATTGAACCCGGCGAAATCCGCTTCGCGCATCCGGTCCGATCCACCAACCAGCATCAGCGGCGTATCCCCGTTTTCCACCCGCGCCATGGCATAGGACAAAGCCCCAAGCGAAGACATGCAGGCACAGGAAAAGGCACAGACCGGTCCGTTCAGCGCAAAGACCTTGGAAAAGACCTGTGCGGCGCTGCCAGGTGTCACAAGCGCTCCATCTCCGGTCCGATTGTCGTCCAACGCATCGCTGTAGCGATCCATCAGCCCACCCGAGGTGGTGGCGACTGCGCATCCCATTTTCTTGCGCGCCGCCCCATCAAGACCGGCATGCCCCAGCGCCTCAAGCGCCGCCAACAGGCCCAGCCCGGCGCAGTCGCGCTCCACACCGTCCAGATCAGGCAGACGCCCGTTCTCAATGGCCGCGCTCAACGCCGCTTGCGTCGCGTCCGGGTCCGTTGCGTGCGCACGGCGGGCGCGAAACTGTTCAGTGTCGAACTGAAGCGGGGCTTCGGGTTCAGAACCGCCATGGTCGAGAACGCGTTGAAAATCAGCCAGGCAGGTGATGTCACGCGACACCACACCCAGCCCGGTGACGACGACAGAGCGGGTCATAGGCAGTCTTCCATTTGTCCAATCCCGATGCCGGCGACAATGCCGCTGCCGCTTTGACCAGCTGCGGAGATCTGCCACTGCTGCGGACCGCGCTGGCCCGCCTCGGGGCTGTTCAGCAGGTCGTGCAGGGCGATCAGACCGCCGGCGCCGAGATATTCCAGTGTTCTGGGGGTGAAACCCGGGGAACCCGGCGAGTGAGATGTAACGGACAGCCCCGCCCCGCCCGGAGGCACAGGGGCAACATGGGTCAGGATCGGCAGATCATCCCGACGCTGCGCAACCGAGGCTTTTTCCAGAAGAACCAGGACCATTGCCTCGCCAAACCCTTGTTTGGGCAAGGAACGCGCGCGGTCGGCAAGGTGATCGCCAATGGGCGGTGCAAGGTCCTCGTAGGCTGCCACCAGGACCCGGTCACACCGTCCGGCACGCAGCCAGTCCTGCGCGCATTGCAGTGCATCCAGACCGGCGGTTTCCGCATTGAGCACCGACAGGCACGGCCCTTCGATCTTGTAGTCAATGGCGCAGGCGGAGACCGGGTAATTATGGGTTGCCTGTGCAAAGCGCACTGCATCCACACCACGGGGGCCCATCTTTTTCAGCCTGCGATGCATTTCGTAAACCTGAGAGCAGCCGTAGCTGGAGCCCGACACCATGCCGCAACCGGGACCCGCCAGAGCATCGGCGGTCAGACCGGCGCGCTCAAGCAGGCGCGGGATCATCTTGTTCAATCTGTAGGACACGCGCGTGTGACGTCCTCGTACCGCGCGGGGGGCGGTCTCGAAACCGGAGTGATCGAGACAAAACACCGAAAAATTGCCAAAGGGTGCATCCGCCGAGTGTCCTTCGGCAGGGAGGAGATCCGGGGACGCGACATCAGCGCAACTGGCAGTGATTACGATGGTGTCATTCATGGCAGTGCAACCCTTTGGTCAGTTGGGGGAGATTTCGAAATTGAGTGTTTGCCCGCTCAGTAGGCCGAGCTTTCACCCGACAGAGAGTGGCGTTCATGGCCCTTCAGCGGCGGGTTGAACACACAGACCAGACGCATGGTTTTGGAGGCTTTCAGCCAATGCTTGTCATGCTTGTCCAGGGCGTACATGGTGCCCGGCGTGATGGCATGCACTTCACCGGTTTCCGCGTCGACGACCTCGCCTTCACCTTCGATGCAATAGCAGGCCTCGAGGTGGTTTTTGTATTCCAGAAGGGAGGAAGACCCGGCATTGATCACCGTATCGGTCAGGGAATATCCCATCTGGTCTTTTTCGATCAGAAGGCGGCGGCTTTTACCATTGCCCCAATCAACATCGCGATCCGTTTCGGCGATTTTATTCAGAGAGTTGATAATCATAATGTCCTCATGTCGATCATTTTTTTGCCGGAAACATTTTATTTCGGCTGCTTACCCGGCATGAATCAAACATAGCCCATTTGCTCTGTGGATAGTTTGTTGTTTTGTTCCGAAAAATTCTTCTGAGACACAGAAAATAGCGCTGCGGCCATCTGGCTCATGTTGCTTTGTGATGGAGTTTTTACATTTATACACATGAGCTTAATATCTACAGGACGACACCCCCACGGCACCGAAAAGGGCCGCCGGATGTTCCGGCGGC
The DNA here is from genome assembly GCF_028023675.1 of Primorskyibacter aestuariivivens. Classification (GTDB taxonomy): domain Bacteria; phylum Pseudomonadota; class Alphaproteobacteria; order Rhodobacterales; family Rhodobacteraceae; genus Marinovum; species Marinovum aestuariivivens. Next base: position 99,719 of record NZ_JAQIOZ010000012.1, on the reverse strand, counting down.
CCTCTGCTCTACACGGTATTTCTGTTTTGGCCCGTCAGGCCATATCTGCCACCAAAGATCCGGATTTAAACCGGGTTTCAGTTTTGAATAGCGGCGCATGCTTTTCCTGAAGGCCGCTCAGGATCACGTCATATGGAAGATCACAAAATTCTCCGTGATCGCGCATTATTTCCATATGCGCGTTCCCATCCAAATCATACGCATGATGAACACAATCCGTCTCACCATCGAATTCAAGAGGCATCATTCCATAGAGTTGGCAAAGCCGCGCATTGAAAACCGGGGTCGCCTTGACCCAGCGCCCGTCGAGCTCAAGGCTGACCAGGACATGATAGTGAAATACCTTCGTCCCCATGAGCTGCTCCAGCTTGGGCGAGCAGAGATGGTTTTTCACATCCGTCACCCAAAGCCGGGACGGGATGCCCACATAGCGCAGCAGCGTCGCGTAAACGATTGACTTGTGAATGCACAGACCGGACCGGCGCTTCAGGATGGCGCTGGCCGTCATCGCATCGCGGGCGAAATCTGCATTGTAGATCTCGTAGAACAGCCCATCCCGAACCGCATAGAACAAGGCCACGGCCTTGTCTTTCGGATCGTCACCGCAGGTGGCCAGAACCTTGTCGGCAAACTTGGCAATCGCCGGGTGATCGACGTCAAAGAATTCCGTGGCTTGCAGATCCGGCGCGGATGTCCGGGTTTCGGTCAGGACGGTCATGTCAGATATCCTCCAATGTGGTGCAAAGCGCGTTTGGAAAGATCGCGCTGATCTCAGTGCCTTCGCCGAGTGTGCTTTCGACTTCGATGCGCCCGCCAAGGCCTTTCATGATGGTCTTGCACAGATACAGGCCGAGACCGTACCCGCCGGATGCCCGTCCGCGCGATTCGTCGGCGCGCCAGAAGGGTTCCATCAGGTATTTCTGTTGCTCCGGGGCAATTCCGATGCCCTGGTCGCGCACCGACATGCGCATGTCACACGGGTCTTTCGCATCCGCAGAAAAGCGGACAGCGATCGGGTTTCCCTTTCCATAACGCACTGCATTGGTTACGAAATTCTTGAGTAGAACGCTGGTCAGGAAGCTATCGAAATAGGCAGTATTGTAACCAGTTTCGTTTTCAACCGTGATCTCGATGCCCGGATGGGTCAGTTGGGCGATCTGCTCATCGGCATAGGGTTCGATATCGATGAAATCGGCCGACGCCTTGCCCGCGCTGCGTTTTTCGGCGGCAAGGATGGACGAAAGAATTTCTTCGACCACCGCGATGTCCTTGTTGATCTGTTCGCGCAGGTTGGCGTCATCCACCATGTCCTTGCGCACCTTGAGCCGGGAAAGCGGCGTCAGGATCTCATGCGGCAATGCCAGCAGCATGTGACGCCGGCTTTCATGAATACGCTGCAGCTCTGCCACCATCTTGTTAAAGCCGTCGGCAAAAGTCCGGTATTCGCCAAAGGTGTTTTCCAGCGGGATCTGATAGCTCAAATCGCCCTCTTCCACCTTGGCGATGCCTTCGGTGAGCGCGTCAAACGGCAGTGTCAGGCGACGGATCAACAGATAGATCGCGTAGACCGCGAACAGCACCGACATGACGACAATACCCACCAGAAACAGCGCATAGGTCGAAATCGGACGTCCGAATTGCGGCAATACCGCGACGATATCGCCGCGCACGGACACGGCGGCATAGTGATCGCCCAGCCGCCGGATCGCGATCCGGTCGCTGTCGCGCAGCGCATCGTGATAGATGGCCGCATAACGCGAATTGGCGGCTTCCTCGGGGCTCATAAGCTCCATCGGGGCTTCGCCAATGGCAACGACCTTATCTTCGGGGTGCAGCGCGTTTTCAGCAAAGGCATCGAACAAAGCCCGCGCAAGGTAACGCCGGGGGTGTTCGTCCGCGACACGTTGCAGAGACAGGATCAGAACCGTGCTTAGAAGGGCCGTCGAAACCAGTGTCGCGATAAGCAAATGGCTGAAAACCGACCGCGTCCGAAGCCATCGGATCGCGCGTTTGAATAGTGAGATCATGATGCCTGTGCTGCCTTGATACTATAGCCCTGCCCGCGCAGAGTTTTTATGAAGTCCGTTTTGAGTCCCTGCTCGCGGAACTTGTGCCGGACCCGGTAGATGATCGTATCGACCATGGCCGGGTCGCTTTGTGTGTGATGGCCGATTCGATCCAGAATCTCGGCCCGGCTCAGTGTATTGCCCTGCGCGTCCTGCAAGCATCTGAGAATGCGCATTTCCAGCTCGGTCAGATTGACCGTGAAGGGGCCAAAAACGGCAGACATCTGCGCCGGGGACAGGTGAAGCACGGCCGGTTCCGCAGACACAGCCGTCTGGGATGCGACCTCGTCCTGCGCATCCTCGCGCAACCTGCGCACCACGGCACCAATCCGCGCGACCAGTTCCCGCATCTCGACCGGTTTGGCGACGAAATCGTCAATCCCACCTTCCAGCGCGACGATCCTGTCCGTCAGATCGGCACGCGCGGTGAGAGCGACAATCGGGATGTCGGCATAAGGTTTGCCGCTCGACCGGATGGACCGGCAGACGGACATCCCGTCCAGTTCGGGCAGCATCATGTCGAGCAGCATCGCGTCAAAACTTTCTTCTTCCAGCAGGGCAAAAGCCTGAGACGGCGCAAAAGCAAGCGTCAGGTCCATCCCGTATTTCTCAAGCATGGGCTTCATGAGAGGACCCAGTTCGTCGTCGTCGTCCAGCATTATCACGCGCACGTGGTATTCTTCCTTGTGTCTTTCCGTATCACCAAAGCGGCAGGGGGCATTCGCCGCCAACCTCAGAACGTGTAGGTAAAGCCCATCTGCAATGAGCGCTTTGTCGGGTTTACTCCATAGACCGACCGGTCATCCCCAAATGTTGTTATCCCGCGTAGGTTGAAATTACCATTCCTTCCGACAGGAATATCAACCGAAAGTTGTGCAAGTCCGCTGTTATCCGCCGGTGCATAGAACCCCAGCAGCGACATGTCCGCATCCTGAACGAAATCGTTCCATGCGAAGCGGGTAAAGAACTGGTCCCGCGCCAAAGGTTCCTGACGGCGGTTCGCCACACCGTAAAGCGCCCCTGCCGCCATCCGGTCGAACCCGGTGGCCCCGGACAGTGCGTCGATCTGCGATGCAGTGAGACCAGCCTCGTTGAAGTGGTATTCGAGCGTCAGAGACACATCCTCGGCCCCGACAAACCGTTCCGGCAGGGCCCAGTTGCCGCCAAGCGCGGCCTGAAAATACCAATCCTTGTCACCGTCAACGCCGATATCATCGCGGAACCCGGGCGTGCCAAGCGACCCGCCCAGCGCTTCATCCGCCAGAGAGAGGCGGTATTGGCCCATCACCTCTGTATAGAGAACAAGGTTGTCGCCCAGCGTTCCGCTCAGCTCAAACCCAATCCCGGGATCTTCGTCGATCAGAACGGCATTGGCGGTCAAGGACAGGTTGTCGTTGATATAGGGCGTCACTTTCAGGAACCACACCTCGGAGGGGTTGGTACGATCAAGCCCCATGCCGATGACATCGGCGTCCGTCCAAAGCGTATCAGGTTCGGCATCAATCTCGGGCCGGTAACCAGCCTGGATCAGCGTTTGCCCGATCGTCGTTGTTCCGGTGAACGCGACAACCCCCAATCGTTCGTTCCGGCGGTCCGCCGGTGCCGCGCTGCTGCTTGCAACCAGGCTGTTGTCGCGGAACCAGTCCGTGGGATTAAAGCCCGTGGCAACGCCATTGCGAATATTGATGCGACCGAATTGCAGGCTGGTGCCCGGCGTTATCGCATAGGTCAGGGCAAGCTCCTGGATATCAATCGCAAAATCGTCCGAGAACGTGTATTCTTGCCCGTCAACGATGTCCGTCCGGGCCCGCAGATTGAAGTTCAGACTGGCCCTTTCTCCAAGCGAATAGTCCCCGAAGTAATGCGCCTGAAATCGCAACGCGCCTTCGGTTTCATCGTCCAGGTTCGTGTTGGAAAAGAACCGCGTCTCCAGCTTGAGCGTCGCCGACAATCCGTCAATGCCGCCCGCATCAGGCTCGTCAAAGGCCAATTCAGTGGCCGGTGCCAGTTCCGGCACCGTGGCACCCGGGGCAGCGACTTCGGGCACCTCATCCGAGGCATCCGGCGCCGCAACAGCGTCGTCTTGGGGGAGGTCCGCGACGCTATCGCCCGGAAGATCAGGCGGCAGATCGAAATCCTGTGCCATTGCCGGCATGGCGATCTGGAAAGCAAGTGTCGCGGCGACCGAATGCATCAGAAGGCGTTTCATGTGATGGTCTCCTTTACGTGTTACGGGACTGGTCCGGTCATGCCTTGAAATTCGGCAGCCATTCCTTGTTGAACCAGGATTGCGGAATGTCCTTGGCGCGGTAATTGCCCATCTGCATCACGGTGACCTTGTTCGGGTCAAAGCCGTCGGCGATGACGATCTCGGTCGGGCGCGATGCACCCATCTGATTGCGCGCTTTGCGATACCAGGCCACTTTGATGAGCTTGCCGGAATTGGTGTAATACTTGCCCTTGACCGGCTGGCTCGACGCCTGATCCACCCAGAACTCGACCGAACTGTAGGGGGCGGATTTCGCCGCCTGGGTCAGTTGCAGCTTGTGGCAGTCGCGGGTCTTCTTTTCACCGTCGACAATGGCTTCTGTCCCGGCCAGCTTGGCGCGGTAGTCGCCCACAAGGTTGGAACTGACCACGTCGCCATTCGATGCGTTGCCCAACAGGCGCTGGCGGGGCGAGATGCGGACCGATGCCTTGGAGGCCGGATCATAGAGCCACAGGATATTGCCGTTGCGCAGCAGGATCTTGCCCCGGTCCGCCGAGGGCGCATTGATATGCACCAGCGTGTTGAACTGGCCACCCGTGGGGCGGGAATAGGTGGTAACCGAGGTCTGTTCCCGGACCTTGCCACGGACATAGTTGGTCAGCTTCACATACACCGCGAACGAGGTCTGAGGGTTGCGAATGGCATCGGCCTGTTTCAGCACGGTCCCGGCGCTTGCGGCGGCCTCGGCGGGCAGCCCGAAGGAGGTCAGCCCGGCAAGCGTCATGCCACCAAACATCATCTGGGCGAATTCACGACGATCGAGTTCCATGGTCTTTCCTTTCGAATTAGCAGTTTGTCTTGGTTGGGTTGGAAGGAGCGGCCCCGGGGCAGAACCCGGGACCGGGGGGTAGGCCGGATCAGGCCCGTTGGAGGCTTTCGACGATATTCAGCCGAGCGGCCTTGAAGGTGGGCAGGACAGCCGCCGCAAAGGCGATGGCGATCAGCGTACCGACGACAGCGGCGGCAAAGATCGGGTTGTCCAGCACCATCAATTGAACGGTCAGCGGTGTGGCATTGGACGGCGGGGTCCATTGCAGACCAGCAGCATTCACCATGTTCGACACGATGATCGCACCGCCCAGCGCCACAGCTGCCCCGATCACACCGATCAGCGTGCTTTCGGTCAGGAACAGCGCCCGGACAAAGCCCTTGCGGAAACCCAGGGCCCGGATGGTGCCGATCTCTTTGACGCGCTCCACGATGGTCATCGATATGGTGTTCACGATGGTAAAGACGATCACGATGGACAGCACGATGGCGACCACGACAAAGATAAAGCTGAACATCCCGAAGATACGGTCAAAGGTGGGGTCAACCTCGGTCAGGTGATAGACCGACAGGTCCAGACCAGCGCCGTTCAGAACCTCGACCACGCGGGTCTTGACCGCATCGACCATGGCCGGATCCACGACCTGCAGCATCAGCGCGGTGGCTTCCTGGCTGTCACCATACAGAAGGCTGCGGGCCTGCTCGAAGTGCATCATGACAAAGCTGTTGTCGATGGCGCGCACCGATTGGGCCTGTGCCGCTTCGATCCCGACGCGGGCAATGTTAGGCACACCCGCGGATGTGGCCGCCATGACGTTGAGCTGGGGCTTGGACGCACCCGCGCCCTGATCGCCCAAACCGCCCTCTTCTTCGACCAGAGCCGAGAAGTCCTGTTCCTCGCCGGTCAGATCTTCCTCAACAATCGGCGCGTCCTGACAGTTCGGCACGGCCAGAGCTTCACACATGCCCATCATGCGGGCCATCCCAAGTCCGACGATCACGCTGTCCGACCCACCAGCGGCAAGCCCTGTCACGGTGCCGGTCTGGCCGATGCTCCAGCCGTCCCAACCGCGCATCTGGTCCACTTCGGAGGGAACGATGCCGGTGCCGATAAACGTCTTGGAGTTTCCGGTTTCGGCATTGCCCGCCACACCGGCAAGGTCGATGCGCGGCGTGATGACAGAGAGATTTTCAGCAAGCATGGCGTCAGCCGCCAACAGGGCCGCCACCTGATCCCAGTTCTGGATGGTATAGGCGTCCGGATTGGCCGCGCCAAATTCAAGATAGCCGTTGCGGTAGATCTGCAGGTTGCCCTGTTCCTGGATCATCGAGGTCTGAACCCCGTACCAGATCGAGGTCACAAAGCCCCCGAACAGCAGCGCGGCAAGCCCGCCAATGCCAATGGCCAGCGCGGTTGTGATCGACCGCCGGGCGTTTTTGATGATGTTGCGCAATGCGATTTTCCAAATCATGTCCGTTACTCCTTGGCGGTCTGGCCGTCGATGATGTGAATGACCGAGCTGTCAGGCGTGATCAGGTCGGTGTCGTGGGTACAGATCACGACGGACGTGTTCAGTTCGGTGCGCACGCGATCCATCAGGTCGACGATCTCGCGCGATGTTTTGGTGTCGAGGTTGGCGGTGGGTTCGTCCGCTATCACCAGGCTGGGTTCACTCACCAATGCGCGAGCAATGGCAACACGCTGGCGCTGACCACCGGAAATCTCGCCGGGCCGACGGTCCACGAATTCGGACAGGCCCACGGCATCAAGATACTCCATGGCCCGGTCTTTGCGGGCGGCGGCGCTCATCTTGCGGTTCAGGAGCGGAAACTCGACATTCTCGCGCACGCTCAGCACCGGGATCAGGTTGAAGCCCTGGAAAACGAACCCGATATGCTGTGCGCGGAAGTCCGCAGCGGCGCGGTCCGACAGTCGGGTCACGTCTTCGCCCAGAATGGTCAATTGCCCGCCCGTCGGGCGATCCAGCAGCCCCAGAAGGTTCAGCAGCGTGGATTTGCCGCTGCCAGACGGACCTTTGATAAAGGTGGTGTCAGCCCGCTCGATCTGGCCCGAGACACCGCGCAGCGCCGGAACTTCGATCCGGTCCATGCGATAGGTTTTCGACAGGTTCTCAAAACTGACCGCTGGCTCTGCTGCAGCGCTCAGGATGGGACCCGCGGTTTGGTCGTATGCGAACGACTGGGGATCATTCAATGTGTTCACTCTTCCGGTCCTTGTATTTGGTGTGTTTCGCTTGCCACCAATTTACGAACCCAAAGGCGATTCACTCAAACAACAAAGAATGGTATTTCAACGCCGCAAGAATACAGATCATGAGACCTGTGCAGTTTAATATGACATAGTTTTCAGTCTCATTCACATTCGTGCCACAAAATCAAAAAGAAAAAGCGCCGGATCTCACCGGCGCTTTCATCGTTCTGCCTCTTGGGGAGGTTATGCGACGGCTGGTTCCAGGCGCCGCACGTTGTGCATGGCAGTTCCGGCCAGCCCCAGCCCGATCAATGCCATGATGGCGCGCGTGGTGTTCCAGAACGTCCAGTCCCGGCTGTAGTCGGTCCAGACCGCTGTGGCCTCGGCCAGACTGAGCTTGCCCGGGTCCAATGCCTCAATCGCATGATTCAAAGGAACATTAATATTCACAGTGGGCAGGAAAGACCCCGCAAAGTAAACCGCCGCCGCCGCAACAAGGAAGGACGCCGACATTTGCTGCCCTCTGAAATAGAGGGCCGCAGCGCACAAAAGCGCCGCGATGGGGGTGAAGACGAACGTCACAAGAAAGAGCCCGTTCCGCGTCCCCCGGTTCAGCTCTTGCATCGCGCGGATTGCGTCCGTTTCGGGCAGGTTGTTCAACCCCTGCATAACAGAGACCGAGTAAGCGTAGAAAAATCCGCCAATGGCGCCAAACAGCACCAATGGTATCAGCACAAGTAGATAATTGGCTCGGGGCATAACAGAGTCGCCTTTCACAGCTTGGAAGAGACGACTCCAATATAACTCTATTCCGAAATCAAAAGAATAGCGCCGGAAATATCAGCACAAAACTCTGCAAATGGAGGTTACTTGTCGAAATATGATTGAATGTGACAATTCATGACGCAGGACACGCAAAAACGTGACAGAGCACAGACACTCTGTCACGTTAATACCGTTTAGAGGGAAAGGCTTCTGAATTCTAAGCTTTGACGTGCAGTCAGACGCCGCTCAGCTGATTGACATGACCCACCAGCGAATAGCCCCGCCCACGTACCGTGCGGATGAAATCGACGCTGGCACCCGCTTCCTTGATCTTTGTCCGCAAGCGGTAGATCAGAGCGTCGATGCTGCGGGTATAGATCACAGCAGTGCCATGCACCTCACCCAAAAGATCGTCGCGGTTCAGAATCTCGCCGGGGCGCTGGGCCAGCGCTGCCATAAGTTCAAATTCCATCGACGTCGTTTCCAGCTTGACGCCATTCACCAGAATCCGGGCCCGTTGGGTCTCGATCTGAAGCGTGTCACCCTCAAGCGTGATTTCACAACTCAACCCGGATTTTACCGCACCCGACTCGGCGTTCTCCGACGGGGCACCGGACGATGCGGATGATTTTTCGGCCGGCTTCGTTCTTCTTAAGATTGTGTTGATCCGAGCCACGAGTTCACGCGGCTCGAAAGGTTTCTTGACGTAGTCATCCGCGCCCGTTTCCAGCCCGACAACCATGTCGGTCAATTCGGTCCGTGCCGTCAGAATGATGATCGGCACGTCTTTATATGCTGAACTGGAATAGCGGATCTTGCTGCACATCTGCAGCCCGTTCACCTCGGGCAGCATGACATCTAACAGAACGAGATCATAAGTTTTTTCTTCAAGGGCCGCGAAACCAGCGCTTGGGCTGTGAACCGCGTGCAACTCAATACTATAGCTCTTGAGGACATCGTGCATCAACTCGGCAAGCTCGACGTCATCATCAATCAACAGGACGTTTATCATAACCGTCTACTCATCTTTTCCCACAAAATAACACATGCTTGTTATCCGTCTCCCATTTACCCTTGGCCTCGTTACGTCGCACTCGGAGCACAACCTCAGCATGAAAGATTCCCCAAGGTAAAGCCCAAACCTCTCCCTAAAGGAGATCGGATACACTGTCCACAATTTATAGGAACACCGCAAACGTCATGACTTATTCTCTCTCAAATCGCGGCGGAGTGCCGCAGTTCAGCCGCCCCCGCTTAATTGTTGGGCTTTCCGGCGCCTCGGGCATGCCATATGCGCTTCGCTTGCTGGAAGTTTTGCAGGGGCTGTCGGTTGAGACCCATCTGATTGTCACCAAGGCCGCCGTTCAGACACTGGCCGTTGAAACGGAAAACGGATTCGACATGGCCCGATCGCTGGCCGACCGCGTGCATTCCAATGCCGATATCGGTGCTGGAATAGCCTCTGGCTCTTTCCCGGTGCACGGCATGATCATTGCGCCCTGCAGCGTGAAGACTTTGGCAGAGATCGCGAATGGCATCGGCAGCAGCCTTTTGAGCCGCGCAGCCGATGTCACGCTAAAGGAACGTCGCCCCCTTGTTTTGGGCGTGCGTGAGACCCCCCTGCATCTGGGGCACCTGCGCAATATGACGGCTGTCACCGAGATGGGCGGCATCGTTGCCCCGCCCATGCCTGCCTTTTACACCCAGGGCCAAACGCTCGACGATCTGGTCAACCATCAGGTCCAACGCTGGCTTGATGCTCTGGGCATTCATACCGCGCTCGCGCCCCGCTGGGCGGATGCGAGTGAACGCCAGAACGCATGAGCTTCCTGCCGCATTTCGGGTTGGTTCAGCGTTCGGGCGGCTTTTTGTCCGCCCCTGACCTCCGGGGTTTCGGGCAAGGCGCGCGCCTGACGGCCAGTTTCAACCCGGACCGGTTCCATCCCGATCTGTTCAAAGCGCTGAACCTCCAGGCACCAAATCGGATGGACAGCTGGACAACGTCCCGGCAAGCCGAGTTCTTGGCGGGACGACTGCTGGCGGCCATCGGACAAGGTGCTCTTGGGCTCTCCTCTGGGCAGGTTCTCGTCGGTCCGGACCGTGCCCCGCGATGGCCACGCTCTGTGACCGGATCAATCAGCCATGCCAACAGGCACTGCGCCTGCATCGTTCTGCCACGGGGCAACGGCAATCCCGGAATAGATGTCGAGACGGTGGCGTTAGAGAGCAAGCTTAAGGCCCTACAGGCCAAAGCGATGACGGTTGGCGAGCGCGCGCGGCTGACATCCGCTCCGGACCCAGCGCTGTTTTCGACATTGATCTTTTCGGCCAAGGAGACCCTGTTCAAGGCGCTTTACCCGACGGTTCAACGGTTTTTCGGCTTCCACTGCGCAGAGCTGGCTTCCGCCCCCGGCACAGCCCATCTGACGTTGGCCCTGACAGAAATGCTGCATCCCGACCTGCCGCGCGGCCTGTGTTTTGACGTGGCATACGAGGTGAAGGACGAAACCGTTCTCACATGGATGGTCCACGAAACCGGATGATCCGGTCACCAGATACATGGCATGGATGCGACCCGGCCCGAAGTATCAGGCCGGGTCTCGTTCCTCAGGCGGCGTTTTCGATGATCCACTTGCGCCAGGGACCAAGCCGGTCGCGTTTGATCCACAAGAACACGGCGAGACCAAGTCCGAATGCCATCGTCAGGAATGGCGGACCCGGCGCAACCCCGCCAAAGGCAAGTGCGAGCGCAAAGGCCGACACCTGTCCGGCGTAGAGCGCCGAAGCGATCAGCCCGGCCATGGCGTGTTGTGTCCCCGGCTGTGCAGCCCCGAGAACGCGCTGCACGAGGAGCGGCAACAAAGCGCCAAACCCCGCGCCGATCAGCCCGGCCGCCAGCAACAGCGCTGGGACATTCTGCGACAGCCCGACCTGGATCAACCCGATCAGAAGCGCCGCAATCGCGCCCGTCTGGATCACCGATGTCGGAGCCGCGGCCTTGAGCACAGCGCTTTGCCACGACATCAGCCCGCCAATCAACGTGGCCGCCGCTATGGTCAATCCAGCCAATGCCGGAATGTCAGCAAGCGGGGTCATGAAAGGTGCCTGAACGGGGACCAGGTAGAACGCCATCATCGCCAGCGCCAGCGTCGCAAGTGGCACGCGCACCGCCTGGATATCTACCGTCGCCTTGGGCAGTTGCACCGGCATGGGCCATTGCAGGCGCAACGCCTGCCAGGCCACGGGCAACGCGAGCAGGTACAGAAGGAACGGCATGCGCCAACCCCATTGCGCAAGCAGCCCCCCGGCGAGGGCAAAGACAACACCGCCAAGGGTGTTGAACGCCGATTGCCGGTCAATTGTCTCGCCACGCTCCCGTCCATCGAACAGCGCCGGAATGGCGGCCGTTGCAAAGCAAAGCACAGCCGCGGTTGCAATGCCCAGCCCGATCCGGCTGATCAGCAGCCAGCCATGCCCATTGGCAAAGCCGCCAAGCAACCCGAAACCGGCCAAGGCGCATAGTGCCATGGCAAAGCCCAGTCTCTGGTCAACGCGCCCCGTCTGGCGTCCGATCCATGGACCCAGCCCCATGATCACGACCGCAGGCAGAATGAGCGCGACGCGCCCCCAAATCCCGCTACCGCCAGCGCCGGACAATGCGTCGTCAATCGCCGGAATGGCCGCGGCAATCGCTGCGCCGCTCATCACGGCGCAGGCCCCCGCGGCCCAGATCACGGCCTTATGATCGGTCCGGATCATGCCGCGACCGCTTTGGCGCGCGCGCTGTCCATCAACCGTGCAACCGCCAGATCCGCCGAGGTGAGGCAACCTTCCATCGTATGCCCTTCAAGGTAGTCACCGGCAATTTCCAACCCCTGAATGGTGTCGACCGCCCGCAGCATGTCCCGCTTGACGGCGGTGAAATGCGGTGCATATCCACAGATCCCGCCGGTGTGGCGCGCGATATGTACCTCCAGCCGCTTGGCATTGATCGGCAGGCGCTTGGAAAAGGTCTGTTCCGCGATCCCCACCAGCTCCTCATCCGGGGCATCGAGAATATCCCGCGCTTTCTTGCCCGACAGCGTGTAGCGCACGTGATGGGGCGAATGCAGCCGGTTGGCCGAACAATGGCCCAGCGGCGCGTCCGGTTCGAACATGATGGAATGGACACCATCGCGGAAAACCGGCGCATCATAGACGACATTGATCATCGCCAGCGGGAAGTAGCGCAACTGATCAAAAGCCACGCGGCCATAGGCGGGCAAATCGACCAGCTGCCGCAGGATATGCGCGGGAACGGCCGATATCACGCGGTCGGTCGGGATCATTTCTGTCCCTTTCTGGTCTTCGACAACCAGCCCGGAGACATGCCCGCCAGAAGTCTGGATGCGGCGCACCCGCGACCCGAAACGGATGGTTTTCCCCTTGGCAAGCTTGTCATGGAATTGCCCGATGCCACCGGCGACGGCGTGATGCGATCCTTTGCCGAAGCCGGACGCAAACAGCATCATCAGCGACGGATAAAGCTCGGATGGCTCTGCCCCGCCCATGATGATCGAGAACAGCCGCAAGGGGCCGTCATTGAGCTTCGGGGTGAAATGCTTGTCGATGGTGGCATGGTCCCAGCGACGCTCCACCTCTTCGATCAAGCCCGAGCTGTAATTCAGCCGATCCGCGTTTTTCCGGGCGTAGGTCAGGAAATTGCGGAATTGCAGCGCGCCCACCGGCCCAAGCGCCGTCGCGAGCCGCAGATCACCGGTCAACGTCTTGGATTTCTCAAGCGCCACGAGCTTGTCATTCAGAACGATGTGAAACCCGGGATGCTGGTCCTCGAACTCGGTGATCCCGAATTCATCCAGCAACGCGTTGAACCGGGGCCACGCGCTTGAAAAGTTCTTGCCGCCGATTTCAAAGGCATGCGCGCCTTGCCGGATACAGGCGGCACGGCCACCGACATAGTCGCCGACTTCGTGAATGATGCTGGGAATGCCGCGTTGGGAAAGGAAATGCGCGGCACCAAGACCGGATATCCCGGCCCCGATAATGTGAACAGGCTCCATCAGGTGTTTTCTCCTTGGGCAGATTGGGGGGCAGATTGGACAGGTTTGCGTTTTCGGGTTTCAAGCCGGGCGGTCTGGATGCTGCATTTGGCGACCGGGCGTTGCGCGGCATAGAGCCAGGCGCTGCGCGACAGGCGACCGCGCCCGATTGAGGCAAATTCACGTGCGCCACGCAGGAATACGCCATCGGACAGGTCCGACATAGGCGCGGTCATCTCGATCGACACGCCGGTCAGGATATCGCGCATGCGCTTGTCCCCGTCCTGGGTCGCATTCAGATAGCGCTGCACCTGCATGAAGGCTTCGAGAAGGTAGAGCGGGTGCACTGTCTGCGTCGTGTCCGCAAAAAGGCAGGCGTCCGAAATCGGCAGAAGCCGCGCCTCGATCTGTTCATCACTGAACTGGGGTGTTGTGATCAGAACATTCTCAGGCCGCAGTTTGTTCAGCGGCGCACCCGGACAGGGCGGCAGCGCACGAGCCAGATCGACCTTTTCCAGTTTCGGCCTGCGGAACAAGCCGAGTTGGCGGGTCAGAACAACTTCAATCCTGGCGCAGAGCTTGCCGTTCTGGGTCAGGGTGACCCAACATTGGCGGCGTCCGTGGCGTTCCTCGCTACAGGTGTCCAGAAGGATCGGTTCGTCGAAAAACGCATACCGGATGAACTCGGCATGAACCGCGCTCACATAGCAGGGCTCTTGCGCACAGTTCTGCGCCGCCTGCACCGCCCCTTCGAGCAGAAGCAGACCCGGCACGTGATCCAACGGATGATCAAAGAAAAACGGATGCTGCTGGTCCACGATCAGCCGGGCAATGCCGGGACGGTCCTCGACCGAATAGCTCAGCACCGAATTTCGCGTGTCCATGCGACGGTCAAGGGCGCTCATTTCTTTGTCTCCTCGTTCAGTTCGGCGATAAAGGCCGCGGCCTCTTCCACGGGGTCGAGCCCCGCATCGAGCGCCTGTTCGACAACACCGGACACAGCGCTTCCGACGATGGCAATGTCGCATCCCGCGCTGAACGCGCGGCCGACATCACCGGGCGTTTTCAAACCGAACCCAAGCGCGACCGGCAAAGCGCTATGGGCGCGCAGCGCGTCGATCTGACAGGTCAGGTCGGCGGGGTTCACCGCCCCACCGGAACGGCCATAGGTCGACACGAGGTAGATAAAGGCCGAGGCACGGGCCAGAACCTGCTGGCGTTTTTCGGGAACGGCATTGGAATAGATCGTCCCCACCACAGGCAGCCCCGCGATCAGAGACGCACTGTAGAACCGTTCGGTCAGCGCCGGGGGCAAGCCATGCGGCAACACACCGGCAAAACCGGCATGCGACGCCATGCGGAACAATTTCTCAAACCCGAACGGCCGCAGCGTATGACTGCTATCTGCCAGCAGGATGATCCTGATGTCATTGGTGAACTCGGCGGCCATGCGGATCACCGCATCTGGCCCGGCCTCGTCCTGCAAGGCGCGCTTATGCGCGTTGATCAGGGTCTGACCGTCGGTGAAGGCATTTTTGAAGGGAATGCACAATTCGACCATGCCAACACCCAGCCGGACGCATTCGCGCAGCAGTTCCCGGGTTGCATCAAGGGTGGGATCGCCCGCCATGATCAGCGGACAAAGCGTGGGGGGAAGAAGCCTGCCGGGTGAAAGCACCGGACGGGCAGCAATACAGTCGGAAATCTGGTTCATCAGGCAGCCTGGATCAAATTGGAGGGAGAGGAAGCAAGCACGAGCATGCGCGCGGCCTTGCGGTGAATCGCGCCGCCATTCAGGCGGGCGGCGGAATCGACATCGACGGCTTCGAAGCGGTCTTCATCGGCAAGCTCGCAAATGCGCGATGCGGTCAATCCGCCCGCCAGCCAGATCCGCGCGCCTGTCAGCGCATCGCACCAGCGATCGGCCTGTTGCGCGCAAAGGCTGACCCCGGAGGACCCGATGGACTGGCGCCCGCCGAACCGGTCAATCAGAAAGACGTCACAGCCGGCATCACGATAAGGATCAATCATCCGCTCAAGCGGACAGTTTCCACTATCGTCAACATGCAGGGTCTTGATCACGGTGACCCCCTTGTCCTTGAGAAAGGCAATGTCACCGGGTGGGTTGAAGCCGTGCAACTGCACATAACGCACCTTTGTCTCACGCAGCAGCGCCCACAAATCCCGCACCGGACGTTTTACGGCAACCGCGACAGGCGAAACGAAACGGCAGCGTTCCGCAAGGCGCATGAAATGTGCATCGTTCAGATTGCGCGGGTGTCCGGCAATCCCTGTCCAGAGCCCCGCGTAGCGCGCGCCTTCCTGGTCCAGGATGCCCAATTCATGATCATTGGTGATCCCGCAGATTTTTAAATCCATTTTCAGTTCTCCGAGGTCTGGAATTTGAAATCCATGTACTGGAAACGACGATAGGCACTTACTACGTCACGTTGTGTTTAATATTCTTCTGACTTGTTTTTTCGGATCACACAGCGCCATATGGCTGAATATTTCACGACCTTGAAAAAAATTTTCCCGCCAAGGCACTGGAAAAAATTAACTTTTCCTTAAAGCGAGCTCAATGCGAAGAATGCTCACGCCGCCAAGCGGGCCACACTTCGCCACAATCAAAAACATTCCGTGAGAAATGCTTAAATAAAGAAACCAAACGCCGTTTTGTTTTCAGGCAGATTCCGAGCACCTTGGCGGAGGAATGAAAAATAACTGTTCCATCGCCAATCTGAACGGAGAATAACCACAATGTTTGACAGGAATCGCAAATCGCTTTTCGCACTTGCAACTGCCGCCTGCGCACTGGTCGCAGGGATGGCTCAGGCCGAAGGCGCCAAGCCCCTGGTGGAAAAGGCGACCCCCACATCGCCCACCATGACCAACTGCCACGAGGTCATGAAAGCGGTGCAAAACCGCTATAACGGATATGACAGCTGGCGCATCGTGCACATGACCATTCACGATGAAACCGGTGCCATCAAAACCCGCCGCATCGCCGCCGCGCACAAGAATGACGGCATCAATCGCAAACTGCGCTCGGTGGTTATGGACCCCTCCGAGCTTGCCAATATCCAGTCTTTCGTGCGTGACAGCTTTGTCGAAGCCCTGCCCGACAAGGTCTGGCTCAAGCTGCCCTCCGCCGAAAATGTCATCGACGTGAAATCCGAAGACCTGAGCCAGCGTCTCTACGGCTCGGACCTGGCCGTGGGCGAAATGCTGATCCGCCAAGCAGACGATTATGACTGCAAGTTGCTGGGCACCGGCGAATTCCGCGGCTACCCGGTCTACAAGCTCTATGTGAACCCGCGTACCGAAGACGAGGTCATCCGCCTTGGCCTGCGCGATGGGGAGCTTTGGGCCGACACCGAAACCTTCATGCCGATCTATTCCAGCTTCAATGCCGATGCGCCGAACGAACAGCGTGTTCTGGAAACGCTGGACCTGCGTTGGGTCGATGGTGTGTTTGCCCCCGAAAAATACCGGGTCTCGACCATCAAGGAAGGTCGGGTCGTGTCCTATTCGGATTTCCACACCGAGGGCGAAAGCTTCAACATCGGGCTGAATGACGAATGGTTCACGCTTGAGGATCTGTCCAACGCGGACAGCGGCTTCAAGGATTTCCGCAGCGATCGCATCGTCCAGAACTGATCACAGGAGGACGCGGCGCATAGCCCGTGCCGCGTCCCGCCCCCCCTGCCATTCACAGATCTTTCAGGAGCCTGTTCCATGAACCCGCTTTCCCTTGTCGAAAGCCTGATGACGCGATTTCTTCAGACGGTGTACACGCACCGGATCAAGTCGGTCATCGTGCTGCTCGCCGCCATTTTCGCCCTTGTGGCAACCCAGCTGCCCACCCTGCAAAAGGATGGCCGCGTCGAAGCTTTCATGCATGAAAGCGACCCGGCCCTTGAGACCTATTACGAGATGCGTCGTGAATTCGGCCAGGACAACCGCCTTGTCATTGCGGTGGAATCTGAAAACGTCTTTTCCACCGAGTTCCTGACCAAATTCTCGAAAATGCACCGTGAGCTGGCCGATGGCGTGCCCTACGTGTCCGAGATCTTTTCGCCCTACAACATCCCGTTCATCGAGCATGAAAACGGCGGTGTGTATCTTGAGGAACTGGTGCGCAACATGCTTGCCCGTGGCCGCGATCCGCAGGAACTGCGCGAACGCATCCTGACCACGCCGCTCTATCAGAACTTCATCATTTCCAACGACGGCAAAACCGCCGCCGTGGTGATCGAACCCTATCGCTATGCCCCTGCGGTGAATGATTGCGTGCCCGACCCGTCCAATGGCGCGACCTGTCCCGTGGTCTTTACTCCGCTCTCGGAACGTCCGCTGCTTGGTGCGCCGCAATACAGCGAAATGACGGCCGCCGCCCATGCCATCGCAGATCGCTACAAGGGCGAAGAGTTCCGCGTGCATATCGCCGGTGCGCCCGCGCTCTCGACTGAGATCGTGCGCATGATGGAAGGCGATATGCCTCGTTTCACACTGGCCTGTGTGATCCTGACCGTGCTGGCCATGCTGGCCCTGCACCGCAGCTTCCTTGTGGCCATTGGCGCGTTCCTAACCTTTGCGACCTCGATCTTTTCAACCCTTGCCACCGTGGCCGCAACCGGCACGGCGATGACCCCGCCGGTTCAGTTGCTCATTCCGATGACGCTGGTTGTGGGCTTGTGTACCTATATCCACTTCACCTCGACGCTGTTGAAATCCCGTGCATCTGAACCGAATGGCCGGACCGCGCTGGGCATTGCCGTGAAAAAGGCAAACACGCCGATCCTCTTTACCGCGCTGACAACTGCCGGTGGCCTGATCGGTCTGTCTGCGGCGCCGCTGGCCCCGATCACGGCGCTGGGTCTCTTTGGTACGGTGTCGGTTGGCCTGTCCTATATCCTTGCGATGATCTGGTCGACGCTGGTGTTCCGCACCCTGCCCGAACGCTATCTGAACAAGCAAAAGGACACGCCCGACTTTGTGACCCGTGTTCTGCACAAAGGTGCCATGGTTGCCACCAACGCTCCGCGCCGGACGCTTGTCATTGCCGGTGGTTTCGTGGCTGCCGCAGCTCTGGGTATCCTCAACCTGAGCTATTCGCACAATTCGCTGCTGTGGCTGCCCGAAGACAACAATGCGCGTCAATCCACGGAATTCATCGACGCGAATTTCCAGGGCACTGTGAACCTTGAAATGGTGATCACCCCGACCGAGGGCTACGACTTCCGCGACGAGACCATGCTCAAGACCGTCGAGGCAACTGCGCGTGGCTCCTATGACGCGGTGGACATCCCGATCGGGCGCCACACCTCTGTCATCTCGTTCATCGAGGAGACCAATCAGGCGATCCACGATGGGGACCGTGCCGAGCTGCGCATCCCGAGCCAGGAAGAGATCTGGGATCAGCTGCTGCTGCTCGAAGGTCAGGGCATCGACGACATGAAGCGTTACGTGTCGTTGGACTATTCCCAAGGCCGCGTGTCCTTTCAGACGCCGTGGCTTGAGGCCAAGCTCTACACTGACGTGATCGAGACCATCGAAACCCGGTTCGAGGCCGCCCTGGGCGACACCGCAACCGTGGAAAGCACCGGTCTGATCGCGCTTCTGGCCAAGACGTCCAAGAAGGTGCTGGATAGCATGACCATCTCCTATGCGCTTGCTTTGGCGCTGGTCACGGCGATGATGGCCATTGCGCTGCGCTCTGCCGGTCTGGGTCTGGTCTCGATGGTGCCGAACGTGGCTCCCTTTGTGGTGCTCTTGGGTGTGATGGGCTATCTGGGCATTCCGCTCGATACGTTCACCGTGCTGATCGGCGGTATCATCACCGGTCTGATCGTGGATGACACGCTGCACTTCTTCCACAGTGTCCGGACCCGTCTGGCCGATGGTGCCGAGATGGAAGATGCGATCAGCGGTGCCATCACCGATATCGGGCGCGCGGTCTTTACCACGACCGTGGTGGTCATGGCGGGCTTTGCAGTCTTCACCATGTCTTCGATGTCCAACATCCAGAGCTTTGGCCTCCTGATGGCCGCGGGTGCCGCACTGGCGCTGCTGTCGGAAGTGTTCATCGGGCCTGCCATCCTGATGGTCTATGCCCGCGCCCAAAAGGCGGTGGCCGAACGCCGTGGCGTGGCCAAAGTGGAACTGGCCGATGTTTCGGCCTGATCCCAAACAGATGGGGGTCGCGTGCGATATGCGCGCGGCCCTTGCCTCGCTCGGGGACGGATCGGACACCCCGGGCCAGTTCCTTGTGAAACAGGGCCTGACACCGGACGCGGCCTGCCATGATTTTGCCTATGCCCATGCCGGTATCCCTGCGCAACCCCGGGCCGGGTCGGAACCGGCGGTCTTGTACCAACAGGATGAAGGTCCCGATCTCCTCCTGGGGCTTTACGGCTGCGAACGCCGCCTGCGCCGCTGGATACCGGGACTGCCCCCGGGTGGCTGGTGTGAAATCGCGGATGACCTTGGCCCCATCACCACACGGCTCATGCCCTTTGCCCATGAAAGCTGGCGTGACGTTGCGCTGACACGCCTGCCCTTTCCCAAAATCACAACCCGCGATGCAGGACCCTATGTCACGATGGGCTTTGTGATGACCGGACGCACGGGCCGGAACCTCGCCATCTCGGCCCACCGGATGCTGGTGCTGGACGATACGCGGCTCGGCATTTCCATGCTCTCCAGCCGCGCATTGCGTGCACAGGCACAGGCGGCATGGGACGCGGGCCGTGACCTGCCAGTCACGATCAATATCGGAGTTCCGCCTGCCGTCGCAATCGCTTCGGCCACTCCCACCGCCCATTTGCCAGCACGGTTTGACAAGCTGACGCTGGCGGGCGCGCTCGCCGGTGCGCCCATCGACATCACCGATCACCCCGCCCCGAGTCTGGCGCAATCCGAGATCGTCCTGCACGGCCACCTGACCCGGCAAACTTGTGACGAGACGTTGGGCGATCGCCCCTTGGGTGTCACAATGCCGGAGTTCCTTGGCTATGACGGTCATGCGAGTGCGCCGTTACAGGTGATTGAGGTAACCGCCATCACGCAACGCCCCGGTGCGGTGCTGCAATCCACCTTGGGGCCGGGACGCGAACAATCTGCTATCCTTGGGCTTGGAGGCGCGTTGACTGTGGCGTTGGCGCAGCCCAAAGCTACGCCGCTGCGCGATCTACGATATGCGCCGTCTGGCGGCGGGATGCTTCTGCTCTATGCGAGCCTAGCCGCCGGGGCTTCTGGCGACTGCGATCTTGAGGCGCTCACCCGCGATATCATGCGGATCATGCCGTTCACCAAAACAGTGATCTACGTGGATGAG
Organism: Primorskyibacter aestuariivivens; assembly: GCF_028023675.1. Classification (GTDB taxonomy): domain Bacteria; phylum Pseudomonadota; class Alphaproteobacteria; order Rhodobacterales; family Rhodobacteraceae; genus Marinovum; species Marinovum aestuariivivens. The sequence continues at coordinate 79,261 of NZ_JAQIOZ010000012.1, read as the reverse complement.
GATATCGACCTGTATTGTGATCAGGACGTGCTTTGGGCCATGATCACGCGCTGCACGCTGGCACGGTCCACCCATGCCATTGACGACCTGCCGCCGCTGCGCATGGACCCGTCCCAGACCGAGCCCTGGGAACAAGCGTCAGGCTGTGCACCCGGTCGTTGCTACATTGACGCAACCGTGCCCAAGGGCGTCGAAAGCAGCGCCTACCGGAGTCTCTAGCGCAGGCGCTGCAACAACCGGTGCGAGGCATGGCCATCCGGGGTCAGGCCCGCGGACCGCTGAAACCCGCGGATCGCCTTGACCGTGTTGGGACCAATCCGGCCGTCCACACCGCGCGTATTGAACCCGCGCGCGGTCAGGCGTCGTTGCAGTTCCTTGCGTTCGTCCCGCGTCAATGCCCGGTCACCCGTGGGCCAGCCGCCCTCGATAGGACCACCGCCGATCAACCGGTCTGACAAATGTCCGACGCCCAGCGCATAGGCGTCCGCCGCGTTATAGCGTTTGATCACGTCGAAATTCTTGAATACGAGAAACGCCGCGCCGCGCGATCCGGCGGGCAACAGCACATAAGCCGCGCCATAATCCGGCACAGGGCGTCCATTACGGGTCAGCACGCCAAGCTGCGCCCATTGGCTTGGCATCTTACGGTTGCTGCGCGCGACCTGCCCGTAATCAAACCCCTCGGGAAGGCGGACCTCCACCCCCCACGGCATGCCGCGTATCCAGCCGAAGCGGGACAGGTACGCGGCGGTCGAGGCCAGCGCATCGGTGGGATCATCGGACCAGATATCGCGCCGCCCGTCGCCGCGGAAATCCACGGCATAAGCCTCGTAGGACGTGGGAATGAACTGCGTATGCCCCATGGCCCCAGCCCAGCTTCCGGTCATGGCAGAGGGTGCCGTATCTCCGTTTTGCAGGATCTTCAGCGCGGCAATCAATTGCTGCTCAAAAAACCGCCCGCGCCGCCCGTCATAGGCGAGCGTGGCCAGCGCCTCGACCACATTGATCGAACCGCGATATTCGCCATAGGCGCTTTCCATGCCCCAGACCGCGACCACGACCTCGCGCGCAACGCCATAGCGATCCTCGATCTCGGCCAGCGTGTTACGGTGCTGAACCAGCATTTCCTTGCCGTTGGCGATCCGCTTGTCAGAGGCCGCGCTGGCGAGATAGTCCCAGATCGGCTTGACGAATTCCGATTGGTTGCTGTCCCGGGCGATGACATCTGCGTTGTAGCGCACATCGCGAAACGCCCGGTCAAAGACCGCTGCGCTGACGCCTTGCGCCAATGCGCGCTGCCGAAATCCCCGGCTCCAGTCACGCAACCCGGCGGTTTTGGCGGGATCGACCGGTGCCGCCGTAGGCTCGGGCCGAGAAAGGACAGCCGGGCGCACGCGTGGGCGCAGGCTTTGGACAACGGCCAGATCTGTCGGGCGGCTTTCCGTCTGGTCCGACACCGGGCGCGCGACGGGCCGCAACGACCTGTCAATTGCTGCGGCCTGTGCATCTGCAGCCAGGAGACCCGCGACAAGAATCGTGAAGACGCTCTTCATGACATGAAGCTCCGCACCGCGCGCGTCAGCTCTTGGCCGACCAACTGGCCGAGACGTGACGGCGCGTATAGAATTCACCCATCAGACCAATGGTCATCAAGGTCACCCCCAGCCAGAACGCATATTCCCAGTTCGAGTTGCGCGGGAAATAGTTGACGAAAGCATGGCCGCGCGACTGGTCAATCGCGTGGAACAGCGGGTTCCAGTCAAACATCGCCAGAAGATATCCGGGCAGCGTATTGGCCACAAACATCTTACCCGACGCAATCATGTTGGCACGTTGATAAATCGACGACGCGATGCTGATAAACGTTGGAAACCACGGTTTGAGCGACAGGAAAACCATGCCCACCGCGGCCCCCGTGAACCAGGCCAGCAACACCATGGCGAGACAACCGATGGGGTCGTGAATTTCCACCGGGGTAAAGCCCACATGATAAACAAACAGGATCAGGAACAGCGACAGGACCTGAATATACAGCGCGCTCAGCATCCCCGACAGGATCGCCACGATGGTGTTCATCGGCGCATGTTGCATCATGGGCGAGGCAGGCCCCTCTGCCCCCGTCACGGCGCTCATCGTCTTGATATGCGTCATGTAAAGGAAGATGCCCGTCATGATGTAGATCAGGAAATCCCCGCGCAGCTTCAGCCCGCGCAGGCCAAGAACGGTGAACATCACGTAAAACACGGCAACCATGATGACCGTCTGAAGCACGTTCATCAGAATCGAGATGAAGGCATTGCCATGCGTTTTGCGCACGTTCCGGACGGCCCCGTGATACACGAGTTCGGCGGTCACAAGGAGAGAGCCCAACATGGACGTTGGGCGACGCTGGACAAACATGGCAGTACTGCTCCGCCGTTTTGCAAGATTTGGCACGGAATTCTTGCTGTTCCGTTACACTCGAAGCATAACCCCCACAAAGCATGAATTCAACAAATGCCGCACCAAGGCATGCGGTGAGATGGAGCCAAAGACTTTGAACTACGAAGAATTGACCCGCGTGATCCGGAAACTGGCGCTCGAAGCCGGTGATGTGATCATGGATATTTACAATTCCGACGATTTCGACGTGAAATCCAAATCCGACGACAGCCCGGTTACCGCCGCCGATGAGGCCGCCGATGCGCTGATCTCCGCCGGTCTGCGCGCGGCCTTTCCCGATGTCACGCTGGTCACCGAAGAACAGGCCGCCTCGCATTCGGAGCGCGCAGATACGTTCCTGATCGTGGACCCGCTCGATGGAACCAAGGAATTCATCCACCGTCGCGGCGATTTCACCGTGAACATTGCCTATGTCGAAAATGGCGTGCCAACGCGCGGCGTGGTCTATGCCCCGGCCAAAGAGCGGCTGTTCTTTACCGATTCCGTGGGCAACACGGTCGAGGAAACCGGTCCATTCCTCAAGGACACGATCGGGCAAACCAAACCGCTCAAGGTCAGCCAGCCCGAGAATACAGCTCTCATGGTCGTAGCCTCCAAATCGCACCGCGATCAGGCCACGGATGACTATATTGCCAAGTACAACGTCAAGGACATGACCAGCGCTGGATCGTCGCTCAAATTCTGCCTTGTCGCGACAGGCGAGGCCGATATCTACCCGCGTCTTGGCCGCACGATGGAATGGGACACCGCTGCCGGGCACGCCGTGCTGAACGGTGCGGGCGGGCGCGTCATTCGCTTTGATGACCACACGCCGCTGGCTTATGGCAAGGATGGTTATGCCAACCCGTTCTTTATTGCCTACGCGCCGGGCGTTGACCTCAAGCCCGCATAGATCATGCGCACGGCCAGCGTTATCGTTGTCTCCAATGGACGGCCCGATGCGCTGCGCCGGTGTCTGACCGCAATTGGCCAGCTCTTCTATCCCGCCTTTGAAATCGTTGTGGTTGCCGATAGGTCCGGCACCGCAGCGTTGAAAGATTTCGACGGCGTGGATGCCATCAAGCTGGTGCCGTTTGACGAGCCGAATATCTCTGCGGCCCGCAATCTCGGGATCGAACATGCGGCAGGAGAGATTGTCGCCTTTATCGACGATGACGCCGTCCCCGAGCCGACCTGGCTTGATGAATTGGCAGGTGCATTTGACGACCCCGAGGTATCAGCGGCTGGCGGGTATGTGCGCGGCCGCAATGGCGTTTCCTGGCAATGGCGCGCGGGCACGGTCGACGACGGGGGGCGGACCCATCCGCTGCGCCTTGACCATGATACGCCGACCGTTCTGCATCCGGCGCATGGCCGGGCCATCAAGACCGAAGGCACGAACATGGCCTTTCGCCGGGATGTTCTGGCGACGATGGGCGGATTTGATCCGGCGTACCGGTTTTATCTGGACGAAAGCGATGTGAACATGCGGCTCGCGGCGCAGGGCCATGCCACAGCCATCGTGCCTCGGGCCGAGGTTCATCATGGGTTCGCGGCCAGCGCGCGGCGCCGACAGGACCGGGTGCCTCTGGACCTGTTCGAGATCGGCGCATCTCATGCCGCGTTCCTGCTGCGCCACTGCCCGGAAACTGAGCGCCCCACCTTTCGCGCCGCGTTTGCCGATGAACAGCGCAAGCGATTGCTCCGGCATATGGTTGAGGGGCGCCTGGCCCCCGGAGATGTTCGCAAGCTTCTCAAGCGCCTGTATCAGGGTTTCGATGAAGGCGTGATGCGCAGGCCCCGGAGCCTTGTGCCTCTGGCCCGTGCTGCGGATGGGTTCACGCCGTTCCCTCGCGCGGCCCCCAATGGCACGCGGCTGCATACAGGTCGCTGGCTGCATCGGGCAAATTTTCGGCGGAAAGCCGCGCAAGATGTTGCAAACGGACATGTGACGAGTGTCATGATTTTTTCCCCGACAACACTCTATGGACGCGTTGCCTTTACAAAAGACGGGTACTGGGAGCATCGCGGCGGCCAATTTGGCAAGATGGATCGCCATGATCCCACCTTCAAACCACTGACTCTTAGGCAAAAAATACGGAAAGAGGTCCGCCGCGTCGCACAAGCGCGTGGCTTCCAGCCGCAACAGTAGAAAATTGCTGGCGCATTGCAAAAATCATGCCTAAACCGCGCGGGTTGAGACACCTGTAACCATTTTTATTTTTGCGGGCATGGTGTAAACCGAGCAAAATATAAGTTTGAACCACACCGAGGCATTGTTCATGCGTAGTAAAGTCACCAAAGCTATTTTCCCCGTCGCCGGTCTGGGTACCCGTTTTCTGCCAGCGACCAAATCGGTACCCAAGGAAATCATGACTTTGGTGGATCGCCCGCTGATCCAATACGCCATCGACGAAGCGCGCGCCGCCGGTATCAAGGAATTCATCTTTGTCACATCGCGCGGCAAAGGTGCGCTTGAAGATTACTTCGATCATTCCCCCCAGCTTGAGCAAGAACTGCGCAAGAAGGGCAAAAATGACCTGCTCGATGCGCTCAAGGACACGAATATGGACAGCGGCGCAATTGCCTATATCCGCCAGCACAAGGCGCTTGGGCTCGGCCATGCCGTCTGGTGTGCGCGTCGGTTGATCGCAAACGAACCCTTTGCCGTTATCCTGCCGGACGACGTGATTGCCGCCGAAAAGCCATGCCTCCAGCAAATGGTCGAAGCCTACGAGGAAACCGGAGGCAGCATGGTTGCCGCGATGGAAGTCCCGCCTGAAAAAGCGTCGGCTTATGGCGTTCTGGACATCAAGGAGGACATGGGCAGCCTAGTGTCTGTGAAAGGCATGGTCGAAAAGCCCAAAGCCGATGAGGCGCCTTCCAATCTTGCCGTGATCGGGCGCTATATCCTGACCCCGGACGTGCTGCGCAGCCTGAACAAGATGAAGCAGGGCGCGGGCGGGGAAATCCAGTTGACCGATGCCATTGCTCAGGAAATTGAGGAAAACCGCAATGTTTACGGCTTGCGGTTCCGCGGCCAACGTTTCGATTGCGGCTCCAAGGCCGGGTTCCTGCAAGCCACGGTCGCCTTTGGCCTCAGCCGCGACGATCTCAAGGATGAGCTGCGCGCCTATCTGCATGATCTGATGGCATCGGAAAAAGCCGCGCAATAAGGCCTGATTTCATGACATCTATCCCCGTACTGGTGACAGGTGGTGCTGGCTATATCGGCTCGCATGCCTGCAAGGCACTCAAACGCGCCGGTTTTGAGCCGATAACCTATGACAATTGCTCCACGGGCTGGGAAGACGCGGTCAAGTATGGCCCCTTGGCCCGTGGCGACCTTCTGGACCGCGAGCGGTTGGATCAGGTGTTTGCCGAGTACAAGCCCGCCGCCGTCATGCACTTTGCCGCGCTCAGCCAGGTGGGCGAAGCGATGCGCGAACCGGGCCTCTACTGGCGCAACAACGTGGCCGGGTCCCTCAACCTGATCGAGGCGGCGGTCGACGCAGGATGCCTCGATTTCGTGTTTTCCTCGACCTGCGCCACCTATGGCGATCAGGACAATGTCGTTCTGGATGAAACCAGCGCGCAGATGCCGCTGAATTCCTACGGTGCCTCGAAACGTGCCATCGAAGACATGCTGCGCGATTTCGAGGCCGCGCATGGGCTGCGCTCGGTGATCTTTCGCTATTTCAACGTGGCCGGAGCCGATCCCGAGGGCGAAGTGGGCGAGTTTCACCAGCCCGAGACGCATCTTGTCCCGCTGATGCTGGACGCGATTGAGGGCAAGCGTGATGCGCTGACCATCTTTGGCACCGATTACGACACGCCGGACGGCACCTGCATCCGCGATTACGTGCATGTCTGCGATCTGGTGGATGCGCATGTGCTGGGGCTGAAATGGCTGCAAGACGGCAAGGGCAGCCGGGTCTTCAACCTTGGCACCGGCAGCGGCTTTTCCGTGCGCGAGGTGGTGGCCCATTCCCAGTCGGTCACAAACCGCGACGTGCCAATTGTTGAAGGGGAGCGCCGCCCCGGCGATTGCACGAAACTTGTTTCCGGATCGACCCGCGCCGTGCAAGAACTGGGTTGGAACCCGACACGGTCCAATCTGGAGGCGATGATCCGCGATGCCTGGCGCTGGCACCAAACAGGCCATTACGACAAATAAGCCATCTGCGCGTTGTCTGGACATCACCCGTCTGATCCGCAGGGCCGGGCGCGTCATGACCGGCGTGGACCGGGTGGAATATGCCTATCTCAGGCGATTGATTGACGACGATACACCGCTTTTCGCCTTGGCGCGAACCCGGATCGGTTATGTCTTGCTCGACCGCGATGGCGCGCGCAGCCTCTGTCAGAAGATCGCCGCGGACGATTGGGGGGCGCTGGATGCGTTGGGACGCCTTGCCCCGCATGTACCGGAGATGCGGCGACGGGCCGAAGCCGATTTGCGCCGTCATGCCATCGCGCGCTGCCTTCCCATCCGATTGCCAAAAATGCTGGCGCGCCATGTGCCGGGTGGGTGCGTCTATCTCAATACCGGACATTCCAATCTGACCAACCGCGTGATCGGCGCATGGCAGCATCTGGGCGATGCCGGGGTGGCCGTGCTCGTCCATGACACCATCCCGCTGGATCACCCGGAATATCAGCGCGCGGAAACGGCCAAGGCGTTTCGGGTATTCCTGAACCGTGTGTCACGTGCGGCGGACCTTGTGATTTACAACTCACAGCAATCGCGCCACTACGCCGAGCGGCACATGGCCCCCATGGGACGCGTCCCGGATGGGATTGTGGCCCATCTGGGGGTCGATGTGCCAATCCCGGTACCGATGGAATTGCCGTCATCCCTTCCGCCTCCTGGGCCGTTTTTCGTCTGCGTGGGCACGATTGAACCGCGCAAGAACCATGCGCTTTTGCTTGATGTGTGGGAGCGGCTTCTGGCCTCGGACGCGCCTGTTCCTCATCTTGTCATCTGCGGCGCGCGCGGTTGGGAAAACGACGCCGTGTTCCGTCGGCTCGACGAGACGGATCGCTGGAAAGGGCATGTTCACGAATGCCCTGGCCTCAGCGACGGCGCGATTGCAGCACTCTTGCAGCAATCGCGCGGGCTGTTGTTTCCAAGCATGGCCGAAGGGTTTGGCCTGCCCCCGGTCGAGGCCGCAGCCATGGGAATACCCGTGATTTGCGGCGATTTGCCGGTCTATCGGGAAATCCTGAGCGATATTCCCATTTACCTAAAGGCATCTGACCCGTATTCTTGGGCCAACAAAATAAAAGAAATAGCAGAGCAGCGCCCCCCGCAGACGGACTACCAGCCCCCTGATTGGGACAGGCATTTCAATCTTGTCTTAAACAGAGTCTGATAGGGACGCGCCTGATGTGAACGGGTTCGAGAGGTCATAAGTGGGTGCCTGGCAATCATACCGGCTGAGATTGCAGCGCAAGCGCTGGCGTATCCGCGCGCTGCGCAAGTCCCGCGAATTGAAGCTGGTCTCCGACAATACCGGCAAGATCCGCGCCGGTGATCTGTTCGTTTTTTCAACCCAGCGCAACGAGATGGTGCGCCTTCCCTATTTTCTCGACTACTATCGAAATCTTGGGATCAACCATTTCTTCTTCGTCGACAACGACAGTGACGATGGCGCGTTCGAATATCTTGCAAACCAGCCAGACGTATCTCTTTGGCACAGCAAAGCCAGTTACAAACGCTCCCGGTTTGGTGTCGATTGGCTGAATTACCTGCAACGGAAATACGCCCATGAGCATTGGGCGCTGACGGTCGATCCGGATGAGTTTTTTCTTTATCCGTTCTGCGATACGCGCCCATTGCGCGCCTTGACCGATTGGCTTGATGCCAGTTCGATCAAATCCTTCTCGGCCATGTTGCTGGACATGTATCCCAAGGGACCGATCAACAACCAACCGTATCAGGCCGGGCAGAACCCGCTTGAAATTGCACAGTGGTTCGATAGCGGCAACTACACGATCAAACGGAACAAACGCTTTGGGAACCTGTGGATACAGGGCGGGCCAAGGGCCCGGGTGTTCTTTGACCAGATGCCGCAAAAAGCCCCGGCGCTGAACAAGATCCCGCTGGTCAAATGGGACCGGCGCTACACCTACGTGAGCTCAACCCACATGCTTCTGCCGCGCGGTCTGAACCTTGTTTACGACGAATGGGGCGGAGAGAAAGCCAGCGGCATCCTGCTGCACACCAAGTTTCTCGACACTTTTACGTCGAAGGCCACCGAAGAGCTTGAGCGCAAACAGCATTACGCGGCCTCGGTCGAATACAAGGCTTATGCTGCCGCGGCACAGGACAATCCGGACCTGTGGTGCAAATGGTCAGAGAAATACATCAACTGGCGCCAGCTTGAGATCCTCGGCCTGATGTCCAAAGGAAACTGGGCATGAGCCTTGGGGTTGTCATGCTGGTCCACACGGCGTTCAACCGCGCCGAACAGGTAGCCCGCCACTGGGCCAATGCGGGTTGCCCGGTCGTGATCCATGTGGACAAGGCTGTCGACCGAAGGCGGTTCCGAGAGTTTCAGTCCGCGTTGAGCGACCTGGACCATGTGAAGTTCTCCAAGCGCTATCGCTGCGAATGGGGCACCTGGGGCATTGTCGCAGCGTCGCAGAGCGCGTCAGAGCAGCTTTTGCGCGACTTTTCCGATGTGCGTCACGTTTACCTCGCGTCCGGATCATGCCTCCCGTTGCGCCCGGTCGAGGAACTGGTTGACTACCTTGCCGCAAGACCGCGGGTGGATTTCATTGAAAGTGCCACGATCACCGACGTGCCCTGGACCGTGGGCGGGCTGGACGAAGAACGGTTCACTATGCATTTCCCGTTCTCCTGGCGACAGCAGCGATACCTGTTCGACAAATTTGTCGAATTGCAGCGCACGCTCGGTCTCAAACGCCGCATCCCCAATGGGTTGCGGCCGCATATGGGCAGCCAATGGTGGTGCCTGACGCGACAAACACTGACCGCCATCCTGCAAGACCCCGAGCGCAGCACCTATGATCGGTATTTCCGCAAGGTCTGGATCCCTGATGAAAGCTATTACCAGACCTTGGCGCGGCTCTATTCCACCGAACTGGAAAGCCGCTCTCTGACCTTGTCGAAATTCGATTTCCAGGGAAAGCCGCATATTTTCTACGACGACCACCTGCAGCTTCTGCGGCGGTCCGATTGCTTTGTTGCGCGCAAGATCTGGCCGCATGCCGACATGCTCTATCGCTTTTTCCTGACGGATAAGGCCGGCGCCATGAAACGCACGGAGCCAAATCCAGGCAAGATTGACCGCATCTTCGCCAAGGCGGTCGAGCGCCGGACGCGCGGACGGACCGGGCTTTACATGCATTCACGCTTTCCCAACACCGATTGGGAGAACGGCGCAACCGCAAGCCCCTATTCCATGTTTCAAGGGTTTTCGGAATTGTTCGAAGACTTTGAGCCGTGGCTGGCCCGCACCACCGGAACGCGGGTGCACGGGCATCTGTTTGGCCCGGAGCGCGTGGAATTCGCGGATGGCGAACGCGTGGTTCAGGGTGGATTGTCCGACAGCACCGCCATTCGCGACGCCAATCCATGGGCGTTTCTGACCAACCTTGTCTGGAACACGCGCGGCGAGCGCCAATGCTTTCAGTTCGGTCCGCGCGACCTGCAAGACGCACTTTGGCGTATCGCCCGCGACCCCAATGCACAGATATCAGTGATTTCCGGGGCCTGGGCGGTCAACCTGTTCAAATCCAACATGGATTTTGCCCAGATCCGCGCCGAGGCTGCCCGCCTGCAAAAAATCGAAGCCAAATCTCTGGATATCTATCATTCCCCGCATGCCAAGGCGCGCATCAGGATCTGGAGCATGGCGGAATTCATCGAAACCCCGATGGAGCATCTGCAGGCGATTGCGGATGAAATCGGGTTCAGATCGCCGCGACGCGTGGCGGAAGCGCCGACCATGGTGGATTTGACCGGCTTTGGGCAATTCCTGCAAAACCTGAAGAACCAGGGCATGCATCCCTATCTCATGGGCGATTTTCCGGTTGAAGTGCGGCGTCACAACCGGGACAAACTGCCGCCCAAACCCTATCTCATAAAGTGATCCCCCAATGCCCGAGTTTGACCATTTCGTCATATTTGCGGAGATGCGCACAGGCTCGAACCTGTTGGAAGCGACGCTGAACCAGTTCGGGCGGATTACCTGCCATGGCGAGGCGTTCAACCCGCACTTCATCGGATACCCGAACAAGACCGAAATTCTCGGGATCTCCCGCGAAGCGCGGGACGCGGACCCCATGGCACTGGTCGACACGATCCGGAGCAAGACCGACGGGCTGGGGGGCTTTCGCTACTTCCATGATCATGACCCCCGCATATTGGACGCGTTGCTCGACGATGCGCGTTGCGCCAAGATCATCCTGACCCGCAATCCTCTGGAAAGCTACGTCAGCTGGAAGATCGCCCAGGAAACCGGGCAATGGAAGCTGACCAATGTCGCCAAACGCAAGGATGCACGCGCGACCTTTGATATCGCGGAATTCGAGGCGCATGTTGATGCGCTTCAGCAATTTCAGACCAAGTTGCTCAATGCGCTGCAAAGGCGCGGGCAGGTTGCGTTTTACGTGGCCTATGAGGACATTCAGGATCTTGGCGTGATCAACGGCCTTGCGCGGTGGTTGGGCTGCGACGAGCAGTTGGAGCAGTTTGGTCACAATCTGAAACCGCAGAACCCCGCGCCGATAACCGACAAGGTCACAAATCCGGACGACATGGACCGCGCGCTGGCGCGGATGGACCGGTTCAACCTGTCCCGCACCCCGAATTTCGAACCGCGGCGCGGCGCCGCCGTGCCGGGATATGTAGCAGCCCCGCATGCGCCGCTGATGTATATGCCCATCAAAGGCGGGCCGGACGACACCGTGATATCCTGGCTGGCGGCTCTCGATGATGCCGAGCTGGGCGCTCTGTTGACCGGGTTCAATCAGAAACAGTTGCGCCAATGGCTCAACGCCCATCCGGGGCACCGGCGGTTTACGGTTCTGCGACATCCGCTTGCCCGTGCCCATCACGTGTTTTGCACGCGTATCCTTGCCAAGGGGCCCGGGACGTTTGGACGTATCCGGCGAGTTCTGCAAAACAAACACGGGCTGCCCATTCCCGATAACTGGCCCGCAGCCGACTACAGCCGCGAGACACATCGCGCGGCCTTTGGCGGTTTTCTCGACTTTGTCAGGATGAATTTGAACGGACAGACGAACCTGCGGATTGACCCGCACTGGTGCAGCCAGGTTGCAGCGCTGCAGGGGATGGGGGAGCTGAGCCTGCCTGATCTTGTGTTGCGGGAGGACGAGATCGAGGTCTATTTGCCCGCATTGGCACAGCAACTGGGATATGACGCGCCACCCGAGGTTCCGAGCCTTGGGCGCGACGCGCCGTTCCCATTGTCAGAGATTTACGACGAAGCGCTCGAAGATGCTTGCCGCGCAGCTTATGCGCGCGACTATACAATGCTTGGGTTTGCGAACTGGGCCTGACACGCCCCAGCGAATATGCGGGCGTCAGGCAGCCTGAACGGCGCCGTCTTCGGTCAGGATGGTGTAGAGCGTGGACACATCCGCATTGGCCCGCAACTTGGTACAGACTGCCGGATCGCGCAGCATGCGCGACACACGCGCCAGTGCCTTTAGGTGCTCAACACCCGCATCCTCTGGTGCGAACAACCCGAAGACGAGGTCAACCGGCTGGCGATCGACACTGTCAAAATCTATGGGCTTTTCCAGCATCATAAAGACGCCGACGCAGCCATCCAGCCCGTCGAGCCGGGCATGAGGCAGAGCAACCCCATGCCCCACGCCCGTCGGGCCAAGGCTTTCACGTTCCAGCAATGCTTCCACGGCAGTGCTGGCATCGATACCATAAGCGGCCTGGGCAAGGTCCGCGACGTCATGCATGAGTCGTTTCTTGCTGGAAGCGGTGGTGTTCACCTTGATCGCTTCCGGCTTCAGCAGCTCGCTAAAATCCATCGGTTGCCTGTGTCCTCAAATCATAACGTCGCGACCGGTCTCAGGTACTATGCTGAGGTTCGATCCAGCCAATATTGCCATCATCCCGCCGATAAACGACGTTCAAACCCTTGTTCTCGTTCCTGAATACCAACACCGGGGCGCCCGCGAGCTCCATCTGCATAACCGCTTCGCCAACCGTCAAAGAAGGAATTTGGGTCTGCATTTCCGCAACAATCATAGGCTGCAGCGTTTCCGGCTCTGATTCCTCATCCGCTCCATCTCCGGCGAGGATATACGAGGAAGCGCCCAAGAGTTCAACCGGGCTGGAGCGTTCGCGATGGTGGTCCTTGAGGCGGCGCTTGTATCGCCTTAGTTGTTTCTCCATCTTTTCACAACAACTGTCGAACGCCGCGTAAATCTCGTTCTCATGGGCCTTGGCCTGCGCCGTCAGGCCGGTGGAAAGATGAACGGTCGCTTCGCACACGAATTCATGGGCGCTTTTTGAAAAAACCACGTTGGCGTCGGTGGGACGTTCCGCATATTTCTGCACAACACTGCCGAGTTCGTTCTGAACATGCGTTTGCAGTGCTGCGCCAATGTCGATGTGTTTGCCAGTGATTTGATAGCGCATCCTGTGTCCTTTTTATTGTGGCGACGGCACGTCACCCCCGAGCGCGGAAAACCCCGCGCTACGGGCGTTTAGATCGTGTCGGCCTTGGGATGAGACGCGTGCCCAAGCCCCAAAAACAAAGCGTTTCCTGCATGCAGGAGCGCGAAGATTTCAAGGTGAGCCTTCTCACGCGTCATACCCTATTTGAGGACAGCATAGGCCGATCTGTCAATGATCAGTTGCGCAAATCTCGGCAAAAATAGTTACTGAATCCTAAACGCGGTCACCCGGGCCGCAGGCTCAGGAAATGCGGAACTGATCGCCCAGATAGACCCGTCGCACATTCTCGTTGCGCACGACTTCATCGGGCGTGCCGGACATCAGGACCTGACCGTCATGCAGGATGTAGGCCCGGTCCACGATCTCAAGCGTTTCGCGCACGTTATGATCCGTGATCAAAACGCCGATCCCGCGTTTCCTGAGATCTGACACAAGTTTCCGGATATCCCCGACCGAGATCGGGTCGACCCCGGCAAAGGGTTCGTCCAGCAGCAAATATTTCGGATCAGCCGCAAGACAGCGCGCAATCTCAACGCGGCGTCGTTCACCACCCGACAGAGCAAGCGCCGGCGCGCGGCGCAGATGTTCGATCGAAAACTCGGACAACAGCTCTTCGAGCCGTTCCCGCCGCCTGTGCCGCTCCTTTACAGAAATATCGAGGATCGCACCGATATTGTCCTCGACCGTCATGCCACGAAAGATCGACATTTCCTGTGGCAGGTACCCGATGCCAAGCTTGGCGCGACGGTACATCGGAAGGGATGTCACATCCCGCCCGTCGATAATTACCTTTCCGCCTTCGGGAAACACCAGCCCCGCGACGGCATAGAACGTTGTCGTCTTGCCCGACCCGTTCGGACCAAGCAGCGCAACGACCTCGCTGCGGTTCAGCTCGATGCTGACATCACGAATGACAGTCTTCTTGCGATAAGACTTGCGCAAATGCTCGATGCGCAACCCGGCCGTGCCGGTCTGGACTGTCAGGTCGGGGGCCGCCATTTACTGATCGTCGCCGCTGGGTTGCTGCTGGATCACGGTCTTGACCCGCCCTGACATGCGCGCGGTGCCGTCTTCAAGATTCACAACCATGCGATCCGAGGTCAGCGCATTCAGACCCTGGGTCAAAAGCACATTGCCGGTCATGACCACCGTGGCCGCCTCTACATCGTAGTCGGCTTGCGCCGCTTCGGCGGCCTCTTCTCCGCTGACAAGCGTCACGCCGCCGCGCGCTTCGAGGCGGGCGATTCCGGTACGGCCTTCATTATACACGACCAAAACGCGGGGCGCGGAAAGGCGCATCTCGCCCTGCCCGACCACGACATTGCCTGTGAACAATGCTGTTCCGTCATCCTGGTTCACAGACAGGTTTTCTGCCGTCACCTCCACCGGGGCGTCAGTATCGGCCTGCATGGACCCAAAACCAACCTCGGTGCCCTGCGCCCAGGCCGCAAGGGGCAGGGCCAGAGCCGTCAAAACTGCCGCGATGCGAAAAATCCTCATGGCTCACCACTATTCTGTTTCGCGGGTTCGTATATCAGCTTCACGCCATTTGTGAAAAACAATTGCACATGACCGGTCTCGGCCTCTTCCCTGATCTGAAAGCGTCCGGCCTGCAATTCGCCAATCGGCCCCGTGGCTTCCACGGTTTCGGGCGTTTCCGCATGTATGCGACGCAGGGCAGAGCGAAGCAGCTCGGTGCGCACTTGATAGCCTTGTGAACTGTCGATGATCACATCACCCGTCAGTTCGAGATGATCGTCGGGTTCGTTCACCGAAGCGGAGCGCGCAACGATATTGATCGTGGACCCATCGGTCAGACGGAAATCAGCGTTGAGTTTTTCCGCGACAAGCCCGGCCGGGTCATCGGGCATGGGGCGGGCGGTATCGGCAGTGATAGCCACCGCGTGACCCTCTGGCGTGCTACCGGTGTAATACGGCGCACTGACGCTGTCGCGACCGGGAATAGAGGCTTCATCCTCAAGAAATGGCACGGAGGATTCCGGCTCTACCGTCCGCGACAGCAGGAACATCGTGGACAACAGGCCAAGCGCCGCGAGCGGCAAGAGCAGCTTGAGGCCGGCAATGACCTGTGAATAGAGCGTATCACGCATGGCCGGCACGGGCCCTCATCAGTTACAACTGTGTTAATGTAGGTACGCCCGGTCAGTGCGCAAAGATATCCTGCTCCGGCCAACCGGCAAGATCCAGCCGAGCGCGCATCGGCAGGAAATCGAAGCAGGCCTGCGCCATCTCCATACGGCCTTCGCGTTCGAGCCTGATATTCAGCTCCTCGCGCAGTCGGTGGAGATACAGAACATCAGACGCCGCATAGTCAAGCTGTGCCGCGGTCAGTTCCGGCGCACCCCAATCGCTGGATTGCTGCTGCTTGGAAATGTCGACACCCAGCAATTCCTGCAGCAGGTTCTTGAGCCCGTGACGGTCCGTATAAGTGCGGATCAGCTTGCTTGCGATCTTGGTGCAATAGACCGGTGCCGCTACCGCGCCAAAGGCGTGATACATGGCCGCGATGTCGAACCGGCCGAAATGAAACAGTTTCAGCACATTGGGGTCGGTCAGCATCCGGCAGAGGTTCGCCGCTTCACGCTGGCCCTTTTCGACTTGAACCAGATGCGCGTTGCCGTCGCCCGAGGACATCTGGATCACGCAGAGCCGGTCCCGATGCGGATTCAGTCCCATGGTCTCACAATCAATCGCGACCACAGGGCCAAGGTCGAGATCATCAGGCAGATCGCCCTTGTAAAGCTTGTTTGCCATGACAGCGGCTCCCGGAATTTGAGTTCGCTCGGCAATAAAGCCTCAGGTCGTGCCATGCAACGGTGCGGGTGCCCGGAGCTGTCGCAATGAAGCGAATCAATCGCAGCAACGCCACCAGTTTTGCCCAATTCTCGCCACATTTCAGGATTCAACGGCTTGCGGAAAACTACTCAGGATTGAAAAACAGTTTGTTTCCGCGACGTCATCAATCGCCAGAAACAGGCCGAACGCCCCGGTCAAGCAAGAGCGATGCGCCGCGCAGTCGCGTCAAGGTCGTGCGCCGGAGCGCACTTGCCGAGTGGGCGTCAATGGGAAAATTCAAGGATTTTCCCGCCATTTGGCTGCTATATGGCATCGAATTGGTTAATATTTGGATGCAGTTTCGGACATCGAACCAGCCAAATTCGAAGATTGTCGTGATTTTTCGAACAATCTGACAGGCAATACAACCCCAGCACGTCTTGCAAAATCACCCGATCACAAACGTGCCTCAAAGTTTCACCTTTAAACGCCTGCCCGCGACCGACTCGGCGCCCAAACGTCCACTCGAGTGAGCGGTTTTAATTTACCCCACACCCTCACTCACGCCATAATTGTGCCTCAACTGTGGCCTGTTGACGGCGGCTTCGTGGCCAGCCATTTTCGTAAAAGTCGAGTTAAGTTCGAATGATCGGACTTGAAATACGCACTTGGGGGTTGGTGCTTTCACCAGGGAGTGAAGTGTTGGGTAATAGGTAGTCTGCACCGCGATAAGAATCGTACTCAGATTCTGCCGCACATAAATGGTAACGGGATAAATCCAACGACCTGCGTGTATGCACAGTGTCTTGTTGGGTCAGCTCGCTCCCTGACTGCCAAAACTGACATTCTTGCTTTCGTCAATACGTGCCTTCAGGAGGGCAACACGTTGACAATGCATGCGCCACCACCGACCACCGGTGTAGAGCTTCAACGCGATGTCGCCTTGCAACATGGGGGACACCGCAGTGCAGGTTTCTATCGCAACTTTGCAAAGCGTTTTCTGGATGTCGTGCTGGTCTTGATGTCCGCTATCCCTGTGTTCATCATTCTTAGCGTGCTGTGCGCGGTGATTGCCCTTGATGGTCGTGCGCCGCTGTATTTCCAAAAGCGTATCGGACGGAACGGCAGAGTGTTCCATATGTGGAAGTTACGCAGCATGGTCCCCAATGCTGACGCACAGCTTGAGGCCTATCTTGCGGAGAACCCCGAAGCGCGCGCGGAATGGGACCGGACCCAAAAGCTGCGCAATGACCCGCGGATCACGAAAATCGGGGCATTTATTCGTAAAACATCGCTTGATGAGCTGCCGCAGCTGGTCAATGTGCTCAAGGGCGACATGTCGCTTGTCGGCCCACGGCCGATGATGGTCGACCAACGGACTATCTACCCCGGAACCGCCTATTACGTGATGCGTCCGGGGATCACAGGCATGTGGCAAACCTCGGTCCGCAACGAAAGCAGCTTTTCCGAGCGCGCCATTTTCGACGCGCGGTATTACCGGGAAATGTCCTTTGCCACCGATGTCACGCTTATCGCACGCACGTTCAATGTGGTGATGCGGGGCACAGGCGTCTAACGGATCTCGCTCCGCAGCGCCTGCATCAGCTCGGTCAAAGCTTTCTCGTAGCGCTCGTTCGTGAGGCGCCCCTCCTCGTCAAACTGGCTTGAGGACTGTGCAACAAGGATTTCAGGCCCCTGAAGGATACGTGGGCGAAACGCCACCATGCAAGACCGCAGCATGGTTTGGGTGCGCTCCCCACCGGCCCGGCCCGCCGCCGCCGACAGGATGGCAACCGGTTTATTAAGCCACGGATTGCCCTTTGTCCGGCTTACCCAATCCAGCGCATTCTTGAGAACGCCCGACACGCCCTTGTTGTATTCCGGTCCAGATATGGCCACCGCGTCCGCCGCGGCGATCTGATCGGCCAGTGTTTGTACGCCGGCGGGGATACCTTGGGCACTTTCGAGATCGCCGTCATACAGCGGCAGGTGCAGATCGGCTTCGGTATAATCACAGTCCCCGAACAGCCGCGCCGCTTCCCGGATCAGTTTGCGGTTGGTCGAAACCGCACGAAGCGAGCCTGAGATACCCAAAAGTTTAACCGTCATAGCGCACCTTTCATCACGACATTTTATCCAGACCTACGTCGTCGCGCGCCCGGGACAAGCCCCTGAGACGCACATGCTCTGCACAAAAATGCAAAACCCCGGCGCAGGGCACCGGGATTTCATTCAGATTTGTCGTGCGATATCAGGTCGCGTTTGGCAGGATCACGATCTCCACCCGCCGGTTCTGGGCCTTGCCCGCCGGGGTCAGGTTATCGGCCACCGGCTGGTCTTCGCCACGCCCGATGGTCCGGACACGCGCCGGGGCAACGCCGGAGGAAATCAGCACATTGGCCACCGAAGAGGCGCGCCGCTGGGACAGATCGAGGTTATAGGCCGCATCACCGTCGCTGTCGGTATGGCCAATCACCTGGATGGTGGAATTGGGATAGGCCTGCAGGTTACCCGCCAGCGCCCGCAGATCCCGTTCCAGATCGGACCGCACCGCCGCGCTGTCCACCGGGAACAGGATATCATTCGGCATGGTCACGATCAGCCGGTCACCGGTATTGGTAATTTGCACCTGCGAATTGTTCAGATCACGGCGCAGGTCTTCTTCCTGCTTGTCGAGCTGGTTGCCAATGGCCGCGCCGACACCCGCACCAATCGCGCCACCGATGATGGCCCGGTTGCGGCGTTCCTTGGAGTTGTCGCCCGTGATCAGCCCGGTCGCAACACCCGCAAGACCGCCGATGATGGCGCCCTGCTTGGTCTTTTCATTATTGTTCGGGGCTGTCCCGTCATGGGTACAGGCCGCAAGGCCAAGGGCCGCAGCCGATGCCAGAAGAATGGATTTGTTCAGTCGTTTGATCATATCTTGCCTCATTCGCTTTGCGCGATCTTTGCGCCGCGTTTCGCTTCATATAGCCATGATCCTGCGCCCGCGCCAAGCATGGGGCAAGGGGGAATCGGCGGAATCCCGCCGCACAATGCCGTGACAGGCTCAGGCATCGGCGCGAGCGGATTCATACGCAAGCATCGCGCGCTTGACCGGAATACCCCAGTGATAGCCGCCCAGCCCGCCCGATTTGCGAAGGGCACGGTGACAGGGGATGAGCCATGATACCGGGTTTCGCCCCACGGCTGTACCCACCGCGCGCACCGCTCGCGGGTTACCGATGGATTGGGCAATCTCGGAATAGGTTGTCACGTGGCCCGACGGGATGCCCAGCAGCGCCTCCCAGACCTTGATCTGAAACGGAGCGCCGATGAGATAGAGCGGCGCGTGCCCGCCATCCGACTGGCCAAAGGCCCGTTCGACCCACTGGCGCAGGCGCTCTGCATCTTCTATAAATCGCGCCGCAGGCCAGCGCCCCCGCAGGTCTAGATAGGTCTCCTCTGCCCCGGCCTCTGCCGCAAAGCCCAGACCACAGATCCCCTTGTCCGTTCCCATGACCAATGCCGGGCCAAAGGGGCTGTCATACCATCCCCAATAAATGCTCAGCCCGGCGCCCCCTTTGGCATAATCGCCCGGGCTCATCGCTTCCCAGCGCAGGAACAGGTCATGCAGGCGTCCCCCTCCTGACAAACCGGCGGCATCCGCGGCGGCAAGCGTGGTGAACCGCTCGCGCAACAGGGATTTCGCGTGACCCAGCGAAAGGTATTGCTGATACCGCTTGGGAGAGACCCCCACCCACCGGGAAAACAGCCGCTGGAAATGCGCGGGGCTCATCTGCATCTCGGCGGCAAGCGCTTCCAGCGTCATAGGCTGCTCCGCCCCATCGATCAGATCAATCGCCCGGCGCATCACCTGATAATGATAGCCGGTTTCCATTTCGCTCATGGCAGTGCCTCCTTTGCCACGCAGGTTACGCCCTGGCCCCAAACCCTGCGACCCGAATGTTGCGCATGTTGGCGGGCCGGGGCATAGAGCGTGCATGGCCAAGCAGCTTGATTACCATACGATCCGCGAGATCTTTGACCGCTTCCGCGATGCGGACCCCGCCCCCAAGGGCGAGTTGGATCACGTCAACGCCTATACGCTTGTCGTAGCGGTTGCGCTGTCGGCTCAGGCAACCGATGCGGGCGTGAACAAGGCCACCAAAGAGTTGTTCAAAATCGCCGATACGCCGGAAAAGATGCTCGCGCTGGGCGAAGAGGGCGTCATCGAACACATCAAGACCATCGGGCTCTACCGTAACAAGGCCAAGAACGTGATCAAGCTGTCACGCATCCTTGTCGAGGAATACGGCGGCGAGGTGCCGAACAGCCGAGCGGCGCTGCAATCACTGCCGGGCGTCGGGCGCAAGACGGCCAACGTGGTGCTGAATATGTGGTGGCACTATCCGGCGCAGGCGGTGGACACCCATATCTTTCGCGTCGGCAACCGGACCGGCATCTGCCCGGGCAAGAATGTGGACGCAGTAGAGCGCGCAATAGAAGACAATATTCCCGTGGATTTCCAGCAGCATGCGCATCACTGGCTGATCCTGCATGGCCGCTATCACTGCAAGGCGCGCAAACCGATGTGCGGCACCTGCATCATCCGCGATCTCTGCCAATTCGAGGACAAGACCCTATGAAAACCTACCAACTCGTCGGAATTGGCAATGCGGTTGTCGATGTGATCACCCAGACCGATGACAGCTTTCTCGACCATATGGGCATCCAGAAGGGCATCATGCAGCTGATCGAGCGTGACCGCGCCGAGGTACTCTATGGCGCCATGGGGGAACGCAAACAGGCGGCGGGCGGCTCGGTGGCCAATACCATCGCCGGCGCGGGCAATCTGGGGATGCGCACCGCTTTCGTGGGCCGGGTGCATGACGACGCGCTGGGCCGGTTCTATGCCAAGGCGATGGAAGAAGTCGGCACGGCCTTTGTGAACCCGCCGGTGCCGGGCGGTGAATTGCCCACGTCGCGCTCGATGATCTTTGTCTCACCCGACGGTGAGCGCTCCATGAACACTTATCTGGGCATCTCAGCCGAGCTGGGCCCCGATGATGTGGACGAAGGCGTCGCCGCCAGCGCCGAGGTGGTGTTTCTCGAAGGCTACTTGTTTGACAAGGACAAGGGCAAAGAGGCCTTCAAACGCATGGCCCGCGCCTGTCGCGCGGCGGGCGGAAAGGCCGGGATCGCGATTTCCGATCCGTTCTGCGTGGAACGCCACCGCGCCGATTTTCTCGACCTGATCGAGAACGAGTTGGACTATGTGATCGGCAACGAGGCCGAGATCCGGTCGTTGTTTGAAAGCGATGATCTGGAGGACGCGCTGGCGCGCACGGCGGCAATCTGTTCGCTGGTCGCCTGCACCCGGTCCGGCGATGGCGTGACCATTGTCGCGGACGGCACGCGCACGGATGTGGGCGTGCAAAAGATCGTTCCCGTGGATGCCACCGGTGCGGGCGATGGCTTTGCCGCCGGTTTCCTCTATGGGCTTGCCCACGGGCGTGACATGGAAACCTGTGGACGCATGGGCTGTGCCGTGGCGGGCGAAGTGATCCGCCATGTCGGCCCTCGCGCGGAATCGGATTTGCAGCAGGTGTTCGAGGCGGCGGGACTGACTGACTAGATCAGTCCTTGCCGCGGGCCGCTTTCTCGGCAATGCCCGACAGGCCCTGACGCCGCGCCAGTTCTCCCAGCACGTCATCCAGCGCAACATCCCTTGCGGCCAGCATGACCAGAAGGTGATAAAGCACATCCGCGGCCTCATAAGTGAGGTTTTCGCGGTCGTTCTTGGCCGCGGCGATGATCGCCTCAATCGCCTCTTCCCCGAATTTCTCGGCGCATTTCTCTGGCCCCTTTGCCAAGAGCTTGGCGGTCCAGCTGCTGTCGGGATCCGCACCTTTGCGCGACGCGATCACCTGTTCCAGATCGTGCAGTACGCTCATGACAGCCTCATCGGGATACCGGCGTCGGCCATATGCTGCTTGGCCTCTGCGATGGTGTAGTCGCCAAAGTGAAAGATCGACGCCGCCAGCACCGCCGAGGCACCGCCTTTGGTCACGCCTTCGACAAGATGGTCAAGCGTGCCAACACCGCCCGAGGCAATGACGGGCACCGAAACGGCGTCCGAGATCGCGCGCGTCAGCGGCAGGTTGAACCCCGCGCGCGTGCCGTCGCGATCCATAGAGGTCAGCAGGATTTCCCCCGCGCCCTTCTCTGTCACCAGTTTTGCAAATTCCACCGCATCGATCCCGGTGGGCTTACGACCTCCATGGGTAAATATCTCCCATTTACCGGGGCTTACCGTCTTGGCGTCGATGGCGCAGACGATGCATTGGCTGCCGAACTGATCCGCCGCCTCGGCGATCACATCGGGGTTGGCGACGGCGGCAGAGTTGAAGCTCACCTTGTCAGCCCCCGCGAGCAGCAGGTTACGCACATCCCGCACAGTGCGCACGCCACCGCCCACCGTCAACGGGATAAAACACTGCTCCGCCGTACGCTGCACCACATCCATCATCACGCCGCGATTTTCGTGCGTGGCATGGATATCGAGGAAACACAGCTCATCCGCGCCAGCGGCATCATAGGCGCGGGCCGCATCCACCGGGTCGCCCGCGTCACGCAGATCGACGAAATTCACGCCCTTGACCACGCGCCCGTCGGCCACGTCGAGGCAGGGGATGATACGGGTCTTGAGCATGGGCGTCTCCTTTGCGCGTCGTATAGGAGACAGGCGCGCGCGGTGCAACGGTCACGCGCGCGCAGGCTCAGACCGGCGAGTTCTCTGATTTGACCGTCCAGTTCAGGATGAAACAGGCGATTGCCAGCACAGGCGCGACAAGCACATAGGTCAAAAGGATCAGACGGATCGCCGGGGCCGCAGCGTTGAACACTCCGGCCAGCCCAGCGCCCCCAATACAACCGCCATAGTCATAGTAGATCCCGCCGCCGCAGAGTAGTGCGGGCAGCAGGGCAAGGGTTACCAGAACCGAGGCGATCAAACCGCCATAAAACAGGATCTTGCGTGACAGCACATGTGCCTGATCCTTGGCCACAATCACCGCGACATAGGACGGCACGACAAGAAAGAACGACAGGAGAAAGTCATTGAGCATGGGAAAGCCCCCAAAAATAGCAGAACTTATCCTGCCATTATGGAAAGCGCTTCCTTGAGGTCAATGGCCCCGTCATAAAGCGCCCGGCCCGAGATCGCGCCATTGAGCGGTGCGCCACAGGCCTTGAGGGCGCGCAGATCATCCAGAGAGGACACACCGCCAGACGCGATCACTGGGATGGAGACCGCATTGGCCAGATCGGCCGTCGCCTCGATATTCGGGCCTTGCATCGCGCCGTCGCGGTTGATGTCGGTATAGATGATGGCCGCCACGCCCGCGTCCTCAAAGCTCTTGGCCAGATCGGTGACCATCACATCGGTCTCTTCGGCCCAACCCTTGGTGGCCACACGACCATTGCGCGCATCAATGCCAACAGCAACCTGCCCCGGAAAGGCCTTGGCCGCCTCGCGCACAAGTGCCGGGTTCTCTACTGCGACCGTGCCCAGGATCACGCGAGCCAGCCCTTTGGACAGCCAGCTTTCGATGGTGGCCATTTCACGGATGCCACCGCCCAACTGCGTGGGAACGGGTGTCGCGGCAAGGATCGCCTCGACCGCACCTGCATTCACCGGCGCGCCCGCAAAGGCACCGTTCAGATCGACCAGATGCAGCCATTCGCATCCTGCTTCAACGAATGCACGGGCCTGCGACGCAGGGTCTTCGTTGAAAACGGTCGCCTTATCCATGTCGCCACGCAGAAGCCGCACGGCATTGCCGTCCTTGAGGTCGATAGCCGGGTACAGGATCATACGATGATTAACCTTTTGCTGGAGTTGCGACGGCGTTTTGCACAAACCCCGGTGCTTTGCAACGGACCTCACGTCAATCTTGATCCGGGTGGGACATATCGCTCAGGATCGCGTTCACAAGACAGGGAGATGAGACATGAAAAGCCTGAAACTGGTCCTTGCCGGGCTTGCCTTGAGCGCAGGTGCCGCGCTGGCGGACCCGGTGCATGGTGTCTGGAAAACCGAAGTGGATGACGGGGCCTATGCCCATGTGACGATTGCGTCTTGCGGGGGTAAGATTTGCGGGACGATTTCGCGCACATTCGATTCCGGCGGCGAATACCAATCCAAGAACCTTGGAAAACAGATCATTCGCGGCATGGTTCCTCAGGGTGGCGGCAAATATGCCGGCCAGGTCTGGCGCCCGTCGAACAACAAGCTTTACAAGGGCAAGCTGAACCTCAGCGGAAATTCACTGAAAATGTCCGGCTGCGTCGCAGGCGGGCTTTTGTGCTCGTCACAGACTTGGCAACGCATTCAGTGATCCCCATTTATAAGGGGGCGTAAAGGAACGCCTGTTTTCTTGGGGAGTTCGGCCATGGGCCGTTTTCTTATTGTAACCGCGGCGTCCGTGGCCCTTTGGGCGGGCGCCGTTTCTGCTTCTGAACCTGTGACCGGTCTGTGGACCTCGCCGCCCGACCACAAGGGTCAGACCGGCGTGGTCGAGGTGGAACCCTGTGGCCCTGCCTATTGCGGCAAGCTGATCAAGGCATTTGATCCCAACGGCAAGCAGATCGTGACACCGAATGTGGGGCGACAACTGATCTGGGACATGAAGCCCCAGGGCGCGGGTAAATACGGCGATGGCCGCGCATATGTGCCGGTGTTTGGCGCCGATTTTCCCGCCAAAATGGAATTGCAGGGCAATACGCTAAAGGTCAGCGGATGCAAGGTCGGGCTGTGCAAATCGCAGGTCTGGACGCGCGTGCCCTAGCCGGTTCGGCCAGATTTACGGAGACCAGGTCAGGAAGTTTGCAATCATGCGCAAACCATTGGCTTGGCTCTTTTCCGGGTGGAACTGCATTCCGACCATCGTATCGCGCCCGATCACGGCCGTGACATCGCCGCCATAATCCACATGCGCCAGCCGCTCCGCAGGATTGTTCACGCGGAAATGGTAGGAATGCACGAAATAGGCATGTGCACCCGTCTCGATCCCGTCGAGCACCGGATGCGCATGATCAATCACCAGATCATTCCACCCCATATGCGGCACCTTGAGCGACGGGTCGGATGGCTCGATTTTCACCACCTCGCCGCTGATCCAGCCCAGACCTTCAGTATCCTCGTATTCGCGACCCCAGCTCGCCATGAGCTGCATGCCGACGCAAATCCCAAGGAACGGGCGGCCCTGAACCTCGACCGCGTGTTTCATCGCATCATAGATGCCGGAATGCCCTCTGAGCGCCTTTTGACAGGCTGGAAACGCCCCATCCCCGGGCAGAACGATCCGGTCGGCGCGGGCCACGACATCGGCGTCGCCCGTCACCACAACCTCACCCGCGCCCACTTCGGCGGCCATACGCTGAAACGCCTTTTCCGCCGAATGCAGATTGCCGGATTCGTAATCGATGATCGCGGTCAGCATGGGCCTACAATGCACCCTTGGTGGACGGGATCGCATCGGCTTTGCGCGGGTCGGTTTCGACGGCCTCGCGCAGCGCACGCGCCACGGCTTTAAAGGCCGCCTCAGCAATGTGATGGCTGTTCACGCCGTGCAACGCGTCCACATGCAGGGTGATGCCGCCATGGGTGGCGAGCGCCTGAAAGAATTCGCGCACCAGCTCGCAATCAAACGTGCCTATCTTCTGCGTCGGCAGGTCCGCATTCCAGACAAGGAAGGGCCGGGCCGACAGATCCAGCGCCGCCCGCACAAGCGCATCATCCATGGGCAGCAGGCACGCGCCATAGCGGCGAATGCCTGTCTTGTCGCCCAGCGCCTGAACCAGCGCCTGTCCAATGGCGATGCCGGTGTCTTCGACCGTATGGTGATCATCGATATGCAGGTCGCCGGTGGCCCGGATCGTCATGTCGATCAGCGAATGACGCGACAGTTGATCCAGCATGTGGTCGAAGAACCCTACACCGGTCTGGTTGTCATAGGCGCCGGTCCCATCCAGATCGAGCGTCACAGTAATGTCGGTTTCCGCGGTTTTGCGGGTCACGGTGGCTTTGCGCATCGGGGTCATCCTTTGGAGTCAGCGCCTTATAGGGGGCGATAGGCTCCGGGCCAAGAGGGCGGTCACGGATTCACATCCGCCCGTGCGCCCGGGAACACGGCTTAACCCGGAGTGACGGGCCGCCGGTACATGTCCTTGGAGAAAAGCGGACAGCCCAGCGTCTTGTGCATCGCGTCCACAAGCTCCTCAATCGACTCAGCGCCGATATACAGCCCCCCGGTCTGATCCGAGAGACATTGTACGGCAGCCGGCACCGCTTCGAAGTCAGGATTGGAATCGAAACCTTCGAAATTAAAATGCTCACCCCGGACCCTGAACCCGATCACATGGATGGTCAGTCCGGGAGCCTGCGAGGTGAGATGCGCCGCCAATTGGCAGGTGGCCCCGCCGCAGGTTTCCTTGCCATCGGTGACCAGAACAATTGTGGCCGGTTTGGTCCGCGCGTCCAGCGCATCGGCAGCATATTGCACCGCTTCGGTCAAAGCGGTGTTGCCATCCGGGGTCAGCGCGTCGATCTCGGCGATGATCTGATCCGCCGCATCCGGGCGAGGCGGCAAGCGAAGGTCCACATGGCTGCAAACCTCGGAATCGCCCGGCCCATAGACCACCAGTCCGACACGCCGGACCGGCGTGATATCCGGCAGCGCCTTGCGCATTGCGATGCGCGCCTCGGTGATGCGGGGATGGTCGAGCCCGTTATAGCCCATCTCGGCCATGGACCCCGACGCGTCGAACACCAGCATCGCGTCATCGGTGCAATTGCCATAGGCAAGCGAGGGGGCGAGGACGAAGGCGGCGAGAGAAAGGCGCATGATAGGCTCCGATGAATCCCGTACAGTATGCCAGAACGGCAGACTGAATGCATCGCGACCTTCGGAGAAGTGTTTGGAGCGGGCGAGGCGATTCGAACGCCCGACCCTAACCTTGGCAAGGTTATGCTCTACCCCTGAGCTACGCCCGCATCCGGTTCGGCCAAACTGGCCTGGGGTCCTATTGGAGCGGGCGAGGCGATTCGAACGCCCGACCCTAACCTTGGCAAGGTTATGCTCTACCCCTGAGCTACGCCCGCATTCCATTAGGTGCGAGCGATGTATAAAGAAGAGCGGGCCTCTGCAAGAGGAAATATCGCCTGAGCGCGCGAAATTCTGGCCGCTTTCCCGGTGGGGCATCACATGAACCGGGACCAAAAGCCGTCACAAGGCCCGGGGCTGGTCGGATAAATCGCAAGATCACAGTTGGAAGTCGCGCCCATGTCAGGCAGAAATTGATCTTAGGTGCGGCTACACGCAACCGCAAAACATTGGTGAGCATGTCAAACGAGACGTCAGCGTCGTCCATGGGCCCGGTTCTGTTTGTGGGACTGTCCGCGCTTGCGCTGGTGTCGCAGGGACAAGGCGAGGTCGAATTCGCCAACCCGGCCGTGACGATGAAGGAATTCAGCTTCGCCGAGCCACCCCCGGATGTGACCCATACGGTCCTCTACGCCGCGCCCGTCGCGGTCTCAGGCATCGCGCCCGGCCCGGCCCGAGACCCGGCGACCGAGGTGATCCTTGCGCGGGGTGCTGATGACAGTTTCGCGGCCCCGGCCCCGTCTGCAATTCCGCCCGTGCAAGCCAGCGCGCCCGAGACCCGCCAGAGCACTCAGATTACCGACGCGCCCAGTCTGGATACGACCGCCATTCCAGCCGGGCGAATATCGCAAAGCGGACCGGCCATTATACCGGGCCAGTTGCCAGATGAGACGCCGGGGGCGCTGGACGCCGTCGCGGAACCAAGTCTCGACCCCGCGGGCCCGACCCACCGGTTTGCCGCCCAAGAGACATGGATCGCGCCGGGCGCGCCGGGCGCGTTTTCCCGTATACCCCGCCCGGGCGTTGGCCCGGGTCCGCACTCTGCCCACCCGGACGAAATGACTGTAATTGCCGATCCAACCGCGAGACCGGCCATCGTGGACGGTGATTTTGTCAATCTGCGCACGCGCCCGGACAGCAACGGGGACACGATTGCTCAGTTCAATCGGGGCGAAGCGGCGCTTGTCACGCAAACCGTCGGGAACTGGGCGCGCGTCATGATTGGCGGAGAAACCGGCTGGATGTATCTGCGTTATTTGCAAGTCGAGTAGAGCGGCCGGGAAACGAAAAAGGGCCACGCCGCGAAGCGTAGCCCCTGTTTCCAGTTGTAACCGAATGCGTCACTCTGCTTCGAATTCCACCAGCAGGTCCTTGGCATCGATCTGCGCGCCGGGCTGCACATGCACGGCTTTGACCGTTCCGTCGTGTTCCGCGTGCAAACCGGTTTCCATCTTCATCGCCTCGATGGTGAGCAGCATGTCGCCCTCCTTGACCGCATCGCCCGCCTTGACCGCAACGCTCGCCACGACACCGGGCATCGGCGCACCAATGTGGTTGGCGTTGCCCGCCTCGGCCTTTGGACGCGCGGCGGTGACTGCCTTGGCCTTGCGATCCGGCACGCGGATGGTACGCGGCTGACCGTTCAGTTCAAAGAACACCCGCACTTCGCCGTCATCCTGCGTCTCGCCCACGGCGATCAGGCGGATTTCCAGCGTCTTGCCGGGATCGATCTCGGCGGTGATCTCTTCGCCCTGATCCATCCCGTAAAAGAAGGTACGCGTAGGCAGCGTGCGGACCGGGCCGTAAACCCGGTGACGGCCCATGTAATCAAGGAAGACCTTGGGATACATCAGGTACCCCGCCAGATCCTCGTCATCGACCTCCTTGCCTTCCATCTCGGCAATCACCTTGGCACGGACCTCTTCCAGATCGACCGGCTTGAGATGTTTGCCCGGACGCTCTGTATTGGGTTTCTCGTCCTTCAGCACCTTTTTCACGATGGTATCGGGGAAACCGCCCGGAGGCTGACCCAGATTGCCGCGCATCATGTCGATCACCGAATCCGGGAAGGCCACGTCAGTCTTGGGGTTTTCCACATCGGCGCGCGTGAGCCCCTGCGACACCATCATCAGCGCCATATCACCAACAACCTTGGAGGACGGCGTGACCTTTACGATGTCACCGAACATCTGGTTCACATCCGCATAGGTCTGGGCCACTTCGTGCCAACGCTCCTCAAGCCCAAGCGAGCGCGCCTGTGCCTTGAGGTTGGTGAACTGCCCGCCCGGCATTTCGTGCAGGTAGACCTCGGAGGCCGGGGCCTGAAGACCGGATTCGAATGCCGCGTATTGGCCGCGCACCGCTTCCCAGTAGTTGGAGATTTCGCGGATCGCGGAAATATCCAGCCCTGTGTCCCGCTCGGTATGGCGCAGCGCCTCTACGATGGAACCCAGCGTCGGTTGGGAGGTATTGCCGGACAGCGCGTCCATGGCCCCGTCCACTGCATCGACCCCTGCCTCGGCCGCGGCCATGATCGTGGCGATCGCCGCGCCAGAGGTATCGTGCGTGTGGAAATGGATGGGCAGGCCCACCTCTTCCTTGAGCGCCTTGATCAGCGCCCCCGCCGAAGAAGCCTTGAGCAGCCCCGCCATGTCCTTGAGCCCCAGAACATGAGCCCCCGCATCGCGCAGGTCCTTGCCCATCTGGACATAGTATTTCAGGTCATATTTGGCGCGGTCCGGGTCAAGGATATCGCCGGTGTAGCAAATCGTGCCTTCACAGACCTTGTTCGCCTCGATCACCGCGTCCATCGCGACGCGCATGTTCTCGACCCAGTTCAGGCTGTCAAAGACGCGGAACACATCGACGCCGGTTTCCGCCGCCTGTTTGACAAAGAACTGCACCACATTGTCGGGATAGTTGGTGTAGCCCACGCCGTTTGAGGCGCGCAGCAGCATCTGGGTCATGACGTTGGGCATGCGTGCGCGCAGATCGCGGAGGCGTTGCCACGGGCATTCCTGCAAAAAGCGATAGGCCACGTCGAAAGTCGCGCCGCCCCAGCATTCAACGCTGAAAAGTTGCGGCAGGTTGGCGGCGTAGCTGGGTGCCACCTTGATCATGTCGATCGAGCGCATCCGCGTGGCCAGAAGCGACTGGTGCCCGTCGCGCATGGCCGTGTCGGTGATCAACAGCTTTTTCTGTGCGGACATCCAGTCGGCCACCGCCTGCGGGCCTTTTTCGTCCAACAGCGTCTTGGTCCCCGGCGCAGGTTCCGCGCGCTGTTTCGGCGGCTTGGCCGGTTTCAGATCGGGGTGCGGCATGGGCCGGCCCTGTACCTCGGGATGACCGTTCACGGTGATATCCGCGATATAGGTCAGAACCTTGGTGCCCCGGTCACGACGTTTCGGGAACTGGAACAGTTCCGGCGTCTCGTCGATGAACTTGGTGGTGTACTGGTTGTTGCGGAAGGTCGGGTGCTTGAGCAGGTTTTCCACAAACGCGATATTGGTGGACACCCCGCGCACCCGGAATTCGCGCAGCGCCCGGTCCATCCGCGCGATGGCCTTTTCCGGTGTCGGCGCCCAGGCGGTCACCTTGGTCAGGAGCGAATCGTAATAGCGCGTGATCACCCCGCCCGCATAGGCCGTGCCACCATCAAGGCGGATACCCATCCCGGTGGCGGACCGATACGCGGTGATGCGACCATAATCGGGGATGAAATTGTTCTGTGGGTCCTCGGTCGTCACCCGTGTCTGCAGAGCGTGGCCATTCAGGCGGATGTCATACTGGGACGCTTTGCCCGTGGCCTCGGCCAGCGATTTGCCCTCGGCGATCAGGATCTGCGCCTGAACGATGTCGATGCCGGTGACTTCCTCGGTCACGGTATGTTCGACCTGAACGCGCGGATTGACCTCGATGAAATAGAACTTGCCGGTTTCCATATCCATCAGAAACTCGACCGTACCCGCGCATTCGTAATTCACATGTGCCGTGATTTTGCGGCCCAGCTCACAAAGCTCTTCGCGCTGCGCCTCGGACAGGTAGGGCGCGGGCGCGCGTTCCACGACCTTTTGGTTGCGGCGCTGGACTGAGCAATCGCGCTCATACAGGTGATAAATGCTGCCCTGCTTGTCACCAAGGATCTGCACTTCGACGTGCCGCGCTCGGATGATCATCTTTTCCAGATAACCTTCGCCATTGCCAAAGGCGGCTTCCGCCTCGCGACGGCCCTCCAGCACCTTGTCCTTGAGCTCCTCCGGTCCGTTGATCGGGCGCATGCCGCGCCCGCCGCCACCCCAGGACGCCTTGAGCATCAGCGGATAGCCGATTTCGGCGGCCTCCTTGGTGATCGCGTCGAAATCATCACCCAACACTTCCGTCGCCGGGATCACAGGCACGCCCGCCGCAATCGCCACCTTGCGCGCCGATGCCTTGTCGCCCAGCGCCCGCATGGTTTCCGCCTTGGGACCGATAAAGGTGATGCCGTTCGCCGCGCAGGCATCCACGAAATCAGGGTTCTCGGACAGAAGACCATAGCCCGGGTGGATCGCATCCGCGCCGCTTTCCTTGGCCACACGGATGATCTCGTCAATCGACAGATAGGCTTGAACCGGCCCCAGCCCCTCGCCAATGCGATAGGCTTCATCGGCCTTGAACCGGTGCAGGCCCAGCTTGTCCTCTTCGGCATAGACCGCGACAGTTTTCTTCCCCATCTCGTTGGCGGCCCGCATGATACGGATTGCAATCTCGCCCCGGTTGGCGATGAGGATTTTATTGAAGTCGGACATATCGTGTCTTCCGTCTATTACATTTGGCGATGGGATACGCATTCGGGCGCGTTGGGTAAACTCGTATGACTGGGTATGCCGGATCGACGCACCCCGGCGCCGGCGAACTACGGCAAAATGAGAGTCACATTGGACATGTTAGCGATAACATCAACATCCTGCTCATACAACTCTGTCAGGACATCGACGTAGTCGTCGTCCCAGCCGGGGAGGTCGAGCTCTTCTTCGACGGCATCATCAAGCGCAAATTTGTCCAGAAAGGCGATCATCACCCGGCGTTTTTGCTTCTCGGTCATGACAGGATGCGACGCAAGGTAGCTCCGGAACCGTTTCATTCCCTCATCCGACATGATCTGCGCCAGCAAATCAAACGCACCGGAAATCTTGCGACCTGACGGCAACCCCGCCATGGCGCGCACGATTTCCCCCCAGATCAGCGGGCTGTCTTCATTGCACCAGACGGTTATCGGCAACCCGGGATTGACCGCGTGAATGCGTTCGATCAATTCCGACCACCGCAGATACGCCGGATCAGAGCCGTTGAGAAACGCCGACACATCCTCATGCGGTGTCTTTTCAAACACAGCCGGGACCCATGTGGCCGGGTTTCGGATCGCAAGAAAGAGCTCCAGTTCATCCTGACGAAACAGCCTGCGCAGGCTGGCAATCCGATCCTCCGAGCGCGGATAGAAACGGTCAGAGGCCAGCGCAATCTTGGGCACGGAAAACAGGTTCTCATGGCTCAGGATCAGACGATTGATCTTGTCCGGATCATCATTGCAGATGGCATCCAGCACGATATCCCGCGCCTGATCTGCCGGTGGTCCCTTGCTCAGGGCGTTAAGCGCACCGCTGATCAATTGCCGGTATTTGCCCGGGCCGGGAATCGAGGTTCCCTGTTTGCGAAAGTCATCCGCATTGCGCAACAGGCACTTCAACAGCCGATCCTCATCGGTCGCATGCGCCCCAGCATGTATGACGATTTTCATCCCGGCATGTCCAAGTGTTTGACGTTGCGCGCACTATAAAGCGGGGACCCGGAGGTTAAAGCATCAATCTCCGTGCAAAGAGGCGTGAAAATTGACTTGCGACGGACCGCAGTTGCAATTAGAGGATTGCCGCGTGCCCCTATAGCTCAGCTGGTAGAGCAACTGATTTGTAATCAGTAGGTCCGCGGTTCGAGTCCGTGTGGGGGCACCACCTCTTCTGCCAATGCTTTGTTTCGCTTCAGCTTCCCGCATTCATCCGGGACAGTAGTGCTTATCTGACACCAATGCGTCGCGCGGCCTTGTTTCGCTCAAGCTTCATCCGGATCGCCGAGGGTCGGGTCAGGCGTTCAGCCGGTCATCGAGACGATGCGGGCCACCTGGACGGACCCGAAACAACCAGATGCCCCGGCCCCCAAATCGCGCACGGCGTCGGCTGGCCGATCTTGCGCAGCAGGAGGAGCGCAAGATTTGCGATCTTGTTTCCCCCTGCGTGGCGGCCCGGAGCGACTGAGCGCGCCGCCCGACGATTACAGCTCGGACAGACGCTGCAGCGCCTCTTTCAGCTTCGCCTCTTCTTCTTCACGCTCGGCAAGGTTGGCGCGGGTTTCCTCGACCACCTCTTCGGGCGCGCTTTCGACAAATTTCGGGTTCTTGAGCCGCCCGCGCAGCCCACCCAATTCCTTGGCCAGCTTGCCCAGAGTTTTCTCAAGCCGCGCCTTTTCCTCGTCCACGTCGATGATGTCCGCCAGCGGCAGACCAAAGGTCGCCCCGCCCACCGGGATCGTGGCGCAGCCCTTGGGGAAATCATCCACCTTGGTCAGCGAGTCGATCCGCGCCAGCCGCTTGATCAGCGTCTCGTTGCGGTCCCAGGCGGCCTGACCCAGATCATCGATCTGTGTCACCAGCATCGGCACATGCAGACCCGCCGGCACATGCATCTGCGCGCGCACGGAGCGGGTGTTCTCGATCACCGAAATGACCCAGTTCATCTCACGATCCGCCTCTGCATCCACCAGATCGCCGCCATAAGTCGGCCAATCCGCATGCACGAGCATTTTTTGCCGCTCGGCCAAGGTGCCCCAAAGCTCCTCGGTGATGAACGGCATGATCGGGTGCAGCAGGATCAGGCATTGGTCAATGACCCATCCCATGACCTTCTGCGTTTCGGCCTTGGTCGCGTCGTCCCCGTCCAGAAGGAGTGGCTTGGAGAACTCCACATACCAGTCACAGACCTTGCCCCAGACAAAGGCATACAGCGCCTGCGCCGCGTCGTTGAAACGGAAGTCGGCCAGCGCCGCGTCCACCACTTCGCGCACGCGGGCGGTCTCACCAATGATCCATGTGTTCACAGAGGCTGTGGCCTCGGGGATTGTGCCATCGCTGCCCACAGCGCCGTTCATCTCGGCAAAGCGGGCGGCATTCCAGAGCTTGGTGCCGAAATTGCGGTAGCCGGCGATGCGCTGCATATCGAGTTTGAGCACACCACCCAGCGACGCCATCGCCGCATTGGTGAAACGCAGCGCGTCCGCGCCGTATTCGTCGATGATCTCCAGCGGGTCGATCACGTTGCCGGTGGATTTCGACATCTTCTTGCCCTTGGCATCACGCACAAGGCCATGCAGGTAAACCGTGTCAAACGGGATCTGATCCACGACCGCCAGCTGCATCATCATCATCCGCGCGACCCAGAAGAACAGGATGTCCTGCCCGGTGATGAGCGTAGAGGTGGGGAAGTATTTCTGCAGCGCGTCCGTGTCCTCGGGCCAGCCCAGCGTGCCGATGGGCCAGAGACCGGAGGAGAACCATGTATCGAGCACGTCGGGGTCGCGCCAGACCGGGTAAACCAGCTTGGTCGGGTCCTGGCTGGCCTCGTATTCCGCGAGGCTGACAGCCAGCGTATGGACCGCTGCATCGCGATCCGCCACCTCGATCACCCGTGAATGATTCAGCGGCGTCGGCAACCCTCCCAGCACATCGGCAAACTGCCCTTGCACCGTTGCGAAATCGGCCGCGCAATGATGACGCTCGTCACCGCGCAATAGGTTCTGTGCATGCAGCAGCCTGCCCATCTCGACCAGATCGAGCGCGCCGTCGCCCTCGTCATCGCGGAAACCGCTCGCATCAAGGTCGAACCCATACCAAACCGGAATCTGATGCCCCCACCACAACTGACGAGAGATGCACCAGGGCTCGATATTCTCCAGCCAGTGGTAATAGGTTTTCTCGCCCGACTCCGGCAGTATTTTCACCGTACCATCGCGCACCGCGTCCAGCGCCGGGCCCACGATCTTATCGGTGTCCACAAACCACTGATCGGTCAGCATCGGCTCGATAACCACTTTGGAGCGGTCGCCAAAGGGCTGCATGATCGGTTTGTTCTCGACCATGGGCACAGCAGCTTCGATCTCGTTGCCGTCTTCGTCCTTTTGCACCTCGGTCGTCATCACGGCAAGACCCTCATCGGTGATCTGCTTGACCACCCGCTCCCGCGCCTCGAACCGGTCCAGACCGCGCAAATCATCCGGCACCAGATTGACCGCATCCGCCTCGGCCTCGGTCAGTTCCCGCTCGCCCTGCGCCACCTCCATGGCAATGCCCGCCGCCTCGGCATAAGGCGCGCCGTCGTCACGCATATGGCCCTTGGTGTCCATCAGGCGATACATCGGGATGCCGCCGCGTTTGGCGACCTGGTAGTCGTTGAAATCATGTGCGCCAGTGATCTTCACCGCGCCTGAGCCGAATTCGGGATCGGGGTATTCATCAGTGATAATCGGGATCAACCGGCGATGCTCTTTTGGCCCCACCGGAATTTCGCAGAGCTTGCCCACGATAGGCGCGTAACGCTCGTCCGAGGGATGCACCGCAACCGCGCCGTCGCCCAGCATCGTCTCGGGCCGGGTCGTGGCGATGGAGATGTAATCCCGCGTCTCGCGCAGGGTGACATTCCCGTCTTCGTCCTTCTCGACGTATTCATAGGTCGCGCCCCCGGCGAGCGGGTATTTGAAGTGCCACATATGGCCCGCCACTTCGATATTCTCGACCTCCAGATCGGAAATCGCCGTCTCGAAATGCGGGTCCCAGTTCACCAGCCGCTTGCCGCGATAGATGTAGCCCTTTTCATACATGTCCACGAAGACCTTGATCACCGCATCGTGGAAATTGCCCTCTTCGCCCTCGGGCGCGCCTTCGGCCCCGGACATGGTAAATGCCGTGCGGTCCCAGTCACAGGACGCACCAAGGCGCTTCAACTGGTTGATGATGGTGCCGCCCGATTGCGCCTTCCAGTCCCAGACCTTCTCAAGGAATTTCTCGCGCCCCAATTCGCGGCGCGAGGGCTGTTGCTCTTCGGCCAGCTTGCGTTCCACCACCATCTGCGTAGCGATGCCCGCATGGTCAGTGCCCGGCTGCCAGAGCGTGTCAAACCCCTGCATGCGTTTCCAGCGGATAAGGATATCCTGCAGCGTGTTGTTGAAGGCATGGCCCATATGCAGAACGCCGGTCACATTGGGCGGCGGGATCATGATGCAGTAGGAGGATGCGCCGTCGCGGGCATTCGCGCCTGCGCGGAAGGCTCCTACCTTTTCCCACGCTTCGTAAATCGCCTGTTCACGTGCCTGTGCGTCGAATGTCTTGTCCAGTGCCATGGGTTATCCCGCTGTCCGTCTTTGCGTCCGGGCCGGTCTAGCGAATGTGGGGGCGAAGGGGAAGCGGGTAAGGCATTCCGGCCTTGATCACGCGCCCCCGGGCCGCAATCATGAGGTCATGACAAAGATTGCAACAGATTCTCCCGTATCGCTCTGGCGGTTGTTCTTCCGGATGGGGGGATGGCTGGTGTTTGTCTTCCTACTGCCTTTGATCGTTCTGACCGTGATCAGCCACTCCCAGCTAAAACTGGCCGAGCGGTTCGAGACCGAGGGGCGCGAAACCGTGGCGACGGTGACGGGGAAATACTACCGCGAAAGCACCGACAGTGATGGCGACAGGACAATCACCTATTACCTGAACCTGAAATTCGTCACAGATGCCGGCGAAACGGTGGAAATCTCGCGCTCTGTCGGGCGGGCCAGCTATAATGCCGCGCAGGACGGCGACGAAATGCCGATCTGGTATCTTGAAAGCGAACCCGACCAGACCGAATTGCAACGGGGCGAGACGCGCACCGGATCACGCGTGGCACAGATCATCGGGCTGGTTTTTGGTCTGCTCACCTTGGGCGCGCTTTGGTTCACGGGCGGTCGCGCGGTCGCCGCCATGCGTGCACGTAAATACGGCGCTGAGGAACCCGCCACGGTGACCGGCCACGAGCGCACCGCGATGCGCGTCAACAACAAACCACGCTACCGCCTGACATGGCGCGAAAAGAACGGCCGCAAGGGCAAGAGCATGATGCACAAGCTCGACGATATCGAAGCGTTCCCGGTCGGGTCCGAGATCACCGTCTATCAGGGCATCAAGCGCGCGTGGTGGTCGGGCGATGTGGGGCGGCGGTCGCAATAACTGGCCGCCGCCAAGGCGCGGCATCCGCCGTCACTCGATCCCGATAATCACGTTATACGTCTCTTGCGCGTTGCCGCGATTGATGACTTCGACAACGTGATCGCCCGATTGCCAAAGCTCACCCCGATACTCCTGCGCCGCTGTCATCTGATCCAGAAGAAAGGAATTGCCGGGATTGAAAATCTGGTAATACATGTCGCTGCTGTCGCTGGCGACCCGCACATAGAGGTTCTGTCGGGTATTCGCGCCAATCATGTAGCGGCGTGACTCGCCGGGCATCAGAGATCCTGTCAGTTCCGCCCCGCTGGTGCCGGGTGCAAAACGGACACGCTCGGTGCTTGTTCCGTCGCTGGAGCCGCCCGGCGCTGCGGCATAGGCGGGCGAATTGCTGCCTTCAATCAGGAAATCCGCAGCGGCCCATCCCTCATATCCCGGATCGGCAAGGGTTGCGACACGGCACCAACTGCGCCCCTCGGCGCTGCGACATCCGAGATTTCTGAGATTTTGCCCATTGGACAGTCGCGTGACGACACTGGCACTGGCCGACGGGGCAGATCGCAGGTTCAGACCGCCGCCCCCGGAGGTTGCCACCTGATAGAAATCAGGCCCGCCCTGATTGCCATCGGCATAGTCGGGTTGTGGCATCGCTGCATTGCCACCTTCGATGCTGACATAGAGCGCGTAGTTGGATATTTCATCGCGTCGCGCGGCCGAGCGCATCATGTAGACGGACACGCTGTATTCACCGTCGGTCGGCAAGACACCGTCAAAGTAGTTGACGTCGGGAACCATCGGACCCGTCAACTGCGCGTTCACCAAAGCCTGATCCCCGGGGCCACGGCCTGGCTCGTAAACGTTGAAATAGGTGGCAAGGTTGGACGGCTCAAGCCGGATCTTCATGCGCTGTCCGGCGCTGGCCCCGATCTTGTAGACCACGCTCTCATAACCCTGGATCGTGTCTGAAATCGTCGCGCCGCTTGTTCCGGACTGGAACCGCACGGTTTCCGTGCGCATGTCCTGCGCCATCGCGGACGCAGCAAGCGCGAGTGGGACAACGGCAATTGCGAGTTTTCTGATCATTGAAATGTCCATTCTTTGACTCGATGAATTATTAAAAGAACCGACTTGTCACCTACTGGTCGGCGCGTTCGCGACAACATCTGTAAAATTAATATTCGGATGACGGCGGCAAAACCGACCCAAGAAATCATAGCGCAACACCTCGTCCTGACAAGTTTCTGAAACGCAGCGGCCACCAAAGCAAAAGCCCCGGCGTTTCCACCGGGGCTTTCGGTTTTCTCGCAAGTTTCGGGCTTAGCCCTCGGCTTCCTCTTTCTTTGCTTCTTCGCCGGTCTCCTGATCGACGACTTTCATCGACAGGCGAACCTTGCCGCGATCATCAAAGCCCAGCAGTTTGACCCAGACTTCCTGACCTTCCTTGAGCACATCCGAGGGATGGTTCAGGCGGCGGTTTTCGATCTGGGACACATGCACCAGACCGTCACGCTTACCGAAGAAGTTCACAAAGGCACCGAAATCGACGATCTTGACGACCTTGCCTTTGTAAATCTGGCCTTCTTCCGGCTCGGCCACGATCGAATGGATCATGTCATAGGCTTTCTTGATCGACTCGCCGTCGGGCGACGCGATCTTGATGATGCCTTCGTCGTTGATGTCGACCTTGGCGCCGGACACTTCGACGATCTCGCGGATGACCTTACCGCCGGAACCGATCACTTCACGGATCTTGTCTGTGGGGATCTGCATGGTCTCGATGCGCGGGGCGTGGATCGAGAATTCCGCAGCACCGTCCAGCGCCTTGTTCATCTCACCCAGGATATGCATCCGGCCGTCTTTGGCCTGCGCCAGCGCCTTGGACATGATTTCCGGCGTGATGCCCGCAACCTTGATGTCCATCTGCAGCGAGGTGATGCCGTTCTCGGTACCCGCAACCTTGAAGTCCATGTCACCGAGGTGATCTTCGTCGCCGAGGATGTCGGTCAGGATCGCGTATTCACCATCGTCTTCAAGGATCAGGCCCATGGCCACACCGGCCACCGCGTTCTTGAGCGGAACGCCAGCGTCCATCATTGACAACGACCCACCACAGACCGACGCCATCGAGGACGAGCCGTTGGATTCGGTGATCTCGGACACGATGCGCACGGTGTAGGGGAAATCGGTCGGGGCAGGCAGAACGGCTTGCAGCGCGCGCCATGCCAGTTTGCCGTGACCAATCTCGCGGCGGCCCGGAGGGCCCACGCGACCCGCTTCGCCGACCGAGTAGGGCGGGAAGTTATAGTGCAGCAGGAAGTTGGATTTGAAATTCCCATGCAGCGCGTCGATGAATTGTTCATCGTCACCGGTGCCCAGCGTAGTCACGACCAGACCCTGGGTTTCGCCCCGGGTGAAGAGCGCCGAACCATGGGTCCGGGGCAGCAGGCCGGTTTCGCAAACGATCTGGCGCACCTGATCCAATGCACGGCCGTCGATCCGCTTGCCTTCTTTCACGACCGAACCGCGCAGGACAGTGGATTCGAGCTTTTTCAGTGCGGAGCCAAGGTTGGCATCTTCCTGCTGTTCCTCGGTCAGGGCAGCGATGATCGCCTCTTTGGCGGCGCCAACGGCAGCGGTGCGTTCCTGCTTGTCGAGGATCGCGTAAGCGGCGCGCATCTGCTCTTCGCCCGCGGCTTTGACAGCCTCATAGAGCTCCGAGTACTCCGGCGGCTGGAAGTCGAACGGTTCTTTCGCCGCTTCTTCGGCCAGCGAAATGATCAGGTCGATCACCGGCTGGATCTGCTCATGAGCAAAGGTCACGGCACCCAGCATTTCCTCTTCGGTCAGCTCGTAGGCTTCCGATTCCACCATCATCACGGCGTCTTTGGTGCCCGCGACAACGAGGTCCAGACGCTGCTCGGGGTTGAGGCGCAGGTCCTGCATATCCTCGACCTCGGGGTTGAGGATGTATTCGCCATCGACGTAACCCACACGGCAGCCCGCGATCGGACCCATGAAGGGCGCGCCGGAAATGGTCAGCGCGGCGGAGGCGGCGATCATCGCGACGATGTCGGGATCATTGACCAGATCGTGGCTGAGCACGGTGCACATCACCAGCACTTCATGCTTGAAGCCCGGCACGAAAAGCGGGCGGATCGGACGGTCGATCAGACGCGCGGTCAGCGTTTCTTTCTCGGTCGGGCGCGCCTCGCGCTTGAAGAAGCCACCCGGAACCTTACCGGCGGCATAGTATTTTTCCTGATAGTGGACGGTCAGGGGAAAGAAGTCCTGACCCGGCTTGGGTTGCTTGGCAAAAGTCACGTTGGCCATAACGCTGGTTTCACCAAGGGTGGCGATGACCGAGCCATCCGCCTGACGGGCAACCTTGCCCGTTTCCAGTGTGAGCGTCTCCTCGCCCCACTGCATGCTTTTCTTCGAAATGTTGAACATTTGCGTATCCTGTATGGGGCGCTCCCAGGCGTATCCCGGGTCCCCGATTGATTGGCGGCCCCATTGCCGCCGACCCCTCCATCGTATCCATGCGCCGGGGTCAGAGCGTCACGTCTCAGATGCGGGGGCCATACAGGTTTTTGAACGGTTTGGAAAGGATGGAGTTCTACGCGCTTTCACCTGTCCGGCGCATGCCAATCCGGCGGCGGAACGTTTCTCCTGCGCAAGCGCAGCGCCAACCCGACCGCAACGCCCACCGAAATGGCAACCGTGAGATCGACCAACACCGTCAACCCCATGGTCAGGCACAACAGGACCACGTCTGACCGTCGCCCCGCGAGATAGAGCCGCCATTTGTCCGGCTCGCTCATGTTCCATGCCGTCAGGATCAGAAGACCGGCCAGCGCGGGCATCGCGAGGTATCCGGCCAGTGGAGCCGCCAGCAACATCACCGCGAGGATCACCAACGCGTGGACGATCCCGGCCACTGGCGTCCTGCCACCGGCCCGCACATTGGTTGCCGTGCGTGCAATTGCACCCGTTGCGGGCAAACCCATGAACAACGATGACCCGATATTGGCCGCGCCTTGGGCCAGCATTTCGGCATTCGGCCGGTGCCGTCCCCCGAACATCCGGTCGGCGACCAGTGCCGACAACAGGGACTCGATCCCGGCCAGAAAGGCGATGACCAAGGCCGACGGCAGAAGCTCGACGATCCGCGCGCCGCTGAATTCGGGCAACCGCGGCAACGGAAGCCGGTCGGGCAACGCGCCGAAACGGCTGTGGATCGTGTCAACCTGAAGGTCGGCAATCGCCGCGATCAGCGAGGTCATGCCAACCGCCACGATCAGCCCGGGGAACCTTGGGAAAAGCCGCCGCAGGACGACAATCAGCACCATCGTCCCCAACCCGATAACAAGACCGGCCCCGTTGACCGATGCACGCGCTTGCCACAGGGCGTCCAGTTTGGGCAGGAATTCGGAAGGTAACGCAGCGATGCTCAGTCCGAACAGGTCCTTGACCTGGCTGGCGGCAATGATCAATGCGATGCCGATTGTGAACCCATTGATGACTGGCTCGGGTACATATTCAATCAGGCTTCCGGCACGCAAAAACCCCGCCAGCATCAGCATCAAGCCTGCCATGAATGTCGCCAGAACCAACCCATCGAAACCGTGCGCCGCAATAACGCCGGCAACGACGACGATGAATGCCCCTGTCGGCCCGCCAATCTGAACCCGGCTTCCACCCAGCGCCGAAATCAGGAACCCGGCGACAATCGCCGTGACAAGACCGGTTGCCGGATCGGCCCCCGACGCAATCGCGATCGCGAGGCTGAGCGGCAGCGCCACCATGGCAACCGTTGTCCCCGCCAATGCATCGGCGATGAATTGTGTCCGGTTATATCCTGGCAACGTTGTCAGCAATTTGGGTTTCATGGTCGCGTCCGGGGCGGTTTCAAACAGGCGTACCCAACTCGTCGCGCCCTGAACCCGGAAAGTCAAAGCTATTCCCCCGGGGACGCATTGCCCACGCTGGCCGATACTGCAAACGCGTTCCAAATCCAGAGCGCCATCGCCACGGGCAAGCCATTTCCAGTCACAAATGGCGGTTGCAGATTCAATGCCTGAAAACAAAAAACGCCCGCTCCCTGAGGAGCGGGCGTTGCCGATCCAGACGGACCGCAAAACCTTTAGCGGCGGATACCGAGGCGTTTGATGAGGTCCTGGTAACGAGCCTCTTCTTTTGCCTTGAGATAGTCCAGAAGTTTCCGGCGCTGCGCGACAAGCTTCAGGAGGCCACGACGGGAGTGGTTGTCCTTTTTGTGGGTCTTGAAGTGCTCGGTCAGCGTGGAAATGCGGGAGGTCAGGATTGCAACCTGGACTTCCGGCGAACCGGTGTCGCCGTCCTTGGTCGCAAATTCTTTCATCACGCGGGCTTTTTCTTCTGCAGTGATCGACATCGGGGTCTCCTTTCGGATTAAGGGTTATGGCGCAAGCCGGGATGTCGTCCAGCAAGGCCCGTGGAGAAAACCCATTGCAATGTCACTCGCAACGGATGCGCGCGTATAGAAGAGAATCCTGAAAAAGAAAAGACCTGTCTGCGCCGGTTCACGCGGCTGGTGGAAAGGCGTCTTCCCAAACTGCCGCCTCAGCCGCCGAGATGAGGGAAATATCCGCCTCGCTCAGATCATCGGCACCCCGGATCGATGCAACCCGTTCACCATCGACTTCCATATGCGTGAGGTCAGGGTCATTTTCATCAGGCACCAAAGCGATATTCGCATTTGCCGGAACGCTGTCGAACACCACCAGCAATTCATCTTCACCGCCGGTGAAATCGATCAAACTCACCGTTTCCGCGCCATTGCCATAAAGGACGATCTGATCCGCGCCCTGTCCGCCGGTCACGATATCGCCGTTCCCGGCAAGGATCGTGTCATCGCCGTCATTGCCGTTCAGGTAATCCGCTTCGTCCGCGTCCACCCCATGGGCATTTCGTTCCGTGCCATCCAACAGGTCATTACCGCTACCGCCAAACAGCGAATCGGCGCCCATACCGCCCTGCAACAGGTCGTCATCGTGACCGCCCAGGACACCGTCATTCCCGTCCTGCCCGCAAAGCGTATCCGCCCCCGTGCCGTCCTGCAGGACATCATCACCCGCGCCGCCCATCACCAGGTCATTGCCAACATGGCCCCAAAGTTCGTCGTCGCCATCATCGCCGCTCAGCGTGTCGTTGCCGTCCTCGCCATGCAGCGTGTCGTCATCGTTTCCGCCGGAGACCTGATCATCACCGTCTCCGGCCCAGATCCAGTCCTCACCATCCTCGCCGGACAGATCGTCCGCCCCGCCGGCCCCATCAATCGCGTCGCTTCCTGCACCACCCCGAATTGTACTGTCCGCATCGGTTCCAGCCAGCGTGTCGTTCCCATCGCTGCCAGTCACTTCGTCTCCGGACACGGAGACCGAACCGGGCTGCACCATATCCGCGGGCGTATCAGGATCGGGGTAAGCATCACCGGGATCGGCATCGGGTTCGATCATGCCCTCGACAGCCGTCTCTTCGTCCAAGCGGTCATTCCCCTCTCCGCTCTCATCCTGGGCATCCCCAAAATCCCCGATCCACATGACCGAGCCAACGGCAGCCAATCCAACCAAGCCAGCAAGCAACAACATATCTCACACCCTTTTACCCACCCTGAAGGTGCGCGCATCGCCGCGTCGACGCAAATCCTTTCTGATCAATTGGTTAACGCGCTTGGTGACCACGGCTCCGGCCGATTGGCATAGGACACGTAAAGCGGATGCCGGGGAAGGCCGTGCCGGGTCAGGCCCAGAACATGCAATGAATGGCCTGCGCCATTCAGCAAAGACATCACCGTTTGGTCGCGCCCCTGATGGCGACCATGCACTCCCCATGCGGCAAGTATGCAATCCGCCTCGCCGCAAGCTTGAATGAGCGTCGCATCATTCTCCGGCCCGACGGGCTCAACGGCGGCACGCAGGTCCGCAGGATCTGTCGCGCGAAAGGCAAACAGGTTCACCACATCCAACCCGCCATAGCCCAAAAGTTCAGCACGTTTCTGGCAGCGCGCGATGGTCGGGTCGTTTTTCCTTTCGCACGCCTTGGACGGGTTGAGCATGATATAGAGCAGACGTCCACGGTTGGCGTCCCATGTACGGGTCAGCCGGTAGCGATAGGTCCCGCACTCGGAAAACACGGCTTCGGACCGGCAATCCCCATCATCATGCGAACGGACGTCAAGCATCGCTCAGGACAGCACGAAAACGCGCGAGGGCTGAAGCGTCCCGCCACGATACTCCCCCACCGCCACCGGCACGCCATTGTGGCTGACCCAGGCCGTGTCGCCGAATTCCACGTCGCTGCC
Source organism: Primorskyibacter aestuariivivens (assembly GCF_028023675.1). Lineage (GTDB taxonomy): Bacteria > Pseudomonadota > Alphaproteobacteria > Rhodobacterales > Rhodobacteraceae > Marinovum > Marinovum aestuariivivens. Next base: position 34,811 of record NZ_JAQIOZ010000012.1, on the reverse strand, counting down.
GATGACCTCTGCCGCGTTGCCATTGCGCAAACGGGTGGCCGCAATCTCCGAGCAGCGCAGTTCCGGCAGATCCTGCAACCCCTCTTCCAAGGGGCGCAGCAGCGCGTCGATCTCGGGCGATTTGGCCAGCGCCTCGACCTGGTCCAGCGTGACCGCACCTTCCAGATCAAACGGCCCGGACCACAGGCGGCGCAACGTAACCACGTGGCCAAGACAGCCCAACGCCTCTCCAAGATCACGCGCGATGGACCGGACATACCCGCCCTTGCCACAGGTCATCTCAAAAACGGCATGATCGATATCCGGCACATCAATCAGCAGCAATTCCTCGACCCAGAGCGGGCGCGGTTCAATCTCTACATCTTCGCCATCGCGGGCCAATTTATAGGCGCGCTCACCGTCGATCTTGACCGCCGAGAACTTGGGCGGAACCTGTTGAATATCGCCGACGAACTGGCCCAGCGCGGCTTTGATCTCGTCCTCGGACGGGCGCGTGTCGCGCGTGGCAATCACCTCACCCTCGGCATCGTCGGTATTTGTCGCCTGCCCCCAGCGCACGGTAAACTCATAGGCTTTGAGCGCGTCGGTCACATAGGGCACCGTCTTGGTCGCCTCGCCCAGCGCCACGGCCAGAAGCCCGGTCGCATCGGGGTCCAGAGTGCCAGCATGGCCCGCTTTCTTTGCGTCAAAGGCCCAGCGCACCTTGTTCACCACGGCGGTCGAGGTCAGGCCCGCAGGCTTGTCCATCACAAGCCACCCGGAAATGTCACGCCCCTTGCGTCTGCGTCCCATGCCAATCCTCGATGTATCCAGAGAGCGGCGACCTACCCAAAGCCTGCGGCGCTGTCAATTCGCGCGCGGCACCGTCACCGCAACAATCGGTCCCATGGGAAACCCCAGATCGTCCCGGCCAATCCCGGGCGCATATAACCGCGAGACATTTCCATCCAGAAACAGCGCATTCGGCAGGTTCAGCGCGTCGCGGAAAAGCGAGCCGAATTCGTGAAAGGTCACGGTGTTGTTGGAGATGGCAAAGACAACACGGCTGCCATCGGCGCTGGCCCCGACACCATTGCGGATATAGCGCGACGTACTGTCGGGCAGGAAATCGGGATGCAACTCTCCGGCAATGACCAGCATGGGCCCGGATTGCGTGGCATATCGGCAGGCCGGGTTCTGGGACAGGTAAACGCCCGTCTCATACACCTGCGCCCATCCTTCGCCGATACAGAACACCCCGTTCGGCAAGAGCCCGAAATTGCCCGGCCCGTCGCTGGCGATAACCCGCATCTGTTCGGCGCCGTCTTCGATATAGTGGCCCACGGGGCTGCGGTTTTCGTGATACATGCCGCCATTGGTGGCAAAGGCCAATGCCTCACCTCTGGCGCGCAATGCCTCGTCCAGAATCGAGAAATGCCCATAGGGCGTGCCATCCGGCGCTGCGCGGAAGAGGCGCAGGGTCTCCTCGGCGGGAGCGACTTCGCAAATGGCGTAACGGTTGCCCTGATAGGTGATGTCGCGACATTCCACCGCCTCTGCCCGCGCCGCGGCAAGGGTCAGCAACAGCGCGGCAAGCAGGATGCGCATCACTCTTCCACGTCGCGCCGCACGGTCTCCTGCGCGAACATGCGCCGCGTTTCGTCCATCCGGTCGAAAGTCTCGTCGATGCGGAACCTCAGATCGGGCGCGAATTTCAGCGTCAATTGCTTGCTGACGGCGCGGCGGAGTTCGGATTTGTTGCGCGCCAGAAGCCCGATCACCTCGTCCTGCCCCTGCCCGCCCAGCGGACAGACATAGACCGTTGCCACCTTGAGGTCGGGGGAAGTGCGCACCTCTCCCACGGTGATGGACATGCGGTTGAGGTCAGGATCGTGGATATCACCGCGCATCAACACGTCGCTCAGGGTGCGGCGGATCAACTCTCCGACGCGCAGCTGGCGTTGGGACGGGCCGTCGCCGTCATGGAATCTGTTCTTGGCCATGGTGGCGACTTAAGCCCTATGACGGGCTTTGCCAAGCGGCGCGCGCCGGGTTATTGGAGGACCAGGGTCAAAGGAGACAAGAAAATGAGCGCACCTCTTCCCGGTATCGTGATCACCGGCGCCTCGGGCCGCATGGGCCAAATGCTGATCCGCACGGTTCTTGAGCATGACAAGGTGCAGCTTGTCGGCGCGATCGAGCGCGAAGGTCATAACTGGGTCGGTCGTGATGTGGGCGAATGTATGGGCGGTGCGGCGCTTGGCGTGACGGTCAGCGACGATCCGTTGGAGGTCTTTGCCAATGCGCAGGTGGTGATCGACTTTACTGCTCCGGAGGCTACGGTGGGTTTCGCCCATCTGGCGGCACAGGCGCGCATGGTGCATGTGATCGGCACCACCGGCATGGAAGAACAGCACCTTGCCAAGATCCAGGCCGCGGCGCGCCATGCGGTCGTGGTCCGGGCCGGCAACATGTCGCTGGGCGTGAACCTGTTGACCCGGCTGGTCGAGAAAGTCGCAAAGGCGCTGGATGACGATTACGACATCGAGGTGATCGAGGCGCATCACAACCGCAAGGTTGACGCGCCGTCTGGCACGGCGCTGATGCTGGGCGAAGCGGCGGCCAAAGGGCGCGGCGTGTCGCTGCAGGCGGTCGAGGACCGCGCGCGCGACGGCATCACAGGCGCTCGCAAACGCGGCGATATCGGCTTTTCCGTCATTCGCGGCGGCGACATCGTGGGCGAACATGACGTGATGTTTGCCGCCACGGGCGAGCGCATCACCCTGCGCCATGTGGCCAGCGACCGCTCGGTCTTTGCCCGCGGCGCGCTCAAGGCTGCGCTTTGGGGGCTGGATCAGGGCCCCGGCGAATATGACATGATCGACGTGCTGGGGCTCGCCGATTAGCGCGGCAGCTCGAAAGGTGTCTTATCCTGTCATCGCCGTATCATAGGCAGCCACGATCACGCCCGCCCGGGCTTGCACGTCCTTTGCGGACAGGCCCGGTTTAAAAAGGCTGGTTCCGATGCCGAAACCGGTCACGCCCGCTGCCGCCCATTCGGCAAAATTTTCGGGTCCGACGCCGCCCACAGCATAAGTCCGGGTCCCGGGCGGCAATACCGCCGCAATGGCCCTCACCCCTTCAGGTCCGATCAGGAATGAAGGGAACAGCTTCAGCCCATCCGCCCCGTGACGCAGGGCCGTGAAACATTCACTGGGCGTTGCGACGCCGGGATAAGACAGCAGGCCCAATTCTTTGGTGGCGTCGATCACAGCCGGATTGCAGTCCGGCGATACGATCATGCGGCCTCCAACACTCGCCACCGCTTGTACTTGATCAAGGCTGAGTACCGTACCCGCACCAATCATGGCATTGCCGCCAAAGGCCTCTGCGAGGTGGCCAATCGACTCCAGCGGGCGTGGTGAGTTCAGCGGCACCTCGATCCGGTCGATGCCTGCCTCGATCAGGGCTGCTCCGATTTCTGTCACCTCATCCGGTGTTACACCCCGCAAAATGGCAATGATTTCCCGGCTCATCTGTCCTGTCCTTGCAATTCAGCATAGGCGCGGGTCAATCCCGCAAGGGTCAGCCCCGCGCCATCCGTGACCTGCACCATGGCCCCCACGATGGTCAACGCAGCTTCATATCGTTGGGCAAGCCCACCAGCCCCAATGATCGCCACCTGTTGGCCAAGCCAGTAAGGGCGCGTTCCGGCCAGTTCCAGACCCAGCAAATAACCGGACAGGCGCGCCCGCGCGGTATCCGGTGACAGCCCGTCCAAGAGCGCGCCCGCCCGCAACGCAAAGAGCCGCGCAGTCAAATGCTGCGGCGATGTCATGGCATCATTGATCGCCGCCTCAAACGCGCTGTCGTCCCAGCCCTCGCCGCTGACAGAATGGCGCAAGACAGACTTTTGAGACAGGAGCGCAAAAAGCTCTCCGGTCATCACCGTGCGAAAACTGACGATTTCACCGGCGCTGATCTGCACCCATTTCGTGTGCGTCCCGGGCAGGCACAGGATGCCGTCGAAATCGGGTTGCTGAGCCAGGAAACCGGCGATCTGGGTTTCCTCACCGCGCATCACATCCGGCGGATCGGCCTGTTTGACGCCCGGCAGGATATGCACGGCAAGACTTGAGTCTGATGTGGATGGACGGACGGCTTCGGACAGACCCGGCGGGGCACAGGGCACCGCCGCATAGGGCGCTTCGGCCCAGCCCTGACGCGCACCCACCATGCCGCAGGCGATAACGGGCGCGCGTTTATCCGCGCTGAGATACGGAGCAAGCAACTCCACGAGTGTCGGTTCAAACACCTCGGGGGCCAGTTGCCCCATACCCTGATCCGAGGACAGCGCCGCGATTTCACGCCCATCTGTCCCCATGACCCAGGCGCGCAGTTTCGACGTGCCCCAATCTACTGCGATCCAAGCCGTGTTCATGCCTCTACCCAGTCACTTCAACACCGCCGTCCTGGAACAGCGCCTGTCCTGTCATCATCCCGCTTGCATCAGATGCGAGGAACAGCGTGGCGTCAACAGTGTCACGGGGCGCAGCCGGCGCCCGTGACATATGCAATGAGAAAGGTCCCTGCCACGCCAAGGTAAAGCTATTCGGCCTTTTCGTGCCTTGGATGTGCGAAAGATGGCGGGGAACGCCCCGAATTGCAGGCGGAGCGTTGACCGGCGACTGAAACACGATCTGAAACGCAAGTTACAGGCGCTGACGCACGCCCGTTTGGCCATCAAAAATCGATCGCCAACCCCTTCTTTTCCCAATCGCCGTAACGCACCGGCTCCGGCCCGTCGCGCCCTCCCAGTTCCGGCGGCAGGTCCGGATCACCAGCCGCCGCAGCGCGGCGCGCGTCCGCCTCTTCCAGTGCGCGGCGCGCCACCTCGGGCAGCCTGGCACGGCGTTCTTCTTCCGTCTCGGGCGTTGGCGTGGCTTGTGGGGCTGACGCGTCGGTCATGATGCTTTCCTCTTTGTCATGGCCTTGATATACGCCCAATTCGGGTCCCGGCAAGCGGGCCCGTTGGCGCAGGTGACAGGCATGACAGATACTCCCACCGCCCGCGACGGGGCGCTTTGGCTGCTGGGACAGGTTCTCGAGGAACAGCGGCTGTTGTCCGAATTGCTGGGCGACAAGCGGCATCTGCGCCTGCCCCCGCCCGACCGCGCCCGCGCCCAGCGCCTGGCAACCGACACGCTGCGCGGGCTGGAACGCGCCGACCGTGTACTCAAACCCTTCCTGCGCAAGATGCCGCCGCCCGCGGTGCACAACCTTCTGCGGCTGGCGACGGTGGAGCTATGCATGGGGGGCGACGCGCATGGCGTGGTGAACGAGGCCGTCAACACCGTGCAACGCGGAAAACGCACGCGGCATTTCGCAGGCCTCGTGAACGCGGTCCTGCGCAAGGTGTCGCGCGAAGGGCCCGCCAAATGGAGCGAACTGCGCGTGCCGCACCTGCCGAAATGGCTGCGCGGACCGCTGCGGGACGCGTATGGCGCGGATGTTCTGGGGGCCATCGAAGCGGCGCATTTCGCCGGGGCGCCGGTTGATCTGACCGTCAGGGCGGATGCGGCGCCATGGGTCGAAAAACTGGATGGCACGCTGTTGCCCACCGGCTCCGTGCGGCTGAGTAACGCCGGGCAGGTCAGCGCGCTTGCCGGGTATGAAGACGGCGCATGGTGGGTACAGGATGCAGCCGCGGCCCTGCCGGTGCGCGGGCTGGGTGACGTCGCGGGCCTGAACGTGCTGGACATGTGCGCCGCGCCGGGGGGCAAGACGCTGCAACTGGCTGCGGCCGGGGCGAATGTTACCGCGCTCGACCTGTCGGCATCCCGGCTTGAAAGGCTCCGCGAGAATCTCACCCGCACAGGGTTGAACGCCGAAATCGTCGCCGAGGATGCGCTGACCTATACGGGCGGGCCGTTTGACGCCATCGTGCTTGACGCGCCTTGTTCGGCCACCGGCACAATCCGCAGGCATCCCGACCTGCCGCTTGCCCGTGACGGGGCTGAAATCGGCGAATTGATCGGCCTGCAATCGGCGATGCTCGATCACGCGCTGAGCCTGCTGAAACCCGGCGGGCGGTTGATCTACTGCACCTGTTCGCTGATCCCCGATGAAGGCGAATGCCAGATCGAAGAAGCGCTGGCCCGCCATTCCGATTTGCGCGCCCTGCCTGACGCGTTCGCATTGCCCGGTGTCGAGCCGGTCTGGCACAGCGACGAGGGAGGGCTGCGCCTGCGCCCCGATTTCTGGGCCGATCGCGGCGGTATGGACGGGTTTTACATGTGCTGCCTGCAAAAGGGCTGAGCCGCTCATCGCCATCCCCCTGCACAAAGCGTTTCAAAGGTGACTTTGGGCTTGGCAAAGGGTAAGATCGCCTCAAGAAACGCACCAAAGTGCGGATGAGGCAGAGCAGATGTCCGGAAACGAAAGCTGGTCAGCGCGGTATACGCGCCTGATGCACCGTGTTCACGCGCGGCTGACGTCACGCGCGCGCGCCGCTACCGGCTTCGTCTCGCAACCCGAACCGCGCACTATCGGATCCTTCAACCGGGGCCGACAGCTTATTGCGGGCAACCTCATGTTTGCCGGTCACCTGATCGAGGCGAACGATGCCATGATCTGGGACTTGCCCGCGCCCGATGCGGCCTTTGTCGAACAGATCCACGGTTTTGGCTGGCTCGACGATCTTGCGGCAGTCGGCGATGCCAATGCGCGCGCGGTGGCGCAGAAATGGCTTTGGGGCTGGATCGAGCGCTATGACAATGGCAGCGGCCCAGGTTGGACCCCGGATCTGGCCGGGCGGCGATTGATCCGATGGACACATCACGCGCTGTTTCTGTTGATGGGGCGGGAAGCCGCCGAATCCGAGGCGTTCTACAAGTCCCTCGCGCACCAAACCCTGTTTCTTGGTCGCCGCTGGCCCAAGGCTGCGCCGGGACTGCCCCGTTTTGAGGCACTGACCGGCCTGCTCTATGCCGGGATCTCGCTCAGCGGGATGGAACAGTTCGTCGGACCCGCCAAAAGCGCGCTGGCCCGCGAATGCGCCCGCCAGATCGATGAGCAGGGCGGCATTCCGACGCGAAACCCCGAAGAGTTGCTGGAGGTTTTCACACTTTTGACCTGGGCGGCCGCCGCGCTGGAGGAAACGAAAAACAGCGTGGACGATCTCCACCAGCAGGCCATCGAGCGGATTGCCCCCACCTTGCGCGCGCTGCGCCACGCGGATGGCGGGCTGGCACGGTTTCACGGTGGCGGGCGGGGGCTTGACGGGCGGCTGGATCAGGCGCTGGCCGCATCGGGTGTCCGCAATCAGGCCGATGGGCTGGCCATGGGGTTTGCGCGCCTTTCGGCGGGGCGCACATCAGTCATCGTGGATGCCAGCGCGCCGCCGCGCGGCATGGCGTCGTTCAACGCGCATGCCTCGACACTGGCGTTTGAGCTGACCTCGGGCAGACGCCCGCTGATCGTGAATTGCGGCTCCGGCGCGGCCTTTGGCGAAGACTGGCGGCGGGCCGGACGCGCGACGCCGTCGCATTCCACGCTGGCGCTTGAGGGCTATTCCAGCGCACGGCTGGGCAAAGAAGGGCTGATCGGTGGGGCGCGGCGCGAAATGCTCGAAGACGCGCCGCAGGACGTGCCGGTCCAGATCAGCCATGCAAATGACGGCCTGCTGTTCGAGGGCGGGCATGATGGCTATCTCAGCACCCATGGCCTGACCCATGCGCGCATTCTGGAACTGACATTCGATGGCCGCGCATTGGTGGGAGAGGACATGCTGCTGGCTCTCAAAGCGACGGAGAAGCGCCGATTTGACAAGGCCATGGATGCGGTGCGCCTTGCTGGTGTCCCGTTTCACATCCGCTTCCACCTGCACCCTGATGTGGATTGCGAGATTGATCTGGGCGGCACAGCGGTATCACTGGCTCTGCGATCCGGGGAAATCTGGGTCTTCCGGCACGAAGGTGAGGCGGAAATGTCGCTCGAACCTTCGGTTTATCTGGAATCCGGGCGGCTGAGACCACGCGCGACGAAACAGATCGTTTTAACTCACCGGGCAATGGAGTATGCGACGCGCATCCGGTGGTCACTATCCAAGGCGCAGGAAACTGCGATTGCGGTCAGGGACCTCTACCGGGACGACGACTACGACTTTGACAGCTGACCTCGGGACCCCGACTGACATGACAGATGATACCCGCCTCGTGCCTGTGCGGCGCGCGCTCCTTTCCGTTTCCGACAAGACCGGTCTGATTGACCTTGCCAGCGCGCTGGATGAGCGCGGTGTTGAATTGCTGTCCACCGGTGGCTCGGCCAAGGCAATCCGCGATGCGGGCCTGCCCGTGCGTGACGTGGCCGATGTGACCGGCTTTCCCGAAATGATGGATGGCCGGGTCAAGACGCTGCACCCGATGGTGCATGGCGGGCTTCTGGCGCTGCGCGACAATGACGAACACGTGGCCGCAATGGACGAACACGGCATCGGCGGGATCGACCTGCTCGTCGTCAATCTCTACCCGTTCGAAGCGGCATTGGCCCGTGGTGCCGGGTACGAAGAGATGATCGAGAATATCGACATTGGCGGCCCGGCGATGATCCGCGCGGCGGCCAAGAACCATGGGTTTGTGACGACCGTTGTTGACGTCGAGGACTACGATGCCCTGCTCATGGAACTGAACGCCAATGGCGGGGCCACTTCCTTCGCCTTTCGTCAGCGGTTGGCGCAGATCGCCTATGCCCGCACCGGGGCCTATGACGCGGCTGTCTCAGGCTGGATGGCCGGTGCGATCGGCGAGCAAACCCCGCGCCGCCGCGCCATCGCCGGTCAGGTCCGTCAATCCCTGCGCTATGGCGAAAACCCGCATCAGAAAGCAGCGTTCTATGTCGATGGTTCCAACCGCCCCGGCGTGGCCACCGCGACGCAGCATCAGGGCAAGGAGCTAAGCTACAACAATATCAACGACACCGACGCGGCGTTCGAGCTGGTGGCCGAATTTGATCCCGCCGACAGCCCCGCCGTGGCGATCATCAAACACGCCAATCCCTGCGGCGTGGCCCGTGGCGCGACGATGCTGGAGGCCTACAAGGCGGCATTTGATTGTGACCGCACATCGGCCTTTGGCGGCATTGTGGCGCTGAACGGAACGCTGGACGGTGACACCGCGCGCGAGATGGCAGGCATCTTTACCGAAGTCGTGATCGCCCCCGAGGCGACGGACGAGGCCAAAGAGGTCTTTGCCGCCAAGAAGAACCTGCGCCTGCTGACCACCGGCGGCCTGCCCGATGTGCGTGCGGGCGGCCAGACGCTGCGCCAGGTTGCGGGCGGTTTCCTCGTTCAGGACAAGGATGTGGGGTATATCGGGCTTGATGACCTCAAGGTCGTGACCAAGGTTGCGCCCACGGATGCGCAACTGCGCGATCTGCTCTTTGCCTGGAAAGTGGCCAAACACGTCAAATCCAACGCCATCGTCTACGTCAAGGATGGCGCCACCGTGGGTGTCGGCGCCGGTCAGATGAGCCGTGTCGATTCGGCGCTGATCGCGGCGAAAAAGGCCGAACGCATGGCCGAGGCGCTGGGTCTGCCCGCACCGCTGACCATCGGGTCCGCCGTGGCGTCAGATGCGTTTTTCCCCTTCCCTGACGGGCTGATGGAAGCCGCGGCCGCCGGTGCGACCTGTGTCATCCAGCCGGGCGGCTCGATGCGCGATGACGAGGTGATCGCAGCCGCCGACGAGGCCGGGCTTGCCATGGTCTTTACAGGGATGCGGCATTTCCGGCACTAAGCGCCGAGGGATAATAACCGGCGCGAGCAACCTCGCGCCGGACAAGGAGAGCGGCATGCGAACGGTGTTTTGGGCAGGTTTGTGGATTTTCCTGCTGGACCAGGTGACCAAATACATCGTCGTGCATGCCATGAACCTGCGGGTTCTGGGCGAGATCGACGTTCTGCCGCCGCTTCTTAACCTGCGCATGGCGTGGAACACGGGCATCAATTTCGGGCTTTTCTCCGGACATGCCGAGGCCATGCGCTGGGTGCTGATCGCCATTGCGCTGATCATCGTCGTCTTTGTGCTGGTCTGGGTCTGGCGCGAACCGCCCGGGCGCATCGGCAAGATCTCCGCCGGGATCCTTGTTGGGGGTGCCCTGGGCAATGTGGTGGACCGTTTCGTTTATGGCGCGGTCGCCGATTTCCTGAACATGTCCTGTTGCGGGATCGAAAACCCCTATGCCTTCAATGTCGCCGATATTGCGATCTTTGTAGGGGCCTTCGGGCTTGTGCTGTTTTCCGGGGGCAGCAACACTGCGCCAAAAGGCAAAAACGGCTCGTGACCTTGCCCGCGCAATCCGTTAAGTCTGGGCCAAGTTGAGGTGGAGTCCGTCGCATGATGGTGATGCAAACTGCAAAATTCGGGATCGCCGTGGCCCTGTTGGTGGGTCTGGCTGCTTGTGGGAATCGTGACATCACGCTGCACGAGTTGCGCATCAACGATGACGGCCCCGAAGAATTCTCTATCGTGCCGCCCAAACCGCTTGAGAGGCCCGAGAATCTGGCTCAGCTGCCCGCGCCCACCCCGGGCGGCAAGAACCGCACCGACCAAACGCCCGAGGCCGATGCCGTGGCGGCTCTGGGTGGTGATGGCAATCGCGTCGAACCGCGCTCTGAAGGTGTGTCGCGCAGCGATGGCGCACTGGTCAATCATGCCTCGCGCTTTGGTCGTCAGGGCAATATCCGTCAGTCGCTGGCCGCGGAAGATCTTGAATTCCGCAAGCGCAAATCGCTGTTCACCTGGTCGATCCAGCGCAAGGACAACTATTACGACGCCTATCGCCGCATGGCGATTGACCCGTATTACGTGCTGCGCATCTGGCGTAAGGCCGGGGTGCGCACACCCGCGGCATCCCCGCCGGGCTACGACGAATAAACGTCACTTTCATTCAACTCACGCAACTGTCACGCAACTGCCCCTTGATATTACGGGGGGCACGGACATTGTTATGTCCATAGATTTCAGGAGACATGCATGCCTTTCCATCCAATGAGAAAGCTTCAATCGGCCCTGTGTGCGGGAGGCTTTTTGCTGGCCACTCTTGCCCCCGTGGCCCATGCGCTTGACGTGCTGCGTGACGAGGTGACGACCGGGATGCTCGACAACGGCATGCAGGTCGTCGTGATCGAGGACCACCGCGCCCCGGTTGCCGTGCACATGGTCTGGTACAAGGCGGGCAGCGCCGATGAGAAACCCGGCGTCTCGGGCGTGGCGCATTTTCTGGAACACCTGCTGTTTCAGGGCACCACGAACATGGAGCCGGGAGAATTGTCCCGCGTGGTGGCGGCGAATGGCGGCACCGACAATGCGTTCACCAGCTATGATCAGACCGCCTATTTCCAGCGCGTCGCCGCCGACAGGCTGGAGCTCATGATGCAGATGGAAGCCGACCGGATGGTCAATCTGCAACTGGGCGAGGAAGAAATCCGCATCGAACGCGAGGTGATCATCGAAGAGCGTAACCAGCGCACCGAGAACGACCCCGGCGCTCTGATGCGCGAACAGATGCGCGCAGCACAGTATCTCAACCATCGCTACGGCGTGCCGATCATCGGCTGGCGGCACGAGATGGAAGGTCTGGGGCTTGAGGCGGCGCTGGATTACTACCAGACCTATTACGCGCCCAATAACGCCGTGCTCGTCGTCGCGGGCGATGTCGACCCCGACGAGGTCATGGCACTGGCGCGCGAGCATTACGGCCCGTTGCCGCCGAATCCGGACCTGAAGCCGCGCAATCGTCCGCAAGAGCCGCCGCATACCTCACCGCGCCGCATGGTGTTCGAGGACCCGCGCGTATCACAACCTTACGTGATCCGCTCCTACCTCGCGCCCGAACGCGACCCCGGCGCACAGGAAACCGCCGCAGCGCTGTCGCTTCTGGCAGAGGTGCTGGGCGGCGGGCAGACTTCGGTGCTGAACGAAAAGCTGCAATTCGAGCAGAAGGTGTCGATCTACGCCGGGGCCTCCTATCGCGGCGTGTCGCTGGATGACACGACCTTCTCGCTGATCGTGGTCCCCGCGCCCGGCGTGTCGCTGGAAGAGGCCGAAGAGGCAATGGACGCCGCGGTGGCAGAATTCATGGAAACCGGTGTGAACGCGGACGACCTCAACACCATCAAACGCAAACTCGAAGCCAGCCGTATCTATGCACGCGACAATGTCGATAGTCTGGCCAACCGTTACGGTCGCGCGCTGACCAGCGGTCTGACCATCGAAGATATTCAGGCCTGGCCCGAGATCCTCGCCGCTGTGTCTGAGGAGGACATCATGGAAGCCGCCCGGATGGTCTTTGACCGCAACGCCAGCGTGACAAGCTGGCTCAAACGCGCGCCTGAGGTGACCCAATGAAAACGCTCTACCTTGCCCTGATTGCCTTTGTCATCGCCGCCCTGCCCGCGCGGGCCGAGATCGAGATTCAGGAGATCACCACGCCCGGCGGCATCAAGGCCTGGCTGGTCGAAGAACCCGCCATCCCCTTTGTGGCGCTGGAATTGCGCTTCAAGGGCGGGGCTTCGCTGGACGCGCCCGGCAAACGCGGGGCGACCAACCTGATGATGGGGCTTCTGGAGGAAGGCACCGGCGACATGGACGCGCGCGCCTTTGCACGCGCCACGGATGAATTGGCCGCGTCCTTCGATTACGGGGCCTATGATGACTCGGTGTCGATTTCGGCAAAGTTCCTGACCGACACCACGGATCAGGCCATGGCGCTGCTGCGCGGTGCCATCGTGGAGCCAAGTTTCACCCAAGAGGCCATCGACCGGGTCCGCAAACAGGTTCTGTCGGGGATCGCGTCCGACAAGACCGACCCCGACACCATTGTCGGCCAGACCTTTGATGCCATGGCCTTTGGCGACCACCCCTATGGATCGTCGCGCGACGGAACAGAAGAGACCGTGGCCACGCTGACCCGCGATGACATCGTGGCGGCGCATCAGGCCGCTCTTGCGCGCGACCGCGTGTATGTAAGCGCCGTGGGCGATATCAATGCCGATGAACTCGCCACGCTTCTGGACAATCTTTTGGGCGATCTGCCTGCGACCGGCGCCCCCATGCCCGGAACCGCGACGTATCAGTTGAGCGGCGGCGTGACCGTCGTGCCCTTTGACACGCCGCAATCCGTGGTGCTGTTTGGCCATCCGGGTTTTGAGCGGCACGATGAGGATTTCCTGGCCGCTTACGTGCTGAACGAAATCTTCGGCGGTGGCGGGCTGGAAAGCCGTTTGATGCGCGAGTTGCGCGAAAAACGCGGGCTGACCTATGGCGTCTATTCCTACCTCGTGCCCAAGGATCATGCAGAGCTCTATCTTGGCCGTGTCGCTTCAGCCAATGACAGGGTTGCGCAAGCCATCGAGGTGTTGCGCGAGCAATGGGCGCATATGGCCGAAACCGGCATCACACAGACCGAGCTGGATGAGGCCAAGACCTATCTGACCGGGGCCTATCCGCTGCGCTTTGACGGCAACGGCCCAATCGCCAATATCCTCGTGGGGATGCAGATGGACGGGCTGCCGACCGATTACGTGGTGAACCGCAATGACCTTGTGAACGCTCTGACGCTCGACGACATGAACCGCGTCGCCAAGCGCCTGTTCCGGCCCGAGGACCTGCATTTCGTGGTTGTCGGTCAGCCCGAGGGGCTTCAGGCAGAAGCCACCCAGTAAAACGAAAATGGCCCGGGCGCAGCATCCGCGACCGGGCCAAATGTCTTGTAAGACATTTGCAAAAGTTTCGAAAACTTTTGCCGGCCTAGTTCATCAGCCCCGCGTGACGCAGAGCGCTGTCCAGCTTGGCACGCGTCGGTTCCGTCACCGGCGTCAGCGGCAGGCGCACCTCGTCCGAGCACAGGCCCAGCTGCGACATGGCGTATTTCGCGCCGCAGAGGCCCGGCTCGGTAAAGATGGCCTGATGCAGCGGCATCAACCGGTCCTGGATCTCCAGCGCCTTGGCGTAATTCCCGGCAAGGCAGGCCTCTTGCAGGCTGCTGCACAGTTTCGGCGCCACGTTCGCCGTGACCGAAATGCAGCCCACACCCCCCTGTGCGTTGAACCCGTGCGCGGTGCCGTCCTCGCCGGAAATCTGCAGAAACTCGGGGCCACAGGTGATCCGCTGGGCGCAGACACGCGCCAGATCGCCGGTCGCATCCTTGACGCCGATGATATTCTTAAGCTTGGCAAGCTGACCCATCGTGGCGGGCGACATGTCCACGACCGACCGTCCGGGAATGTTGTAGATGATGATCGGCAGGTCCACCGCGTCATGCAGCGCCGTGAAATGCGCGATCAGCCCGGCCTGTGTCGGCTTGTTATAATACGGCGTGACCACCAGCGCCGCATCGGCCCCCACCTCCTTGGCGTGGCGCATAAAGCGAATGGCCTCGGTCGTGTTGTTCGATCCGGCCCCGGCGATCACCGGAATGCGGCCTGCAGCGGCCTTGACCACCTCGGAGACGACCAGCTCATGCTCGGCATGGCTGAGCGTCGGGCTTTCACCGGTGGTGCCGACCGGGACAAGCCCGTGCGAGCCCTGGTCCACGTGCCAGTCCACGAGTTTTCGGAGCGTGTCCAGATCAACCTCGCCGTTCTTGAACGGCGTGACCAGTGCAGGCATGGATCCTTTGAACATGGGTACGCTCCTTTTTACGTGTTGCACGGCGCGAGAGCCGCAATGATCCGCCCATGACCCAAACGTGAGTTGATCGGCCGGGCCGGGCCTCTAATGTCTGAGTGGTGTCTATTCCTTTTCAGATCAGAAATTGCAAGTCATGATGCGACTTCCCCTTGTGTTCCTCACGTTCTGTGCATTTGCGCCGCCACTCCCTGCCCTGGCTCAGGATATGGCTCACGATATGGCTCAGGATATCGGCGCGCAGATCAACACCAGCCTGCGGCCGCAGGCGCGTCAACAGGTCGAGATCCGGGCGCTGGCTGATGCCATGGACGCCATGCGCAACGGGCGCTGGCAGGATGCGCTTGATTCGGCATTACGTGATGGGCAGGTCGCGCGCGACGTGATCGAATGGCACCGCTTGCGCGCGGGCCATGGCGATGCCGCCGCAGTGACGGATTTCCTCGCACGCAACGGTGATTGGCCGGGCCTGCAGTGGCTTGCCGAAAAGAGCGAAGCTGCCATGGCGGATGCATCGGTTGCCGACAGGCTGGCTTTTTTCGCGAGATTTCCGCCGCAGACGGGCGCAGGTGCCCTGGCACATGCGGATGCACTGCTGCAGTCCGGGGAAAGCGGCGCAGCGCAGGCAGGGCTCGTTCTGGCCTGGCGCACGCTGTCCCTGTCGGACGAAGAACAAACCGAATTTCTCAAACTCTACGGCCCGCTTCTCAAACCCCATCACGAGGCGCGGCTTGACCGGATGCTGTGGGAGGGCTGGAAGGTCAATGCGCTGAGAATGGAGCCGCTGGTCTCCGATGGCTGGAAGAAGCTTGCGCGGGCGCGCATTGCGTTGCGCGACCGGGCGGGCAATCCGGACCCGCTGATCGCGGCGGTACCGGCATCCCTCGCCGACCATCCCGGGCTGGCCTATGAGCGCTTCGAATGGCGCATGCGCAAGGGGCTGCGTGACAGCGCGACCGAGTTGCTCCTTGAGCGCTCGACCAGTGCGCAAGCGCTTGGTGAGCCCGAATTCTGGGGCCCGCGCCGACGCGACATGGCCCGGCGGGCGATGCGCGAAGGCAAAGCGACACTGGCCTATCGGATCGCCTCTACCCATTTCACCACGACGGGGCGCAGTTTTGCCGATCTTGAATGGCTGTCGGGCTTTTTGTCCCTGCGCTTCCTGAACGATCCTGACACCGCCATCACCCATTTCTCCCGCTTCCGCGAAGACGTCTTCACGCCCATCTCGGTCGGGCGCGCGGGCTATTGGCTGGGGCGGGCGCATGAGGCGGCAGACAACGCCGAAGCTGCGAAAACGGCCTATGCGCTTGGGGCCGCCTACCAGACCAGCTTTTACGGGCTGCTCGCCGCGGAACGTGCGGGCCTCCCCTTCAATACCGCGCTGGCGGGCTACCGCCCCGAGGCGGATTGGAAAACCGCGGATTTCACCCGCTCCAGCGTGCACAAGGCGGCGCTCTTGCTGTTGGCGTCCGGGGAAAACTGGCTGGCCGAGCGGTTCTGGACCCATCTGGCGGAATCGCAGGATGAGCCGAACCTGCACCTGATGGGCAAGATGCTGGACGAGCTGGCGCAGCCCCATATCGCGGTGATGCTTGGCAAGCGCGCGGCGCAGGCCGGGCTGGAGATTGCTGCGCCCTATTATGCCCTGCATCCGGTGGCGGCGGGCGGGCATCCCGTACCCAAGGAACTGGTGCTGGCCATTGCCCGGCGCGAGAGTGAGTTTGACCACCGGGTGATCAGCCCGGCAGGCGCGCGCGGGTTGATGCAGGTCATGCCAGGCACGGCTCAGGAGGTCGCGCGCGAGCTGGGAATGACATATCGCAAGGCTAACCTGACCAGCGACTGGGACTACAACGCCAGGCTGGGCGCGGCCTATCTCGACCGGTTGGCGCGGCAGTTTGACGGCAATCCGGTGATGATGGCTGCGGGTTACAATGCCGGACCGTCGCGCCCGATCCGCTGGATGCGCGACCGGGGCGATCCTCGTCGGGGTGCGGTGGACGTGATCGACTGGATCGAGATGGTCCCGTTTACTGAAACGCGCAACTACATCATGCGGGTCACCGAAAGCCTGCCGGTCTATCGCGCGCGGCTGGGCAAGGACCCGCACCCGGTGCCATTCTCAAAGGAGCTATCCGGCGCGACGCTTCTGCCGCTCTCGCCATAGGGTGAACAGGCCCGCGCCGATGATCAGAGCCGCGCCGATGGCCACGTTGGTGCGCAGGGTTTCGCCGAAAAAGACCATCCCAAAGGCCGAGGCAAAAGGCATCTGAAGATAGGCAAAGGGCTGCACCGTGCTGGCTTCGGCCACTTCGTAGCATTTGATCAACAGGTAATGCCCGCCCGCCCCGGTGACGCAAAGACAGCCCATCCAGACCCAGTCCATGGGCGTCATCGGCTCCCAGAACCAGATACCAATGGCGGTCATGAATACCGCGCCAACAGTGCCGGTCCAGAAAAACGAGGTCGCCGCGGAATCGCGACGCGCCACAAAGCGGGTCAAAAGCCCGTAAAGCGCGAACATCGACGCCGAGAGCAACGGGATCAGCGCGTAGGGTGAGAACACGCCCGCGCCCGGTCGGATGATGATCAGCACACCGATAAAGCCCACGCCGATGGCGGTCCATCGCCGCCAGCCGACCTGTTCGCCCAGGATCGGGCCGGACAGGGCGGCGATCAGCAGAGGATAGCAGACAAAGACCGCATGGCTCTCCACCAGCCCGAGATAGGTGAAGGCCAGCACCATGACGCAAATTTCGGCTGCCAGCAGCAGCCCCCGGAACCCCTGCACGAGCGGCTGAGAGGTCTGCGCCGCAGCCCGGAGCCCACCGGCCTTGCGCGCCGAAATCGCAATGACAAAGGCGGCAAAGAACCAGTAGCGGATCATCACCACCATGAGCACGTTGTAAGTGGAGGCCAGATGCTGCGACAGCCCATCCTGCAAGGCGAACACAAAGGTCGTGGCCACCATGAGCCAGATGCCCAGAACGGGATCGTTGCGCATCAGAGCCTCGCTGTCGTCATGTGGCGTTTGCGGCCAAAGCCGGGGACGCGGGTCACGGTGAACCCTGCCGCCTCAAGCCCCCGCCGCACATGGCCCGCCGCCGTATAGGTGGCCGCCGTTCCGCCCCGGACGGTGTGGCGGGCCACTTCTGCCATCAGTTCCGCGCCCCACAGCTCGGGATTCTTGGCCGGGGAAAACCCGTCAAGAAACCATGCGTCGGCCTTGCCCGACCAGAGTGGCAGCGTTTCGCGCGCATCCCCGGTGATCATCGCGAAACTCAGATCACCCGTCTCGAACACGCTCTGCCCCGCCTCCCACCAGGTGCGCAACTCTGCCGCAAGATCCGCGAGTTCCGGAAACGCTGCCTGTGCCGCGATCATGTCGGGCGCGGCCATCGGAAAGGCCTCAAACGTGGTGAATTGCAGCTTGCTGGGCGCGCCTGCGTCACGGAATGCTTGCAAGGCGGTCAACAGGTTCAGCCCGGTGCCAAACCCCAGTTCGGCAATGTGAAATCCATCCCGGAACCGCGCAGGCAGGTCGTTGCCCGCCAGAAACACATGCCGCGTCTCCGCCAGACCATTGTCGAGCGAGTAATAGGGATCATCGAACCGGGTGGAGACAGGCACGCCGCCGTCCCGCCACTCCAGTTCCGCGCTCTGGTCAGTCATGGACCGCTGCCTTATGGATCGGTGAACGGGGCGAGATAAACGGCAGATCGGGGAAATGGCAATGGTCGATGTGACGGTGCGGGGCGCGGGCGTTTTCGGCCTGTCTGTGGCGTGGTGCTGCGCCCGGCGCGGCGCGCGGGTGCGCGTTGTCGATCCTTTCGGGCCGGGGGCCGGGGCCTCGGGCGGGCTGGTCGGCGCGCTAGCCCCGCATGTGCCGGAAAACTGGAACGAGAAGAAAGCCTTTCAATTCGACAGCCTGATCATGGCCGAAAGTTTCTGGGCAGATGTGGCAGCGGCTGGCGGGCACGATCCGGGTTACCTGCGTTCGGGCCGCTTGCAGCCTTTGGCCGATGACCACGCGGTCGCGCTGGCCCGGCAACGTAGTGAAACCGCGCGCGAGCTGTGGCAGGGCAAGGCGGTTTGGGAGGTGATCCAAGCCTCGGACTCCGGGGATTGGGCACCACAATCGCCCTCTGGCCTGCTCATCCACGACACGCTAACCGCACGGCTGCACCCGCGCAAAGCCTGTGCGGCGCTGGTGGTGGCCTGCGCGGCACGCGGTGTTGAGATTGTGCGCGAGGCCAAAGACCAAGGCGCGATCATATGGGCCACCGGCGTGCATGATCTGGAGGCCATGAGCCACCCGGCAGGCCGCACGCTTGGCAATGGGGTCAAGGGACAGGCCGCATTGTTGAGGTTCGAGGCGCGGGACAGGCCACAGCTTTTCGCCGATGCGCTGCATATCGTGCCGCATGGGGACGGAACGGTGGCAATCGGTTCCACCTCTGAGCGGGACTATGACGATCCTTGCGCCGTGGATGCGCAGTTGGACGACGTGATTGCCCGTGCGCGGGCCGCTTTTCCGGTACTCGCCGGTGCCGAAGTGCTTGAGCGTTGGGCCGGAGTGCGCCCCCGCGCCCGCAGCCGCGCGCCGGTTCTGGGGCCGCATCCGCTGCGCAATGGTGCTTTCATCGCCAATGGTGGTTTCAAGATCGGCTTTGGCATGGCCCCCAAGGTGGGTGCGGTGATGGCCGATCTGGTGCTTGACGGCATTGACCGCATTCCCGACGGGTTCCGCCCCGAGACGTTTTAAGCTTTGGGCGGTCGGCTCTTGTAGACCGGCAGCGACCAGCCAAAGCGCAGCGATCCGGCGCGCAAGGCCCATGTCAGCGCCGCGCAGCCCAGCAAAGCCAGCCCATTGCCCACGCCCAGCGCCTGCAAACCCAACGCGGCTATGGCTCCGGCCAAGGCCGCCGTCGCGTAAAGCTCGCCCTGTCGCAGCACGACAGGCACCTCATTGGCCACCACATCGCGCATCAACCCGCCAAGGCAGCCCGTGGAAATGCCCATGATCACCACGATCACCGGCGACTGATCAAGGCTCATGGCCACCCCGGTCCCTGCCGCAACAGCCACGGCCAGCGCGAATGTGTCCAGCCACAAGAGCCACTGCAACCGGCTCTCCACCAGATGCGCGGTGAAGAACACCAGACCCGCCGCGCCCGCCGCCACAAGCACGAAGCCGGGATCGGCGATCCAGAAGATCGGATGACGGTCCAAGAGCAGGTCGCGCACCGTGCCGCCGCCCACCGCCGTGAGCGAGGCGAGAAAGGCAAAGCCCACAATGTCCAGCTGCGCCCGCGATGCCGCCAGCGCTCCGGTCAGGGCAAAGACCAGCACCGAGGCGTAATCGAGCGCGGTGAGGATCATGCCTTTTCCTTGAACGGGGCCATGCCCGCGCGGGCCAATTCGTCGGCACGTTCATTCTCGGGGTGACCCGCGTGGCCCTTGACCCATTCCCATGTCACGTCATGGCGTTCCTGTGCCGCGTCCAGCCGTTGCCATAGCTCGACATTTTTGACCGGCTTCTTGGCCGCGGTTTTCCAGCCATTGCGCTTCCAACCATGAATCCAGCCGGTCACGCCGTTTTTCACATAGGCGCTGTCTGTGACGACGGTGATCTTCGAGGGCCGCTCCAGCGCCTCAAGCGCGTGGATCGCCGCCAGCAATTCCATCCGGTTGTTGGTGGTCCCCGGCTCGCCGCCTTTGAGCTCGCGCTCCTTGATCACGGTCTCGCCTTCCTTGGCCTGCAACAGCGCGCCCCAGCCGCCCGGGCCGGGATTGCCGGAACAGGCCCCATCGGTGTAGGCAAACAGCTCAGCCATGGGCCATCACGCTGAACCATGGCTCGCGCTTTCCGCTCAGTCCGGGATCAATGCCGCGGGTGATCTCGCCCGGCGTAAAGCCATGGGCGCGCAAAAGACCGGTCATCTCGTCTTCCTCGTAATAGGTATAGAACCGGCCTAGGTCGTCGCGATGCTCCCCCGAGCCGGTTTTGACGGCAATGACAAAGGGGCCGCCGGGTTTCAAGGCCCGATGCAGCGCATCCAGATGCCGGGGCAGATTGGCGCGCGGCGCGTGCAAGAGCGAGAAGCTGGCCCAGATCCCGTCATACAGGTTGTCACCGGTGATGTCGTCAAAGGTTGCCTGACGCGCCGTGACACCAGCATGCTTTCCGGCCAGCGCGATCATCTCGGCCGAGGCATCCAGCGCCATCACCCGTAACCCCGCATCGGCCATCAGTCCCGATGACGTCCCCGGCCCACAGCCAAGATCCAGCGCATGGCCACCCGGCGGCATGGCGACGATAAACGCCTTGAGCCGTGGATCGCGGGTCATCCCGTCAGCGGTCAGGTTGACGTAATCCTCGGCTTTTTCATCATAGAGGCGAATGGTCTGGTCATCAGCGGTCACAGAAACACTCCGGCGGTCAGGCATGCGGTGACCACCACAGTAATGCCGATCCTCAGTTTCATCCACCATGGCGGGGCCAGCTTTTTCACCCAGAAAAACCAATCCAGCCCGAGAATTGCGATGAACCCCGCGATCAGGCTTTGGCCCGCCGCCACCGGGCCCCCGCCAGTGGTGAAAAACGCCCAGAGCGCGGGCAGCACGGACAGGGCGTAGCAAATGGCCGCCAATTGGCCAGTGGTCTTTGTGGCAAAGCCCCAGAGCACGCCGGACATGAAACTCAGGATGATCGCCCCGTAATAGAGCTGCACATAAGGTCCGACAAATCGCGGCCCCAGTGTGCGGGTACCCCAATCGGCCCAATCGGGCGCCAAAGTGGTGAAGGCACCCCAGATGAACGGGAGGATCCCGGCTATGCCAAGGATCAATGCGCTGCGCGGGATCGTTCGGGTCATGTCAGTCCTCTGGTTGGCTCGCCAGAGGCACTTAGTGCGCGATCAGTCCTGAACCAGAAAGACGAAATCACCGCCATCATGACCGGCCCCGTAGATGCGGCGGAAATCCGGTTCCTGGAACCCGCCGACCGAGACCGCCTGATTGACGCGGGAATAGAGTTCACGGGCGGAAAAAGCGGTTTCCTCGGGGTTTTCCAAGGCGGTCAGCAGCGCCCGGGCAAAGACCGAATGCCCATTGCCGCCGCCATCCAGCACCGGCGCATTGCCACCCGAAGACATGACCACGCGCGACCGGCTTTCCGACATGCGCTGAAGTTGCTGCAGCCGCTCCTGCGCCGGGATGCTTTCGGCTTTACCCTCTTCGGCGCTGCGCAGAAGCATGCCCGAATAGCAACTGTCCGAAATCACCAGCACATTGCCCGCTTCCATGGTCTGTAGCGTGTCATTCAGCGTCTTGGCATCAAAGAACGTGGCCGGGTAATCCAGCACCGCGTCGGTGGGCAGCCAATAGGCGGCATTGGTCGCCGTATCATATTCGCCATGTCCGGCATAGAAGATCAGCACAGAATCCCGCGGCCCGGCCAACCGCGCCAGAGCGCCCAGAGACAGCGCAATGTCGCGCTGCGTGGCATCGTGGAGAAACAAATCAACCGTGCGCCCCGAGGGCAGTTCCACTTCGGTGGTGAACCCGTATTTGCCCACCAAAAGATCGCGCACCGCCTCGGCATCACCAATCGGCGTCTTGAGATCGGGAATGCCCGATCCGTCGTCATAATCCTGACTGGCGATGATCAACGCATAGCGTTTGCCCTGCCCGATCACTTCGCGAATATCGCCCTCGTAGAACAGTTCGAAATCGTAGCGCAGGCTTTCGTTTTCATCGGTGATTGCATGCACGGCAATACGGTTCACCCCGGTCCTGAGCTTGTAGCGTGCGAGGAATCCCGCCTCGCCCTCAAGCTGGGCGACGCTGCCATTGATCTTGACCTGTATCGGCTTGCCGCGCGCGTCTATCCGACCACGGATTTCAAGCTCGGGTTTTTTCAGCTTCATCGCGGCGCGGGTGATCTGCGGGCTGTCGATCAGGATCTGAGGCGAGCGGAACAGATCCTCGGGCCGGTCCTCGGCAATGAGGTCCAGATCGGGTTCCGTGGCGACAAAGGTGTAGTCCTGATCGCGCACATCCTCGGACACCTGCCCCCGGATATGCCGGGCCAACGCACCGATGGTGGTGCGCTCGGACAGGGTGATGGCGGTGGCCAGCTGATAGGACAGCATGCCATAGATCTGCGCATCCTCGGCCCCCGGCGGCAGGCGGCGTTCGATACCCGGACTGCCGCGCCCGGTGCCGTAGAAGATCGACAATTGCCCCGCATTCGGTCCCAGTAGCGTTGGGGTCCAATTGCCCAGACACTCCGCGCCGCAACTATCGCGGGCCGCCAAAGACAGGCGGGGATAGAGGTTCCGGTCAATCCGCGCCTGCCGCGCCTCAAGATCGAAATCCGTGGCGGAAGGCGCGTCCAGAATGACGTTCACATGCGCGCCACGATTGCGCAGCTGCGTCACGAATTCAGACAGTGCCGCAGCAGAGAGCAACGCGCCACTGTCCTTGCGTGCAAGATTGAGCAACAGGAAGGGCGCGCTTTCGATGGCATTGTCGGCGAGAGAGCGCGACATCGACTGTCCGCCCAGTTCGCTCAGGTATATGTCCTTGGAAACACGTCCAAATGGGCCACCCGCCTCTTTTGGCAAACCAATGGCCGAGGCATTGAACGCAAAGCCCGAGAAATGCACGATCATGGAATCGTTGCAATCCAACCGGTCGAGAAAACCGCGCGCCACCTGTTGCAGCTTGCCATGGGTCGCGTCACGGCCTGTGAGCCTCTGGATGTTGGCGGGTGCAACGCCCCGCAGGGTCAGCGCATTGGCAAAAAGATCAACGTCATTGGCGGGGCCATCCAACGCGATGAATTCCGTACTGCGTCCGGCACCGATCAGCAGCGCATGGGTTTCAGGGGTGTTTCCCGGGCCGCAATCGGCAGGCGGCAGGTCCTCAAGCGTGGGGGCCGCAAAAAGCGGTTCGTCAAACCCGTCGATCCGGTCACGAAACGCCGCGTACCAATCCGCATTCGACCATTCCTGTTCCTCTTCCTGCGGCGTTTGATCCGCACCGTCCACGGGTGTGCTGCCCGGCATTGCGGGCGTCGCCAGAAGCATGAGACCAAGGGAAAAGGCGCGTAGGAACATGGTCCAAGGTTAGAAAGCCCGCGCCCGCCTGTCACGTGAAATCCACCGCCATTCCGGCACCATTCCGTCACAGAATATGCGGGGTTTCCTCAACGTCCTTGCGCACGGTTTCGATCTGGTTGGCCTGATCCCGGCACGCCGCTGCCGCGGTGACCAGCGCGCGAAAGATCGCCCGCTGGCGATGCGCATAAAACAGATGCTCCGGATGCCATTGCACACCCAGCGCAAAGGGATCGCTCGTGCGCTCAATGGCCTGGATCATCCCGCCGTTGTCCAAAGCCGCAACCCGCAATCCGTCCCCCAATTGGTCCACCGCCTGCGAATGCAGCGCGTTAATCCGCATGGGCTTGGTCCCTGACAACCCGGCCAGTCTGGTCTCTTCGCAGATGCGCACCGTTTTGCGCGGCAGAATCGTCCAGACCCGGTGCGAGGCCTCATAGACCCCATAGGCGTCCTGATGCAGCGTCCCGCCGGACGCCACGTTCAGCATCTGGCTGCCCCGGCAAATGCCAAGCACTGGCTTGCCCCGCTCGAACGCCGCGCGCACCAACCCGCGCTCCAGCTTGTCGCGGGCGGGGTCCAGCCGCGCCGATGTCACCAGCCGCCCGCCATAAAGGTCGGGAGAAATATCGTCGCCACCGCCAATGATGATCCCGTCCACCGCGTCGATATCGGCCTCGCGCCCGGCGACCCAGCGCACGGCACGCCCACCTACCAGCCAGACATTCAGCGCCACCAGCGGAAAGATGCGCCAGCCCGACCGGCGCGACGTCGTGACTCCGATCACCGGTTTGCTCAAGCTGCGCTCCCCGAAATGCCGTAGTTTTGCATGATCTCGGCGGCACGCGTGGCCCAGCCCTGCCGGATCAGCGTGATCGTGCCATGATCATCCAGCCATGCTGCCGAAAGCCTGTCCACAAGCTCATGATTCTGCGCCACCTGTTCGACGATCACCCAACGCTCCCACTCCTGCGCCAAGGTCCAGTCGGGTTCATCAATGCGGCAATCCGGCAGGCGGAAATGAAAGGTCGGGCGCGCCGATGTCGCCGATGGCAAAAGCCGCTCCATCAGGTCCGGCAAGCGATGCGTCAGGATGGGCAACATATCCAGACCCCGGTTCCGCGTGGCATTATGGGCCACATAGAGATGCGCGAGGTCAGACAGGCTGATGTCCCGCCCTGCACCGATCAGCTCTCTGACGAACTCTGTCGGATAGGGCGCGGTAAACGGAAGAACACGCCGGGTTTCGTCAATGGGATAGGTCGCACGCATCCAGTCTTCGATCAGCGCATAGGCCATCAGCGGGTCGCGAATGTCAGAAACATTTTCCGAAGCCAACTCGATGTTGAAGTGAATGCCAAAGCCAAAGAACAGCCCCGCCGAACTGCCCAGCGCGCCCGCTTCTCTGAGCGCGCGGACCAGATCTTCCAGACGCGGCAGGTCCTTGGGCAGCAACGGCCCGGTGACCAGTTCGATCGGAATGACCTCGCGGCCGATCCGAATCGCAGCGTCGCGCAGCGCACTTTTTTCGGCTTTTCGAAACGACGCATCAAGATAGATGTCCAGATCGCCGATCTCTGAATTGCGCACCGTCCAGAGCGTATCTTCGCCCTGAGCGACCTCGCCGCCCAGAACATCCCGGGCGATCCGTGCCGCGCGGCCTTCGGAGATGCCGCTCATTTCGATTTCGACCCCGATGCGCCTGGGCGCACCGTCCGGGCCGTTCGGTGTGGGAAGCGCTGTGAAAGCGTCCGGGGGCATGTGTTTCCTCGTCTCTTAAGGTTGGATTTAGTCCGGCTTGCCAAACATACCAGACACTCGCATTGGTTCCGTCGCGTCGGCCACTGAAATTCCCACATCACCCACTTGTCAGATGACATTTCAAAGCATGCACCGCACAAAACCCGCATGGAATTGTTGTTTGCATATGGTGCAGGTGTTCTGACCCTGATCAACCCCTGTGTGTTGCCGGTGCTGCCCATCGTACTGGCGTCTGCGCTGCAATCCGGGCGCGGCGGGCCGGTCTGGTTCATGGCGGGGATGAGCCTGTCCTTCGTTGCCTTGGGCGTGGGGGTGACGGCCTTTGGCCACCTGATCGGGTTGCGCATCGACACGATCTCGCAGATCGGGGCGGTGATGATGATCCTGTTCGGCGCGGTGCTGCTTGTCCCGCGCTTCACCGCCGCCTTTTCGACCGCCACGGCGGGCATGGCGGCGCGGGCGGATGCGCGGATCGACGATCTGGATCGCTCCGGCGCTGCGGGACAGTTCCTTGGTGGCGTTCTTCTTGGCGCGGTCTGGAGTCCCTGCATCGGCCCGACGTTGGGCGGGGCCATTGCGCTTGCCTCGCAGGGCGACAATCTTGGCTGGGCGACGCTGATCATGATCGCCTTTGCCGCCGGTGTCTCGACCATCATTCTGGCGCTGGCCTATGGCGCGCGCTCCGCCCTGCAACGCAGGCAGGGTGCGCTGCGCCGGATTGCGGACTATGCCCGCCCGATCCTTGGCCTTGTATTCCTTCTGGTCGGGACGGCTATTCTCTTCAAACTGCACCATGTCATCGAAGCCTGGGCGCTGGAGGCTATGCCCGCCTGGCTTGTCGATCTTTCCGTATCCCTCTGACCTCACAGGAGACTTTCATGAAACGTCGCGATTTCCTTGTTCTGTCCGCCGTCGCCGCAGCCGCTGGCCTGCCGATGCAGGCCCATGCCGCGCCGCTGGATTACAAGCCCGGCATGCTTAAGGACCGGTTGAATGCCGGAGAAACCGTTTTCCTTGATTTCAAGGCGGATTGGTGCGGCACATGCCAGGCGCAGGAACGCGTGATCAAGGCGCTCAAGGAGGAAAACCCGGCTTATGAAGCCAATATCACCTTTATCAATGTGAATTGGGACGTGTACGGCAGTTCGCAAATGGCGAGCCGGATGAAAATCCCGCGCCGCTCGACGCTGGTCGTGCTCAAGGGGGATGATGAGCTTGGCCGTCTTGTTGCGGATACCCGCGAAGACAAGATCCGCGCATTGATGGATGTCGCGCTGAACGCGTCAACCGCCTGATCCTGAGCCGGGCCACGGGACACCCCATGGCCCGGCCAGTTACATTCCGGCGAGCCTGCGTGCCTCGTCGAGATAGGCGGTCGGGACCGCAACCCCGTCTTGCTCAGCCGCAGCAAGCGCCGCCAAACGGCGGCTCCCCGGCAGGCGCGCGCCGTCCATGGCAGTAATCTCGCCCAGCAACGCCTCAAGCCGCGCCGCGAACCCGACACTGTCGCCGGGGCGTAGCATCAACAGGAACTGCCCGGACCCCGGCGGGGGACCATCGGCGCTGAAATAGGACGACATTTCGGAGCTGAAATTGGCACCGCTCAGCACCGCAGCCAGTATTTCAACCATCAGTGCAAGAGCCATTCCCTTGGCCTCGCCAATCGGCACCATGGACCCCGCCAATGCGGCCTCCGGGTCGGTCGTCGGCTGGCCCTTGGCGTCCAGCGCCCAGCCTTCCGGGATGGGTTGGCCGGTCTTTTTGGCGTTCATCACTTTGCCCCGCGCCACGCGCGACAGGGACAGGTCGATCACCAGTGGCGACGCATCCGCGCGCGGCGCGGCAAAGGCGATCGGGTTTGTCCCGAAAAGCGGTGTGCTCGCGCCCCATGGGGCAATGGCCGACGGCGTATTGGCCACCATCAACCCGATCAGGCCCTCGCGCGCGATCCGGTCCACCTGCACCGACAAGGCACCGCAATGATGGGAGCGAGTGACAGTGACGGCGGCGCAGCCATTGGCCTTGGCCGCCACGACACCGCGCGCGAACGCCAGATCCAGCGCGGGATAGGCAAACCCGTGGGCCGCATCCACATGCAGCGCCGCGGGTCCGGTCTCGGTGCAGTTGGGCTGCGCGCGGCCATTGACCTTGCCGCTTTTGGCCTGTGCCACGTAATCTGCAAGGCGCGAAAACCCGTGGCCGACCTGCCCTTCGGCCTCCGCCGCGACAAGCGCTTGCGCCACGGAACGCGCGGCGGCATCGCTCACGCCATTGGCCGCAAAGGCCCGATGCAAGAGCGCCGTGGCCTCGGCCATCGTAATGATTTCTTTGTCTGCTGACATATTGGAACCGGCGGGCGGCGCAATCACCGCCCGCACATGTCCTCAGGCGCTGCGATAGAGCTTGGTCATCGAGAATTCCCGGTGACCCAGCGCTTCGGCGGCTGTGTTGCGCCCGTTGGCGGTGCGCACGATCATCTCGATCAGCGCATCACCGGCCTCATCAATGGTCTGCTCGCGGCGCAGGATGCCCGAGACATCCACATCCACATGCTCGCCCATTGTGCGCACGGTGCGTGGGTTGGCGGTGATCTTGATCACCGGCACGATGGGGTTGCCCACCACATTGCCCTGACCGGTCGGGAAGGTGTGGATCACCGCACCGCCCGCCGCCATCAGCGTCACGCATTCCGCCGCCGCCGAGGACGAGTCCATGAAATACAGACCATTGCCCGATTGCGGCATCTCTGCCGGTTCGAGAATGTCGATATATTGCGAGGTCCGGCCGATCTTTTCGAGATTGCCCAGCGCCTTTTCCTCGATGGTGGTCAGGCCGCCCTCGATATTGCCCTTGGTGGGCTGGCTGTCGGACAGGTCATCGGTCTGGTGCGCAAAGATCACGTCGTCCTGATAGGCCTTCCACATCTTGTACCAGCGCTCGCCCACCTCTTCGTTGATGGCGCGTTTCTGGCAGATATGCTCGGCTCCGGTGATTTCCGAGGTCTCACCAAAGAAGCCATAGATGCCTTCGGGCAGCAGCTTGTCATACATGTTGCCGACCGTGGGGCAGGAGCCAAGACCGGTGGTAGTGTCGCTCTCACCGCATTTGGTGGACACCCAAAGCTCGGAGATCGAGCATTCCTCGCGCTGCAGTTCAGTCGCCCAGTGGACATATTCCTTGGCGGCCCAGCTTGCGGCGCGGATGGTTTCAAAGTCACCGTTCTGCTCGATGGAGAACTCTGCCACCGGTTTGCCGGTTGCGCGGATGCCATCAGCGATACGCTTGGTCCAGCCCGGTTCGATCCCGATCACCACAACAGCGGCCACGTTCGGGTTGGCCCCGGTGCCGATCATGGTGCGGAAATGCAACTCAAGGTCTTCGCCGAACTGCAGACGGCCATAGGCGTGCGGGATCGCCATCGTGCCTTTGACATTGTTGGCGACCGCTTCACAGGCGGCGTTTGAAATGTCGTCCACGGGCAGGATAACCACGTGGTTACGCACACCCACACGGCCGTTTTCACGCCGGTAGGCCTTGACTGTCATGTTGGAATATTTCGATGCCATGTCCTGACCTCCTTACCAGCGCTTGGTTTTGCAGTTGTGGGTGTGCACATGCGCGCCCTTGGGGATGTCGGCGATGATCTTGCCGATGTCCTCGCCATATTTGATGGCCGTGTCGCCCTCTTTGAAATCCTTCAGAGCGATCTTGTGCCCGATTGGCACATCGGCACCCGCCGTCAGGCGGAAGGTGGAATTGTCATGGGTCACACAGCACAGCATGTCGGTGCCGGCCGTCAGCCCTTCGACCACCACAACGCCGACATTGTCGTCATGTTCATGCACCAGAAGATGGGGGATTTCAGACATGGAACGCTCCTCTCGTATGTCTTAAGTCTTATATAAGACTTAAGACCTTGGAAGAGTCAATCAGAACCGGTAGACTTGCCGGGGTAAACAGTCCGGAACCCGGGGCGAAAATGACAGAATCTGCAACAGGTCTGACCGCAAAGCCGCTCTATCAACAGGTGCGCGAGCGTCTGGTGACGCGTCTGATCGATGGCGACTGGGTTGCAGGGGACGTGATTCCCAGCGAGATTCAGCTGGCCCGCGAACTTGGCGTGTCGCAGGGCACGGTGCGCAAGGCGCTGGACGAGATGGTGCGCGACAATATCCTGCGCCGCAAACAGGGGCGCGGCACGTTTGTCGCGAGCTCGGATGATGCGGAATTCGTGTTCCAGTTCTTTCGGCTGCAACCGGATGGCGGGGAGCGCGTGCTGCCATCCTCACAAGTGATTTCGGTCAGTCGGGACAAGGCTACCGCTGCCGTGGCACAGGCACTGGACATTGCGCGCGGCACGGAAACCTTCCGGATCGAACGGGTACGCAGCCTGAATAACCGCCCCGCCATTTCCGAGACCGTGATCCTTGTCCGGGCGCTGTTCGACGGCTTCCCGACTCGGGACGTGCCGAACAATCTCTACAATCTCTACGCCAAACGCTGGGGCATCCGGATCGGGCGCACCGATGAACAACTCAAGGCGGTGGCAGCAACAGACACAGATGCAGAGCGGCTGAACTGCGCCCCCGGCGCCCCGCTCTTGCGCATCGAACGGATTGCACATGATTTGGGCGGCACGCCGGTAGAGCTACGCTTGTCGCATTGCCTGACGGATGGGCTGCATTATTCCGCAGGCTGAGATGTCAGAGGGCAGCCACGTGCAACCGTAGCACCGGAAACTTTTGAAGTTTCCGGACCGATTTCAATCAATGAAATCGATTATTTGTGAACTCGTTCCGGAAGAGCCATCAGTTCGGCTTGAGCACAATCTTCGGTGCCGCCACCCGGCCCGCGCGGATATCCTCGAACGCTGCCGCCCCGTCGGACAGCGAGCGCTGTTCTATCCAGTCCAGCGCGCCCAACCGTCCGTCGAACATCGCCTGCGCCGTATCGCGGAAATCCTGCGCCGTGTATGTATAGGTGCCGATAAAGGTGATCTCCTGCAGCGTCATGCGCCGCACGTCCAGACCGCCGGAATCCTCGCCCAACCCGATATGCACGATCACCGCGCCGGGTGCTGTGAGTTCCGACGCCACCGCCCGCGTTGCTGCATATCCCACGGCATCCACCACCATCGGCCATAGGCCCGCGCCTTGGCTGACCGCAGCAATCCCGCACTGCTGTTCCAGATAGGTGCGGCGCGTCGGGTTCGGCTCGACAATCGTCACGTCCTCGCATCCCATGGCCCGAAGAGCCAGCGCCGCCGCCAGCCCGATCGCCCCGCCGCCAATCACCAGCGCACGGCGTTCGTCGCCCGGATGTAGCGCCGCCAGACCCAGCTTGGCGCTATGCCAGCTTACCGCCATGGGTTCCGCCAGCGCCGCCTTTTCAAGTGGGAAGTCATCCGGCACGGTCACGAGGTTTTCCTCGCGCATCGTGACATATTGCGCAAAGGCCCCTTCGCGCGGCGGCATGGAAATGATCTTCCGCTCCGGACAGAGATTCTCGCGCCCGGTTAGGCAGGCAGGACAGGTCCCGCAATTGACCAGCGGATTGATGGTCACACGGTCGCCATCCCGGGAACCACCAGTGATCACGCCTGCCGCCTCATGCCCCAGGATCAAAGGCGCAGGACGACGCGCGTCATGGCCCAGAAAGGCATGCATGTCCGATCCGCAGATGCCGGAGCTGTCGATGCGGATCAACACCTGGCCAGGTTCCGCCACCGGGTCGGCCACATCCCGGAATTCAAGGGCCTCTGGCCCGGTATAGACAAGCGCCTTCATTTCGCGGTGAACCCTCCATCAACCATCAGGATCTGTCCTGTCACATATCGCGACGCCTCGGAACACAGGAACAGCAACGGCCCGTCGATATCCTCAAGCGCCCCGTTGCGCCCGATACAGGTCTGCGCCGCATTGCGCGCTGCGCGGTCCGCATCATCAAAGACCGAAGCGGTCAGTTCCGTCGGGAAAAATCCCGGCCCCAACGCATTGGCCGTGATGCCGTCACGCGACCACGCCTCGGCCATGGCGCGGGTCATCTGCGCCACGCCGCCCTTGGCCGCGCCATAAGAGATGCCGCCGGGAAAGGCGCGAAAGGATTGCAGCGACGCAAAATTCACGATTCGTCCCCAGCCCTTGGCTCGCATATCCGGCACCATAGACTGAGCGAGGAAAAACGGCGCGCCGAGATTGATCGCGATGGTCGCGTCCCAGCCCTCGGGCGTGACATCATCTGCCACCTGCCGTGTGTTCAGCCCCGCTGCGTTGATCAGGATATCGGGCGCGCCGAACGGTTCGCGGATACGCGCCACTACGTCAGACAGCCCTTCGCGGTTCGCGATATCCGCATCCACACCGACACAATCGCCTTCGGCCTCGGCACAAAGGCTGTCCAATGCATCGCGTCGACGGGCCACCCCCACGACCTTTGCCCCTGACCGCGCAAGGGTCAGCGCGGCGCGGCGCCCAAGCCCCGAGCTTGCCCCGGTAACACAAGCCACGCGGCCCGCGACGTCGAAAAGGCCAGGTTCAGCCATCGGCGGTCAGATCAAATGCCTCGTCCGGGAAGTATTTCCGGAGCCGGATATCCGCAGACCGGGCATGCCCCTCCATCCCTTCGAGCCGTGAAATGCGCGCCGTTGCTTCAGCCACGGGTTTTGCCCCTTCGCGGGTGGCGCGCTGCCACGTCACGATTTTCATGTATTTGTGCACGCTCAGGCCGCCGGTATAGCTGGCCGCGCCCGAAGTGGGCAGCACGTGGTTCGTCCCCGACGCCTTGTCGCCAAAGGCCACGGTGGTTTCCTCGCCCAGAAACAGCGATCCATAGCAGGACAGACGCTCCAGCCACCAATCCAGATCAGCCGCCTGCACGGTCAGGTGCTCGGGTGCGTATTCATCCGAGGTCGCTGCCATTTCCTCGCGGTCGGCACAGAGGATCACCTCGGCATAGTCGCGCCACGCGGCGCGCGCATTGTCGCGGTTCAACTCGGGCAGATCGTCGATCAGTCCCGGCACAAGGCGCATGACTTCTTCTGCCAGCGCCCTGTCGTCGGTGACCAGCCAGACCGGCGAGTTGTAGCCATGCTCGGCCTGACTCACCAGATCGGTTGCGACCACCATCGGATCAGCAGTGCTATCAGCAAGGATCAGGCTGTCGGTCGGTCCAGCGATCATGTCGATGCCGACACGGCCAAACAGCATCCGCTTGGCTTCGGCCACGAACTGGTTGCCGGGGCCAACAAGGATATTCGCCTTGGGCAGGCCAAACAGGCCAAAGGTCATAGCCGCAACCCCCTGTACCCCGCCCATGGCAAGGATCTTGTCCGCGCCACAAACATGCGCGGCGTAGATGATCGCGGGCGCGATGCCGACACCGGGGCGCGGCGGCGAACAGGCAACGATGTTGGTGCAGCCGGCAACCTTGGCGGTCGTCACGGTCATGATGGCGCTTGCGATATGGCTGTAGCGCCCGCCCGGCACGTAGCAGCCCGCCGCATGCACCGGGATCGCCTTTTGCCCGGCGATCAGACCCGGCGTCACCTCGACCTCGAAATCATGCACGGTGGCGCGCTGCGCCTCGGCAAAACGTTTGACGTTGGCATGTGCAAATTCGATATCCCGGCGCAGCTTTTCCGGCACCTTTGCCGCCGCCGCTTCGATGGCCTCGGGCGTCAAAAGGATGTCGCCCTCGTATTGATCGAACTTGGCCGCATATTTCAGCGCCGCCTCATCACCACCGGCCTCGATATCATCGAGAATGCCACGCACAATATCGCGTGTTTCGCTCGCATCGCTGCGGGCGTGAAGCGTTGCTTTCTTGAGATAGTCTCTCGCCATGGTCCGGATCCCGTCTGAGTATCATGAGGCCGTGCTACCGGTGCATCCACGCCAGCGCCGGACCGGGCCAAGCGCAACGAACCAAGGACGCGCAGGTCACAAACAAGGTTGATTCGGGAGAAATGTAAGCGCTTGCATATTTTCTTGCAAGCGCTTACAGAAAAACTATGCACGGCATTCGGGCATAAGTGCAAGCACGAACCCGAATGCACGCCCTTTGACCCGTTCATCAAGGAGTCCCTCCGCCGGTGGCCCCATCCGACACACAGCCCGAACCTACGGTCCCGACGCTGGAAGATGTGGCCAAAGCGGCCTCGGTCTCCACGGCCACCGTGTCGCGCTGTCTCAATTCACCGGAACGCGTCTCCGAGAAGACTCGCACTAAGGTGATGGAAGCCGTGCGCAAACTGGGCTACGCGCCAAATTTCGGCGCTCAGGCACTGGCGGCGAAGCGCACCAATACCTTTGGCGCGATCATCCCGACGATGGACAACGCCATCTTTGCCCGCGGGCTTCAGGCCTTTCAGGAAGAGCTGCACCGCAATGGCGTGACGCTTCTGGTCGCCAGTTCATCCTATGACCCGCAATTGGAAGAGGATCAGATCCGCGCGCTCGTGGCGCGGGGCGCGGACGCGCTCTTGCTGATCGGTCATGAGCGGACGGCGCAGTCCTACGCCTTTCTTGAACAACGCCAGATTCCCTGCGTCGTCGCCTGGGTCTACACACCGGACGCGCCCAGGATTTCGGTCGGGTTCGACAACCGGCAGGCCATGAAATCCATGGCTGCTGAAGTCATTGGATTGGGGCATCGGCGGCTGGGCTATATCTCGGCCAATCGCGGCGACAATGACCGCGCCCGCGAACGGTTCATGGGCCTGTGCGATGCGATGCGCGAGGCCGGGCTGGAGCCGTCAGAGCTGCACCTACGCGAAACACCCTATTCCATTGCCGATGGCGCGGCTGCATTTGCCGATCTGATGGAGGATTCCCCACGTCCAACCGCCGTCCTGTGCGGCAATGATGTGCTGGCCGCCGGGGCCTTGCAACAGGCCCGCAAGTTGGGGCTGTCGGTGCCGCGTGACGTGTCAGTCACCGGGTTTGATGATCTCGACATTGCCGAGATCGTCACCCCGCCGCTGACCACCGTGCATGTGCCCCATCGAGACATGGGCCGCCTTGCAGCAAAGGCGCTGCTGGATATGCGTAACGGCACGCCACCACAGGCCAGCATCCATCTGGACGCCACGATCCGGTGGCGCGAAACGCTCGCAGCCCCGCCCGAAAACTGACCCTAACTGTTTGATCCCACGGTTTGATGGTGTGATTTTTTCTCAGGAATTGAAGGAAGCATTATGGGACAAGTTCGTCACGGGAGCGCCACGACCACGTACGCCGTCAGAGCTGCAATACAGCGA
>NZ_JAQIOZ010000011.1 GCF_028023675.1 Primorskyibacter aestuariivivens | reverse complement strand
GTATTGCAGCTCTGACGGCGTACGTGGTCGTGGCGCTCCCGTGACGAACTTGTCCCATAATGCTTCCTTCAATTCCTGAGAAAAAATCACACCATCAAACCGTGGGATCAAACACCTAGACAGCGCCGTGTTACCGCCCGGAATATCGGGTATGCCTATACAAAGAGTCACTTTTCAGATGCTCGGGGCGGCCGTTTGGCCGCCCCCATTTTACCAACAGGTCAACAGGGACGGCGTCCCCATCTCCGTCCCTGTTGATTGCTCCGTTCCTCAAGGTCAACGAAATCGGTTCAGTTTGCGCGGCAAAGGCTCTAGCATAGCGGTATTTGATGATCCGAGATTGTTCTGATGCGCCCCAGATTGCCTTTTCTGATCGCGATGCTTGTCGCGTGGCTTGCCGGGCAACCCGGTCATGCCGATGACATGGACGATATTCGCGCCGTGCTGGCGGAATTTGATGTGCACGTCACGACGGGCGCTGCGCCTGGATATGTTCCCGACGCGCTTTGCGGCACCTGCCACGCGGACAAAGCCGAGAGTTTCGCCGAAGTGGGTATGGGCAAAAGCTTCTATCGCCCTTCCGTGGACAAGGTGATCGAGGACTTTACGCTCCCGCCTTTCTTCCATGATCCCAGCGGGCGCATCTATCAGATCAGTTTGCGTGGGGATACGTATTGGTTCCGCCGCTGGCGTCGCGCGGCGGATGGGGCCGAAGTCGATGTCTTCGAGCGCCGTATCGACTGGATCATGGGATCGGGGCATCATTCCCGCGTCTACCTGTACCAGACCGCGAATGGCGAATTGTTCCAGCTGCCGCTGGCTTGGTATTCGCAAGAGGGCAAATGGGGCATGGCCCCGGGGTTCGAGTTTGCCGATCACTACGGCGTGCGCCGCCCGGTGCTGCAGCGCTGCATGGGCTGTCACAACGGCTATGCCGAACTGGCTGAGGGTGCGGACCGGCCGGGCATGCCGGATATGTTCCCGCATGACATGCCCGAAGGCATCGGATGCCAGCGTTGCCATGGCCCCGGCGCGCGCCATGCCGCCACCGCGCTGAGCGGTGAGGCGGGCCCCGAAGAGATCCGCGCGCAGATCGTCAATCCCGGCAAGCTCCCGCGTGACCAGCTCTATGCCATTTGCTACGGCTGCCACATGCAACCCAGCGTGGCGGTCAATTCCGGCCTGCGCTTCGGGCGGGGTGAGTTTTCCTTTCGGCCCGGGGAAGAGATTACCGATTTTCTGGCCCATCTCGACATTGTCGATGGGCAACGTGCGCAGCACACACGCTTTGACATCAATCACCATCCCTACCGGTTGGAACAAAGCTCCTGTTTCACCGAAAGCGAGGGCGCGTTGGGGTGTCTGACCTGCCACGACCCGCATGTGAAACGCAAACCTTCCGAGCGCGCGGCGCATTACAAGGCAGCGTGCCTGACATGCCATGACACCGATGATCAGGGACAGGTCGTAATGACCGAAGCCGAGGCGCTGCACCCGGCCCTGAGCCCGGAAGATGATTGTACCACCTGCCACATGCCTGCCCGCAGGACCCAGGACGTGATTGAGGTCTGGATGACCGACCACAAGATCATGCGCCACGCGCCCGATGGTCTGCTGTCGCCAATCCCCAAGATCCTGCCAAGGGTCGAGGAGATCCACCTTCTTCCGCCCGGTTCGATCCCCGAGGCGGAAGCGACGATGCAAAAAGCCATTGCGGCGCTCTCCGTGACAAACTTTGAATCGCGCGCGCCGGTGGACGTGCTGCAGGATTTCCTGGGCAACGGGTTTCACACGGACGCGCTTGAGCCGGTTCTTGCACTGGCCAAGGCGCATACCATTCAGGGGCGGGTGCTTGAGGCAATCGACGCGGTGAAACGCGTATTGGCGCTTGATCCGGTGAATCCGACGGCGCGATCGCTTCTGGCAGTTGCTTACAAGCGGGGCGGGCGCACCGACAAGGCGATTGAGGTCCTGCGCGAATTGTTGGCGGATTTCCCGGGTGATCCGACCGCGCGCTACAACCTCGCACAGATGCTGCTGGAACAAGGGCAGATCAACGAGGCCCATATCGAAGCGGTACGGACGCTTGAACAGCGTGACACCCACTGGAAAGCCATGCGCCTCATTGCCGAGATAGAGGTCTCGCGTGGCAATGATGGGGCAGCGATCCGTGCCTATCTCGCCACGCTGGCCATCGAACCCCGCGCCGACCGCGTGCGCGCGCAATTGGCAGAGCTCCTGACGGCGGCAGGCCAGGACGCAGAAGCCGCACGCCACGCAGAGCGCTAAACCATCAGCTATGCATCTGCTGCAACGCGGCATTTCTTCTTTGCGGGTAGTGCTGCGATGCAGCGATCCCTAGATACCCCTCAAACGGACTTCTTGAACGCACGCATCGCAAAGGGAAAAGACATGGCACAGGCCACCACGAATATCGCATTTGATAGCCGCAACTTCTTTGAGCGTCTGGGCGATTTCCTCGTCAAGATCGGCGAAAACAGCACCCGCGCGCGTCGCGTGGAGCTGCTGAGCGCGCTGAGCGACGAAGAACTGGCCAAGATCGGCCTGCGCCGCGAACAGATCGTGCGCCACGTCTATTCCGATGTGATGTGCATCTGAACGCTGTAGGCCAGATTTGATCAGGGCTTCCTGAGCGCGCGCGTCCGTCCATAGGCCGGGCGCGTTCGCATATTTGCAAGATAGTCTGCAAAGCGCGCTTCGGGTTCGGGGAATTTCGCTGACACCGCCCAGTTGCCGCAATGGGTCAGGATAATGTCCGGCACGGTCATCATCTCGCCCATGAGAAACGGTCCCGCCATGCGATCCATCAGCCGCGCGATATTGCGGCTGTATTCCCGTTTCAGACTGTCTTTCACGGCCGGGACCCGTTCTTCCTCGGGCAGCACAAAGCTGTGGCGCGCCGCAGTCCACAGCACCGAATCCACCTCGTCCAGAATTGCAAATGTCAGCGCGTCCTGACGGGCGCGTTCAAAGGTCCCGGCGGGGTAAGTCAGCGCCTGATGCTTGTCGGCAAGATAGGTGAGAATTGCCGAGGAATCGGTGATGGCCTGTCCATCGTCGATCAGCACCGGGATCTTGCCTGCCGGGTTATGCGCCTTGACCGTATCCGATTGTGGTCCCGCGGGTTGGTGCTCATAGGCCGCGCCCAACTCTTCGAGCATCCAGAGCACGCGAAACGCGCGGCTGGCGACGCCGCCGATGACTGTGTACATGATGTGCCTCCCAATTGCGGGAGTGAGGTTAACGATTGACACCCAACATGGCCAGCCGGATCAGCATCCGTTCGACAACGGCCATCGCGGGGGCGTTCTGACCGGCAGAACGCAGCTGCAGGTCCGTATCGGTCAACAGGCTGATCGCCTGATCCAGCCGCGGCGCGCCCCAATGCTGGGCCTGCCGTATCATGCGGTCGCGGCGCGGGCCAAAGATCGGCGGCCGCATCGACGCCACGCCGCGTGCCGGACCGTCCGGGTGGCTTGCCGCCGCGTGCAGGGCCCGGAAATGGCGCATGGTTGCGATGACAAGCCCGACGGGCTGTGTGCCCTGCGCCGCCAGCCGTGACAGCATTGGGCCAATCTCGCCGGTGCGGGCTTCGGCCACGATGGACAGGATGTCATCCAGTTCCGCCTCGGTCGACACCGGGGCCACGGCCTCCACATCCGCGGGGGAAACGGGGACGGAGTCGCCGTGTTTGTAGAGCGCCAGCTTTTCCATGGTCTGCCGGAAATCGCCCGGGTCCAGCGCGCGGGACAGGGTGGTGATGTCCTCCATGGCATCGCGGTCCACGCTGAGCCCTGCCTTGCTCAGTTCCGCCTCGATTTCCCCGCGCGATGGCGGATCGTCATAGATCGCAGCGGCATAGGCATTGGCGTGGTTTTCAAACGCCTTGCGCAGTTTGGAGGACGCCTTGAGCGCCGCTGCGGTCACGATGATCTGCGCGTCGCCCGGCTCCCAATCCTCCAGCGCGGCGATGATGATCGGGGCCACCACATCCGTGGCATCCTCAACAAAGGCGGCACGGGGGCCGGGGAAAAACCCGATGGCTTTGATCGCATCGGTCAGAAGCGTTTTCTCCTTGCGCAGTTCCGAGGCCGGGATGCGGCTCAGGCGCATTTCCTCTTCGCCCTGCGGCCCGATCAGGTTGGCAATCAGGTCCTGCCGTTTGAGCGCCACGCGCATGGCGTCGTTGCCATAGATCAGCACGCCGGTGCGCCCCGGGTCAGGTTTGGCGAAATAGCCTCCGGCCTCGCGCGGGCTGAGCTTCATGTTGCGGGCAGGTCGGCCGATGCAATGACAAGCCGGTCGACCAGTTGATCTGCCAGGATCACCATCAGGCGCTCGCGCGCGTCGCGCTGGGCGGCCAGTGTCGCCGCCGTCGACGAGGTGGCGGAATAGCCTGTAAAGCTCTGAACTGTGCCGGTCTCGAATGCGGTTTTCTCACCCGCCCGGCGCAGCGAATAGGTCAGGGTTCCAACCATTCGGAACCGGGTCGTGGCCCCGTCCGAGCTTGACCCTTGCGACGTTTCCGAAACACTCACCGCCAGTCCCAGCGTGTAGGGGGCGGATGCACCGCCCGCGCCCAGCCTTTCTTCGACACGCCGGGTGACCAGAAACTCTTCGCGTGTGTCGGGCTCGTCGATATGAATATTGTCCTGAAGCCCGCGCGCGGCACCGCCCGGACCATAGGCCGGGGCAAAGCCGCAGCCGGAGAGCGCCAGAGCGCCCATCAGAAATCCACGTCGATCAGACAACCACATTCACAATCCGCCCCGGCACAACGATCAGCTTTTTCGGCGCATTGCCGTCCAAAGCCTTTTGCACAGCCTCATGTGCCAGCGCGATCTTTTCAACCTCTTCTTTCGAGGCATCGGGCGACACGCTGATTTCCGCACGGCGTTTGCCGTTGATCTGGATCGGCATGGTGATCGTGTCTTCGACCAGCATCGCCTCATCCGCCACGGGCCAATCGGTGTCCGCGACCAGCCAGTCACCGTCCAGGAGTTCCCAGATTTCTTCGCTGAGATGCGGGGTCATGGGCGACATGAGCTGCGCCAGCGTGCGCATGGCTTGGCGCTTGGCCTCGCCGCCTGCCTTGGATTTAGCGATAGCATTGGTAAAGGCATAAAGCCGTGCGATGGCGGCGTTAAAGCCAAAGCTCTCAATGCCCAGCGTCACGTCGCGGATCGACTTGTGCATTTCCTTGCGCAGAGCCTCATCGGCGTCCTGCGGTCCATCCTCGTTCTGGCTGGCCTCGACCGCGAGACGGTACACCCGGCCCAGGTGTTTGAACGCGGCTTCCGCGCCCGAGGCGGTCCATTCCACATCCCGCTCCGGTGGGCTGTCGGACAGCACGAACCAGCGCGCGGTGTCGGCGCCGAACTGTTCGATGATCGCGACCGGGTCGACCACGTTGTTCTTGGATTTGGACATCTTGGCCGAGGGGATCACCTCGATCCGCTCGCCGGTCTCTTTGACGAATGTGCCGCCGTCGCGTTCTTCGACCTCCGCCGGGTAGTGATAGATCGCGCGGCCGTTCTCATCGGTGCGTTCCGCGTTCTTGTAAATCGCGTGGGTCACCATGCCCTGCGTGAACAGCGCGTCGAACGGCTCTTTGGATTTCTCCGGCAGATGGCCGGTGATGTGCATGGCCCGCGCGAAAAAGCGCGAATAGAGCAGGTGCAGGATCGCGTGCTCAATGCCGCCGATATACTGGTCCACGTTCATCCAGTAATCGGCCGCCTCCGGATCGGTGGGCGTGGCCGCCTTGGGCGCGGTGAAGCGGGCGAAATACCACGACGAGTCCACAAACGTGTCCATCGTGTCGGTCTCGCGCCGCGCGGGCTTGCCGCAGGACGGGCAGGCACAATTACGCCAGCTTGGATGCCGGTCCAGCGGGTTGCCGGGGACCGAGAAATCAATCGGCGTGCCGTCCTCGTCATAGGGCAACTCGATGGGCAGGTTCTCTTTCTTTTCCGGCACCACGCCGCAGGTCTCACAATGCACCACCGGGATCGGGCAGCCCCAGTAGCGCTGGCGGGAAAGCCCCCAGTCGCGCAGGCGGAACTTGGTCACGCCCTGACCCACGCCGTTAGCCTCGCAGAAGGCGATAGCGGCGTCGATGGCCTCGTCACCGGTGGCTTCCTCGTCCCAGTTGAAGGCTTTGAGCCAGCGTACCGTTTCGGATTTCGGCGGCACGAAGGCTTCGCCGCCCTCTTCGGGCAACTGATGATCGCCGGTGAGCGGGGCAAAGGTGGAGATCACCGGAAGCGCGTATTTGTTGGCGAAATCAAGGTCGCGCTGGTCATGGGCCGGGCAGCCAAAGATCGCGCCTGTGCCGTAATCCATCAGGATGAAATTCGCCACGTAAACCGGCAATTCCCATGCCGTATCAAACGGGTGGCGCACGCGCAGCCCGGTGTCAAAGCCCTTCTTCTCGGCCTTTTCCAGCGCTTCCTCGGTCGTGCCGCCTTTGCGGCATTCGGCGTTAAAGGCCGCAAGCTCCGCGTTGTCCTGTTCCAATTGTTTGGCCAGCGGATGATCGGGCGAGATGCCGATAAAGGACGCGCCCAGAAGCGTGTCGGGGCGTGTGGTGTAGACCTCGATCCGGTCATGCCCGTCCGGCCCGTCAATCAGCCCAAAGGCAAATTGCAGCCCGCGCGACTTGCCGATCCAGTTCTGCTGCATCAGCTTGACCTTGGCGGGCCAGTCATCCAGCCTGTCGATGGCGTCCAGAAGCTCCTCGGCCATGTCGGAGATCTTGAAGAACCATTGCGTCAGCTCGCGGCGTTCCACCTCCGCCCCCGAGCGCCAGCCCTTGCCGTCGATCACCTGTTCATTGGCCAGAACAGTCATATCCACCGGGTCCCAGTTGACCACGGCGTTTTTGCGATAAACGAGACCCTTCTCAAGGAAATCGAGGAACAGCGCCTGTTGCTGACCGTAATACTCCACGTCACAGGTGGCGAACATGCGGCTCCAGTCAAGCGACAGGCCCAGCGGCTTCATCTGATCGACCATCGTGTCGATATTGCCGTAGGTCCAGTCCTTGGGATGACCGCCCGACGCCATCGCCGCGTTTTCGGCCGGCATGCCAAAGGCGTCAAAGCCCATCGGATGCAGCACGTTATGCCCGGTGGTCAGTTTGTAGCGCGCGATCACGTCGCCCATCGTGTAGTTGCGCACATGGCCGATATGCAGCTTGCCCGACGGATAGGGGAACATCTCAAGCACATAGTATTTCGGCTTGCCGCCCTCCATCGTGGCGGTAAAGGTTCCGGCCGTGTCCCAGGCCTCCTGCCATTTCGCCTCGATCGAGGCTGAATCGTAGCGCGACATCACGTATATCCTTCGGTCGGACGGTCTTTGACGCGTGATAGGGCGTGTGCGCGCCAGCGTCCAGTGTCGGGCCGCGAAAACGCAGGTCTCAACGCTGGCCCGGGACCGGAAATCGACCTATAGTCGCGGCAAAACACCAAAAGAGCAGTGCCAAGTGACCAAGTATCTCCTGATTCATCAGAATTTTCCCGGCCAGTACAAACACCTCGCGCCAGCGCTTGCCGCGCGCGGCGATCAGGTGGTCGCGCTCACCCCCAAGGTGCAAAAGCCGACCAAATGGAAGGGCGTCAATGTCCTGCCCTACAAGATCGGGTTCAAACCGGCGCAGGGGCTGCATTCCTGGCTGGTGGATTTCGAGACCAAGCTGTTGCGCGGGCATTCCTG
The DNA here is from genome assembly GCF_028023675.1 of Primorskyibacter aestuariivivens. Taxonomy (GTDB): domain Bacteria; phylum Pseudomonadota; class Alphaproteobacteria; order Rhodobacterales; family Rhodobacteraceae; genus Marinovum; species Marinovum aestuariivivens. The sequence goes on along the minus strand of NZ_JAQIOZ010000011.1, from coordinate 148,282 downwards.
TTACAACGCGGCCCGCGCGCTCAAGGAGCGGGGGTTTGACCCGGACGTGATCCTCACCCATCACGGCTGGGGCGAAAGCCTGTTTCTCAAGGATGTCTGGCCCGATGCGCGTATGGGGTTGTACTGTGAGCTTTACCACACGGGCGACTATCCCTTTGTCGGCTTCGACCCCGAGTTCACCGGGGCCTCGCCCGAAACCGACCCGCTGCGCCTGCGGCTGAAGAACATCAACAACCGCCTGCATTTCGAAGTGGGCGATGCAGGCATCAGCCCGACCCGGTTTCAGGCTGATACTTTTCCGTCCGGGATGCGCGACCGGATTTCCGTGATCCATGACGGCATCGACACCGGGCTGGTCCAGCCCCATCCCGGCGCGCGGCTGCAGGTGCGCGAAAACCAATGGGTCAGTCGCGAAGATGAGGTGATCACCTTCATCAACCGCAATCTTGAGCCTTATCGCGGCTATCACATCTTCATGCGCGCGCTGCCAGAGCTGCTCAAACGCCGCCCCGAAGCGCAGGTGGTGCTGATCGGTGGGGACGGGGTGAGCTATGGCTCCAAGCCCAAAGGCGACAGCACGTGGAAGCAGATTTTCATCGACGAGGTGCGCGGCCAGATCTCGGACGCCGACTGGGCGCGCGTGCATTTCCTCGGCCGTGTGCCTTACGATGTGTTCCTGTCTTTCATGCAGGTCAGCCGCGCGCATGTTTACCTGACCTATCCCTTTGTGCTGAGCTGGTCGCTGCTGGAGGCGATGAGCGCCGGTGCGCCAATCGTTGCCAGCGATACAGAGCCGGTGCGCGAGGCACTGACAGACGGGACCACCGGGCTTCTGGTGGATTTCTTTGACCGTGAGGGGATCGTCGACCGGGTCTGTGAATTGCTTGATGATGCACGGCTGCGGGCACATCTGCGCGCCCGGGCGCGCGATCACGTGGTGCAGAATTACGATCTGAAGACCAAATGCCTGCCGCGGCAACTGGAATGGGTCGACGGCCTCATGCAGCTTGAGCCGCGCCCGCCGGTGGTTTGATCTTGGGCGCCCGGCAATCGTTCCAGCGCCATGGCCGGGCGACGAACCCGCTTCGGGAGGTGCAGCTGCGCTCAGTCCAGCGACCTATGCCGGTACAGCCATGCGCGATACGCGGCATATCCTTTTTCATTCGCCAACTTCCGTGTCGAAGGCGACAGCCTGTGATAGCGTTCCCGGGACGCGCCGGGCAGGAACGACAATTTGAGTTCGAGAAAGTTCTCGCTGCAGGTCTGGGCCTTGTCCGTCGTCAGCGCCCGTCGTGAGGCTTCGACGTTGCACAGTTGGTGCGCGGCGAGCAGGTCGGTCCGGTATCTCTCCAAAGCCTCGTTGGTGGTCCATGTCTTGAGGTCGAAATCCTTGTTTTCATCCGCCGCCAATTGCGGCGTCGTGCCAAGGCAGACCGCGACGGCGGCCGTATAAAAACGTGTCATAGCACTTCCAAAATTCAATTTATAATTCTGGAAGTGTAGCACGATCATGCCCAAAAGTCTGCCGTCAGGGCTGACGAAAGGGGCGCGTTCCGTGGGGCTTCGGGGCGGTCTGTGCGCCGGGAAGCCGTTTACTCTACCGCGCGGATCAGCTTGCGTTCCAGCACGCGCAGCACCGATCTGAGATCATGCCCGCGTTTGAGCACCTGCCCCTCCATGCCGATCACCGCGTACATCCCCTGTTTCTGGCGCAGCTTGGGGCGTTTCTCGATGCGGTAGAGCGGGTGTTCGGCAGTGCGGCGAAAGACGGAAAAGATCGCCACATCGCGCAGGCTGGAAATTCCGTAATCGCGCCATTCCCCTGCGGCAACCATGCGTCCGTAAAGTGACAGGATCACGTTGAGTTCATTGCGCTGGAACGCGACGACCTCTTGCGAGGGGAACGGGGTCAGGCTGTTCATGGAAAAAGAGTTGCGCGCCTATGCGGTGAAATCAAGCGTTTCCGGTTTCCGCAGGGCATTTCCCGCGGGTTTCAGGCAAAACTGCCCTGACAGAACCAGCCCGAGGACATCGTGGCCCCATGGGCGTAGTAGAGCCAGAGCCTGTCCCCCTGTTCGCAGATGACGCGCCAGTAATCGCGCTGGCCCGAGCGCCATTGCGGGTCATCCAACCACCATTCCGGGGAAATGCGCTCCGGCCCCAGCGCCTCGGTCAGGGTCAGATCGCGTCCGCGCCAGCGGAATGTGCCGGGCGGGGTGGGGTGGTCCGGTGCGGCAACCGGTTCGGGCCGCCACATCAGCAGCGGGCGGGGCCGGTCCGGCGCGGGCCAGTCCGCCACGGGCGCGGACCACGCGGCATGGAGCACCTGTTCGGTCTTTTCCGGGATATGGCTGTCGCCGGGGTGGCGCCGGGTGATCGCCTCCATTCCAACCCGTGCGCCCAGCCGCCCGATCAGGTCATCCAGCGCCGTATTGGCCGCCAGTCGCGCATTCACCGCCGCCCCCGCCGCCATATGGCCCACCGGGGTGCGGGTGGGCAGCGGCTCTACCTCCACCGCCTCAAGCCGCAGCATGTCGATGCCAAAGCCTGCGTCGATCTCTCCCAGCTTCATCGCCAGAAGCGGGCGCAGCCGGTCGGGGTCATGCGAGGGCCGCGCCAATCGCACGGTGATGGCCTGCATCGTGTGATCGCTGCGATACGCCTGAAGCCGGAGCGTGCGCACGCCCTTGCCCTTGTCCTCCAGCTTTTGCGACAGGCGCGGCAACATCCGGTCCAGCCCGGCCAGCATGTCCTCTTCCAACCCAATGGGGTCGGGCAGGGTCAGGCGCACGGCAAAATTATGCGGTGCGGGTGCGGGTGAGATCGGCTCAGGCACGGCACCAAAGGCCTGATCCAGCCGCAGCACCAGCCCCTTGCCGAACCGCCGGGCCAGCGCCGCGCGGGGCTGCCCGGCCAGATCACCGATAGAGCGCAGGCCCAGCCGGGCCAGCTGTGCGGCGGTCTCTGCCTCCAGCCGCAGCGCCGCCACGGGCAGGGGTGCCAGCGCGCTACGGGTCTGGCCGGGTGGCGCGATCTTTTCCACCGGCGTCGGGGCCTGAAGATGCGCAGGTGCCGCGCCGCCGCGTTCCCAATGCCGCCGTTTCGCGGCGCGTGACCGGGTGGCGCGGGCCTCCTGATCAATGGCATCGCCACTGCGGTCCGACCCGCCGCGTTGCCCGGCATAGCGCGCCAGCGCCCAGGCCGCGCCGCGCGAATCCGCCAGCCCGATCCGCGCGCTCAGCATCATGCCGGTCAGATCATGGCCGATCTGTGCGCACAGCCCCGCCTCACCGCCAAAGAGATGCGAGCAGCCGGTCACATCCAGTATCAGCCCGTCCTCGCCCTCCACCGCGACCCATGGGCTGAAGCGGGTGGCCCAGCGACACAGCGCGTCCAGAAACGCGGCCTCGGCCTGTGGGTTGCGTCGGGTGGTGCGAAGGCTGGCGCAGATGGCATGGGCATCGCGCAGGGACTGCCCCCGGAACAGTCCGGCAGCAGAGGCCGGGCCGGACAAAGAGGTCAGTACCTCGGTATTGCCAATGTCCTGCACCACGGCAAAGGGGCTTTCATGCAGGCCCGTCTCGCGCCGCGCCTGCCGCAACAGGCGTTCGGCCCCGAGCCGGGGAAACCAGAGGGACAGCAGACGACGACCGGGCATGGGATGGCATTTGTTCGCTAAATGTTCTTGTTATCTAGCGCGATGCGGAGCGCGAGTCGAGTCCGCCAAGGGGCCATGAGGCGAGGTTATTCCGGGGTGTCCGACCACCACGTTTCGACCTCGCCGGGATCAAGCCGGGATTTCAGGCCAAGTGCCACCAGTTGCGTTGCGTCGCCGGGGTGCGCCTTGCGGATAGCTGTCTGTTTGCCGACCACCTGGATTTCCCAGGCTTCACCATCCGTGCCATTGATAATGCCCTTCATCCGGAACACACCCGGGGGCCGGGTCTCCAGGCGCGCGGAAATTGCTGCATGATCAAGCGTCTTTGGCCCACGATAGGACCACGACACATAAGCAGGATGGGGGGCATCCGGTGCGCCGACACGAGGCGGGGGGGCCATTCCGAATAACAGCCTGCCCATATCCTGAAGCGACCCGGCGTCCAGCACCGGCGCGTCCCCGAGCATGGCCAACCGCTCCTGCAAGGGGGCTGCCCCGTCCCCGGCCCGGTTCATCAGGACAAGATCCGCCTGCGCCACCTGAGCCCTGAGCTGCGGGGCGATCAAATCGTCCCGGTCCAGCATCGGGAAGTTTTCACCATCCACGACGGTCACGATGCCGCCATAAGACATGTCCGGTTCGGCAATCGCCGCATTTGCGATGCGCCCGGGATCGGCAATGCCGCTGGCCTCGATGATCAGGTGATCGGGACGCGGGCGGCGGTCGAGCGCGTCCCCGATCGCCAGAAACAGGTCCGCCCCCATGGTGCAGCAGATGCATCCATTGGTCAGGGTCAGCGTGTCTTCGTCCGATGAAGCCAGAAGCGCCTTGTCGATATTGATGGCACCGAAATCATTGACCATCACCATCAGGCGCAGCCCGTGGTCCTCGGCCAGCAGCCGGTTGATCAGGGTGGTTTTCCCGGCACCGAGGTAACCGGCGATGACCGTCATCGGAAGCGGGGCCATGCTCATACCAGATGGACCCGCCCGTCCAGCACGGTGCCCAGCACAGGCACGTCCTTGAGCTGCTGGGGCGCGACATCGGTCGGGTCCTGCCCCAGAATGGCAAAATCTGCGCGCTTGCCGGTTTCGATGGACCCGATCTCGCTATCCATTTTCAGCGTCGCGGCCGCGCCAAGCGTGATGGCATGCAGCGCCTCGTGTGCCGTAATTTTCTGCGCCTCTCCCAGAACGCGGCCCGACATGGTCTGGCGGTTCGCGGCGCACCATGCGGTGAACAGCGGCCCCATCGGAGTGACCGGCGCATCGGAATGGATGGCCAGCACTACCCCGGCATCCAGCGCCGCGCGGCAGGCATCCATACGCTGTGCCCGGTCCTCACCAATGGTCAGGGCGGCGTGCTGATCCCCGAAATACCACAGATGATTGGCAAACAGGTTCACCGCGAGCCCCAGTTCGGCGCAGCGCCGGAACTGATCCGCCCCCATCATCTGGCCATGTTGCAGCACATGGCGGTTGCCGGGCCATGGATGGGCGCGCATCGCGTCTTCCAGTGCCGCGATGACCACCTCTGATGCCTCGTCGCCATTGACATGGATATGCATCTGAACCCCGGCCTCTTGCATGGCGTGGCACAGCGCGCGGATCTGGTCGGGCGCGGTGTTCCACAGGCCGTTCGGTTGTCCCCCCACATATCCCGGCCATTTCACACGCGCGGTCCAGCCCTGAATGGAGCCGTCTGTCATGAGCTTGACGGCCCCCAGACGCAGCTTTTCAGACGATAGCGTTTTCAATGCGCAGGCCCGTTGCGCGACATCCGCAGCAGTGCCGCCCATCGCCGCAAGGGCGGGCGCCAGACGGACCGGAAAGGAAGCGTCCCCGGTGATCCGCAAGAGCGCCTGTACATCCTCATCGGTCATTTCCGCAAACAGGTCGGTGACCGTTGTCACGCCGCACCGGACCGAGACCCTGCCATAATCGCGGATCGCATCTTCGCGCTGGGTGAGGCTTCGGAAATCAATGCCCAGTCGCCGCATGATCGGGAACATGGCGGCCATTTCCTGCAACTCCCCGCAAGGCAGGCCGTCCGCGCCCTTGATTACTCCATCGACATTGGTGCCCGCGTCGTAGCCCGCCAGCGCAAGACTGGCCGAGTTCACGCACATCAGGTGAAAGTTCGAGAACAGTACAGCAACCGGACGCTCGGTGCTGATCCGGTCAAGATGTTTCTTGTTCAGCCGTTCGCCCTGCAGGAAAATCGGATCAAAGCCCCAGGCGATGAGCGGCTGATCCTCGGGCAATCCGGCGGCATAGCGAGCCAGCCCGTCGATCACGGCATCCAGATCGGTCAACCCCGGCCATAACCGGCCGTCCGGATCAACGCGGTCGTGATACCCGGCATAGGCATATTGCCAGATCGCCCCCGCCATCATATGCGCGTGCCCTTCGACAAAGCCCGGCATGAGAATGTGACCGGCCAGCGACCTGTCATGCCGGACTGTGCCCCACTGATTGGCGCAATCGGCATCGCCCACGGCAAGAATGCGCCCGTCCCGCACAGCAACATGGGTGGCCTCGGGGCGGTTCGGGTCCATGGTCACGATCTTGCGTGCTTCGAATACGGTTATCTCCGACATGTGCCCTCCGGGTCAGTTGGTTGTTTGGGGTGTCCCGCGCGCGGGAATTGGCGCGGTCTTTGCTGTTTCACCCTTCGCCGCTCGCATCGCGTCGACAAACAGGCGCTTGGGTCTTTCCATCCGGTCGGGTTTCCAGATCGCCACGGTTTCCAGCGCGCTGCCGGCCTTGCGGATTGGCAACAATTTGACACCGGCGGGCATGGCTGTTCCAACATTATCGGCCAGTACCGTGATGCCGACGCCCGCTGCGACCAGCCCGAGAATGCCGATTGTCGTGGTCGCCTGCTGAACGATACGGGGGGCGAACCCGTTGCGGTGGCACATCGGCAGGAGATGGGAATAAAACACCTCCCATTCGGCCTCGGTTCCATGCACGAAATCCTCGTTGGCGAGGTCGGAGACATGCACGCTGTCGCGCTGCGCCAGAGGATGGCTGTCATACACGACGCAGGCGAACGCCTCGGTCGACACCGTCAACTGATCATAGCCCGCGTGATTGAACGGCCCCGTCACAAAGCCGATGTCGAGGCGGTCGTCGTCGATATCGCGGAGTTGCTGGATCGACACCTCGTTTCGCATTTCCAGCGCGATATCCGGCTGTGCCTCGCGGAAGGCGCGCAAAAGCAGCGACAGGTTGCCGATGATGGCAAGGTCCGTGTAGCCGATGCGCAGCGAGCCGATCTTGCCCTCGGCGACCTGCCGGGTGTTGTCCACGGCAAATTCGACCGCGCTCAGGATTCTGCGACCATGTTCGAGAAAGGCATGCCCCGCCTTGGTCATTTCAACAAACCGGTTCGACCGTTCGAACAGCACGACGCCAAGATCGTTTTCCAGATCGCGAATGGTCCGGCTCAGGGCCGGTTGCGCAATGCCCAGCCGTTCGGCCGCGCGCCGGAAATGCAATTCCTCGGCGACGGCAACGAAACATCGGATATGTCTCAGATCGAAACGCATGATGCTTGTTTGGTATCAGTTCAAAAGTTTTTGATATTATACAAGCAATATGCCCTGTGCTTACCTCTGGGAACAAAAAAATGAAAAACCCCAACAAGGAGACTGCCCATGACATCGAAAGGCCTGAAATCCGTTGCGCTTGCCTTGGCCGCAATGGCCACATCCGCAACAACGGCCCTTGCGGCTGATGTGACCATGAATGTCGGCTTTGGCGCGCCCGAAGCGTCGATCTATGGCCGGTTCGGCGCGCATTTTGAGCGCCTGGCCGAGGAATACACCGATGGCGAAGTGGACGTGAAGCTGCGCTGTTGCAACCAGATCGCGACCGAGGATGAAGCGTTCAAGGCGATGCAGCTTGGCACGGTGGATGGATTCTTCATCACCGCCAATAACGTATCGCCGCACTGGCCGCTGATGGATGTGACCGTGCTGCCCTATATCTTCCAGAACAAAGAGCACCTTGCACGTGTCCTCGACGGTGAGGTTGGCGCATTCATGAAATCCAAGCTGCAGGCCGATACCAGCGTGCATTTGCTGGCCTTTGGTCCGGCGCTCTACCGCGATTTCTACAATTCGGTCCGTCCAGTCAACACCATGGCGGATATGGAAGGGCTCAAGATCCGGGTTCCCAAGAACGAGGTGATGATCGCGACCTTCGAGGCGTTCGGGGCAAACCCCGTTCCGCTGGCCTGGTCCGAAACGCCAACCGCCCTGCAGACCGGAACGGTCGACGGCGGTGACAACGGCACCTCCTTTATCCGCGACATGAAGTTCTACGAGTTTGAACCGCATCTTGTGATCCTTGAACATTTCGTGGCCTTCTCGCCGCTGTTCGCCTCTGACCACTTCATGAAGCGTCTGAGCGATGAGCACCGCGAAGAGATCACGCGCGCAGCCATCGATGCGGGCATCGCGTGGTCCGAAGAGGTGGCAAGCGAAACCGAGGAAGTGCGCGAATGGCTTGCGACCGAGGGTGGCATGGCGATGACCCGCCCCGACAAGACCGAATTCGTGGCTGCCGCCAAGGGTGTGCAGGACGCCTTTGCCTCTGAACGCAGCGAAGACTTCCGCGATCTTCTGCAAATGATCCGCGACGCGGCTGAATAAGCGCGTGGCGCAGGCCGGGGGCGTGGTTCCCGGCCTGTCACACGCCCCAGAAATGGAATGTCCCGATGACCGGCATTAAATGGCTTGCCCGCCATTTCGAGGAACTGATCTGTTGCACGGCGCTGGTGATCATTGCGATCAGCGTGTTCGCACAGGTCATGGCCCGTTATGTCTTTGAAGTGGCCCTGCACTGGACCGAAGAGGTCGCCGCCGTCAGCATGGTCTGGGCGGTCTATATGGGCGCATCGCTATGCGTGCGCGAACGCTTTCACATCCGCATTGTGGTGGCCGTCAAGGCGCTGCCCGACCGGATGGGGCGGTTCGTGATCTTTGCCGCCGATATCCTGTGGGCCTTGTTCTGTGTGTTCATGCTGCGGATCAGCTGGGATTACCTGACCGTGATGTGGAAATTCCCATCCGTCAGCCCAAGCCTCGGGATCAACCAGTTCTACCCCCAGACCATCCTGTTCATCGGCTACGCCCTGATGTTGATCCGTCTGATCGAGACCTATTGGCACTGGTATCAGGATGGCGCGAATGGCTTGCCCGGCATGCTGGACGAGGAACTGGACGCCACGACCAAGGAACAGGAGCACCCGCTGTGAGCCCGCTTCTGATCCTTGCCATTGCCTTTGTCGTTCTCACGATCATGGGCATTCCGCTTTTTGTCTCGGTCGGGATGACGACGCTTCTGGCGCTCTACCTGATCGACATTCCCTATACGCTGATGGCGCAGACAGGTTATTCCAGCCTGACGCCGTTCCCGCTCCTGACGATCCCGCTTTTCGTGCTGGCTGGCCGATTGATGGAGGTCGGCGGCATGGCCAGCCGGATGATCGGCATCGCCACCACTCTGGTGGGTGCCTATCGCGGCTCGATGGGGCTGGTGACGGTGTTTGCCTGCATGCTCTTTGCGGCGCTCTCCGGCTCTGGCCCGGCAACCACGGCGGCCATCGGATCGGTCACCGTCCCGGCGATGAAGCGCGAAGGCTATGATGTGCCTTTTGCCGCCGCCATCACCGCCAGCGCCGGTGCGCTGGGCAGTCTCATTCCGCCGTCCAACCTTATGATCATTTACGGGTTGGTGTCGGAAACCTCGATCCCGCGCCTGTTCCTTGCGGGGCTCTTGCCCGGACTTATGGTCACGATCCTTCTGATGATCACCACCTATATCATCGCCCGCCGCCGGGGCTATGGCGGCGACGGCGCGGCCTTTACCTGGGCCCCGTTTCTCAAGGCGTTGTGGGATGGCAAATGGTCCATTGGCGCGCCGGTGCTGATCCTCGGCGGTATCTATGGCGGGGCCTTTACGCCCACCGAAGCGGCGGGCGTGGCGGTGTTCTATTCGCTCTTTGTGGGCCTCGTGATCTACCGCGAACTGACCCTGCAAAAGCTGATCGACGCGCTCCGCTTTACCGCGCTGCTGACCGGTATCCTGATCCTGCTGACGCCGACGCTGGCCTTTGGGCAGCTGACCGCGTTCTACGATGTGCCGACTGCGGTGCAGGAGGGCATCACCTCGCTGACCGAGAACCCGTTCCTCGTGCTGTTGCTGATCGCTATCTTCTACATCTTCATCGGCACCTTCATGGAATCGCTGGCACAGATCGTGTTGTTCACCGCTGTGTTCCTGCCGCTGGTCACCTCGCTGGGGATTGATCCGGTCCTGTTTGGCGTGTTCACGGTGATCACCTGCGAAATCGGCTTTCTGACCCCGCCACTGGGCGCGAACCTGACCGTGGCAGCACGCATTTCCGGCATCTCGATCGAGCGGATTTCCGTGGCGGTTCTGCCATTCATCCTCGCCTATATCATCGGCATGATCGTTTTGATCCTGATCCCGGATCTGACGCTGTTCCTGCCAAACTGGGCCTATGGGATCGCCAAGTAAGGAAGGCACCATGTTCGATCTGATCCTCAAGGGCGGCGAAGTGCATGATGGTTGCGGAACCCCGGGCTATATCGGAGATGTCGGCATCGCGGACGGCATGATCACCGAGATCGCGGCGGATATCCCGACCGAGGACGCTGCCCAAGTGATTGACGTATCGGGGCTGGTCGTGTCGCCCGGCTTTATCGACATGCACACCCATTCCGACTTTACCCTTATCGCCGACGGGCGCGCTGAGAGCCAGGTGCATCAGGGCGTCACCACCGAGGTGATCGGCCAATGCGGGATCAGCTGCGCCCCGGTCTTGTCCCATGACGCGATCCGCAAGGTCGCGCCGTGGTACACCGACAAGGCCAGGCACAAGACGTGGCTGGGCTTTGGCGAATATCTCGACGCGCTGGATGAAAGCGCGCTGGGCGTGAATGTCATGGCCTTTGTCGGTCACGGCACGATCCATCGCGCGGTCATGGGCGACGAGCTTGACCCGGGCGAGCCCGAGGACATCGCCAAAATGGCAAAGCTGGTCGATCAATGCATGGAAGAGGGGGCGGGGGGCTTTTCCTCTGGGTTGGAATACTTCCCCGGCAGTCTCGCTGCGCCTGACCATCTGGTGCCCATGTGCGAGGTCGCAGCCAGCCACGGGCGGCTTTATGCGACCCATGTGCGCAATCGCGACACCGAGTATGATCTGGGCTTTGCCGAGGCCATCGCAACCGCCCGCCAATCAGGCACCAAGCTGCAGATCAGCCATATCCAGCCCAAGTTCGGCGCGCCGGATTATGCCATGAACCACACGCTGGAAATGATCGAGCTGGCCCGGCGGCACGATGTCGACATCGCCTTTGACGTGATCCCGCATGACTGGAACCACACGCTGATGGCGGCGATCCTGCCGAAATGGGCGCAGGCGGGCAGCATCGAGGATGTGCTCAAACGCCTCGCCGATCCCGAGATGCGCGAAAAGATCAAGGCCAATCCCAAACCCATGTGGCTGATCGTGAAGGCCGGGAAATGGGAGGATATCGTCCTGCTCAACGCCACGGTGAACAAGGATATCGTGGGCGCGGACTTTGCCGAGATCGGGCGCATGCGCAATTGCCACCCCTATGACGTGGTGCTCGATATCCTTCTGGAAGAGGGTGACAACCTGATGGGCTGCATGTGGTCCTCCAAGAGCTTTCGCGATTCTGACGTGGACCTGTGTCTGGAACAGCCCGAATGCGCGGTGATCTCGGACACCGTGGCCATTGCCAATGACGGGGTGCTCAAAGATCATATCGGATCGCTGTCGGGCTATGGCTGGGCGGCGCGTTTCCTGCAATATTACGTGCGCGACCGGCAGATCCTGTCGCTGCCCGAGGGGCTGCGCAAGATCACGTCTATCCCCGCCAAGCGGCTTGGCTTGCCCGACCGGGGCAAGCTCAAACCGGGCTTCCATGCCGATATTTGCGTCTTTGATCCGGCCAACATCGCCAGCAACGCCACCGCCAAACACCCGCGGCGCTATGCCAGCGGCGTTGCGCATGTGCTGGTGAATGGGCAATTGTCCATGCGGGACGGGCAGCGGACCGATACCAATGCGGGCCGCGTGCTCCGGGAGTTCAACTAGGCGCGAAGCCGTCGGTGCGATCAGCCGCAGAAGACCCGGACGATGGTCCCGCCGTGATCTACGGCAATATTCGTGCGCGACGGGTTGTGGTCCATGGTCATCACGTCATCCGGGCCAATCACGCGCATGGGCGCAGGCACGGCATCCGCGGCTTCGCGTGGCTTGCCCTTGAGGTGGCTCCAGATGCCCGGTGTGCACAGGGGCGCGGCGCTGCCCGGTGAAGCATATGATGCCGGGCCATTCCCCTGCTGGGCTGGCAGGCAGGCGCCAAGTGGAGCAGACACAAGCGCGGCAACAGCCAATCGAACGGGCAGAAACATGGAAAATACTCCGGATACAACATGAAGCCAGTGGCGAGGCAGGCATGGCACGACATGCTATGCTGTGGTGCCATGCCTGCCCAAGGGGAGATTGCGCCATGGGTTCCCCGCAAAATCGTGACTTGGGTTCCGGGAGGGGATTTGGCACGTTGATCGGGATATTCTCAAAGGGACGCGACATGAAGAAAACATTGGCGATCATGGTTGTGCTGGCTGGCACGGGCGCCGCTCTTGCCCATACGGGCGTAAAGAACAAAACCGTGCTTGAGCGTATGGACGGAATGAAGGCGCTGGCCGAACAGGTCAAGGTGCTGGGTGATATGGCCAAGGGCAAAACGGCCTATGACGCGGATCGTGCCGCGGCGGCCAGAACGGCGCTGATCGAAGAGGCGGCCAAGGTCACGGCGGAATTCGAAGCGCCGGAAACCGATCCCAAGTCCGAGGCGTTGCCGGTGATCTGGAGCGATTGGGACGGGTTTGTCTCAGACGCCCGCGCGCTGGAAAACGCGGTTGCCGCGCTCGACACCGGATCGCTCGACGGGGTGCGCGCCGGTCTCGGTGCCGTGGGACAGTCGTGCTCTGGCTGTCACGAAGACTACCGGCTGGACAAGTAATCCCCGGCGGGGGCGGTGGGCAGGACTGCCCACCCTACGCCTGTGCGGCAGTCTTTTTCGGGACGCGATCTGTCGTTGCCGCTCTTGATCCGGCGCGGCCTTTGCCGCAGGGTCGTGGCAAACAAAGCGAACAGGGAGATTGATATGCGTACACGTGCCGCCGTGGCCCTTGAGGCCGGCAAACCGCTGGAAATCATGGAGGTAAATCTCGACGGCCCCAAGGCGGGCGAGGTTCTGGTCGAGATCAAGGCCACCGGGATTTGCCATACCGATGAATTCACCCTGTCGGGCGCGGACCCCGAGGGACTGTTCCCCGCGATCCTTGGCCATGAAGGGGCGGGGGTTGTGCTTGAGGTGGGGCCGGGGGTGAAGAGCCTGAAACCCGGGGATCATGTCATTCCGCTCTACACCGCCGAATGCCGGGAATGCGAATACTGCCTGCATCCCAAGACCAACCTCTGCCAAGCCGTGCGCGCCACGCAGGGCCAGGGCCTGATGCCCGACGGCACCTCGCGCTTTTCGATGCTCGATGGAACGCCGATCCTGCATTACATGGGCTGCTCGACCTTCTCCAATCACACGGTGCTGCCCGAGGTGAGCCTTGCCAAGATCCGGCCCGACGCGCCGTTCGACAAGGTGTGTTATATCGGCTGCGGCGTGACCACCGGCATTGGTGCGGTGATCTATACCGCCAAGGTCGAGATCGGCAGCCGCGCGATTGTCTTTGGTCTGGGCGGTATCGGCCTCAACGTCATTCAGGGGCTGCGGCTGGCCGGGGCGGATCAGATCGTCGGAGTGGACCTGAACCCCGCCAAGAAAGAGATGGCCGAGAAATTCGGCATGACCGATTTCGTCAACCCCTCCGAGGTGGATGGCGATCTGGTCGGGCATCTGGTCGAGCTGACCCGGGGCGGGGCGGATTACACCTTTGACGCCACCGGCAATGTGAACGTCATGCGCGCGGCGCTGGAATCGGCGCATAAGGGCTGGGGTGAATCGATCATTATCGGCGTGGCACCGGCCGGGGCCGAAATCTCGACGCGGCCTTTCCAGCTTGTCACCGGCCGGGTCTGGCGCGGCACGGCCTTTGGCGGCGCGCGGGGGCGGACCGATGTGCCGCAGATCGTCGATTGGTACATGGACGGCAAGATCGAGATCGACCCGATGATCACCCATACGCTGACGCTGGATGAGATCAACAAAGGGTTTGATCTGATGCATGCGGGGGAGTCGATCCGCTCGGTCGTGGTGTATTGAGCGGCGGTGCGCCGTGAAGGCGCACCCTACGCTACGGGAGGTTCTATGAGCCAGGTAAGCGGCGTCGCGGGAGCGGCGCCGTTTCATTTTGCAGGATTACTCTGGCCAGCCGACCTTGGCGAGTTGCGCTTCAAGACGCGCTCTGACCTCTGGGACACTGGCTAGATCGACCGGGAAATCCTTGGCGCTGCGAATGCCGAATCTCTGCTCGGCGCGCCTCATCTCCGTCCTGGCGCGGTCAAGCTGCCCGAACTCCACGAAACAACCCGCGCGGACCAGCCGGTCTTCGGGGAAGCCGCCAACATCTAGGAAAGGTCGGGCTGCGGCACAATCGTCACGCACATAGTGGTAGTAGGCCGCTTCCGAATAGAAATACGGCATCGGGCGCAGATTGAGCGGTTCGGCCAGTTCCAGCAGCCGCCCGGCTTCCTCCAAGGCCCCGAGGCGTGTCAAATAGTTGACCGAGCGCATCAGCCCCTCAACATCCGACGGAAAGTTCTCTGCCAGTTCTCGTGTAGTTGCAATGACTGTCTGCGTTTCGAAGTTTTCAGAGGCCTGAGACGCAAGCAGCCACAAGCCGTGGCGATAGCCGATCAGCGGCAGGGCGGGATCGGCAAGCCCTTCGTTCAGGATACGCCGGATTTCCTCGAAATCGAAGGGACCGGCGGCGCAGGACATCTGGTTGCACAATGTGCGCCCCCAGCCCAATTTGATCTTCAGGTGACCTGACCCGGGACAGCGGGCAAGACCTTCGTTCCAGATCGCCAGCGCACGGACCATCGCGTCGGGGGAGAATTCATAAAAAATCGAATGTCTGCGCAGGTAATAATCATACTCGTCGAGCGTGGTTGCCGCTTGTGACCAGGATTTGCGCTGCTCTTCGGCCCGGATTTCGCCGGTATTGCCGACAAGGCTTTGTTCGATCCGCCGGATGATACCGTCATGGATGGCCAGGATATCGTTACCGGTTTCGTCATATTGATCTGCCCAGAGATTGTGCCCCGTGGTCCCGTCGACAAGCTGCGCCGTTGCGCGCAGGGTGTCGTCGATCCGCCGGATCGAGCCTTCCCGAATGTACTGGGACCCTGTGCGCCGGGCAATCTCGCGGGCATCCAGATTGCCGCCCTTGAAGCTCATCGCCGTGCTGCGATTAACGATTTGCTATTCTTCCCAGCGGGACAGGCCCGTGATCAGATCCTCGGTCATGCCATCGGCAAAATGCGCCAGATCGCCGTTCGGCGACAGGTCTTCTAAGGGCAGGACAATGATCGACGGATCGGTCTGTCCGGACAGTTTGGCGGGGCCGGTCTTCAGCGGGTTCAAGGCTGCGAAACCGGTGATCAGCAAAAGTACAAGGGCACCGACCCAAGCGATGCGGCGGTTGGGCAGAGGGGGGCGAGTTGCCGCAGATTGCGGGGGGTCTGCGACCACGAGTTGGTAGCCGGTTTTCGGGATGGTGCGCAGCGTGGTGCGTTTGCTGTCACCGATTGCCTTGCGGATATCGGCGATGCATTGGGTCAGGCTGTCATCGGTGACGGACAACCCCGGCCAGACAGCGTCAAACAGATCGTCCTTGGACACAGGCCGGTTCGGATGGGCGGCCAGAACCGCGAGCACCTGCGCTGATTGCGCGCGCAGCGTGCAGTTTTTGCCGTCCTCCGTTGTCAGTACGCCGGTCCTCAGGCCAAATCTCAGTTGACGGGCTCCAATTGTAACAATTTGATTTTCATTAATTAATTCGGATTTCATTTTTCTTCAGAACTTTTCGAGCCCGGTTTCAGGACATTTGAGGCCACTCCAAGCGACGGTTCGGACAAGGCAAGTGTAGCAGAAAAACACAACCCTTTGCCGATTTCTGAGCTTTCCCAAGGAGGACATTATGAAGACGCTTATCCTTTCCGCCGTAACCTTCGCCGCTGTCTGGAGCACCGAGGCGCAAGCCGATACCTGGAGCTGGGCCCCTATCCGCGATGGCAATACGTTGAACGCGCATCTGGCGCGGTGCGATTTCGCGCGTCCGGCTCCCCTGCGCGTCTTCGCCATGATTGAAGCGCTTCAGGAGGGGGGCGCCGAACCCAACGGATCCTGACGTCGCGCACCGCGCTACCTTCCATGCATGGCGCAAGCGGTCTATTCTTTGACGTTGCCTCCGTCGTGCCCGAATTGCACCGCTGGCAGGACGTGTCGGCATGCAGAGGAAAGTGAAGAGCATGGTCGTTGAGATGCGCGTGGCGCAACGGGGCGTTGACGAGGATCTGATCTGGGAGATTCTGAAACCGGCGGTCGAGGCCGGGGATACCTTCTGCGCCCCGCCTGACGGGGGCAAAACCGGCGCGCTGGCCTATTTCTGGCCTGATACGGCGCAGGTCTGGATTGCCGAGGACGCGGGGCAAGCGCTCGGTTGCTGGTATCTGCGTCCCAACCAGACCGGCAATGGCGCGCATATCTGCAACGCAGGCTATTGCACCAAGCCACAGGCGCGCGGGCGCGGCGTGGCACGCGCGATGCTGGCCGCCTCGCTGGAGGAGGCCCGGCGGCAGGGTTACCGCGGGATGCAGTATAATTTCGTCGTGGCCACCAACTCTCGCGCCATCGAGACATGGCGGCGCGCGGAGTTCGACATCGTCGGGCGCCTGCCCGGCGCGTTTCATCATCCGGTCGAGGGATATGTCGACGCGCTGGTGATGTTTCGCGCTTTGGTTTGACCTTCTGCAGTGCGGCGGTCATGGTGAGGCATGACTGATATACCCAAGCTCCTGGCCGTGCTGATTGACGCGGACAACACCTCTCCGAAATACACCAAGGCGATCTTTGACGAGATTGCGACGCTGGGCGAAGCCTCGGTGCGCCGCTGTTACGGTGATTTCTCGTCCCAGCAGATGGCCGGCTGGTCCCGGGTGCAAGCCGAGTTTGGCCTTGTCCCGCATCACCAGCCCGCCAATACCGTGGGCAAGAACGCCAGTGATATCGCGCTGGTGATCGACGCGATGGACCTGATGCATTCCGGTCGCTTCGACGGCTTTGTGCTGGTCAGCTCCGACAGCGATTTCACCCGCCTCGCCAGCCGTATCCGTGAACAGGGGCTGGATGTGTTTGGCATGGGCATGCAGAAAACGCCCGATGCCTTCCGCAAGGCCTGCAAGCGATTCATTTTCCTTGAAAATATCGGCGGTGAACCAGAGACTCGCAAGAAGGCCAGCGGCAAATCGCTGGAAGAGGCGCGCAACCTGATCTTCACGGCGATGGATGGGATCGAACAAGAGGACGAGTGGTACACGCTGGGCCAGATTGGCCAGTTCATCACCGCCGCCAACCCGGATTTCGACACGCGCAGCTACGGCAAGCGTAAACTGAGCGATCTGGTGGCCGATCTGAAAGTGTTTGAGACCAAGAAAGGTGCGGGCAACCAGTTGCTGCTGCGCCGGATCGACTGATCTGCGATGCGCCTAGTCCGCGCCGGCAAGATCGCTGAGGATCGGACAGTCGGGGCGATCATCCCCGTGACAGGCGTGCACCAGTTCTGACAGGGTTTCGCGCATGGATTTGAGCTGTGCGATCTTGTCGTCGATTGCGGCCAGATGCTCTTGCGCCACGGCCTTGACCTGCGCGCTTTCGCGGCTTTCATCCTCATACAGACCCAGCAAAGTGCGACAATCGTCGATTGAAAACCCGAGCGCGCGGGCGCGGCCCAGAAAGCTCAGCTTGTGGATGTCGGACTCCCGGAAGGCTCGGTAGCCATTGGAACTGCGCAGCGGGCGGACAAGCCCGATCTCTTCGTAGTAGCGGATGGTTTTCGCAGGCAGGCCAGACCGTTGGGCCACTTCTCCAATGTTCATCACATTCTCCTATTCTGCGGGCTGGGTGACGCTTTGGCTCAAGTCGGGCCGTGTCGGTTTGCGTTCATCCATGGCCGGTTTGATGCCGCGCAGGCGCAGCGCGTTGCTCAGGACCGAAACCGACGATAGTGCCATCGCTCCGGCGGCAAAGACCGGCGACAAAAGGACCCCAAGTGCAGGATAGAGAACTCCGGCAGCCACCGGGATCAGCGCGATATTGTAGCCAAAGGCCCAGCCAAGGTTCTGGCGGATATTGCTCATCGTGCGGCGCGACACCTCGACCGCGTTTACCACGCCGCGCAGGTCCCCGGACATAAGCACCACATCGGCGCTTTCAATCGCAACATCGGTGCCGGTGCCGATGGCAATGCCCACATCTGCATGGGCCAGCGCCGGGGCGTCATTAATGCCGTCCCCTACAAAGGCCAGCTTGCGCCCGCCCGCGCGCAGATCATCCAGCGCTGCGACCTTGCCATCGGGCAACACGCCCGCGATCACGTGGTCGATGCCGGTTTCGCGGGCGATGGCCTGCGCCGTTTCGCGTTTGTCGCCAGTGATCATCGCCACGTCCAAACCGCGCGCCTTGAGCGCAGCTATGGCAGCGCGGCTGGAGGCTTTGACCGGGTCGGCCACGGCGATCACGGCGGCGATCCGGCCGTCAATGGCCGCGAAGAGCGTAGTACGCCCTTTCTCGGCCAATGCGCGTTCCTGACCGGCCAGAACGTCGGTAGCAATGTCTTCGCGGGTCATGAACCGGTCCGCGCCCACCAGCACCTCGCGCCCATCCACCAAAGCGGCCACGCCATGCCCGGTGACGGAACGGAACTCGGTCGCCTTGGGGATGCTCAGCCCCTCATCGCGCGCGCCGCGCAGGATGGCCTCGGCAATCGGGTGTTCCGAACGCGCCTCGACAGCGGCAATTGCGGCCAGCACCTCACCCCGCTCAAACCCGTCCGCCAGCACCAGATCGGTCAGCGCCGGTTGCCCTTCGGTCACGGTGCCGGTCTTGTCCAGCGCGATCACATCCACCTCGGACAGCGCCTGCAGCGCATCACCCTTGCGGAACAGCACGCCCATTTCCGCCGCGCGCCCGGTGCCCACCATGATCGAGGTGGGCGTGGCCAGCCCCATGGCACAGGGGCAGGCGATGATCAGCACCGACACCCCGGCGACCAGTGCCAGCGTCAATGCCGGATCGGGACCGATCAGCAGCCAGACAACAACCGTAAGCAAGGCCATGGCCATCACCGCCGGGACAAACCACAGCGTCACGCGGTCCACCAACCCTTGGATGGGCAGTTTCGCGCCCTGCGCTTCTTCGACCATGCGGATGATCCGCGCCAGCGTGGTGTCGGCCCCCACATGGGTCACGCGGAAGCTCAGGCTGCCGCTGCCATTCACCGTGCCGCCAGTGACGGTATCGCCGGTCGATTTCGATACTGGCGCGGGCTCACCGGTGATCATGCTTTCGTCCACATTGGACGTGCCCTCGGTCACTTCACCATCCACCGGGATACGTTCGCCGGGGCGCACCAGTACAAGATCGCCTACCGCCAGCGCGTCGATCTCGACCTCGGCGCTTTTCCCGTCGCGCAGCACCGTGGCGGTCTGAGCCTGCAGACCCAGAAGCGACTGGATCGCCGCGCCGGTGCGGCCCTTGGCTCGCGCCTCCAGCCAGCGGCCCACGAGGATCAGCACCACGATCACGGCGGCGGCTTCGAAATAGACCGCGCGCACGCCCTCGGGCAGCAGTCCGGGCAGGAAGGTGGCAATAACGGAATAGATCCACGCAGCCCCCGTGCCCACGGCGACAAGGCTGTTCATATCCGGCGCGGCCTTGAAAAGCGCCGGGAGACCCTTGGTATAAAACGCCCGGCCCGGCCCGATCAACACCAACGTGGTGAGCAGGAACTGGATGATCCATGAGGTCTGGGTGCCGATGGTCCGCTCGATCAGCATATGCACGCCGGGGATCAGATGCGATCCCATTTCCATGGCGAACACCGGCAGCGCGAGCGCGGCGGCGATGAGGGCGCGGCGCTTGATTTCCTGTGCCTCTTCCTCTTTTCGCTCTGCCCGGTTTTGCGTGGCGTCGGCGGTCGCGATCTCGGCGGGATATCCTGCCCTGGTCGCGGCTGCGGCGATCTCGTTTGGTGTTACCGCTCCGTCAAGGAAATCGACCTGCGCGCTTTCCGAGGCGAGGTTGACCGAGACATTCACCACCCCGGGCAGCGCCGCCAGCGCCTTGTCCACGCGCCCCACGCAGGAGGCACAGGACATGGATGCCACAGTCAGCGTGACATGGCCCAGCCGCGCCGGATAGCCCAACTTGTCCAGCGTTTTCACGACGTCCGAAAGGATATGAGGGTCCGTCAATTTCACTTGCGCCGTTTCGGACGCGAGGTTGACCGCCACGTCACTCACGCCCTCCAGCGCCGCCAGCGCTTTGTCCACGCGCCCCACGCAGGAGGCACAGGACATGCCTTCTATGGACAGGGTGATCTTGGTCTGGTCGGTCATGGTACAGTCCGTTGTTTGCGATTCTTGATCTGTATAAGGCTTCCAGTCACTGGAAGCGCAAGGGGGTGCTGCGATTTTGTCGTCTTGACCGCCCGGGGCCATGCCCGTTGATATGAGACCGTAACAGGAAAGGGTGAGCCATGAGATTTCACGTGCCGGATATGAGCTGCGGTCACTGCACGGCTGCGATTACGGACAGTATCAAAACTCTGGATGCCGGGGCCGAGGTGGTGGCCGATCTGGACACGCGCATCGTGACGGTCACGTCATCGCAGCCCGAGGACCGGGTGCGCGACGCAATTTCCGTTGCCGGATACAACGTGTCCTCCGACTGAGATACGGCGATCACACGCCGTAGCGCGCCATGAACGTGTCGACGGCACCCGTGATGACACGCGTGATTTCCTCGGGGCGGAAGCTGCGCGTCACGTTGAAAATCAGCCGCGGCCAGAGATCGGCCTTGCACAATTCGCCGAACTGATCGGCAGCAAGATCGAAATCCTCGATCTGCAATTCGCCGCGCCCCATCGACGCCTGAAGATATTCCACCAGCGCCTTGTGCATCACGGCAGGACCGGAATTGTAGAACTGCCGCCCCAGATCGGGAAAGCGGTCGCCTTCGGCCACACAGATGCGGAAAATCGACTGGCCGAAATCCGACAGGATAAAGCCCAGAAAATGCCGCCCGACCTGTTCCAGCACCATGCGCGGCGGGCCGGACATGTCGATATCATGTTGTGCCTGATCGGACTGGCGACAGCATTCATTGGCCGCGACCTCAAGGAACAGCAACCGTTTGTCGGGGAAATAGCTGTAAAGCGTGGCCTTGGACACACCCGCCTCGCGGGCGATGTCGTCGACAGAGGCCCCTTCGAACCCATGCGCCAGAAACACGGTGCGCGCGCCGTCCAGAACCTGGTCGAACTTGCGTCCCCGGCGCACCTGTGGCGGCGCGTCAGGTGTGTCGATTTTCGCCGTTGCGCCCATCCGGGATCCTCCCTTTGAAAGGGAAGTATAGACCGGACGGTTCAGTTCGGGCAAGCCGCCCGGCTTATTCACATGGATTGGTCGTCGGTTGCGTGGCGACGCATCCCTGCGTTGACACATTGCCCGACGAGTCCGGGAAGCTCAGCGAAGGCATGTCGATGGTCGGTCCAAAGGCAGCGGCAGGGCCGGCAATCAGGGACAGGGCGATCAGAGCGGGGGCAAGACGGTGCATGTCGAATCCTTTCTCAACAGGGGGTTCGGAACTATCTAAACTATACGGTTCACTTTGCAAGATAAAAGTGAACTAAGTGGTTTAGTTGCTGCACTTGCTAAATCATTTTACCGGTATAAGTTTAGAACCGTTATAAAGAGGTGACCTATGAGATTTCTCACACAGCGGCGGCGTTTCTCGGATCTCAGCGAGCAGGAAGTGCTGGCCCTTGCGATTTCCTCGGAAGAGGACGATGCGCAGATCTACCGCATGTATGCCGAGCGGCTGCGCGAGGACTTCCCGGATTCGGCCAGTGTTTTTGACGGCATGGCCGAGGAAGAGGACGGTCACCGCCAGCGCCTGATCGAGCTGCACCGCGCGCGCTTTGGCGATGTGATCCCGCTGATCCGGCGTGAACATGTCGCCGGGTACTATGCGCGGCGTCCCGTCTGGCTGGTGGAAAATCTGGGACTTGAACGCATCCGGTCCGAGGCCGCGGCAATGGAGCGAGATGCGGAACGGTTTTACCTTGAAGCCGCCAAGCGCACGAGCGATGCGGATACGCGCAAGCTTTTGGGCGATCTGGCGGCGGCGGAGGCCGGTCACCAGAACAGCGCAGAACGGCTTGAGGAAAAGCACCTCGATGGCGATGCGCGCGACGACGAGGAAGAGACAGCCAAGCGGCAATTCGTGCTGACATGGGTGCAGCCGGGTCTTGCCGGTCTCATGGATGGGTCGGTGTCCACACTGGCCCCGATCTTTGCCACGGCTTTCGCGACACAGGACACATGGACCACCTTTCTCGTCGGGCTTGCCGCCTCGGTCGGTGCCGGTATTTCGATGGGGTTCACCGAAGCGGCCTCGGATGACGGTCAGCTCTCCGGGCGGGGCTCACCGGTCAAACGCGGCATCGCCTCGGGCGTGATGACCACGCTGGGCGGTCTGGGCCATGCGCTGCCGTACCTTATCCCGGATTTCTGGACCGCGACAACGATTGCCATCCTGATCGTCTTTGTCGAACTTTGGGCGATTGCCTGGATCCAGAACAAGTTCATGGAAACTCCGATGCTGCGCGCCGCGTTTCAGGTGGTGCTGGGCGGTGCGCTGGTCTTTGCGGCAGGTGTGCTGATCGGGTCCGGCTAGGGGATGGTGCGCCGTGATGGCGCACCCTATGGAGGCAGGTAAATGGGCTGGTGGGAGTTCATCGCAGCATATGCCGCGTTTTTCCTGAGCCATGCGGTGCCCGTCCGTCCCCGGACCAAGGGCCGGATCGCGGCATTGGTGAGGCGGGGCGGGTTTACGCTGGCCTATTCGGCCCTGTCAATTGCGGTGCTGGCGTGGTTGATCAGCGCGGCGGGGCGCGCGCCTTTTGTGCCGCTCTGGGACTGGGCGCCGTGGCATCCGCATCTGGTGCTGACCCTGATGCTTGCGGTCAGCCTGATCGTTGCGCTGACTCTGGGGCGGCCCAACCCGTTTTCCTTTGGCGGACCGGATGCGGGCTTTGATCCAACGCATCCCGGAATCCTGCGCTTCATGCGCCATCCGCTGTTGGTGGCTTTAGCGCTCTGGGCGGGGGCACATATGCTGGCCAATGGCGATCTGGCGCATGTGATCCTGTTCGGCGGCTTCGCGGGTTTTGCCATCCTCGGCCAATTTCTGATCGACCGACGCCGTAGACGCCAGATGGGCGGCATTTGGGACGCCGCCCGCGCGGCACTGCGTGATGCGCCGTGGCTGCACGCGCCGTGCCGCTGGCCCGAGCTTGTTTTCCGCGTTGCGGCGGGTATCTCGGCTTTTTATGCGCTGATCATGCTGCATCCGCATCTTTTCGGGGTGTCGCCCCTGCCGTGACAATTGACGCCACCGATGCCCATGCTATCGGTGTCCCATGCTGGAAATCTTTCTGAAAACTCTGCCCTTTTTCGCCATTATCGGCCTCGGCTACTGGGCCGGGCGGGCAAGGTTCTTTTCAGAAGAGGCGACGGCCTATCTCACCAAATTCGTATTCTACTTTGCGCTCTCGGCCATGCTGTTCCGCTTCTCGGCCAATCTGTCCATGGCGGAAATCTGGGATGGCTGGCTTGTCGCGGCCTATCTGTGGGGCACGGCCTTTGTCTATGGCATTGCCACGATGATCGGCTTTCTGCGCGGTCTGGATGTCGAAACCAATGCGGTCGAAGCGCAGGTGGCGGTGATCGGCAATACCGGCTTTCTCGGCGTCCCGATGTTTGTGCTGCTCTTCGGTCCCGAGGCGATTGGCCCGGTCATGCTGGTTCTGGCGGTGGACCTGATCGTGTTCTCGTCGCTTATCGTGATCCTGATCACCGGCTCGCGAGATGGGCGCATGTCGCTGGGTGTCTTGCGCACGGTTGGGATGGGTCTGGTCAAGAACCCGATGATCGTCTCCATCGTGTTGGGCCTAGCCTGGGCCTCAACGGGGTGGGATTTGCCCGTTTCCGTCAACGAATTCGTGACCATCCTGGGCGGGGCGGCCACGCCCGGGGCGCTCTTTGCCATCGGCGCGTCGCTGGCCAGTAAATCGGCGGAGCGGGTCTATATCGCGGGCTACCTGTCGTTCTGCAAGCTGGTCTTGCACCCGGTCTTCGTGGCGATTGCCGCGTTGCTCCTGTTCCCGGTGGATGCGTTCACCGCCACGATCATCGTCTCGGCGGCAGCGCTGCCGGTGGCAGGCAATGTTTACATCCTTGCCCAGCATTACGGGGTGGCCCCGCATCGGGTGTCTGCGGCAATCCTGATATCCACCGCGATCAGCATTGTGACCCTGCCGATCGTGATTGCCTGGATGACCGGGGCCTAGACGCGGGGTTGACAGCGGCGCGCCTGGTCCGTCTTCTCGTGCCAAATACGCCCGCCGAAGGCCATAAAAACAGATTAGGGAGAGACCATGGAAATCCAATCCGACAACCGCGCCTTTGGCGGACGACAAATCGTGGCAAGCCACCCGTCCGAGGCCTGCGGATGCGACATGACCTTTGGCCTTTACCTGCCGCCGCAGGCCGAGGAGGGACCGGTGCCGCTGATCTGGTATCTGTCGGGCCTGACCTGCACCCATGAAAACGCCATGACCAAGGCCGCAGCGCAGGGCTGGTGCGCCGAATATGGCGTCGCCATGGTTTTTCCCGACACCTCACCGCGTGGGGCGGATGTGGCCAATGACGACGCCTATGACCTCGGGCAGGGGGCGGGATTCTATGTGAACGCGACCCAAGCCCCCTGGGCACCGCATTTCCAGATGGAAAGCTATATCGCCGATGAACTGCCCCGCGTGCTGTTCAACAATTTCCCGCTGGACGAGACGTTGCAGTCGATCTGCGGCCATTCAATGGGCGGGCATGGCGCACTGACGCTGGCGATGAAACACCCGGGCCGCTTTGCATCCGTGTCGGCCTTTGCCCCGATCTGCAATCCCAGCCAGAGCGACTGGGGCCGCAAACAGTTCACCGCCTATCTGGGCGAGGACGCGGATTGGGAAGCGCATGACGCCACCTGCCTGATGCGCAAAGGTGGCATCGACGCGCCGGTGCTGATTGATACCGGCACCGATGATCAGTTCGGCGATCTTTTGATGACCGAGGAGTTGGCCGGGGCCATGTCGGAAAAACGCGTGGAACATAGCCTGCGCATGCAAAAGGGCTACGATCACAGCTATTTCTTCATCTCCAGTTTCATGGAAGATCACGTGGCCTTCCATGCCGAGGCGCTCTGGCGGTAATACGGCTCAAGGCCGGGGGATGTGATGGCGATCTATGTCGATGCAGATGCCTGCCCGGTCAAACCCGAGGTCGAAAAAGTTGCTACCCGCCACCGCGCGCAGGTCTTTGTCGTCTCCAATGGTGGGCTGCGCCCGTCGCAGAACCCTCTGATCGAGACCGTGATCGTCCCGGAAGGCCCCGACGTGGCCGATATGTGGATCGCCGACCGCGCCGGCCCCGGTGACGTTGTGGTGACCGGCGATATCCCCTTGGTCGCCAAATGCGTTGAGGCCGGCGCGCGTGCTCTGCGCCATAATGGCGAGGCCTTCACCCCGGCCAATATCGGCCAGCAGTTGGCGATGCGCGACCTGATGGCCGATCTGCGCTCGGCTGATCCGTTCCGCCAGGGCGGTGGCAAGGCGTTTTCCAAAGCGGATCGGTCGCGGTTCCTTGATGCGTTGGAACGAGAATTGCGTGCGGCGGGCAGATAGGCAGTGGTCAAAATGATCGACGGGGAATGCCGTCGTCTGGATCACGCGCCCTCATGTGCCTTTTGCCGCGCTACGATGTGGTCCATCGCAACGCTCAGCACCTGTGTCCCGTCCTGATTATAGGTTCGATAGCGGAACCGGATCGTGCCCCGGTCAGGTTTTGAGCGCGAGGGCGTGACCGCCTCGACCGTGACGCGCACACGGATCGTGTCTCCGGCATTGACGGGCGCGTGCCACCGCACTTCGTCCATCCCATGGCCGCCTATATTGGTGCCGTTCAGAACGCTCGTATCGCGAAAAAGCCGGAAGGTCAGCGCGAGGGTTTGAAACCCACTGGCGATCAGCCCCCCGAAAATCGAATTCTTGGCGTCAACCGCGTCCATGTGAAACGGTTGCGGATCGTAAAGCAGTGCGAAGTCGATGATCCCGCTCTCGGTGAGCGTGACCCCGTTGGTTTCAAAAATGTCCCCGACGGAAAAATCGTCGAAATGCTTGCCGATGCTCATGCTGCGAGCCTACGTCAGCGGGGCCGGACCGGTCAATTACAGCCTTGGCGGTCGCGCGCAAAAGCGGGCGTATTCCGCCAGATAGTGCGTATTCGCACAAAAGCCTTGCGAAAGCTCGGAATTCGCAGAAACGACTTTGCGCCCTATCTTCCTGCTGACGCAGAAAGGAGACTGCCCATGTCCTGGAACCCGACGCTTGATCCTCATTGCCCGACCGGCGACGCCATTGATGCCATCGACACCCTGATCATTCCGCGCGCCCGCGATATCGGAGGGTTCGAGGTGCGCCGTGCGCTGCCGTCTGCCAAACGCCAGATGGTCGGCCCCTTCATCTTCTTTGACCAGATGGGCCCGGCCGAGTTCCTCACCGGACAGGGCATCGACGTGCGCCCCCATCCTCATATCGGGCTGGGCACTGTCACCTATCTGCTCAAGGGCAAGATCCACCACCGTGACAGTCTTGGCACCGATCAATGGATCGAACCGGGCGCGGTGAACTGGATGGAGGCCGGTCACGGCATCACCCATTCCGAACGGGTGGACGGCGAGGCGCGCAAACAGCCCCACAGCCTCTTTGGTCTGCAAACCTGGCTGGCGCTGCCCAAGGATCAGGAAGACAACCCGGCGCGCTTTGTGCATGCTGCAAAATCCGCCCTGCCGATGATCGAGGGCGAGGGCAAAGAGGTGCGTCTGATCATGGGTGATCTCTATGGCGAACGCGCCCCCGTGGCCACGCCCTCGCGCATGTTCTACGCCGATGCGGTCCTGCAACCCGGCGCGCGCCTGCCGCTGCCCGACGATCACGAGGACCGCGGCGTCTATGTGCTGCAGGGCGAAGTCACAGTGTCGGGCGAGAGCTACGCGCAAGGCCGGATGCTGGTTTTCCGCCCCGGCGACGGGCTGGCCGTGACCGCAGGCGCGCAGGGTGCGCGCGTCATGCTGCTGGGCGGGGACACGATGGAGGGCGAGCGCTTTATCTGGTGGAACTTTGTCGCGTCGTCCCGCGAACGGATCGAGGCCGCGAAAGAGGCCTGGCGGATGGGCGACTGGCAGAACGGCCGCTTCCAGCTGCCGCCCGGCGATGATCAGGAATTCATTCCGCTGCCGGGTTGACGGGAGCGGGCGCATGCGTTTCGCAAGGCCGGACCAGAGCATTAACACGTGACTTCAGGGTACTCAGGAGAGGGACATCATGACCAAAACCGTGCCAATCATCGCCGCAAAGAAACCGGCCAAGATCGATCTGGAAGAAGGAAAAACCTATTTCTGGTGCCGGTGTGGGCTGTCCAAATCGCAACCGTTTTGCGACGGCTCGCACGCGGGCACCGATGTGACGCCGCTCAAATTCACCGCGGACAAGACCGAAAGCGCCGTGCTCTGCCAATGCAAATCGACGGCGAATGGCCCGTTTTGCGACGGCACCCATGCGGGGTTGGCCGGGCTTGAGGTTGGCGACCTGGCGCCAAGCCCGAAACCCGACATTCCCACCGCCAACCCGACCCCCGAAGAGCCGACCGTGGCCCGCATCCATGAACTCGCCCGTGACGGCCTGTCGAAACTGGGCCATCACGGCGAAATGGGGGCCATGGGGGTCCCGCGCAAGGACCTGCCCCATTGGGACGATATCCAGATCCTGCCCGCACAGATGGCGCGCAAACCCCTGCTGGACGAGGCTTCGGTTGACACGTCCGTCACAATTGGTCCGCGTGCGGCCCGGCCCCTGCAGCTGGATATTCCGCTCTTTGTATCTGACATGAGCTTTGGTGCGCTCTCCGAAGAAGCCAAGACAGCACTGGCGCGCGGGGCAGAGATGGCTGGCACCGGGATATGTTCCGGAGAAGGCGGGATGCTGCCCGAGGAACAGGCCGAGAATAGCCGCTATTTCTATGAGCTGGCCTCGGCCCGGTTCGGCTGGGACATTGATCTCGTGTCCCGCGTGCAGGCCTTCCATTTCAAAGGTGGTCAGGGGGCCAAGACCGGCACGGGCGGGCATCTGCCCGGAGACAAGGTGGAGGACAAGATCGCCGAGGTGCGCGGGCTGGAGCCGGGGCAATCTGCGATCTCGCCCGCGACCTTCCCCGATCTTGAAACTCCGGCTGATTTCAAACGTATCGCCGATCAGGTGCGCGAACGCTCCGGCGGTATTCCCATCGGGTTCAAACTCTCAGCCAACCATATCGAGGAGGATATCGACTTTGCGCTGGAAGCCAGCGCCGATTACATCATTCTCGACGGGCGGGGCGGCGGCACCGGGGCCGCGCCACTGATCTTCCGTGACCATATCTCAGTCCCGACGATCCCGGCACTGGCCCGTGCACGGGCGCATCTGGACGCCAAGACCGGCCGCGAGGTTACCCTGGTCATCACCGGCGGGCTGCGCGTCGCCGAGGATTTTACCAAGGCCATGGCGCTTGGCGCGGATGCGGTCGCGATCAGCAATTCGGCCATGCAGGCGGTTGGCTGTATCGCCGCGCGCATGTGCAATTCCAACAATTGCCCGGTCGGTGTCGCGACCCAGAAACCCGAGCTGCGCAAGCGGCTGGACGTGCAGACGGGGGCTGAGCGACTGGCGCGGTATTTCGGGGCCAGCGTGGAACTCATGCAGGTTCTGGCGCGGGCCTGCGGTCATCACGCGCTGAGAGATCTGAGCCAACGCGACCTGACAACGTGGAAACGGGAGATGGCTGATCTCAGCGGCGTGCGCTTTGCCGGGGTCGGGCGCTGAAGGTCGGGGGGGGCGCGTCCGAGCATGAATCGGCTCGGGAATAGCCTCCGTTTGGGTTCGGGATCAAAGGCGGGTCTGCGGGACGGAACGGCTATTGCCCGCGCGCGGTGAAACAGCCCTCAAAACCTGCCCGCTTATCCCAGCGCGTCCCGGATCGCCTTCATATTCGCGCCGTAAACCTCGGGCTTGTCCACAGATCCGCCCCGGAACACAGCCGATCCCGCGACCAAAACATCGGCCCCGGCTTCAACCACCAACGGCGCGGTGGTCGGGTCCACGCCACCATCGATCTGGATGTGGATCTCGCGGTCGCCGATCATCTCGCGCACCTTGCGGACCTTGGCGGTCATGTCGATGAATTTCTGCCCGCCAAAGCCCGGGTTCACGGTCATGACCAGCACCATGTCGGCCAGATCAAGACAATCCGCCACGGCCTCCGCCGGTGTCCCCGGATTCAGCGCCACACCGGCCTTCATCCCCGCGCCGCGAATGGCCTGCAGCGTGCGGTGAATATGCGGGCCGGCCTCCACATGGGCGGTCAGCATATCGGCCCCCGCCTCGGCATAGGCGTCGATATAGGGATCCACCGGCGCAATCATCAGATGCACATCCATGAAGGTTTTCACATGCGGGCGGAACGCTTTGACCGCAGGTGGGCCAAAGGTCAGGTTCGGCACGAAATGCCCGTCCATTACATCCACATGCACCCAATCCGCGCCCTGATCCTCGATGGCGCGGATCTCCTGTCCGAAATTGGCGAAATCGGCAGAGAGGATAGAGGGGGCGATCTTGACGGAACGATCAAAGGGCATGTGGCATCTCCTGAGCTATGCCCGCCTCATACGCGGGCGAAACGCTCAGGTCCAGTCACCCGTCGGACCAACAGGGCATGAGGTCGCCGGACGCGGGCCGCGCATGGTAAATCCCCCGCGCAATCGCCCGGCTGAGGCAGGTCGCCGCCGCATGACAAATCTCCTGTATCTGCCAGTCGGGCGCGCCCATCTCCACATGCCCGGTCGCCCCGGCAAAGACCAGATCGCCATCCATCGGCGTATGGGCAGGCACAATCGCCCGCCCGATCCCGTCATGCGCTGCGGTGGCCATGCGCTGGCACTGCGCCTTGCTCAGGCGCGCGTCGGTCGCCACAATGGCAATCGTCGTATTGCCCTGCGCCGCCATGGCCGCCAGCTTCCGGCTCTGGCGCAGGTCGCGCTGAGCGGGCGCGGGGTCCGGCCCCAACCCGCCAAACTCGCCATCTATCTCAAACGCACTGGCCCAGAAATGCCGCTCTCCCGGCGTGGTCACGCAGCCCACCGGGTTGGCCGCGACCAGCGCCCCCACGGTGATCCCGCCCTCCAATACCACAGAGGCCGAGCCAAGCCCGCCCTTGAGCATCGCCGTCGTGGCCCCCGTGCCTGCTCCTTGCGTCCCAAGCGCAAAATCCAGCGTTGCCGCATCCAGCGCCGCACGCCCCAAAGCGGGGTAGGGATTTTCCGCCCAGCCCTTGTCCCCGCCATTGAGCAGATCAAACAGGATCGCCGCAGGCACCAGCGGCACACGAGCCGGGCCCACCGCAAAGCCGCGCCCCTGCTCTGCCAGCGCGTCCATCACGCCCTGCGCCGCCGCCAGCCCAAAAGCCGATCCGCCCGACAAGACCAGCGCATCCACCGAAGGCGCGCTCTTGTCCGGGGCTAGCAAATCCGTCTCCCGCGTCCCCGGCGCGCCCCCCATCACCGCGTAAGAACAGGTGAACGGGGCCTCACCCAAAAGCACCGTGGTGCCGGATTTCAGCGCATCATCCCGCGCATTTCCCACGCAAAGGCCCGCAACATCAGTGATCAGGTTGCGGGGGCCGGGCTTCAAATTCATCGGGGTCTCCCATGTCGGGCGTGGGATTTGCGTATTTGCAAAGAGAAGAAGATCAAAAGCGCGATATGCAGGCCCTGGTCATATACACCGCCCGCCATCCACTTCCATGCAGACGCCTGTCACCATGCTGGCCTCGTCCGAACACAGGTAAAGCGCCGCATTGGCCAGATCCTCGGGGGTCGAGAAGCGACCCAGCGGGATGGTGGACAGGAACTTTTCCCGCATCTCCGGCGTGTCCTCGCCCAGAAAGGACGCCAGAAGCGGCGTTTCCCCCGCCACCGGATTCAGCGCGTTCACCCGGATGCCAAAAGGCGCAAGCTCCACCGCCATGGTTCGGGTCGCGGTGTTCATCCAGCCCTTGGAGGCGTTGTACCAGTTCAGATTGGGCCGGGGTGAGACACCGGCGGTGGAGGCGATGTTCAGGATCGTGCCCGAGCCACGCTTTTTCATCTGCGGTACCAAAGCGCGTGAGGTGTAATAGACGGATTTGCAATTGACCTGAAACACCCGGTCGAAATCCTCCTCGCTGACCTCATCCAATGGCGTGGGCAGATGCGTCACGCCCGCATTGTTCACCAGAATGTCGATCTCGCCCATCAGCTCCGTGGCCTTGTCGAACATATGCGCCACGCTCTCGCCATCGCCCACATCCACGCGCTGGCCCAGCCCGCCATATTCCTCGGCCACCGCGCGCGCCGCCTCTTCGTTGATATCGGCATACATGACCTGCGCACCCTCTTGTGCAAAGCGGTGCGCGATCCCTGCGCCAAAGCCTGACGCCGCGCCGGTCACGATGGCGGTTTTTCCCTCAAGTCTCATATCTTTCTCCCCGTAGGGTGGGCAATCCTGCCCACCATCCCTTACCCATGCAGCGCCGCCACGGTCTTCAATGTCGAAAACCCGTAAAGCGCCTCGAACCCCTTTTCACGGCCATGGCCCGATTTGCCGGTCCCGCCAAAGGGCAGTTCCACACCGCCTCCCGCGCCGTAATTGTTGATAAACACCTGCCCCGAGCGCAAGCCGCGCGCCAGCCGCATCTGCCGCGCGCCGTCGCGGGTCCAGATGCTGGCGACAAGCCCGTAATCGGTGCCATTGGCGATGCGCAGCGCGTCCTCTTCGGTGTCAAAGGGGATCAGCGCCTGAACCGGGCCGAATATCTCCTGTCTCGCCAGCGGGTGATCCGGCGGCACGCTGTCCAAGAGGGTGGGCGGCACGAAATGCCCCGGCCCGTTCGGAATGCTGGCCTCAGCCGCGATCTCCAGATCGGCCCCCTTGGCGAGGAACCCCTGCACGATCTCTTTCTGCCGCGCGCTGATCAGCGGTCCGACATCGAGATCGTCCATCGCCGCGCCGACCTTCAGGTGATTGTACCGCTCCGCCATCGCATCGCGCACCGCGTCATAAACCCCGCGCTGCACAAGGATACGGGACGAGGCCGAACAGGTCTGCCCGGCATTCTGGATGCCCGCATTGACGAGGAAGGGCAGGGCGGCCTCAAGGTCCGCATCGTCAAACACCAGTTGCGGCGACTTGCCCCCCAGCTCCAGCGTCACCGGCACCACGTTCTGCGCCGCCGCCGCCTGCACCATGGCCCCGGTGGCGACCGATCCGGTAAAGCTCAGATGATGCACGCCCGGATGCGCCGACAGCGCCGCGCCCGCTTCGGCCCCCAGCCCCGGCACCACGTTCAGCGCCCCATCGGGCAACCCGGCCTCTTTGGCCAGATGCGCAAAAGCCAGCGCCGTCAGGCAGGCCTCTTCGGCCGGTTTCAGCACGCAAGAATTGCCCATGGCCAGCGCCGCGCCGACGGAGCGGCCGATGATCTGCATCGGATAGTTCCACGGCACGATATGGCCCGTGATCCCATGCGGCTCGCGCAGCGTGTAAACCGTGTAGCCGTCCAGATAGGGGATCGTCTCTCCGTGTACCTTGTCCGCCGCGCCGCCATAGAATTCGCAATAGCGTGCCAGCGCCACCGCGTCATTGCGCGCCTGTTTCAGCGGCTTGCCCACGTCCAGCGCTTCCAGCTCGGCCAGCCAATCCACCCGCTCCAGCACCAATTGCCCCAGCCGGGTCAGGATGCGACCGCGTTCAAAGGCGGGCATTCGGCCCCAATCGCCCGCGCGCGCGGCATGGGCGGCGGCCACGGCGGCGTTGATATCCTCGGTCCCGCCCCGTGCGATACGGGTCAGGTCGCTTTCATCCGACGGGTTGGACAGGATCAGCGTCTCGCCGCTCGCGCAGGTTTTCCATGCCCCGCCAATCAGGACATGAGACGGATCAAAGGGCAGATCGGGCAGCGACATGGGCAACTCCTTGGGGCGTATCCCGGGGATATTTCGAATTGTTCAGGACGTTAAGTGCCCGCGGGTGCAGCGTCCAGCCCCGGCGCGCAGCTCTGGGCAAAAGCCTTTGACAACCGGGGGGAATTCTTAATGCTGTCGCCACCCAAGGATCAGGAGCATGCGATGAACGAGCCACAGGTAAAAAACAGCTACGGTCTTGCGTTCCTCGCGCTTGTGGGCGGTGCGGCCCTGACCGTGGGTTATGCCTTTGCGGCAATCTATATCCCGCTCTTCATCTTCGGTGTGATCATCCCGCTTGGTATCGCGCTGTTTTTGATCCTGCTGCTCATCGCCGGTCTGCGCGGTTCCTTTGTATTCCGCCTGACGGTGGTCTGCGCGAGCATCCTCGCCAACCTGACCGCGTTGTGGTTCGCCTCGTTCTGGGCGCATTGGGGGCTGGATGAGGCGATTTACACGCTCTCGCGCGGTCCCGTTTATGTCTATGACAGCATTCTGCACCTGTCGCAGGCCCTGTCCTACCAGTTTGGTGAGGCCAAGGATGTGCTGCGCAATTCCGGCTTCACGATCACCGGTGTCTGGCTCTTGATCCTCTGGGGGCTGGAGGCGCTGGCCTTTGTTGCCACCGGCGTCCTTGGCTTCGTGATTGGCAGAACCCGTCAGGACCTGCCCGCCGGGGCGGGTATCCGCCATGATGCCCAAACCCAAATCAGCCATGGTGCCCCCGTCGCCAAGGGGCTGGTCGTGGGGACGATCAAAGGGTTGGCGCAGGTGGCCTTGGTATTTGGCGTGGTCTACCTGATCGCGGAACTGCTGTGATCCGGGATTTGCGATCTTGCCAAGCCGCTGGATTCGCCGCATTGGTCCTGTTACACGCTTGTAACGCTGATACTTCGGAGGCCCGCCCATGAGCGCCACCGCCCGCAAGACCGCCCCCATGCCGGATGATATCCGGGCGATGAAAGGCGGCACCCCGATTGTCTCGCTGACAGCCTATACGACGCCCATGGCGCAAATGATGGATGCCCATTGCGACTTTGTCCTTGTGGGTGACAGTGTTGGCATGGTGCTGCACGGTCTGCCGTCCACGCTCGGCGTGACCATGGACATGATGATCCTGCATGGCCGGGCCGTGGCGCGCGGGCTTGCCAAATCCATGATGGTCGTCGACATGCCCTTTGGCTCCTACGAGGAAAGCCCCGAACAGGCGTTCCGAAATGCGTCTCGCATCATGGGCGAGACCGGCGCGGCTGCCGTCAAGCTCGAAGGTGGCGCGCATATGGAAGACACGATTGCGTTCCTCACCGCGCGGGGCGTGCCGGTCATGGCGCATATCGGGCTGACGCCGCAGTCGATCAACACGCTGGGCGGTTACAAGGTGCAGGGCCGTGGCGACGCGGCCAAACAACTGACCGAGGATGCCAAGGCCGTCACCCGTGCCGGGGCGTTTTCCGTGGTGCTGGAAAAGGTGCCGGAAGTGCTGGCCGATGCAATCACCGCCAAGATCACCATTCCCACCATCGGGATCGGGGCATCCGTCGGCTGTGACGGCCAGATCCTCGTGGTCGATGACATGCTGGGGCTGTTTACCGCGTTCAAGCCGAAATTCGTCAAACGCTACGCCCGGCTGGGCGATGACGGCGAGGCCGCGATTGCCGCCTATGCTGCCGATGTGCGCGCGCGCAAGTTCCCGGCGCTGGAGCATGTATTCAGCGACAAACTGCCCGATACGAAACCGGAGGGCAAACAATGACCGCGCCCATCGTCCGGTCCCTGCCAGAGCTGCGCGCCATGACGAAGGCGTGGCACATGGCGGGTGAAACCATCGGCGTGGTCCCCACCATGGGCGCGTTGCATGATGGGCATCTCAGCCTTGTGGCGGCGGCCAAATCGCGCGCCGACCGGGTGATTGTCACGATTTTCGTAAACCCGAAACAGTTCAACAATCCTGAAGACTTGGCCAATTACCCGCGCACCGAACACGAGGATGCGCGCAAGCTGGAACGATTTGCGGTGGACGCGATCTATGTCCCCGATGGCGACACGATGTACCCACAGGGATTTTCCACCACGGTCTCCGTCGATGGGCTGACCGATGTCCTCTGCGGGGCGCACCGCCCGGGCCATTTCGACGGGGTCGCCACGGTGGTGACCAAGCTCTTCACCCAGACCTCTGCCGATCTGGCGTTTTTCGGGGAAAAGGATTTCCAGCAATTGCAGGTCGTCCGCCGCCTTGCCCGCGATCTGGATCTGGGGGTCGAGGTGGTGGGCTGTCCCACGATCCGCGAGATTGACGGGCTGGCTATGTCGTCGCGCAACCTGCTGCTCAGCGACCGTGCCCGGGTCAAGGCACCGATAATGCATGAGGTGATGGAAGGCATTGCCGAGGCGCTGGGCAGAGGCGAAGCCATGAGCGATCTTTACCCGGCTGCGGAAAAACGGCTGATGAATGCGGATTTCCTGTCCATCGACTATCTGGAACTGCGGGCCTGTGACGACCTGTCCTTGCTGGACCGCCCCACACGCCCGGCGCGGCTTTTTGCGGCGGCGCATCTGGCGGGCGTGCGGCTGATCGACAATATCGACGTGCCGCTGCTGAGCTGACCGGCGCTCCCTGACTTTCTTGCCTCCGGCGGGAGTTTGTCCGGCAAGATGAAGTCAGGGTGCGTGGGCTCGCCTCCGCTAGCCCGACACTGGCAGGCAGAGCGCGGCCAGTGACAGCGCCATGACCTGGGCGCTTTCCACCATGTCGTCGATGCCCACCCATTCATCCGGTTTATGCGCCAGTTCCAGCACGCCCGGCCCATAGGCGATACAGTTCTTCAGCTTGCCGATCCGGTCGATATGTTTTTGGTCATAGGTGCCGGGCGAGGCGACATAGTCAGGCGCCTTGCCCAGCACCTGTTCGATGGCCTCGGCCACGGTGGTGACCACCGGCGCGTTGCGGTCGGTCATGGACGGGGCCACGTGGTTGATCTCGTCGAGGCGATATTCGAATTTCGCCCGGTTGCTCTTGAGCGCCTCCAGCAACTCCCGGATTTCGCGCGACACGCTCTCATGGCTCTCTTCCGGCAGATAGCGCCGGTCAATCACAATGCGGCATGAATCCGGCACACAATGGGCGGGCAGGCCGGTGTAATCCGGGTCCTGTTCGGCCTGTCCCCCATGGATCGAGTTGATGTTCATCGTCGATTGCCGCGCGCCTTCGGGGACCACGGGCATATCCGTGTGCCGCGCCGCCATGGCCGGAAACAACTCGCGTTCAAACGCGTCCAGCACCGCCCCCATATGGCGCACCGCGCAATCGCCGAGGAAGGGCATGGAGCCATGGGCGATCTCTCCCTTGGTTTCGATCTCCGCCCACCATCCGCCGCGATGACCCAGGCAAATGCGGTCTTTGTTCAGCGGTTCGGGGATGATCACATGCTGCACGCGGGCGGGCGCGAAAAAGCCCTGTTCCGCAAGATAGGCGACGCCGCCATAGCCGCCGGATTCCTCATCCGCCGTGCCGCTGATCTCGATGGCACCGGCGAAATCGGGGCAGAGGTCCACGAACACCTCCACCGCGATGATCGACGCCGCCAGCCCGCCCTTCATGTCACAGGCACCGCGGCCATAGATCCGGCCCTCTGACACCTCCCCGCCAAAGGGATCAAATGTCCAGCCAT
Source organism: Primorskyibacter aestuariivivens (assembly GCF_028023675.1). Taxonomy (GTDB): domain Bacteria; phylum Pseudomonadota; class Alphaproteobacteria; order Rhodobacterales; family Rhodobacteraceae; genus Marinovum; species Marinovum aestuariivivens. The sequence goes on along the minus strand of NZ_JAQIOZ010000011.1, from coordinate 111,444 downwards.
GGCCCACCTCGACCACGTCGGTATGCGAGTTGAAATGCACGCAATCGCCGGGATGCGCGCCGTCGCGCCGGGCAAGCACGTTCCAGCGCGGATAACGGTTGCTGTCACCCGGTGCGCCTTCGGCCCGGATCAGTTGCACCTCGAACCCCTTGGCCCCCAGCCGTTTTGCCAGATAGTCACAGATTTCGCGGTAATTCTCGCCCGGCGGGTTGAGCGTGGGAATGCGGATCAGGTCCTGCGTCAGCGCGATCAACTCCTCGCGCCGCGCCGCGATCTCTGCTTTCAACCGCTCGTGAATGTCCTGCATCGCATTCCCCTTTCGCGGCGCAGTCTTGCGCGCGGGGAGACGCGGCGCAAGTGCTAGCGAAGCTCGATCCGGGGCGCGGGGCCAACCGGCAGCGGCCCCAAAAGCGTGCGCTTGTCGTCAAAGCGCAAGGACACGTCGATGTTTTGGCCGCCGCCCGAGATCTGAGACAGCAACCCCAGGACCCCCTCAAGACCGTCGACCATTGCCTGCGGCACCTCGCCAGAATTGCGCGCCACGCGCAGCATTTCACGCCAGTCTTCGGCGCGGATATGCAGGTCTCCTTCGATCCAGCCCTTGCCGTCGATCTTCATCTCACCAGTCAGGCGCAGCCCCATCGGCCCCCATTTCAGCTCTGCCAATGTCAGGTCCAGCGCCGTGGGACGGGGGCGGTTCCCGGACAGCGACCCGACCGAGATCGGGCGATCAAACGTCACCTGTGCCTGAAGGCGGGTTTCCTGAAACGTATCGGGAACCGCACCTTCAGCAGCGCGCAGGAACGGGTTGGACAGCGCCAGCCCCTCAACCCCCAGCGCGATATCATAGCTGTCCACCGTCCCCTCGACCCGCGCGACTGACGCGCGCAGGGCTGCCAGCGCGGTGGTGTCGCCACCCGGATCGGTGACATTCACCACATCCGCCGCCAGATTGCTGCGCAACAGCAGGTGGTCGGAGCTTTCGGTGATCAGGCTTGCCTGAAGGCTGTCGCTGGACACGTCATAGCGCCCGTCGGGGGTCAGGATACTTTGGGTGTCTGGCCAGACGGCGATGGCATGGTTGCGGTTGTAGCTCAGCAGGAAAAGCTGAAAGAACGGCGCGTCCCAGCCCAGCCCACTGTCGGGATCGACAATCTGCACATCGCTCCATGTGGTGTCATGCCGGTTGGGAAAGCCGCGGATCTCCATGCTGGAATACCCCGCTTGCCAGCCATCGTCACGGCGCTCGGCGAACCAGTCTTCATAACTGCCACGCAATTGCGATGCGCCCCAGTACCACCAGGCCGACCAGCCCAACGCCGCCGCGATCACCAGAAATGTCAGACGCTTCAACATGGCGCACCCCGTTCAACCCACCGGGGTTTCACCCGGAACGGGGATGGTTTACGAGACCTGTGCTGGAAGGGAAAGGCATCATGGCGCTTTGGGTGTTTGGCTACGGCTCGCTTTTGTGGAACCCCGGGTTCCCGGTCGCCGAACAGCGGCTGGCCTCGCTTGAGGATTATCACCGCAGCTTCTGCATGCATTCCATCCATCATCGCGGCACCGAGGCGGAGCCGGGACTGGTCTTGGCGCTGGATGAAGCGCCCGGAGCGGTCTGTGACGGGGTGGCCCTGCGCGCCGAGCCGGGGACCGAGGACGAGACCCTTGCCTATCTGCGTGAACGTGAACTGGTCTCCTCGGCCTATGTCGAACGCCATGTGATGCTGGGTCTGGAGGATGGTCGCAAGGTCGAGGCGCTGGCCTATGTGATCAATGCCGATCACTGGCAATATTGCCGGGGCATGGATCTTGAGAAACAGGCGCAGATCATCGCACGTGCCGTGGGCGGGCGTGGACCCAACACCGAATATCTCTGGAACACCGCCGCGCATCTGGCCGAACTGGGGATCGAGGATGCAGATTTGCAATGGTTGGCCGCACGGGTTCGTGACATTTGCCGATAATTCCTTGGCTTGCCTGAGGATCGTGCCTAGAGTCCGGACGTAAACAACAGCGTCAGGAACCGTCCCTCATGGTGGACCAGCCGGACCTCGAGGCCGAGCCGAGATTTTCCCAGCCCGTCAGACAGGTGCTCTTCATGATCACCGTTCTCGGGCTGGTCTGTGCCGGTCTGGTGCTGGCCTTGCCGCGTATCCTGCCGGTGTTTCTGGCCAATCCATATCTCAACGGGTTCATCGTCGTCGTCTTCGTCATCGGTGTGCTGGCCACGTTCTGGCAGGTGGTGCAGTTGATCGGGTCGGTCCGCTGGATCGAGAATTTCGTGGCCGAACGTGATGCTGGGCATACAGCGCCGCGTATCCTTGCCCCGCTTGCCGCGTTGATGCGCTCGCGCGGCAAGCGGATGCAAATCTCGGCTACCTCGTCGCGCTCGATCCTCGATTCCGTGGGGCAGCGGATCGACGAGGCGCGCGAGATCACCCGCTATATCGTCAGCCTGCTGATCTTTCTGGGTCTGCTGGGCACCTTCTACGGGCTGGCCACCACCGTGCCCGCGCTGGTCGACACGATCCGTTCGCTCACGCCCGCGCCGGGCGAGACCGGCGGGCAGATTTTCGAGCGGCTGCAAGAAGGGCTGCAGGCCCAGCTTGGCGGCATGGGCACGGCCTTTGCCTCCTCCCTTCTGGGGCTGGCGGGGTCGCTTGTCGTTGGGCTTCTGGAGCTCTTCGCGGGACATGGGCAGAACCGGTTCTACCGCGAGCTGGAGGAATGGCTCTCGACCATCACGCGGCTGGGCTATGCCGGGTCCGGTGATGGCGAGGGCAGTGACCAGCAATTGCTTGTCGCGGTCGTCGATCACATGTCCGAGCAGATGGAAAGCCTGCAACAGATGTTCACCCAGTCCGATGTCAGCCGGGCCATGGTGGACGATAAACTGTCCAAGCTCGCCGATGGCGTCGAGCGCATGACAGAACGGCTGGAAGCGCAGGCCGCGCCGACAATGGCACTGACCCGTCTGGCCGAAGGGCAGGAACGGCTCATCGACGCGTTGGAAAATCGCCCGGCAACGGAAGGGATCGATGCCGAAAGCCGCATGCGCCTGCGCTCGATCGACGTGCAGATGCTGCGCATTCTCGAAGAGATGTCCGCCGGACGACAGGAAAGCATGGCCGAGCTGCGCACCGAATTGTCGGCCCTGACCCGCGCGCTCAATGCGGCCCGTCAGGCTGCGGTCGCCGCTCCGCGCCCCAACCGCAACAAGCGCCCGCCACGGGTCGAAACACCGGAGCAGGAGGGCTAGGCCATGTCCCTGTCCCGCCGCACCGGACAACGGTTTCAGGCCTCGATCTGGCCCGGCTTCGTTGACGCCATGACCGGGCTTTTGCTGGTTCTGATGTTCGTGCTGACCATTTTCATGGTGGTGCAGTTCACCCTGCGCGAAACCATCACCGGGCAGGAAAGCGAGTTGAACGAGCTCTCCGCCGAGATCGCCGCGCTGGCCGATGCGCTGGGTCTGGAGCGCGACCGCAGCGCTGCGCTGGAAAACGAAGTGGGTGAGTTGAGCTCCACCCTGAACGATGCCGAGTCCCGCGCAGCGGAACAGGCCGCCCTGATCGCGACGCTGCGCAGCGATCTGCAGGCGCGCAACGACGCGCTGGGCGCGGCCAATGCCCGGATTGCCAGTTTCGAGGAGCAGATCGCGGGCCTCTTGGCGGAACAGGACCGCGCCACCAGCCGCATCGGTGATCTGGAGACGCGCGAAGCTGAATTGCTCTCGGAACAAGAAGCCATGCAACTGGCGCTGGCCCAACTGCGCGATGAGATCGATGCCGAGACCGAAGCGGCGCGGCTGGCGGCGGCCCAGGCCGACGCGCTGGAGGCCATGATCGCCGAGTTGCGCACCGAGGCGACGGAACAACAAGCCGCGATGTCGGGTGAAATCGCCGATCTGGAAGACCGTCTCTCCGAGGAAGAGGCCCGCCGACTGGCCGAGGCCGCTGCGGCCCAGGCGCTGCGCGAAAAGCTGATGACGGCGGATGCGGAGCTTTCTGCCATGACCTTGGCACTGGAAGAAGAACGCCGCAAAGCCGAGGAAACCCTGTCCATGCTCGCCGCCGCACAGGCGGTGGAAAAAGACCTTGATACCCGCCTGTCCGCCGCGCTTTTGGCGCAACAGGCGGCCGAGGCGCGGATCGCCCAGCTCGATGACGCCTTGGCCAGCAGCGCCGAGGACGCTGACGCATTGAAAGCGCAATTGGCGGCCGCCCTGTTGGCCCAGGAGGCCGCAGAAGTCCGCAATGTCGCGCTGGCCGCAGACCTCCAGACGGCCTTGTCCGATGACGAGCAACGCTCCACGCAACTCACCGCGTTGGAGGCACAGCTTGCTGCCGCGCTCCTGACAACGCAGGACCAGTCAGCCCGCATTGGCGAGCTTGAACAGGCGCTCGAAAGCCTGCGCGCCGCAACCGCCGAGGAACGCGGGGCGCTGGAAGAGCAGTTGGCTTCGGCCCTCGCCGCGAAGCTGAGCGCTGAGCGTGTAGCCCGCGACGCAAATGAATCCGCGCAGGCCGCCGCAGCGGATAAAGCCACGCTTGAAGAGGAACTGGCGCAGGCACTGGCGGCGCAGAACGCGGCCGATACCGACCTGTCCGAGATACAGGACCAGCTTGCCGCCGCCGTGGCCGCGCAGATCGCCGCGGAACAGGCCCGGGACAACGCCCAAGGCCAGCTTGCCACCGCCCAGGCGCAATTGACCGAGGCGCAGGGCGAAACCAAATCGCTTGAGGACAAACTGGCCGAGGCTCTGGCCGCGCAGCTGTCCGCGCAACAACAGGCCGAGACCCTGTCAAACCAGCTCGACGCGGCGCAATCCGAGGCGGCGTCCTTGGAAAGCCAGTTGGCCAATCTGCGCGCCACGATGAACGAAACGCAATCCGAAGAAACCAGCCTGCGGGACCAGCTCTCCGCCGCGCTGGCCGCCACAGTACAGGCCGAACAGGACCGCAATGAAATCCGCCGTCAACTGGCCGATGCCATCACCGCGAAGCTGGCTGCGGAACAGGCGGCGCAAGCGGCCGAGCAAGAAGCCGAGGCCCGCCGTTCCGAGGCGGCCAACCGCGCCGCGCTTCTGGCCGCGGCCCGCGAGGAACTGGCCCAGCAGACCGAAGTGTCGACCGAAGCCCAGCGACGCGCCACGCTTTTGAACCGGCAGGTTGCGGCGCTACGCACCCAGCTGGGCGAGTTACAGTCGCTCCTGGACGACGCCAAGGAACGCGATGCCGCCGCGCGCATCCAGCTTGAAAACCTTGGTCAGGATCTCAATGCAGCGCTGGCGCAAAAGGCGCTCGAAGAACAGCGCCGCCGTCAGGCCGAAGAGGAAAAGGCCCGCCTCCAGACCGAGCGCGCCGACCTTCTTGCCGAGCGCAACCGCCTGCTTGAAGAAAAGGCCCGCGATCTGGAACGCTACCGCTCGGAATTCTTTGGCCGTTTGCGCGATCTTCTGGGTAATCAGGAAGGTGTCCGGATCGAGGGCGACAGGTTCGTCTTTGCGTCCTCGGTGCTTTTCGCCTCGGGCGACGCGACCCTGTCGCGCGAGGGCGAGCAGGAGATTGCCAAGGTGGCGCGTATTCTCAAAGCGGTCGCCGCCGACATCCCGCCAGAGATCGACTGGGTGATCCGGGTGGACGGCCATACCGACAATGTGCCGATTGTCGGCTCTTCCGAGTTTGCCGATAACTGGGAATTGTCGCAAGCGCGCGCCTTGTCAGTGGTGAAATACATGATCAATTTCCTGGGCATCGAGCCAGGGCGCCTAGCCGCCAACGGGTTTGGCCAGTTTCAGCCGGTGGATACCGCCAACACCGCCGAGGCCCGCGCCCGCAACCGCCGGATCGAGCTGAAATTTACCGAGAAGTGAGGGGCAGGACCGCGGGACATTCCTGCGGTCGCGTGGAGGCGTGTGAACGGCTGCTTTTCGACAATCTGGAATTTGCTGTCGATCTCACCGCGAACAGGTGAATAGGTTAACCACAGCGGGAACCCGTGCCGTACCTGCATCGTCAAAGCCTTCAAAGGCTTCCATCACGGCGTTTTCGATCGCCGCCTCATCAGCTTTGGTCCCATTATGGGCTTTCATGATACGCGCTGCAGGACCGACCTTGCTGGCCGCGCGTGCTGCCCCCTCCACGCCACCCGGAGGTGTAAGCAGAATGTCTACTGGACGCGCTTCGATATCGGACACGCCCGCCCGGTCCATCAGATCCGCCACCCGATCGCAATCCTGAAAGGCGGTTGGGCCGGGCGCAAGTGGATTACCCTTGGGCAGCGCCCCTAATCTTTCTTCCGCTGCGCTTTTTGGAATCGCAAACCACGGGTTCTTCTCCACCGATGCCCAGCAGACGAAGACCATTTTGCCATCTTTATTGAGTGCATTGGACAGATTTTTCAGGGCCGCAACCGAGTCGGAAAAGAAGCTCATACCCAAGCGAGACACCAAAAGATCAAAGGGCTGGGCAGAAAAATCATAGGTTTGAGCATCGGCCAACAAAAACGACGCATTTTTCAAGCCTGACGCGTTCACTCTGTCGGCAGCACGTGCGAGAAGCGGGTCCGAAATGTCCACCCCGAGCACGGTGCCGTCAGGAGCGCGCCGCGCGGCGTCGAGCGTGCTTGCTCCGGTTCCACACCCGATGTCGATGACGCGGTCCGACGCGCCGATTTCAGCCACGTCGAGCATCATGCGCAGCATACCGGCCATTGCGCTATCCAGAGCATGTTCGTGCTCAATCCATTTCAGGCCCGCAGGGGACGCCCAGTAGTCAGCCTGCGCCTTGTTCGTTTCCATGGCATTGGAACCCTGTTTTGCCCAACTTAGCAGGCATTCATGCGAAACACATAATTTTTCAGCAGGGTTTCAAAGCGGCCAATCGGTCCGCCACCACGTCTCAATCAACCGACTGTCGTTCCGCTGGATCTGCCGGCCGGAGCGCTACAGCTTCACCACCTGCTTGCCCATATTGCCGCCCTTGAGCATGCGCAGAAATGCCTCGGGCGCATTTTCCAGCCCTTCGGCCACATCCTCAAGCGAGGCGATCTCCCCGGATGCCACCAGCGGGCCGACCTCTTCAAGGAATGCCGGGTAGTCGCCCCAATGGTCGAAAATGATCAGCCCGTTGATCGACAGCCGCTTGACCAGCACCTGACGCCAGAGGTTCGGCAAGGTATCCGGCCCGCTCAAATCCGCGCCGCTATACCACGCAATCGTGCCGATCACCGGCACCCGCGCATGATCGTTGAGCAGCGGCAACACCGCGCGCAATACATCGCCGCCAACGTTTTCCACGTAAATGTCGATACCATCCGGCGCGGCGGCGGCGATGGCGGCGCGCAGGTCTTTCACAGTGTCAAAGGCCCGGTGATCAATCGCCGCGTCAAAGCCGAATGTCTCCTGCGCGATGCGGCATTTCTCGGCCCCGCCGGCAATCGCCACGGTGCGCAGGCCCGCGCGTTTCGCCAATTGCCCCACCATTGATCCAACCGGCCCGGTGGCAGCGGCCACCACCAATGTCTCGCCCGGCTTGGGCCGCCCGAACGTGTTCAGGCCCACCCAGCCGGTAAAGCCCGGCATGCCCAACACCCCCAGCGCCGCAGAGGGTGGCAGGCTGTCGTCCAGCTTGCGGACCTCCGCCCCGGGCAGCACCGCATGGCTCTGCCAGCCCGTCATGCCGGTGACCAGATCGCCCTCGGCGAACCCCTCGGCCCGTGAGGCCACCACATGCCCCACGCCCTGACCGGTCATCACCGCGTCCAGTTCCACATAGGGCGCATAGGATTTCACCGCATTCATCCGCCCGCGCATATAGGGGTCCAGCGACAGGTGGCTCACCTCGATCAACACCTCGCCGTCACCGGGTGCGGGCGGCTCGAACGTCTCTAGCCGGAAATTCTCCAATTCGGCCTCTCCCTCGGGCCTGCTGGCCAAAACGATTCGCTGTGCTGCCATTGTCATGCCTCCTGACGCTGCGACGCGGGGTGGATTTTTGTTGCGCCGCCGCCCGCTTCCTCGCCAAGGTAGAGCAAAGAGCTTGTCCGGAGACAAGCCGCATAGGGAGGATCACCCCATGATGGGTCAAATGATGCAGCGCCCGCTGCAGATCATCGAATTGTTGCGTTACGGTGCAGAGATTTTTCCCGAGGCTGGCGTGGTCTCGCGCCGTTGCGAAGGCGACATTCACCGGCAGAGCTATCCCGAAACCATGGCCCGCGTCGCGCAACTTGCTCATGGGCTGGCGGAACGGGGGGTACAGCCCGGTGACCGGATCGCCACACTGGCCTGGAACACGCACCGGCATTTCGAGATCTACTATGCGGTCTCGGGCATGGGCGCGGTCTGCCACACGCTGAACCCGCGGCTCTCGCCCGAACAGATGCTCTATATCATCGGCCATGCCGAAGACCGGCTTTTGTTCGTGGACCTGACATTCGTGCCGCTTGTCCACGCGCTGGCGGACAAGCTGCCCGAGGGCATGCGCTTTGTCGTCATGACCGACCGCGCGCATATGCCCGACAGTCCGCTGGAACTGATCTGTTACGAGGATCTGCTGGACGGCAAACCCGACAGTTATGACTGGCCCGACATGGATGAAAATACGGCTGCGGGCCTGTGCTACACCTCCGGCACCACCGGCAATCCCAAAGGCGCGCTTTATTCCCACCGCTCTACGGTCTTGCACGCCCTTGCCGTGGGGCTTGCGTTGAATTCCTCGCTCCGCGAAGGCGCGAATATCCTTCCTGTGGTGCCGATGTTCCATGTTAACGCCTGGGGTCTGCCCTATGCCGCGCCGCTCACCGGCGCGTCGCTGATCATGCCGGGGCCGGGGCTGGACGGGCCGTCGCTCTGGGACTTGATGGATGGCGAAAACGTGACCTCCGCCTGGGGCGTGCCAACCGTCTGGCTGGGACTGCAAAACGAGATCGCCGCACGTGGCGGCAACCCGGCGGGGTTCGAACAGGTGGTGATCGGCGGCTCTGCCGCGCCGCGGACCATGATCGAAGCCTTTGAACAAAGCGGCGTCTCCGTCTGCCATGCCTGGGGCATGACCGAAATGTCGCCGGTGGGCACTCATGGCATTCTCAACGCCTCCATGCAGGACCTGCCGTTCGAAACGCGCATGGACCTGCAATCCAAACAGGGCCGCCGGGTCTTTGGCTGCGAGATGAAGATCGTGGACGAGGAGGGCCAGCGGCTCCCCCATGACGGAAAGGCGGTGGGCGAGCTATATGTGCGCGGCAATCAGGTGATCGCGGGTTATTTCCACAACGATGAGGCGACCGAGGCTGCGATGGATGCCGAAGGCTGGTTCGGCACGGGCGACGTGGCCAGCATTGACGCCGCCGGGTTCCTGACCATTCAGGACCGCGCCAAGGACCTGATCAAGTCGGGGGGCGAATGGATTTCCTCGATTGACCTGGAAAGCTGCGCGCTGGCTCATCCGGAGGTCGCCAATTGCGCGGTCATCGCCATCGCCCATCCGAAATGGGATGAACGCCCGCTGCTGGTCGTGGTGCCCAAGGGCGAGGCACACGTGACGCTGGAGGACATTCACGCGCTGATGGAGCCGCATTTCGCCAAATGGCAATTGCCTGACGACGTGGTCTTCGTCGACGAAATGCCACTCACGGCCACGGGCAAGGTCTCCAAACGCACGCTCCGCGCCCAGTTTGCCGATTACGTTCTGCCCGACCTGCCAGAAGGATAAGAGATGGATCTTGGAGTAACCGAGCGGATCAAACCGCTGATCGACGCCGTGCGCGCCATGGTCGAGGGCGAGATTGCGCCGCTGGACGCGGAATATCACGCCGAGGTGGGCAAGCATCCCTCGGGCGACCGGTTCCAGCACACCGACCGGCAGTCGGAAATCCTTGACGGGTTGAAAGCCAAGGCGCGCGAGCGGGGCTTGTGGAACTTCTGGCTCACGGGCAGTGACCGGGGCTATGGGCTCTCTACCGTGGAATATGCCTATCTGGCCGAGGAGATGGGCAAGGTCGCCATCGCCGCCGAGGTGTTCAACTGCAACGCGCCCGACACCGGCAATATGGAAGTGCTGGAACGCTACGGCGAAGACTGGATGAAAGAGCGCTGGCTGACGCCGCTTCTCGCCGGTGACATCCGCTCGGCCTATGTCATGACAGAACCCGACGTGGCCAGTTCTGACGCCGCGCAACTGGCGTTTGAGGCGCGACGCGACGGTGATGATTTTGTCCTGAATGGTGAGAAATGGTGGATCAGCGGCGCAGGGGACCCGCGCTGTGCGCTCTATATCCTCATGGCCTGCACCGATCCGGATGCCGCCAAGCATGCCCGCCACACCATGTTCGTGCTGGACCCCGACCTGCCCGGCATCGAGGTGCTGCGCCCTATGCATGTCTTCGGACAGGACGACGCGCCGCATGGGCATATGCATATCCGCTTTACCGATGTGCGGGTGCCTGCGAAAAACATCGTGCTGGGCGAGGGGCGCGGCTTTGAGGTGGCGCAGGGGCGGCTTGGACCGGGGCGTATCCATCACTGCATGCGCGCCATCGGTCAGGCCGAAAAGGCGTTGGAACTCATGTGCCGCCGGGGTCTGGAACGCGAGGCTTTCGGCAAACCCATCGCCGAACTGGGCGCCAATTACGATATCCTTGCCAATGCGCGTATGGAGATCGAGATGGCGCGGCTTTTGTGCCTCAAGGCCGCCTGGATGATGGACACAGCAGGCGTGCGCGCGGCCCAGCCCTGGATATCTAAGATCAAGGTCGTCGCGCCGCTCATGGCAGGCAAGGTGATCGACGAGGCGATGCAATTGCATGGGGCCAAAGGGATTTCTCAGGACATGGACCTTGCCCATATGTGCACCCATGTGCGCACCCTGCGCTTTGCCGATGGGCCGGATGCGGTGCATCGACGTCAAGTGGCTCGCGCGGAGCTGCGCAAATATTCGAACCGGAGCGCGTGAGGCGCGGGTCGGGCTTTTGCGTATTTGCCAAAGAGAAGAAGGACAGAGGGATCATGGATGAGCAGGCGCTGGAAGCTTGGTTGCAGAGCCATGTGCCGGGGTTTTCCGGGCCATTGCGCCTTGAGAAATTCGATAGCGGCCAGTCCAACCCCACCTTTCGCATTGATGCGGGCTCCGGCACCTATGTGCTGCGCCGCAAACCGCCCGGCGAGCTTTTGAAATCCGCCCATGCGGTGGACCGTGAATTCCGCGTGCAGCGCGCACTGGCGGACAGCGCCGTGCCGGTCGCCCGTATGCATGCGCTTTGTGACGATGACAGCGTGATCGGCTCCATGTTCTATGTCATGGACCATGTAGAGGGGCGGGTGATCTTTGATCCCTCCATGCCCGGCCTGTCACCCGGCGATCGTGCCGCCATCATGGATGAGATGAACCGCGTGCTGGCCGCCATCCATGACGTGGATGTCGACTCCGTCGGCCTGTCCAATTACGGCCCACCCGGCGATTACTATGCCCGCCAGCTGGCGCGCTGGACCAAGCAATACCGCGCGACCGAGACCGAAACCCTGCCTGCCATGAACGACCTCATCTCATGGCTTGAGACACATTTGCCCGAGGATGATGGCCAGCGCTGTCTGGTGCATGGTGATTACCGCATCGACAATCTGCTTTACGCGCCCGACGCGCCCAAAATCCGCGCCGTGCTCGATTGGGAGCTCAGCACGCTGGGCCATCCATACGCCGATCTCGCCGCCGTCATCATGCAATGGCAATTGCCGCCAGGAGACGAGGGGCGCGGGCTGTCCGGGCTGGACCGGGCGCAACTGGGCCTGCCCTCGGATGCGGATTTCGTCGCGCAGTATTTCGCGCGCCGCCAGATGCAGCCACCGCAAAACTTCGCCTACTACGTCGCTTTCGCGTTTTTCCGCATGGCCGCCATCCTGCAAGGGGTCAAGAAACGGGCGCTGGACGGCAATGCCTCGAACCCTGATAAAGCAGCAAAGCTCGGGGCTTATGTGCCCCGTTTCGCGGAACTGGGACTGGAGGCGGCGCATGGCGGATGAAAACGGGGCAAGCTGGGAAAGGCCATATCCTTTTGCCGCCCATATCGGCATGGACCTGACCGAATGGCGCGCCGATTTCGCGCGGCTCGAACTGCCGCTGGCCGAGCATACGCAAAACCGCCACGGTACGCCGCATGGCGGCATTCACGCCACGCTTCTGGACACCTGCATGGGCTATGCGGGCTGCTGGACCGGCGATCCGGATAACGTACAGCTTTGCCTGACGCTGAACCTGTCGGTGAATTACCTGTCCCGGCCCGAGGGCACACGGTTCATCGCCGAAGGGCGCAAGACCGGCGGCGGGCGGCGGACGTTCTTTGCCGAGGGTACGGTGCGGGACGAAACCGGGATCATCGTAGCCACCGGCACCGGGGTGTTTCGCTATCGCGGTTAACGACTGATTTCCTGAAGGATCGTCCGCGCCCTGTCATCCAGCGCCAGCGGCTTGTGCGTGCCTGCATCCACCTGCACCTGCGCAAAGAACCCGGTGGTGGCGGCCTCGGTCGCCTCACCCCGAAACAGCGCCAGGTCCAGCCGAAAGGATGAGCGCCCCACATGGCCGCATTTCACGCCCGCCACGATCAGATCGGGAAAGGCCAGTTCCTCGTGATAGGTGCAGCCGTTTTCCACCACCAGGAACCGCGGCGCATCCGGCGCGTCCGACAACAGTCCCGCGCCCATCTGCCAATGGGTGAGCGCCGTGTCGAAAAGCGAGAAATAGGTCGCGTTGTTGAGATGCCCGTACTGGTCATTATCCGCCCAGCGGGTGGGCATGTCGATGGTCCACGGATAATCGCTCCGCGCCCGGCTCATCCCGATTTCAACATCCGAAACGCGGTGGACGCCCCCCATCCGGCGGCAATCGCGATGAACAGCGACATCAACCCGTATACGAGCGGTTGTTCGCGCGACAAGGTATAGAGCCACCTTTCCAGCCCCACCTTGCGCACGTCGATCACGGTCTCGAAATCCGATACCACCTTGCGGTCCCGGACAAGGAACACCCGGGTGAGGTAATCCCCTTCGGTCAGGTTCGCGGGCATCTGGACCGAGGTGCGAAACAAGGTCTGCTCGGCCACCTCGACGCTGTTCTCATGCACCTGGTAAAGCCCATTGTCCTTGCGGATGCGGATCACCGCCTCGGCAAAGCTCTGGGCGTTTTCGATCTCCATTGGAGCCCCGACCGACCGGATCGCGCGCGGGATGGAAATCTTGTGTCGCAGGTCCTCGATTTCGGTCAGGATTTGTTTCATCGGGCCGGACGTGGCCACCGCGTAGAAACTGGGGGCGGCGTCCACTTCGACGGATTCGGTATTGACCCAGATGCCAAGCCGTCGGTCCTTCTTGCGCACCATCAGCGACTCGGACGGGCCGGCGATGGCGATGATCACATGCAGGTCACTCTCGGGCAGGGGCGTTTCGCGCTTGATCGCACCAAAGATCAGGATATTGGAGCCGTCGAAATTCGTGGTGATCGACACACGGTTCTGCGACAGGCCCAGTACCACCTCTTCCGTGGCCGCATGAAGCGGCGCGGCAAGCAGCATGAGGAGGGCCAGCAGGATGCGCATCAATGCCCTCCCGCCGCGCCAAGCGAATAAAGCTCCGAGGGCGTCAGGAGGAGGTCGAGCGCCAGCTTGCCGCAGACCACCAGCACCATGATCGCCAAGAGGATGCGCAGCTGTTCTGCCTTGAGCCGCGTGCCGATCCGCGTGCCGATCTGCGCGCCGACCACGCCCCCCACCAGCAACAGGACTGCCAGCACGATATCCACCGTAAAGTTCGTGGTCGCGTGCAGAAGCGTGGTGAAGCCGGTGACAAAGATGATCTGGAACAGCGAAGTGCCGACAACCACCTTGGTGGGCATATGCAAGAGATAGATCATCGCGGGCACCATGATGAACCCGCCGCCCACGCCCATGATCGCCGCGAGGATGCCGACCGCGACCCCGATCAGCAGCGGCGGAATGACCGAGATATAAAGCCCCGAGGTACGAAAGCGCATCTTGAACGGTAGCGCCGTGACCCAACCGCGATGCTTACGCCGCGACGGCGGTGTGCCCGGCGAGCGCTTGGCCTTGCGAATGGCGCGCAGGCTTTCGACGAACATCAGCGCACCGATCACACCGAGGAAAACGACGTAGCAAAGCCGCACCAGGAGATCGACCTGCCCCAGCGATTTCAGGTAGTTGAAGACCAGAACCCCGAGCGCCGCGCCGACCAATCCCCCGATCAGCAGCACGACCCCCATTCGGAGGTCCACGGTCTTTCGCCTGAGATGGGCCAGCACGCCGGAAAAGGACGAGGCAACGATCTGGTTCGCCTCGGTCGCCACGGCCACGGCGGGGGGAATGCCGATAAAGAACAACAGCGGCGTCATGAGAAACCCGCCGCCAACGCCGAACATGCCGGACAGGATGCCCACCAGCCCGCCCAACCCCAGAAGGAGAAAGGCATTCACCGAGACCTCGGCTATGGGCAGGTATATTTGCATGCCCCAATTAGACCCGAGACTGAAACGGTTTCAAGCTGTTGGCGGGGATTTACACCCCGCCAGGCCGGGAAATTGTCCTTGGCGCTATGGATGCGGGCAACTGGACTTATCTGCGGGGTGGCAACAGGGCTGCTCTTACCGCTCCTTGACATAGGGCTCACCCCCTGCGCGCGGCGGGATGGCCTTGCCCACGAAACCGGCAAGGATCACCACGGTCAGGATATAGGGCAGCGCATCCATGAACTGCACCGGCAGGACAAAGGCACCAAGATCGATATTCTGATAACGCAGCGCCACGGCCTGCAAGAGGCCAAAGAGCAGGCAGGCATATAGTGCGTACCACGGCCGCCACTTGGCAAAGATCAGCGCCGCCAGCGCGATATAGCCCCGCCCGGCCGTCATCTCCTTGACGAAACCCGCCTGTAACCCGGTGGCCAGATAGGCCCCCGCCAATCCGCAGAGCACGCCGCAGATCATCACCGCCGCGAAACGCAAGCCCACGACCGACACGCCCGCCGTATCCACCGCCGCCGGGTTTTCCCCGACCGCACGCAGGCGCAGTCCGAACCGGGTGCGAAATAGCACCCACCAGGTCACGGGCACCATGATAAAGGCCACGTAGACGAGGATCGTGTGACCGGAGATCAGGTCATGGTAGATCGGCCCCAGAACCGGCACGCCCTGCAGCGCCTCGGCAAAGGGCAGGGTGATCGGCTCGAACCGCGCGCCGCCCTCAAGCGACGGGGTGCGCCCGCCCTGTTTGAACCAGTCCTGCGCGATCAGCACGGTCATGCCCTGCGCCAGCATGGTGATCGCCAGCCCCGAGATCAGCTGATTGCCGCGATAGGTGATCGAGGCCAGCCCGTGGATCGCCGAAAGCACCAGTGACGCGCCGATCCCGGCCAGCAGGCCCAACCAGACCGATCCCGAGAGCGATGCAATGGCAGCGGCAAAAAAAGCCGAGCCGAGCATCTTGCCTTCTAGCCCGATATCAATGATGCCCGCGCGTTCCGAAAAGAGACCCGCCAGACAGGCCAGCAGCAGCGGAGTGGCCAGCCGCACGGTGGAATCGAGCACTTGCAGGATCGTCAACAGGTCCATGGCTCAGCCCTCCTTGCGCCGGAACGCCAGGAACAACCGTTCCAGCGGCATGCGCACCATATTGTCCAGCGCCCCGGTGAAAAGGATCACCAGCGCCTGAATGACGACAATCAATTCGCGCGGGATATTTGTCCACAGCGCCAGTTCTGCACCGCCCTGATAGAGGAACCCGAACAGGATCGCGGCGAGGAACACCCCCACCGGATGCGACCGCCCCATCAGCGCCACGGCGATGCCGATAAATCCCGCGCCCTCGGTGGCGTTCAGGATCAGCCGCTCGCTTTCGCCCTGGGTGGTGTTGAGCGCCATCAGCCCGGCCAGAGCGCCCGAGATCAGCATGGCGACAACGGTGATGCGCACCGGGGCAATGCCCGCGTATTTCGCGGCACTTTCAGAGTGGCCAAAAGCGCGAATCTCGTACCCCAGCCGCGTGCGCCACATGAGCAGCCAGACCAACACACAGGCCAGCACCGCGATGAAAAAGGTCACATTGGCGGGCGCGCCGCGGAACAGGATCGTGTCGGCGGTCGAGAACATGTCGCGGAAGGTGGGCAGGTGGGTTGCCTCGGGGAAATTGGCCGAGGCGGGGTCCATCGCCCCGGGCGGGCGCAGCAGGTTGACGAGGATATAGTTCAGCAGCGCTGCCGCGATGAAATTGAACATGATCGTGGTGATCACGATGTGAGAGCCGCGTTTGGCCTGCAGATAGGCCGGGATCAGCGCCCAGAGCGCCCCGAACAAAGCCGCCCCCGCCGCCGAGCCCAGAAGCGCCAGCGTCCAATGCGGCCATGGGAGGTAGAGACAGACCAAGGCCACCCCCAGCCCACCGATCATCGCCTGACCTTCGCCGCCGATATTGAACATGCGCGCATGAAAGGCCACGGCCACGGCCAGCCCGGTAAAGATGAAATTGGTGGCGTAATAGAGCGTATAGCCCCAACCGGACGAGCGCATCAGCGCGCCATCGACCATGAGTTTGAAGGCGGCCACCGGGTCTTCGCCTATGCCGATGATCACCAGCGCCGACAGGATTGCGGCCAGCACCAGCGAGAACAGAGGAACAAGGACCGCGTCGGCCCATGCGGGCATTCTATCCATCGGTCAGTGCTCCGCTTGGGGTGCCGAAATCTTCAAAAGATTTCGGTCCGTTTTCTTTTAAAGAAAACGGTAGGTTCGTTCCCCGGTCAGCCATGTTGCGCCGCCTCCCGTGCTTGCTTGGCTTTCAACTGCTCTTCCACCGCTTCGATGATCGGTTTGTCCGGCATCTCGGTGATCCCGGCCATAAGCAGGCCCAATTCTTTCTCATCGGTCTGTTTCGGGTCGCGTTCGCCCATCACATGCCCGTCAAACATCACGGCCACCCGGTCGGAAAGCGACAGGATCTCGTCCAGTTCCACCGAGACCAGCAGCACCGCTTTTCCTGCATCACGCAGGGAAACGATCTGTTGGTGGATGAATTCGATGGCGCCGATATCCACGCCGCGCGTCGGTTGGCCCACCAAAAGCAGATCCGGGTTACGCTCGATCTCGCGCGCCACGACGATCTTTTGCTGGTTCCCGCCCGAGAAATTCTTGGCCGTCAGCATCGGGTTGGGCGGGCGGACGTCGAATTTCTCCATCTTGCGCTCGGTATCGGCTTTGATCGCCGCATTGTTCATCAGCGGGCCGGATTGGTACGCGGGATCGTGGTGATAGCCAAAGGCCACGTTTTCCCAGGCGTGGAAATCCATGATCAGCCCCTCGCGCTGCCGGTCCTCGGGGACGTGGGCAATGCCGCGCGCGCGTCGCGACTGTCCATCGGAGTGCTTGCCGGTCAGGTCAATGGGCTGGCCGTTCATTTCGATCGTGCCGGTGGCGGCGCGGAATCCGCCCAAAACCTCAAGCAGTTCCGACTGCCCATTGCCCGCCACCCCGGCAATGCCAAGGATTTCACCGGCCCGCACCTCAAGGTCGATGCCCTTGACGCGCTCGACCCCGTCCTTGTCCACCACGCGCAGGTCGTGGATTTTCAGCACGGGTGCGCCGGGTTGAGCGGGCTGCTTGTCCACGCGCAAGAGCACCTTGCGGCCCACCATGAGTTCAGCGAGCTGGTCGGGGCTGGTCTCGGAGGTTTTGACCGTGGCGGTCATCTCGCCGCGCCGCATCACGCTCACCGTGTCGGTGATATCCATGATCTCGCGCAGTTTGTGGGTGATCAGGATGATCGTCTTGCCCTCTTCTCGCAGCCGGTTGAGGATACGGAACAACTGATCGGCTTCGGCCGGGGTCAGCACGCCGGTGGGCTCGTCCAGAATGAGAATATCGGCCTGACGATAGAGCGCTTTGAGGATCTCGACCCGCTGCTGGTGGCCTACGCTCAGCGTCTCGACCACCGCGTCGGGGTCGATCTTCAACTCATATTCCTCGGCCAGATCGGTCAGCGCCTTGCGCGCCTTGGCAATGGAGGGTTTGAGAAGCGCGCCATCCTCGGCCCCCAGAATGACGTTTTCCAGCACCGTGAAATTTGGCACCAGCTTGAAATGCTGGAACACCATGCCGATGCCAGCGGCAATCGCCGCCTGACTGTCGGGGATTTGTGTCTTGTGCCCCTGAATGAAAATCTCGCCCTTGTCCGCCTTGTAAAACCCATAAAGGATCGACATCAGCGTCGATTTCCCCGCGCCGTTTTCTCCGATGATGCCATGGATCGTACCGGGAATCACACGGATCGAGATATCCTTGTTGGCCTGCACCGGGCCAAAGGCCTTGGATATGCCCTTGAGTTCGATGGCTGCTGAAACTGCTCCCGTTCTCGCCATTTGCGCGTGTTCCTTTCCCCAATTTGGGAACCTCTAAGGATTAATGATTGCCCAATGGCCCTTTGAAGTTTCCGCGGCACAGGCATTCGGGCCAATTTTCGGAAGTTTGCTGTTAACTATCGATTTGCTTGCCGATTGCTGTTCAGTGCATTTTGGCAACGAAATCAGTTGGTAACCTCTTTTGCTCATGCACTGTGAAACAAGTTCATTTCTTAGCTCCGAGTTGGCGTCGTAGGAGTAGGTGTTGCCACCGTATACTTGACCTCCGGTAGTGTAGCACTGAACCGAATAACCAACTGAATAGCAGTTCGTTTGAGCAGGCGTGGTGTAGACTGGTGTGGTTCTAATTTGTTGGTTCACCGGTACCGATTGGACGCCGCGAATCCTACAGTTTGTTAAGTCTTCATTCAGCGTCGCAATCGAGGCGCCTTCACGGTACCATAAATCGACTGGAACACACGCTCCCAGAATTGCAAGGAGAGTGATCGAAATTGCAGTGCGCATAGTGAACTTTCTGAATTGAGTGTGGCGACCGTTAGGTCACCACCTCCTAGATTTTGGATTTGGCGATCAGAAGTTCAGCGCCGGGCAGCTGTCGTTCTCATAGTAGGCCACCACGTTCAGCTCACCGTTGATGATCTGTTCGCGCGCGGTATCCACGGCGGCCTTCATCTCGTCCGAGACCAGCGGCGCGTTGTTGTCGTCCAGCGCATAGCCTACGCCATTTTCCGCCAGACCCAGCGTGGTGAAGCCGCCGGTTTCCAGATCGGTGCCCGCCTTCATCGAGTTGTAGACAGCCACATCCACGCGCTTGAGCATCGAGGTCAGGACCTTGCCCGGGTGCAGGTGGTTCTGGTTGCTGTCCACGCCGATGGACAGGATGCCCTCATCCGCCGCCGTTTGCAGCACGCCCACACCGGTGCCGCCCGCCGCGGCATAGATCACATCCGCGCCCTGGGAGATTTGCGCTTTGGTCAGCTCGGAGCCTTTCACCGGGTCATTCCATGCCGCGGGCGTGGTGCCGGTCATGTTGGCGATGATCTCGATATCGGGGTTCACCGCCTTGGCGCCCTGCGCATAGCCGCAGGCAAAGTGACGGATCAGCGGGATATCCATGCCGCCGATGAAACCGATGGTGTTCGATTCAGACGCCATAGCCGCCATCATTCCCACGAGATAGGAGCCCTGATGTTCCTGAAAGCCGATCAGCTGCACATTCGGCGGCACTTCGGGCAGCCAGCCGTCGATGTTCACGAATTTGGTGTCGGGGTAATCCTTGGCCACTTCACCCAGGATCGAGGCGATGGAAAAGCCGGTGGTGATCACCGGGTTGAAACCTGCTTCGGCAAAGCGGCGCAGGGCCTGTTCGCGCTGGGCCTCGGATTGCAGTTCGATATCGCGGTAGCTGCCGCCCTCTGCGGCGAATTTCTCGGCGCCGTTAAAGGCCGCTTCGTTAAAGGATTTGTCGAACTTGCCGCCCAGATCATAGATCAGCGCCGGTTCGGCCAGCGCCGCGCCTGCGGACAGAGCCAGCGCCGCAGAGGTGGCAAGAATTTTATGCATGAAGGACATGAAGTGCTCCCGTTGATTGCCGCGCAGGTTTTGCCCTGCGCGTTCATGGATTGGCCCGGTTGGTCCGGATCATGCACAATTAAGGCCGTGTTGCACCGAAAGGGTCAACCGATTCTTGCCCGCTTCCCTTGCGGAAACACTGTCACGGCAGGGGTTTGCGGAGGACAAGCGCGTCTGCTGGCGGACCATCATGGCGCGGGTAGTAGCCCTTGCGTACAGCGATCTGCTTGAAACCTGCAGCGTCGTAGAGCGCCCGTGCCGGGGCGTTGTCGGCGGCGACTTCGAGAAAGATGTGGCGGGCACCGCGCGTGCTGACCCGGTCCAGAAGATCGGCGAGAAGCAGGCGTGCAATGCCCTTGCGCCGCTGCTCCGGGGCGGTGGCAATGGTCAGTATTTCGGCCTCATCCAGCGTCACCCGGGCCAGCGCGAACCCTTCGGGCCGTGCAATCAGCACACAGGCCGGGTCGTCGCGATAAGCGGCGAAATCTGCGGCGCTCCAGCCGCGCTCAAAGACACGGCCATGCAGACCGGCCAGCGCCTCAGGCGTCATCGAGGATGACCGGCGGCAGGTCACGCGCAGGTGCCGCGTCAGCCGGGCGGATATAGAGCGGGGCGGGTGGATCGGAGGTTTCCGGGAAGCGCTGCCGCGCGACCCGTGCAATGGCCTCGGCCACAGGGTAGGGGCTCTGCCGTATATCGGCACCGCAATGCTGCGCGGCGATCTCTGCCGCCGGGCCGGTGACATGGGCCGCCCGCAGATCGTCCAGCGTCACGAGAACCGGTGCCTCACCGGGATAGTCGCGGGCATAGACCCGGTCGCGCCGCGCATCGACCACGGCAGTAACCGGGCGCTCGACACCCAGGCTGGCCGCGTCAAATGCCGTGACCCCGACTGCCGGGATGCCCAGCGACAGCGATAGCCCCCGCGCCGCCGCCACGGAAATACGGATACCGGTAAAGTTGCCGGGCCCGATGCCGACGCCAATCGCGCTCAGGTCCTGCCAGCGAGAGCCTGACGACAACAGCATCTCTTCCAGCATGGGAAAAAGGTGTTCTGCCTGACCGCGCGCCATGTCATCATGCCGATTGGAGATGATCAGCGGCCCCTTGATCAGGGCCGCCGCACAATAGGGGCCCGACGTGTCGAACCCGAGTATGATCGGATCGGATGTCATGCCGGTGTCGGCATGGATCAGACGGCGACCGGGCGTACCTCGGTCACTTCGGGGATGTAGTGGCGCAGCAGGTTCTCGATGCCCATCTTGAGCGTCACGGTGGAGGACGGGCAGCCCGCGCAGGCCCCTTGCATATGCAGGTAGACCACGCCGCGATCAAAGCCGTGGAAGGTGATGTCACCGCCATCCTGTGCCACGGCGGGGCGCACGCGGCTGTCGAGAAGTTCCTTGATCTGGCCGACGATCTCGCTGTCTTCGCCGGAATGCTCATTATGACCGGAGGGGGCCGTGGCCTCGCCTGCCATGACCGGTTGGCCGGATTGGAAATGCTCCATGATCGCGCCAAGGATCGACGGTTTCAGATGATCCCATTCAGCGCTCTCAGCCTTGGTCACGGTGACGAAATCATTGCCAAAGAAAACGCCTGTCACGCCGTCCACCGCAAAGATGCGCTGCGCCAGCGGGGAGGCGGACGCGCCTTCGGACGAGGGGAAATCGGCGGTGCCGGTCTCCATCACGGTCTGGCCGGGCAGGAATTTCAGCGTGGCGGGGTTCGGGGTCGACTCGGTCTGAATGAACATCTGTGAGGTTCCTTATCGCTTTGCTCAGATATGAGCCTGAGGGGCGCGAATGTCAACGTTTGGAATGGTTCTAAGTTGTTGTGCCCCGTGTCGGGCAGGGCATTTGGGGGCTCTGCCCCCGTCGCTGCGCGACTCCCCCGGGATATTTTTGAGCCAAAGAAGCACGAGACGGATTATGAGCGGCACCCACAGTCCTTGGGGGCGGCCGGTGATCACGGCTTTGCAAAAAAATCGGCTGGGGGGTCAGGTGATCGCTTCCAGCCGCTCCTTGGTCATGTCCCCCGGCACGATCGTGATCGGGATCGGCAGGGAGCCGGAGTTCTTGGTCAGTTGCGTGACCAGCGGGCCGGGGCCTTTCTTGCCGGTGCCAGCGCCCAAAACAAGCACGCCGACCTCGGGATCGTCGTGCACCTGCGCGATGATCTCTTCGACCGGCTCGCCTTCGCGGATCACCAGTTCCGGATCGACGCCTTGTTTGTCGCGCATCCATTTGG
The DNA here is from genome assembly GCF_028023675.1 of Primorskyibacter aestuariivivens. Classification (GTDB taxonomy): domain Bacteria; phylum Pseudomonadota; class Alphaproteobacteria; order Rhodobacterales; family Rhodobacteraceae; genus Marinovum; species Marinovum aestuariivivens. The sequence goes on along the minus strand of NZ_JAQIOZ010000011.1, from coordinate 89,207 downwards.
CGAAAACCTCGAAATGGGCGTGGATGCGTTCGCGGCTTTCCTCGCGCATCACTTCGCCCACACCGATCCAGTGGTTGAATTCGTCCGGCGGGATCACCGACAAAATCTCGACCCCACCGCCGGTTTTCGCGGCGCGCATGGCGGCGAACCGCATGGCGTTGAGACATTCGCGGCTGTCGTCCAGCACCACCATAAACTTACGCATGGGTGATCTCCTTCGCCATGATCATGGCCGAGCCGTGCTGGCCTGTCCAGCACCCGTGGCATGCATGACCGCCGCATCGAGTCGGTCATTGCCCCAGAAAAGCTCGCCGCCGACGATACAGGTCGGCGCGCCAAAAATGCCCTTGTCCAGTGCTGCATCGGTCTGGGCGCGCAGGGCGGATTTGGCGTGGTCGCTGTCGGCGGCGGCGAGGGCCGGGGCGGGGTCGACCCCGCAGGAGGCAAGGCAATCGGCCACCACCTGCGGTGTGCCGATCTCGGCGTCGCGGGCAAAGTTCGCGTCATAGACCGCACGGACGAACCCGCCCAGCCAGGGCGCATCGGGATGCGCGCAGACCACCCGCGCCGCAAGAAGCGAGCCGCGCGGAAAGGCGGACGGTTTGCGGAAGGTCAGGCCCTGTTCGGCACAGATCCGCTCCATGTCGCGCCACATATAGGCCCCCTTGGCCTGATTAAGGTTGAAAGGGGAATCCGACATGCCAAAGCGTTTGAACACCGGTCCCAGCAGGAAGGGTTTCCAGTTCAGCGCCACGCCAGCTTCGCGGCAGAGCCGTTCGACGCGCATGGCGGCGGGATAGCTGTAGGTCGAGGCAAACTCGAACCAGAATTCCAGTGCGGGAGTATCGGTCATGCTATAGCGTTTCCAGTTTAAGTTGAATCGGCAATACCCTGCCACGCCTGCCGCGCTCTCGGGACATTGGCGATGCCTTGTTTCAATGAAAACTGGAAACGCTTTAGTGCGACGCGGCCCAGTCCCAATAGAGATCGCGCACCCGGCGCGTGACCGGCCCGACCTGATACTGCGTGTCGTCAAAGGCGGTGACCGGCGTGACCTTCATCATGTTGCCGGACATGAACACCTCGTCCGCGTCGTGGAACTCGTCAAATCCCATGACCTTTTCCACCACCTCGACCCCATCAGCGCGCAGGTTCGAGATATGCCGCGCGCGGGTGATCCCGGCGAGGAACGTGCCATTGGGGATGGGGGTAAAGACGACGCCGTCCTTGACCGCAAAGATATTGGCGGTGGCGGTTTCGGCCACATTGCCCAAAGCGTCGGCCACCAGCGCATTGCCAAAGCCCTTGGCGCGCGCTTCGGCCAGCATGCGGGCATTGTTGGGATAGAGGCAGCCGGCCTTGGCATTGACCACCGCATCCTCAAGCACGGGGCGGCGGAACCGCGTGGTGGTCAGCGTGGTCGAGGCATCCTTTGGGGCCATGGGAATGGCTTCGAGCGAGATGGCGAAACCGGTTGCATCGGCTTTGGGCACGATGGCGAGGTAATCGCCCTCAAGCGCCCAATACATCGGCCGGATATAGACCGCGGTGCCCGGGGTATAGGCCCGGAGTCCCTCTTTCACGATGCTTACCATTTCTTCGGTCGTGACAGACGGCGTGATCATCAGCGCCTCGGCCGAGCGGTTCACCCGGGCGCAATGCAGCTCCAGATCCGGGGTCATCCCGTCCACCATCCGCGCGCCGTCGAATACCGTCGTGCCCAGCCAGGACCCGTGATCGGCGGCCTTCATCACGGGAATGTCGCCCTCGTGCCATTTGCCGTCGTAATAGGTGCGGATATCGGTGCCTGATGCCATGTCTTTGGTCCTCCCGCGGGCGAAGCTAGGCGCGCGGGACGGGGAGGTCCAGTTCTAATCCGCGGCCTCGGCCAGCAACGCATCGAGATCGAGCGGGCGGTTATACATCGCCAGATCGCCCTTGGCGTCGCGCGGCCATTCCGCCTCGTCGCGGTCGCGGTAGAGCTCGACGCCATTATCATCCGGGTCGCGCAGGTAGATCGCTTCGCTCACGCCATGGTCGGCGGCCCCGTCCAGCGGAATACCCGCATCACGGATCCGGGCTAGGGCCGCACCAAGCGAGGCGCGGTCGGGATAGAGAAAGGCCGTGTGGTAGAGACCGGTATGCCCCGCCGGTGGGGGCGTCGCGCCAAGGCTTTCCCATGTGTTCAGTCCAAGATGATGGTGATAGCCGCCTGCCGACATGAAGGCGGCACCCGGGCCGTAGCGTTGCATCACCTCAAACCCGATCACATCGCGGTAAAAGCGGATCGAACGGTCGAGATCGGACACTTTCAGATGGACATGGCCAATACGGGTTTGGGCGGGGGCATGGGGCATGGTGGTAACTCCTGTTTCGGTTTAAATGCGCTGTCCGGCAGCGGTGCGCAATGCACCTGGGGCCACAGGCGGCTCGACATTGGCGCACAGTGCTGCATATCGAGCCGGTGTTGTGTCCGATACGACAATTGGTCAAAAGAACGGCGTCGTCGCGCGTGTCAGTGCGGCCGCGATACACCAAGCAGACGCCAGACGGCGCAGGAGCGTTTTTCGCCATGATACCACGCATCGACCTGAGCCCTAACCTTTCTCTCAGCCGCATTGTCTACGGCATGTGGCGGGTGGCTGATGACAGTGACACCTCACCTGCGCATGTGCGCGCCAAGATCGAAGCCTGTCTCGAGCAGGGGATCACCACGATGGATCAGGCCGATATCTACGGCGGCTACCGGGCAGAGGAAATCATGGGCGCGGCGCTTGTCCCGGAACTGCGCGACAGGATCGAGATCGTCACGAAATGCGATATCGTCCTGCCCGAGGGGCCTTTTGCCGACCGGCGAGTGAAATATTACGATACCTCTCCCGCGCATATCACGGCATCTGTCGAGAATTCGCTGCGGCTGATGAAGACCGACCGCATCGACCTCTTGCTGATCCACCGGCCCGACCCGTTCATGGATGCCGCCGAGACCGGGCAGGCGCTGGATGCGTTGGTGCAATCGGGCAAGGCGCGCGCGGTGGGCGTGTCGAATTTCCGGCTGTATGACTGGACGCTGCTGCAATCCGCCATGGCGACACCACTGGTCACCAACCAGATCGAGATTTCGCTGAATCGCCCGGAGCCGTTCTCCAACGGTGATCTCGCCTTCCTCCAGGAACGCGGCATCGCGCCAATGGCCTGGTCGCCGCTGGGTGGCGGCGGGCTGATGACGGCGGATGGACCGGTACAGGCGGCGTTGGACCGGATTGCCGCCGAACAGGGCGTGGACCGCGCGGCGGTGGCGGTGGGGTGGCTGCTGGCCCATCCGGCCCGTATCCTGCCGGTAATGGGCACGAATACCCTGTCCCGGATTGCCAGCCTGTCCGACGCACTACGCGTGGAGATGGACCGGCAGACATGGTTCGAGCTGTACACGCTGGCGCTGGGCCACGAGTTGCCGTGAGGGGGACCGGAGTCTTTCAAAGACTTCGGCCCGTTCAGCTGGAAAACTGTCCCCCGGACAGTTTTCCAGCCTCACTCTTTTGAAGGAATCGGGGCCTTACGCCCCAACCATCCCGATGATCTCGTAGGTTCGCTTCAGGATCGGCTCGGAAATTGCCCGGGCGCGGTCGGCGCCGTCCGACAGGATGCGGTCGATCTCGGCCGGGTCGGCCATAAGCCGGGCCATTTCGCCCGAGATCGGCGACAGTTTCTCGACCGCCAGATCGGACAGCATCGGTTTGAATTCGGAGAACTGTTTGCCGCCCACGTCGCGCAGCACATCCTCGACACTCTGGTCATTCAGCGCGGCGTAGATATTCACGAGGTTGCGTGCCTCGGGGCGGTCTTCCAATCCTTTAACGTCCGAGGGCAGGCCCTCGGGGTCGGTCTTGGCCTTGCGGATCTTTTTGGCGATGGTGTCGGCATCGTCGGTCATGTTGATGCGGCTGGCGTCCGAGGGATCGGATTTCGACATCTTCTTGGAACCGTCGCGCAGCGACATGACCCGCGTGGCCGCGCCCTCGATCACCGGTTCGGTGATGGGGAAGAAATCGACGCCGTAATCATGGTTGAACTTGATCGCGATGTCGCGGGTCAGTTCCAGGTGCTGTTTCTGGTCCTCGCCCACCGGCACATGGGTGCCGTGATAGGCGAGGATATCCGCCGCCATCAGCGCCGGATAGGCGAACAGCCCCAGCGAGGCGTTCTGCTGGTTCTTGCCGGCCTTGTCCTTCCACTGGGTCATGCGCTGCATCCAGCCCATGCGGGCGATACAGTTGAAAATCCAGGCGAGCTGCGCGTGGGTGGAGACCTGCGACTGGTTGAACAGGATGGATTTCGCCGGGTCCAGCCCCGAGGCGATATAGCCTGCGGCCAGTTCGCGGGTCTGGCGGCGCAGCGTCTCCGGTTCGAACAGGGTGGCGGTGATCGCGTGCAGATCGACCACGCAATAGATTGTCTCGACGCCGCTGTCCTGCATGTCCACGAAGCGCTTGATCGCCCCGAGGTAATTGCCAAGGGTCAGCCCGCCCGACGGCTGGATGCCCGAGAATACGCGCGGGGTGAAGGCAGATGGGGTTTGGACGCCCTCTGTCATGGGATGTCTCCGTCTGGATTTCTGGTTCATGGTCGCTTACCCATGCCCCAATGGGCCGTCAAGCAGATGCCGGCCCCGTGAAGCCGGAGCGCCAGCATGTCAGACCCTTTATCCCCCGAGCCCCACAATCAGCCGCCGGTCAATCCCTTGCCAACGGTGGTGGTGGCGCTGTTCCTGGTAATCGCCGGGATCGAACTGGTGTTCATGGCGGGCGCGCGCGGTTTTGTCGGCGGGCCGGGGGCCGTGGGCTGGCGGCTGGAGGCGCTGCAGGCCTATGCTTTTTCCGGAGCGGTGTTCGACTGGATGATCGCCAATGGGAACTATCCGGCCGATCAGCTGATGCGCTTTGTCACCTATCCCTTCGTGCAGGCCAATTTCAGTCATGCCCTGTTTGTCTGTGTGCTGCTTCTGGCGCTGGGCAAGATGGTGGCCGAGGCCATGGGCAGCATTGCGACGCTGGTGATTTTCTTTGGCGCATCGGTTCTGGGTGCCTTGGGCTATGCGCTGGTATTGGACGACCCGGCACCGCTCTTTGGTGGGTTTCCGGGTGTCTACGGGTTGATCGGCGGGTTCACCTTTCTGCTCTGGCAACGTCTTGGCGAAGAGGGCGGGCCGCAGATCCGCGCCTTCATTCTGATCGGCGGGTTGCTGTTCATCCGGCTGGTATTTGCGCTGCTTTATGGGACCGATGCCACCTGGCTGGCGGATTTCGTGGGGTTCGGCGCGGGGTTCGGGCTGTCGATCCTGTTCGTCCCGGGCGGGTGGCAGAAGATGCTCGAACGGTTGCGCCGGTGAAGCCGTGTAGGGACGCGTGGTGCCGCTTTGCGAGGCTTCGAGCGTCGGGTACGCGCAGAAAGCGGGCTTTGTAAAGTTGGGTGGCGAGTGACCGACATGCGGGACAAAGCGGGCATTGCGCACGACGCGCGATGGCCAGACCGCGGGATGGCGATCCAACGGCAGTTAGGGCCACTTTATCTTTGCCAAACCCGCAAAAGCCCTGAAGGACGCGCCGTTGCCCCCAAATCGCCAGCCCTTGCGGGCGGTCTGGCGATCGCGCGGCGGCCTTCGGCCTTGATTCCGCGCGGGCCACGTCCCCTTCGGGCTCACACCCGCCCCCTGACCATTTCGCCAGTGATTTCTGCCGCCTGACCCATGCCGTGTCAGGTTCAGAAACATCGCGGTTGCGCGATCGACATAAAAACTATAAAACTAGTTATATCGAATAAATAGGTGGCGACATGGATTGGGAACAGGCCGCGGCAGGATTTGCCGCCATGGGGTCAGAGGCACGGCTACAGGTGCTGCGCCTGCTGATCAGGGCAGGAGAGGGCGGATTGACCGTGTCTGACTTGCAGGAGCGCAGCGGCATAGCGCCCTCGACGCTGGCGCATCACCTCAAATTCCTCTCGGGCGCGGGGGTGATCGTGCAGAAGAAACAGGGCCGGATGACCATCAACCGGGCTGATTACTCCCAGCTGCGCGATCTTGCGCAATTCATTCTCAGCGAATGCTGTGCGGATGAGCCTCGAGAGGCGGCCAACCATGGTTGATGTGACACAAACCCCGAAACGTGATTGGCTGGCGCATCTGAAAACGCCCTGGACGCTGGTGGTGTTGATCCCGATGCTTGTGGCGCTGTTGGACCCTGCCCGCACTGGCGAGATTATCACGTTTGCCGTGCGCGCGCTGGGCGGCACACTGCCCTTCATCATCGTGGCAGTGCTGATGCTCGCCTATCTCAAGGCCGCCGGGGCCGAGGCGATGATTGCGCAGGCTTTTGAGGGCCGTCAGACGCAGAGCATCATCATGGCCGCGCTGTTCGGCGGGTTGGCCCCATTCTGTTCCTGCGAGGTAATCCCGTTTATCGCCGGGCTTCTGGCGCTGGGTGCGCCGCTTCCGGCGGTGATGGCGTTCTGGCTGTCTTCGCCTCTGATCGACCCGCCAACCTTGCTGATCACCGCGGCGGCGCTGGGCTGGCCCTTTGCTATTGGCAAGGCGGTGGCGGCTGTGTCCCTGGGGCTGTTTGGCGGCTTTGCTCTGAAGGCAGTGATGGGCACGGGAGCGTTCACGAATGTCCTGCGCCCGCGCCAGTCGGGCGGCTGCTGCGGCTGTGGTCCGTCGCCGTTCGAGGGGAGTCCGGTCTGGCGTTTCTGGACCAAGGACAACCGCCGCGACGAGTTCCGTGTGCAGTTGGTCGAGAACGCGCTGTTCCTGATGAAATGGCTGGCATTGGCCTATATGCTTGAGGCGCTTCTGGTCACCTATGTCCCGGCAGAACTGATCGCCGGTGTCGTGGGCGGTGAAGGGGCGTTGCCCGTGGTGATCGCGGCCTTTGTCGGCATGCCCGCTTATCTCAATTCCTATGTGGCTCCGCCGCTTCTGGCCGGGTTGATGGAGCAGGGGATGACGGCGGGGGCAGCCATGTCCTTCATGATCGCGGGCGCGGTCAGTTCGATCCCGGCGATGGCGGCGGTTTGGTCGCTGGTCAAACCACGGGTCTTTGCCGCCTATCTCGGGCTGGGTATCTCGGGCGCGATCCTGTCCGGGCTGGTCTTTGGCGCAGTGATCTAGAACATGTCGTCCGGCAGAAAGGGCAGGCTGCGCGAGAACCGCTGAACCTGCTCCAGCGGATAGGGCAGAACGAACCCGACGCGCGCCTCGGGCGCGCGTCGGGCATTGCGTTTGGCGGCCTCCTGCCATGTGGCGGCGCGGGTGATGTCCGCACCCTTCGCGGCCTCGCCCAACCATTTGTTTGCCAGTTGCGCCCGCAGATCGGCCACCGTGCCGGGATCATGGAAGCGGACCGAGGCTTCGGTATCCCAGCGCAAGGACCGGCCGTTGAGATTGGCCGAGCCGACAAGCCCGAAATCATCGTCGATCAGCGTTACCTTGGAATGCACATAGACCGGTTCGGCGCCATGCAGGGCCGGGCCGACATCATCCGCCGCGATGGGCCGGGCCGGGGCCACAAGCGCGGCGCGCGGGCCGAATGCATCGCGAATGCGGGCCAGCGCGCGGACCTGTAGCGCATGGGCGTGGCGGGCATCCCAGCCATGGTCGCTGTTGAACAGCACCCGTTCTGCAAAGGGCGGCATGAGCGCGATGAGGTTGAGGTCCGGGTTTTGCCCGGCGGACTGTACCAATGCGTTGGCAATGGGTTTGTGGCGCAGGAACTGGGTTTCCAGATAGATGCTGTTGCGGGCATCGCGGATGGCGGTGATCAGCGTTTCTTCATGTTCGGCAATCCGGTTGTCGGGACTCAGCCGCCCGGCCCCGCGACAGGGCGCAGACAGGGTGCGCACAAGTGCCGGATCCTCCAGCCGTTCCGGTGCGGCAACGTCCAGAGGTGTCAGATCGCCGTCTGACGGGCTGGCCCCGCAGTCCAGCGCGCTGTTCCAGCTTTGGGCAAAATGGTGGCGCAGCGCCGCGCCAAAGCGTTCGTCGGTGACCTGCATGCTCATGTCATGCCATGTCTCATCGGCGGGGCGGTCATGGTCGGGCGTGTCAAAGCGGCGTTCGTTGATGTCCAGCCCGCCAATTACGCTGACCCGGCCATCGGCCACGGCGAATTTCTGGTGAATGGTGACCGGGCGCAACACGGTGCTGCCGCGCAGGATGGTCTGTTCCACCGGCGTGAGGTCACCGGGATCGCGGCTGCGCAGGTTGTCCAGCGCGCGTTTGATCCTGCCGCGCATGAGCAGATGCCAGAGCGGCCCGGCCTCCTGCCCGTGCGGGGCACAGAGCACGCGGGTGTCGCCCGCAACAGCGGTTTTGATAAGTTGTGCAGAACGCCAGGCCAGACGATGCAGATCGGCGGTAAAGAGCGGGTCGAAATCGGCCAGCAGGATGCGCAGGGACACGCCGCGACGGGCAACCTCGGCCAGAAGGTCGGTCCAGGTGGTCAGGCCGCGCGCCCGTACCTCAGGCAGGCGCAGCGGTGTCTCCGGGTCAAAGATCCGGAAGGACAGGAACACCTCTTCGCGCGCCTCGGATACAAGCCGTTCCAGCGCCGGAAATCCCTGCGCCGCAGTGATCAGTGGCGTGAGCGTCACGTGCCTGACCTCCTGCGCCGCAGCGTGTCCCGAAGCTCGCGCCAGGAGAACGCGCCCAGCACCTGGCCAAAGCCGAAATAGCTGAGTGATCCCAGCGTGATCAGCACCGCCAGTGCCGGGTAGCGGACGTAATCCATGAACAGATATTGCCCCAGCGCCGCGTTCAGCCCCCACAGCACGACCCCCATCAGCAGCGAGGCCAGCACAATGCGCCAGATACGGCGGCGAAAGCGCGGATCGAACCGGGCGACATCGCCCATGCGGCGCGCACCAAAGGCAAGCATGACAAACATCGCCCAGCCCGCCAGCGTAGTGGCAATGGCCGGGGCGATCCAGCCCAGCACATAGGACAGGCCAACCGCCAGCACGGCGTTCACGATCATTGCCCAGACAGCAAAGCGGAACGGGCTCTTGGTGTCTTCGCGGGCAAAGAAAAGCGGCTGCAACAGCTTTTGCAGGATAAAGGCGGGCAGGCCGAGCCCGTAAATGGCCACCGCCACGGCCATGGCGGCGCTGTCGTCGGAGGTGGTCGCACCACGTTCGAACAGCACCGAGACCAGCGGCAGCGGGATCACGAACAGCGCCACGGCGCAGGGGATGGTGAGCGCCAGTGCAATCTCGCTGGCGCGGGAAAACGCCTCTCGCGCTCCGGTGTCATCCTGTGCCTTGAGCCGGCGGGACAGGTCCGGCAAGAGCACGATACCGGTGGCAATGCCCACCACGCCCAGCGGCAATTGATACAGCCGGTCGGCGGCATAGAGCCAGCCCACGGCCTTTTCAAAATTCGACGCCACCTGTTGGCCGACCAGCAGGTTGATCTGCATCACCCCACCGGCCAGCGCGGCGGGAAGGGCGACGATAGCCAGGTGTTTCATATCCGGCGTCAGGCGCGGCAGTTTCCAGTCCAGCCGGAACCCGGCGCGCCGCGTGGCGATCCAGACCAGCGCAAGCTGTGCCACGCCCGAGAAAGGAACGGTCCAGATCAACACCTTCACAATCGGGCCATCCAGTACGGCGGCCAATCCCATGGTAGTGATGACAAAGATATTGAGCAGCACCGGCGCAGCGGCGGCGGCGGCGAAGTGCCCTGCGGCGTTGAGCATGCCGGAAAACAATGCTGCGAGAGAGATGAACAGGATATAAGGAAAGATCACGCGCCCGAATTCGACGGTCAGATCAAAGCGTTCTGTGCCTGCGAACCCTTCGGCAGTGGCGTAGACCAGCGCAGGCATGAAAACCAGCGACAACCCGGTCAGCACCATGAGGATAAAGGCCAGCCCGGAAAATGCCTCGGAGGCGAAGCGTTCGGGGTTGTCCTGCGCCTCAAGCCGCTTGGAAAACATCGGCACAAAGGCCGCGTTGAAGGCACCTTCGGCAAAGAAGCGGCGGAACATGTTGGGCAGCCGGAAGGCCGCGACAAAGGCATCCATCACCGGACCAGGACCGATGAGGCCAAGGATCAGCACTTCGCGCACGACGCCAAGAACACGGCTCAGGAGCGTCCACAGCCCGACGGTAAAGATGCCCGTTATCAGGCGGATGGGTTTCATGTTATCCTCGGCTTGCCTCGCCTCTGGATTAGAGCAAAGGACAGAGCGGGGGAAGGCCGGACATCGGGGAATGCTGCCCGGCGGCGACCAAAGGCCGTGGTGGAAAGAAGCAGACGCGGATCAGCTATGCGCCCGCTCGGACCCTTCGGTTATCGCCAGTCGCAGTTTCTTCTCCAGCGCCGCCTGTTTCGACGGCGAATGGAATTTCAGCCCGAACATGTCCTTGACATAGAAGCTGTCCACCACCTGTTCGCCATAGGTGGCGATCACGGCCGAGGAGATATAGACATTGGCATTGGCCAGCGTCCGGGTCAGATCATAAAGCAGGCCCGGCCGGTCGCGGGTGTCCACCTCGATGATCGTGTAGATCTCGGAGCCGTCATTATCAAAGGTGATATGGGTCGGCACGCGGAAGGCGCGTTCGCGTTTCTTGATCTTGTCGCGGGACTGGATCGCGTCGCGGGCCACGACCTCGCCCATCAGGGTCTTGTGGATCATGTCGCGCAGGCGCGGCAGGCGGGACTGTTCAAAAGGCGAGCCTTCGGCATCCTGAATCCAGAACGCCGCCGTGGCGAACCCGTCCTTGGTGGTAAAGGTCCGTGCATCGACCACATTGGCCCCCACAAGCGTGAGCGCACCGCACATGCGGCTGAAGATGCCCGGGTGATCGGCCATGGCGAAACAGGCCCGGGTCGCGTCGCGGTCTTCGTCCACGGCCAGATCAATGGCGATCTCGTCATCGCCCAGGTCGCGCAGCAGGTTGGCAAAGACCACATGCGCGGTGACGTGCAGGCCCTGCCAATAAGGCGGGTAATGGCGTGCGGTTTCGGTCTTGATATCCTTCTTGGGCCAATCGCCAAGCTTGTCGCGCAAAAGCTTCTTGGCCTCGGCACCGCGGTTCTCGCGGTTGAGCGCCTCCATCCCGTCTTCCATCGCGCGGCGGGTCTGGCGGTAAAGCGCGCGGATCAGAACGGCTTTCCAGTTGTTCCAGGTGTCCGGCCCGACGCCGCGAATGTCGCAGACGGTCAGCACCGTCAGAAGGTTCAACCGGTCGATCGTCTTTACCGCCTTGGCAAAGTCGCGCACGGTGCGCGGATCGGCGATGTCGCGTTTCTGGGCCATGTCGGACATGAGCAGGTGATAGCGCACCAGCCATTCCACGGTATCCGCTTCGTCCTTGTTCAGGCCCAGGCGCGGCGCGACGGTACGGGCGATGCGGGCGCCCAGGATCGAATGATCCTCGTCGCGACCCTTGCCGATATCGTGCAGCAGCATCGCCACGTAAAGCACACGCCGGTCGATACCGGTTTCGATGATCTCGGTCGAGACGGGCAGCTCCTCGCCCAGTTCTCCGCGCTCGATCTCGGCCAGATGGTGGATCACCTGGATCGTGTGTTCGTCCACCGTGTAGTGGTGATACATGTTGAACTGCATCATCGCGACGATGGGCTCGAACTCGGGGATAAAGGTCGACAGCACGCCCAGTTCGTTCATCCGGCGCAGGGCGCGTTCGGGATTGCCATGTTTCAGCAGCAGATCAAGGAAGAGCTTTGCCGCCAGGGGATCGTTGCGCATCTGATCGTCGATCAGGTTCAGGTTCGCCTTGACCAGCCGCATGGCGTCGGGATGGATCAGTAACCCGGTGCGCAGCGCCTCTTCGAACAGGCTCAGCATGTTGAGCTTGTCCTTGAGAAAGCCTTCGGGGTCGGAAATGTTGAGCCGCCCGTGGGATACTTCATAGCCCTCCTTGACCTTGCGGCGGCGGCTGAAGATGCGTTCAAGCAGCGGCGGCCCCTTGGTGTGATCGGCTTCAAGCGACGTCAGGAAAATGCGGGTCAGATCGCCCACCGACGTGGCGTGGCGGAAGTAATCCTGCATGAAATGCTCGACGGCCCGACGACCGCCACGGTCCTCATACCCCATCGCTTCGGCCACTTCGACTTGCAGATCGAATGTGAGCTGTTCCTGCGGGCGCCCGGTGATCAGGTGCAGGTGGCAGCGTGTTGCCCAGAGAAAGGCCTCGGCCATCTGAAAGGTGTCGTATTCTTCGGGGCGAAACACGCCCATGGGCACCAGATCCGAGGAATGGTCCACATGATGCACGTATTTTGCAATCCAGTAGAGTGATTGCAGATCGCGGAGCCCACCCTTGCCTTCCTTGACATTGGGCTCGACCATGTAACGCTGACCGCCCTGCTTGCGGTGGCGCGCGTCGCGTTCTTCGAGCTTGGCCTCGACGAATTCACGCTCTGACCCCTTGAACAGGTCGGACGTCAGGCGGGCGTTCAGTTCCGCAGCCAGCGCGGCGTCCCCGTCAAGAAACCGATGTTCAAGCAGCGCTGTGCGGATGGTGAAATCATCGCCGCCCAACCGGATGCAATCCTTGATCGTGCGCGAGGCATGCCCGACCTTCAGCCGCAGATCCCACAGGATATAGAGCAGGGATTCAATGACGCTTTCGGCCCATGACGTGATCTTGTACGGGGTCAGAAACAGCAGATCGACATCGGATTGCGGTGCCATTTCACCGCGCCCGTACCCGCCCACCGCAATCAGCGCGAGCTTTTCGCCCTCGGTCGGGGTGGGGTTCGGGTGCAGGATGTCATGCGCAACATGCCAGGCATTCAGCACAAGCTGATCCGTCAGCCAGGTATAGCTGCGTGTCGCGGCCCGGGCCTCCAACGGCTGGGCGCGGAAACCGTCTGCAATGGCGGCCATACCGGCCTTGCGCCGGGCCAGAAGAAGCCTGACCACTGCCGAGCGCAGCGCGCCCGGGTCATCCCGGTCCAACGCGTCGATTTCCGCACGCAAGGCCTTGGCGTCAAGGATTTCAACCGAAGGGCGGATCAGCCCTTCGGTCTCGAAATAAGGTGTCAGGTCTGCGGATTGGTCCGGCGCCTGTTCAGAATCCTGCGCCGCCGAAACGTCTGGGTGCTGGGTCAAGGATTACCACTTTCTTGTCGCGCACGGTGGCCACGGCCAAAGCGCGTTCGTTTGTGCCATCGGCGCGCAGGCGGAATACACCGCCAACACCCTGGAAACCAGCGCCCTGGGTCAGCGCACCGGTGGTGAGTGCATCGGATTTGCCCTGCGACACAAGCGCGCCGATTGCCGCAACCCCGTCAAAGGCCAACCCGCCAAGCTGATGCGGGGCCTTGCCGTAAGCGCCCTGATAGCGCGCATTGAAATTGGCAGTCATGGTCTGATCGGGCAGGGTGAACCAGCCGCCCTGTACCCCGGGCAGCTCCAGTGTTTGCGGCGGCACGTCCCAGCGCGCAAGACCGATATATTGCTTGGCCTCGGGGCTGATGCCGTTTTCGGGCAAAAGCTGAACCAGAAGCGGAAGGGCACCTGCCGACCCAGAGGTCAGGAACACGGCATCTGCCCCCGCCGCTGCATTGGCGATGCGCGGCATGGCGGCGATCACGCCCTGTTGCGAGAATTCGAAGCTCTCCGATCCCGCCACGCGGATGCCGTTGGCCCCGGCGGCGGCTTCAATCGCGGCCTTGCCGAACTGGCCTTCGACATTATTGGGATAGACAACCGCCACGCTGCTCTTGCCCTGTTGCTTGGCAAAGCTCATCAGCCGGTTCGCGGTGTTGCGGAAGGTCGGTCCAAGCACAAAGACATTGCCGCCCGCGATGGCGGGATTGTTGGAAAAGGCCAGAACATTGACGCCATCATCGGCAACCGCATTGCCCGCCGCGACAGCGGCCTCGGCAAAGAGTGGCCCAAGGATGATCTTGGCGCCTTCATCGACGGCTTGTTGCGCCATTGCCCCGGCGCGTGCGGGGTTGCCTGCCGTGTCATAGACCCGCAGGTCGATCTTCACACCGTCCAGATCGGCAATCGCCAGACGCGCGGCATTCTCAAGCGATTGAGCCACCACGCCCGCGCCTGCATCGCTTTTGGGAATCAAAAGCGCGACCGGGACCGGCGTATCGGTGTTGATGCGCGGTCCGCTGCTGCCGCCGCTCACCCCGCCAAGGCTCACCGGACCACAGGCGGACAGGGCCGCCAATCCGAGTATCGCGGAAGTGACACGGGTAAAACGGCGCGGGTTCAGCCGCTTGCGGGCGGCGGACAAAACGGCAAACATGGGCAAATCTCACTTCTGTTGGGCATTTGGGCGTTCGCGGAGGTCAGGCGCGATAATAATCACAGAGCGAGGCGGGTCCAGTGGGGAATCGGGAAGAGACCGGAAACCGGCAATGGGATGCCCGCGCGCTACGACCGGGATTGTATTTCGTGGCCGTGCCCATCGGCAATGCGCGCGACATCACGTTACGCGCCATGGATGTATTGGCCGCGGCGGATCTGCTGGTGGCCGAGGACACGCGGTCGCTGCGCAAGCTGATGGAAATCCATGGAATTCCGTTGGAGGGGCGCAAGGTGCTGGCCTATCACGAACATAACGGGGCCAAAATGCGCCCGGTGCTGTTGCAGGCGCTGTCCGAGGGCAAATCTGTGGCCTATGCGTCGGAGGCGGGCACGCCGCTGATTTCGGATCCGGGGTTTGATCTTTCTCGCGCTGTGGTTGAGCAGGGGCTGCCGCTTCAGGCCGCGCCGGGGGCATCGGCGGTGCTGACGGCGCTGAATGTCGCGGGGCTTCCGACGGACCGGTTCCTGTTCGCGGGCTTTCTTCCTTCCAGCAAGGCCGCCCGCCGAAGCGCGCTGGCGGATATGGCGGATGTGGCGGCAACGCTGGTGTTTTACGAATCGCCCCGCAGGGTGGGCGCGATGCTGGCAGACGCCGCGCGGGTTCTCGGGGAGGAGCGTGAAGCGGCCTTATGTCGGGAACTGACCAAGAAATTCGAAGAGGTGCGCCGTGGTACGCTGGGCGAACTGGCACAGGGCGTTGAAACCGCGCCGGTCAAGGGGGAGGTTGTTGTCGTGATCGGGCGCGGCACCGGACAAGAGGCCAGCGAGGACGATGTGGAAACCCAGCTGCGCGAGGCACTGAAAACCATGTCGGTACGAGATGCCGCCGAGATGGTGGCCAAGGGACAGGGCGTGAATAAACGAAAAATTTATTCACTGGCCCTAAAACTCTCGGCGGAGGACTGAGAGGAGGAGGCGATGTCGCTGGGTTCCTTGGGTCATGACACGGATAGCGCGCTGCACCACCGGGGGCGGCGCAACCACCTGTCAGGACTGGCCGCGGAAGCGGCAGTAGAACGTGTTTACCGCGCGGCCGGGCTGGAGCCGCTCGAGCGGCGCTGGCGCGGGCGTTCGGGCGAGATTGACCTCGTCTTTCTTGAGGCGGACGGAACCGTTGTTTTTGTCGAGGTAAAAACCAGCCGCGATTTCGATAGTGCCATGGCTCTAATCACTCCAAAGCAGATCGCGCGCCTGCATGCGGCGGGCGAGGAATATGTTGGTCTGCGCCCGCAGGGCCAATTGACGGAACGGCGTTTTGATGCCGCTCTGGTGGACGGGCAGGGCCGGGTGCAGATCGAAGAGAATGCCCTGCTGGGCTACTGACCGAGTTGATCCTGCCCCCCGCTTGGGTCATGAAGAGGCGACAACAGCGGGGGTCGCCCATGAAAATCGCCTTTCAGATGGACCCGATCGGGGCCGTGGATATCAATGCCGACAGCACGTTCCGTATCGCCGAGGAGGCGCAGGCACGGGGGCACGAGCTTTTCTACTATCTGCCCGATCATCTCGCCTATCAGGAGGGGCGGATCACCGCACGCGGTCAGGACCTGCGCGTGCAACGGGTGCAGGGCGCTCACGCCGAACTGGGCGAGATGCGTGAGGTTGATCTGGGCGAGTTTGACGTGGTCTGGCTCCGCCAGGACCCGCCGTTTGACATGCATTACATCACGCTGACCCATCTTCTGGGCCGGCTTCGCGGTCAGACGCTGGTGGTCAATGATCCGTTCTGGGTGCGTAATTACCCTGAAAAACTGCTGGTTCTGGATTTTCCCGACCTGACGCCGCCGACCACGATTGCCCGCGATCTCGACACGCTCAAGGCATTCCGCGACAAGCATGGCGACATGATCCTCAAGCCGCTCTACGGCAATGGCGGTGCCGGGGTATTCAAGCTGCTCTCCAGTGACAACAATCTGACCTCGCTACATGAGCTGTTCACCGGGTTCTCGCGGGAGCCGCTGATCGCGCAGAAATACCTGCCCGACGTAAGCAAGGGCGACAAGCGCGTGATCCTCGTTGATGGCGAGCCGGTCGGCGCGATCAACCGGGTTCCCGCCAAGGGCGAGACCCGGTCGAACATGCATGTGGGCGGACGCCCCGAAAAGGTGGAGCTGAGCGACCGGGACCGCGAAATCTGCGCCCGGATCGGGCCGCTTCTGCGCGAAAAGGGTCAGGTTTTTGTCGGTATTGACGTGATTGGCAACTGGCTGACGGAAATCAATGTGACCTCGCCTACCGGTATCCAGGAACTGGAGCGTTTTGACGGGATCAACGTGGCAGAAAAGATCTGGGAGGCCATCGAGGCCAAGCTCGGATGAGCCTGATGCGCCGCCTTCTCAACCCTTATCTACGGGTGATGGAGAAGCGGCGGTTGCGCAATGCCAAGTCGCCGGGAGCCCTGCGCCGGGCGCTTGAGGTCAACGCGCGGCTGTTCTTCCTGCCACGGGGTCGCGGGTTTACCAAGACCCGGATCGCGGGTGTGCCGGTGCTGCGGCGCGACGGGGTGGCGCCATTGCTGCTGTATTTTCACGGCGGCGGCTATGTCTTTGGTTCGCCCACCACGCATAAGGCGATGTTGGCGCAGATCGCGCGCCGTGTCGGGTGCGGGCTGATCCTGCCGGACTATCGCAAAGCGCCCGAACATCCCTTTCCCGCCGCTGTCGAGGATGCGCTGGAGGTCTACAGCGCGGTCATGGAGACGCCCGGCGGCGTTGTCTTGGGCGGCGACAGCGCCGGGGGCGGGTTGGCCCTGGCGCTTCTAGCGGAAATCCTGCGCCTTGGCCTGCCCTTGCCAAAGGGGCTGTTTGCCTTTTCTCCTCTGACGGATTTTACCGGTTCCGGAGAAAGTTTGCGCAGCAACGCGGCGTCGGATGTTGTACTGCCCGCAGAGCGGACGGGGGATATGACCGACATGTATCTGCAGGGCGCGGACCCTAACGACCCGCGCGCGTCACCGCTTTTTGCTGCCTTCACCGGTGCACCGCCGGTTTGGCTATGTGCCGGAGATACCGAAATCCTGCTGGACGATACGCGGCGCATGACCGAGCGGCTGAGGGAGCAGGGTGTGCAGGTCACGGAAGTGATCGCCCATGATCTGCCGCATGTCTGGCCGCTTTTTCACACGCTTCTGCCCGAGGCGCGCGCCACACTGGGTCAGGTGTCGGACTGGATCAGACGTCTTTGACCCCCATCAACCGGTAACTGAGCGCCTCGGCGATATGGGGGCGTCGCACCAGAGGCTCACCATCCAGATCGGCGATGGTCCGGGCGACGCGCAGCACCCGGTGATAGCCCCGCGCAGACAGCCCGAACCGCTCGGCGGCATTGAGCAGCAGCGCCCGGCCTTCGTCATCCGGTGCGGCATGGGCATCAAGCAGCTTGCCCTCGGCATCGGAATTCACACGGACACCAGGCGCATCGGCATAGCGTTCGCTTTGGATCTGTCGCGCGCCCTCGACCCGGGCGGCAACGTCGGCGGAGCTGTCACCGGATTCGGGCAGGTCGAGATCGCTGAACGCCACCGGGGGCACATCAACGCGCAGGTCGAACCGATCCATGAGCGGTCCGGATATCCGGCCCATGTAATCTTCGCCGCAACCCGGCGCGCGGGAGCAGGCGCGCGCCGGGTCGGGCAGGTAGCCGCATTTGCACGGGTTGGCGGCGGCCACGAGCATAAAGCGGCAGGGGTATTTCACATGCGCATTGGCGCGGGCGACCATGACCTCGCCGGTCTCAATGGGCTGGCGCAGTGTTTCCAGCACGGTGCGGGGAAATTCGGGAAATTCGTCCAGGAACAGGACGCCGTTATGGGCAAGGCTGATCTCACCCGGTTTGGCACCGCGACCACCGCCGACAATGGCCGCCATGGAGGCGGTGTGATGCGGTTCGCGAAAGGGTCGGGTGCGGGAAATGCCGCCCTGATCCAGCAGCCCGGCAAGCGAATGGATCATCGAGGTTTCCAGCGCCTCCACCGCGCTCAGATTCGGCAAGATCGTGGGAAGGCGCGCGGCAAGCATGGATTTGCCCGATCCGGGCGTGCCCACCATCAAAAGGTGATGACGACCTGCGGCGGCAATCTCCAGCGCGCGTTTGGCCCGTTCCTGCCCGCGCACATCGCGCAGGTCGCGCCCCGGCGGGGCGCGGAGGACTTCGCCGGGTTCGGACGGGGCCAGCGGGGATTGCCCGGTGAAATGGCGCACAACGTCCGACAGAGACGCCGCGCCGATGACCTGACAGGCCCCGACCCAGGCCGCTTCGGGACCCGAGGCACGCGGGCAGAGCAGCGCGCGGTCGTCCTCGGCGGCGGCCATGGCCGCGGGCAGCGCGCCGATCACCGGGATCAGGCCGCCATCCAGAGACAATTCGCCCAGTGCGACGATCCCCTGCACCGCATCTTCGGGGATGATATTGAGTGCCGCGAGCAGGCCAAGCGCGATGGGCAGGTCGAAATGCGATCCTTCCTTGGGCAGGTCGGCGGGCGACAGGTTAACGGTGATCCGTTTCGACGGCAGCGCGATGGCCATGGAGGTGAGCGCACTGCGCACCCGGTCGCGCGCCTCGGACACGGCCTTGTCCGGCAGGCCCACGATGGAAAAGGCGGGCGTGCCCGGGGTTACGGCGCATTGCACCTCGACCGGGCGGGCGGTGACACCCTCAAAGGCGACGGTATAGGCAAGGGCGACCATGCCCGCTCCCCATGTTGAAAAGCTGTTAACCAGTTTTGCGAGCGCAGGCGTTTAGGATTGGTTAACGCGCTGCCAGAAACCTCGCGCAGAGGTGAGACATGCGGGCTATGCGCCCGTTCTGGATTGATGTATCAATTATTTTGAATGTGATGGGGTATTGAGATGGCGAAATTTGCACGGCGCACGGTTGCGGTGATCGGAGTGGTGCTGACGCTGGGCGGTGGCTATGCGGCGTTTGCACAGATGCACGGTCATGGCGGCGGGCATGGTCACATGCATGGGGACGACGGGACGGGCCATGACGAGGTCAATATGCCCGGTCTGCGCGGAGAAAACGCCACGCCCGAGGAAAGCGCCGAACTTGCGGTTCTGTTCCGGAACTTCCAGACGCTGAGCCGCGAGGTTGAAAACCTGCCCAATGGCATTCGCACCGTGACGCGGTCTTCGGACCCGGCGGTGATGGAAGCGCTGGTCAGCCATGCGGTGGGCATGATCGACCGGGTAGGGCAAAAGGATGACCCCAGGATTTTCATCCAGAGCCCGACGCTGGACATCTTCTTTGCCCGGGGCGAGCGCATCCTGTCGGATGTAGAGGTGACGGATGAGGGCCTTGTCGTGATCCAGACCTCCGATGATCCGGACGTGGTTGAAGCGATGCAGGTCCATGCGGCGGAAGTGACCGATATGGCGGAACGCGGCATGCAGGCGGTACATGAGATGATGATGCAGCGCGCCGGGAACTGACGCGCTGCAAGCGTTTCAACCGGTCTCGACCATGGCCATGAACTCGGGCCAGGCTTCGGGGTCGGCCACGGTCTTGTCCCGGCAGAAGGCGTTGCAGAAGCCCCAGACCTGTCCGTCCATTTCCATGAAATGCGTGACCGGATTGCCGGAATAGGGGCAGGCCGCGTTGACCGATGGGCCAGCGTCCACAGGGTGGGCCGGGCGTGGCGCGGGGCCGGGCCAATCGATTTTCGGGAACGCCTGTTCATACCAGGGCAAGGTGACGCCGGAGACCAGCCCCATGGCGCGGAACTGGCGGAAGGCCGGGTCGGAAAGGTGGCGCTCCACATAGGCACGCGCGGTGTCGCCCACATGCAGCGAATACCCCGCGACCCGGGCCGCGACCGGCGCGTAAAACGCATCTGCAACCGAATAGTCGCCGCAGAGCCATGGCCCGCCTGACTGCGCCAGAGCGAAGTCCCAGATCTCCTCGATCCGGGTCAGGTCGGCCTGCAGCGCTTCCGAGACCGGGACATCCGTGTAGGCAGTCCGTGTGTTCATCGGGCAAAATCCACGCAACGCGCCAAAGCCCGAATGCATTTCGGCAGCCAGACTGCGGGCGGTGGCGCGCAGGACCGGATCGACGGGCCACAGCCCGGCCTTGGGGTGGCGGCTGGCCAGTTCCTCGGCCAGCGCAAGCGAGTCCCACGCCAACCCGCCATCCGAGAATTTCACTGACGGGACCGTGCGCGCAGGGGCAATATCAGTCAGTTGTTCACGCACCTCGGCGGCATGGAAATCCACCCGTTGCACGGCACAGGGAAGCCCGAAGCGGCGGAACAGCAGCCAGCCGCGCAAGGACCAGGAAGAATAGGCGTAATCGCCGATATAAAGCATATCTGTCATGGCGCGAACGCTATCGCGATGTCTGTTTGCCGTCCAATTGCCAATTGTGCGGCCCTCCATCACGGATTGTGAAATGGCTTTTGGGTACCCATGTCTAAAGGAGAGTTTCAGGTGTTTCTTTTGATCCGGTTTGCAATGACCTGCGTAGACACGGTGTCAGACACAGAAACAAAGTCAAACCGGGGGAGCGAACATGGCACTGGACATGACAGACGACAGACGCTTGTCCCGCGCGGCAATGAAAGCCGAGTTGCTGGATGCGGAGACGGAACGGAAACTGGCCTATGCGTGGCGGGATGAGCGCGACGAAGAGGCGCTGCACAGGCTGATCACCGCCTACATGCGGCTCGCCATCTCCATGGCGGCCAAATTCCGGCGCTACGGCGCTCCGATGAATGATCTGATTCAGGAGGCCGGTCTTGGCCTTATGAAAGCGGCGGACAAGTTTGACCCGGATCGCGGCGTGCGCTTTTCGACCTATGCGGTCTGGTGGATCAAGGCGAGCATTCAGGATTACGTGATGCGCAACTGGTCGATGGTGCGTACCGGATCGACCTCGTCGCAGAAATCGCTGTTTTTCAACATGCGCCGTGTTCAGGCCCAGATCGAGCGCGAGGCCGCACAACAGGGCGAGGAACTGGACGGCTGGCAATTGCGCCACAAGATCGCCGCCGAGATCGGCGTGCCTTTGGCGGATGTGGAAATGATGGAAGGGCGTCTGTCCGGGTCCGACTTTTCGCTCAACGCCACGCAATCGGTCGAGGATGAGGGCCGGGAATGGATCGACACGCTGGAGGACGAAGGCCCGCAGGCGGCTGAGCAGGTTGAGCATTCCCATGACACCGAACAGCTGCGTGAATGGCTTGTGACCGCGATGAACGGGTTGAACGAGCGCGAGCGCTTTATCGTGCGCGAACGCAAGCTGCGCGAGGATGCCCGCACACTGGAAAGTCTTGGCAATGAGCTGGGCCTGTCCAAGGAACGCGTGCGCCAGCTTGAGGCTGCGGCCTTCCAGAAGATGCGCAAGTCGCTTGAAGGCCAGAGCCGCGAGGTGCAACACTTCCTCGCATGAGATATGTGATTGCGTTTCTGGTGATGCTGAGCCCGTGGCCCGTTTGGGCGGCGGGCTCTTTTGATGCGGATGTGGTGATTTTGGGGGAGTTGCATGACAATCCCGGCCACCACGCGCGGCAGGCCGCGCTGATCCGCGAGATCGCGCCGCGCGCCGTGGTGTTCGAGATGCTGACACCGGATGAAGCCGCGATGTTGGACGGCGTGGCGCGCGATCCTGAGGTCATGGCCGGGGCGGCACAGGATGTGGCGTGGTTCAATATGTCGGACTATGCCGGGGTTCTGGTGGCCTCTCCGCGCATCCTTGGGGCGGCGTTGCCACATGAGCAGGTGCGGCAGGCGTTTTCCAATGGCGCGGCGGCGGTGTTCGGCGAAGAGGCCGATGCCTATGGGCTGACCGAGGCGCTGTCACCAGAGGAGCTTGAGGCCCGCAAAGCGCTGCAATTCGCCGCCCATTGCGAGGCGATGCCGATGGAGATGATGGGCGGCATGGTCGAGGCGCAGCGGCTGCGGGACGCGAGTTTCGCGCGCTCTGTGCTGGCGGTTCTGGACAGATATGGCGCGCCCGTGGTGCTGATCACCGGGAACGGCCATGCGCGCAAGGATTGGGGTGTTCCGGTCTATCTGGCGCGGGTGCAACCGGGGATCGCGGTCTTTGCGCTGGGGCAGGGGGAACCGGATCAACCGCCACACGGGTCATTTGACCAGATGGCGACAAGCGATGCGCCGGAACGGGATGATCCATGCGCCACTTTTCGCTAGCAGGGTGGCTCAGCGATATTTCGCGGCGGTGATGAATTCCCCAAAACTTTCGCACCACACGACAACCGTGGTGTATTCGGTGATGTCGACCCCTTCGGGTATATCGAGCAGAAACCCACCAAAGGTTTTTACATCTCCGATCAGGGCGGCATCGGATTTAAGTGCTTCAAACCCGGCCTCGTCCTCGACAAATGCGGTGGTCAGGTAGAGCTTGTAATCGGGGCCGGGCGCCAACGCCCCCATATGCACGATCTGACTGTCGGTGAGGCTGACGCGGCCTTCGCCCCAGTGCAGGAAATCACTGCCTGCAAGATCGCGGGTGAACGCGGCCTCAAACCGGGCGTTTTGCGACCGGGCTTCGAGCATGGCGGCATCGGGATTGTCCGGTGCGGTCAGGATCGGCAAAAGGTAGATGCCAAGCGCGAAGCCTGCGGCAAAAACAAGGCCATGACTGGCAAGAAAGAGGATCAGGCGACGCATGGCAAACTCCGTATCGCTTTGCGAAGCCTGAAGGCTGCCACCCTAGAGGTCAACCGTTTGGATGGGTTGTGGTGATGCTGGACAGGCCGTAAGCTTTGGGGCGGGTAACAGGGATGCACAACATGCTGGCAGGCAAACGGATTTTGCTGATCATCGGGGGCGGGATTGCCGCCTACAAGTGTCTTGACCTGATCCGCCGCCTGCGCGAACGCGGCGCGTCGGTGACGCCGGTCATGACGCGCGCGGCAGAGGAACTCGTCACTCCGCTGAGCGTGTCGGCCCTGGCGGGGGAAGAGGTGCATCGTGACCTCTTTGATCTCACCAAAGAGGCGGAGATGGGGCATATCCAGCTGTCCCGCGTGGCCGATCTTGTGTTGGTGGCCCCGGCAACGGCGGACCTGATGGCGAAAATGGCGCAGGGATTGGCGGGCGACCTGGCCACGACCCTGCTTATGGCCACGGATACGCCGGTGATGATCGCGCCCGCGATGAATGTGCGTATGTGGGAGCATCCCGCGACGCAGCGCAATCTCGCGCTTCTGCGGGGCGACGGTGTGCGCGTTGTCGGGCCGGAGGCGGGCGATATGGCCTGTGGTGAGTTCGGGCCAGGGCGGTTGTCGGAGGTGCCCGACATCATTGCGGCGCTGGAGGCGCATTTCAACGCAGGGCCATTGGCGGGCAGGCGCGTGCTGGTCACCTCCGGGCCCACGCATGAGCCGATTGACCCGGTGCGCTATATCGCCAACCGGTCCTCGGGTGCGCAGGGGACGGCGATTGCGCGGGCCCTGGTGTCGCTGGGGGCCCAGGTGGTCTTTGTGACGGGGCCTGCGGATGTGGCCCCGCCGGATGGTGTGGTGCTGCACCAGGTAGAGACAGCCCAACAGATGCTGGAGGCGGTTGAGGCCGCCCTGCCGGTCGATGCCGCGATCTTTGCCGCGGCGGTGGCGGATTGGCGGGTGGACGGGGCGAGCGCGTCCAAGATCAAGAAAGAGGTGGGCAAAATGCCCACCCTAAGCTTTGCGGAAAACCCCGACATCCTTGCCACAGTGGCGCAGATGAAGACCGGGCGGCCGGGATTGGTGGTGGGGTTTGCGGCCGAAACGGATGATGTTGTCGCCCATGCCACGGCCAAACGGGAGCGCAAAGGCTGCGACTGGATCGTCGCCAATGATGTGAGCCCGGAGACCGGGATCATGGGCGGGTCCGAGAATGCCGTGGTGCTGATCTCTGATGACGGGGCCGAGGCATGGCCGCGCATGGGCAAGGATCAGGTCGCTGAGCGGTTGGCACAGAGGCTGGCGGAGGCGCTTGGTTGAGATTTCGGGAGCCTCCGGCGGGAGTTTATTTGGCAAGATGAAGGGCGGGGCGTGGTTGCTTTGAAACTCATGTGGGATGCAGGCGCTGATCGGTCGCTTGGCTTGCCGTGCTATGAGACTGCAGGATCGGCGGGGGCCGATCTGCGGGCGAATTTTCCGGAGTGCGACGGGGTGGTGTTGCATCCGGGCGCGCGGGTGCTGGTGCCCACGGGACTGCGGGTGGCGGTGCCGGAGGGGTTCGAGGTGCAGATCAGGCCGCGCTCCGGATTGGCGCTCAAACACGGGATCACGCTGCCCAATGCGCCCGGCACGATTGACAGTGATTATCGCGGACCCTTGGGGGTGATCGTGATGAATGCCGGGGATGCGCCGTTCGAGATCACGCACGGTATGCGTATCGCGCAGATGGTGCTGGCACCGGTGGTGCAGGCGGCCTTCGAACTCGTCGAGAGCCTTGATGAAACGGCGCGCGGGGCGAGTGGTTTCGGCTCAACAGGAGTGTCCTGATGCTGTTGGTTCTGGCCATGGCGGCGGCGATCTGGGGCGCGGGCTGGGCGCTGGGCATGCCGCGCGCGGCGCGCTGGCCGTTGATCGGGCTTTTGTTCGTGGCCGTGATGGGGATACAGCTGCTGTTTCCCGATGGCCATCCGCTGCGCGAGGCGACCGGCGGCGATCCGGCATTGTGGCTGATTCTGGCGGGGGGCGTCGCGCTGGTGATGGGGTATCGCCGGGTGCTGGGCCGCGTCAGGGACAGGGCCAGAGGGCAGGAAGAAAAGGATGCGCCGAAGCCTATGACGGACAAGCTGAGTGAAACAGAGCTGGAGCGCTATGCGCGCCATATTGTGCTGCGCGAGTTGGGCGGGCCGGGTCAGATGCGTCTGCGGCGCGCGCGGGTTCTGGTGATTGGCGCGGGGGGGCTGGGCGCGCCTGCGTTGCAATATCTCGCGGCGGCGGGTGTGGGGACCATCGGGGTGATCGATGACGATGTGGTCGAAAACGCCAATCTGCAGCGGCAGGTGATCCACCGCGATGCTGACATCGGCATGCCCAAGGTATTTTCCGCCAAGGCGGCGATGGAGGCGCAGAACCCCTATGTGACGGTTCGCCCCTATCACCGGCGGCTGACCGAGGAGATCGCCGGGGAGCTGTTCGACGATTACGATCTGGTGCTGGACGGGACGGATAATTTCGACACCCGCTATCTGGCCAACCGGGCGGCGGTCGCCAAAGGGGTGCCTCTGATCTCAGGTGCGTTGAGCCAGTGGGAGGGGCAATTGAGCATCTTTGACCCGTCCCGTGGCGCGCCGTGCTATCAATGCGTCTTCCCCGAGGCCCCCGCGCCGGGGCTGGCCCCGTCCTGTTCCGAGGCGGGGGTTTTGGGACCGCTGCCCGGCGTGGTGGGGGCGATGATGGCGGTGGAGGCGATCAAGCTTTTGGCGGATGCGGGCGCGCCTTTGCGCGGTGAGATGCTGATTTACGATGCGCTCTGGAGCGAGACGCGCAAGATCGGGCTGAAGCGGCGGGCGGATTGCCCGGTATGTGGTGAGAAACAGGAGGGGTGAGCGTGGACAATGTCTTGTTGAAGGAATGGGACGGGCCGTTCGGGTTGCCGCCCTTTGGCGATTTCACCGATGCGGATTTTGCCCCGGCGCTGGAGGTCGCGCTGGCCGAGGATCTGGCCGAGGTGGAGGCCGTGGCCAACAATTCCGAGCCGCCGACATTTGCCAATACGATCGAGGGGCTGATGGCGACGGGCGCGGCGCTGGACCGGGTTGCGGGGGTGTTTTTCAACATCGCGGGCAGTGACAGCAACCCCAGGCGCGAAGAGTTGATGCGGGAATTTTCGCCCAAGCTCGCGGCGCATTCATCAGCGATCTACGGGAATGAAAAGCTGTTTGCGCGGATCAATGCGGTTTGGGAGGCACGTGACTCGCTCGACCTGAACGACGAACAGCGCCGGGTGCTGATGCTGACCCATCGCAATTTCGTCCGCGCGGGCGCTGCGCTGCAAGGGAACGCAGCCGAGCGCATGAAAGCGGTCAAACAGCGGCTGGCGGAGTTGGGCACGGCGTTTACCCAGAACCTTTTGGCGGATGAGCGCGACTGGTTCATGGAATTGTCCGAAGATGATCTTGATGGGTTGCCGGGGTTTGCCGTGGATGCGGCCCGCGCGGCGGGCAAGGAGCGCGGCACAACGGGGCCGGTTGTGACGTTATCGCGGTCGCTGATCACGCCGTTCCTGCAATTCTCGCCGCGTCGGGACCTGCGTGAGCGGGCCTACAAGGCCTGGGTCGCGCGCGGGGCCAATGGTGGCGAGACCGACAACCGGGACATTGCGGCGGAAATTCTGGCGCTGCGCGAGGAGCGAGCAAAGCTGCTCGGATATCCGGATTTCGCGTCTTACAAGCTGGAAACCGAGATGGCGGGCAATCCGGACAAGGTGCGCGAGTTGCTCATGGCGGTCTGGGAGCCGGCCAAGGCGCGGGCCGAAGCGGATGGGCGCGTGCTGGAAGAGATGATGCGAGACGACGGCATCAACGGCGCGCTGGAGCCATGGGACTGGCGTTACTACGCCGAGAAACGGCGCAAGGCGGAGCATGATCTGGATGAGGCGGCGCTGAAGCCTTACCTGTCGCTGGATCAGATGATCGCAGCGGCGTTTGATTGCGCCAACCGGCTCTTTGGGTTGGAGTTCCGGGCACTGGATGTGCCGCTCTATCACGCGGATGCCCGTGCATGGGAGGTGACGCGCGGGGGCGCGCATGTCGCGGTGTTCATCGGAGACTATTTTGCCCGTGGCTCCAAACGCTCGGGCGCATGGTGTTCGGCGATGCGGTCGCAGGCGAAGTTCCCGCAAGAGCAGCGCCCCATCGTGGTCAATGTCTGCAATTTCGCCAAGGGCGATCCGGCGCTTTTGTCCTATGACGACGCGCGCACGCTGTTTCACGAATTCGGCCACGCGCTGCATCAGATGCTGTCGGATGTCACCTATGACATGATTTCCGGTACCTCCGTGGCGCGTGATTTCGTGGAACTGCCCAGCCAGCTTTATGAGCACTGGCTTGAGGTGCCCGAGGTGTTGCGGCGTTTCGCCACCCATGTGGAGACCGGCGAGGCGATGCCGCAGGAGATGCTGGACAAGGTGCTCAAGGCCGCGAATTTCGATCAGGGGTTCCAGACGGTGGAATATGTCGCCTCGGCCTTGGTCGATCTGGCGTTCCATGAGGGTGCTGCGCCGGGTGATCCGATGGCGAAACAGGCCGAGGTGCTGGAAGCGCTGAGCATGCCACATGCCATTGGAATGCGCCACGCGACACCGCATTTCGCGCATGTCTTTGCGGGCGACGGATATTCCAGCGGGTATTACAGCTATATGTGGTCCGAAGTGATGGATGCCGACGCCTTTGCCGCTTTCGAGGAAGCGGGCGGGGCATTCGACCCGGAGATGGCGGCAAAGCTGGAGGAGCATATCCTCTCGGCGGGCGGTTCGGACGAGGCCGAGGCGCTTTATCTGGCCTTTCGGGGCAAGATGCCTGGGGTCGAGGCGTTGCTCAAGGGGCGTGGATTGGCGGCCTAGGCGTCGGCCTCAGAACAGCTGACGGGTCAGCGTGTAGCCGCGCTTTTCCAACTGGTTCAGTACCCCGCTTTCGCCCATCAGGTGCAGTGCGCCGACCGCGATCACGATATTGGTCTCGGTCGCGCGTTCGATATGCGCCATCCAGGAAAGGTTACGGTCGATCAGCAGGCTTTGCTCAAAATCGGCAAAGGCCGCATCCAACTCGGACGTTTCCATATCCATGTACCGATCCGCCAGTACACGGGCCAGCGCCCAGCTTTCGGCATTGGCCTCGTCGAAATAGCTTTCGGTTGTGGTGGCCATCATGTCGTCACTCACCCGTTCCGGCATAAGGCTGGCCACAAGAAAGGATACCTGTTTCTCGAACGGCTCTTCGGTGAAGATCGAGATCACGTCCTCGATCCGCTCCAGCGAGCGCATGGGCGTGCCCGCGTCTTCGGCCACTGTAATGAGCCGGTCGTCCAGACCGGGATTGTCGTCCGAGGCCAGCGTTTCCATCATGCAGGCCGGGATCGACAGCATCACCGAGAGATACCAGGGCTGCATTTTTGCGGCCATGAAGGGTGGCAGACCCCGGGCGCGGGCGGCATCCGCGATCAGAGCCCATGTCTCTTCGTCCAGCGCCTCGGGCAGCGTCGTGTCGGTGAGCAGCAACAGGCCGGGATCGGAGGCCATCATCCGCTCCATGCGCTTTTCTTCGTCCCGGGTGATTTCAAGGAACAGCAGGTCGGCGGTTTCGATATGCGGGGCAAGCTGTTCGGTCAGCGCGTCCATACGCGGATCACCCAGATGCATGGTGCCGATCACGCGGATGATTTGGCCGTCCTTTTCCGCCAGCCAGTGATTGCCACGCGGAAACGGGGTGTCACGTTCTGCGGCTTGCAGGGCGGTACGCTCTGTGTCGCTCAGCCCCGGTCGCAGATCCGTGCCCACACATTCGGCCAACGCCGATAGTGGCAGCAACAGGATCACGACAACACTCAATAGCAAACGCATGGAACCTCCCGAACTCTGTTCCCGGAGGCTTAGCGTTTGCCGGGCGTTAGTAAACCCCCTTGATCTCGTGCTCGGTGCCATTGAACGTAAAACTGTCGCCCGCGCCAAGGTCGGCCATCGCCTTGTAGATCGGCGCGGCGGGGGAGATGCCCATTGTTCTCAGCCCGTCAAAGTCGAATTCCGACGTGGAGACGCAGACCACCAGAAGCCGGTCGTCCAAGTGAACTGCGGCACCCTCTCCGACCGTATCCCTGGCGGCAAAGTCGATCTCGGATAGGCGGGTCAGCCGCGCCTCGTCGTCATGCATGGCCTCGTCCAGCGCGGCGGCCAGTTCGCCCGCCGCCTCGGCCTGCGATTGCTCGCTCCGTTCGACGGTTTCGCCACGCGCGACCCGGGCGTCGGCCACGGTCGATTGGTATTTCGCGCGGGCGTCCTCATAGTCGGATTGGGCCAGTTCCAGAAGCCGGGTCTTGAGTGCCGTTTTGTCCATTTTGTGCCTCATGCTGTTCGCGTCAGATCAGAGTTTGCGCGCAAGATTTTGCAGTCGTCTTTGATATGGGTCAGGTTCCGCAGAAGGTGGTGTAGGGTCCGAACCCGTCCGGCGCGGGTTGGGCGTAGTCCTCCAGCCCGTCGCGCGCGGTGAACGGATCGCGCAGCACCTCCAACAGCGTGGTGATCTCGGTCATGTCACCGTCGCGTTCGGCAGCCTGCAGCGCGCTTTCGACCAGATGGTTGCGCGGGATGTAGACCGGGTTGACGGCGTTCATTGCCGCGGCGCGGTTCTGTGCCGGATCGCGGGCCAGCCGGTCCTGCCATGCAGGCAGCCACGCGTCCAGCGCGGAGGGATCATCAAACAGATCGCGCAGCGGTGCGTTGTTGCCCTCTGTCGCCAATGTCAGGGCACGGAAGGCCTGCGTATGGTCGACCCCTTGTCCCTCCATCGCTGCATAGAACCCGTTGGCCAGATCCGTATCGCTGTCTTCTGCGGTGTTCAGCCCCAGTTTGGGCCGCATGCCGGCCACCCAGTCCGCCATGTAAAGCGCGGTAAAGCCCTGCACGGCCTCGGTCGCGATGCGGATGGCCTCGTCCTGATCCTCGTGCAGATGCGGGATCAGCGTTTCCGCCAGCCGCGCAAGGTTCCACTGGGCGATGACCGGCTGGTTGCCATAGGCGTAACGTCCCTGCCGGTCGATCGAAGAGAACACGGCCTTGGGGTCATAGGCGTCGATAAAGGCACAGGGGCCGTAATCGATGGTCTCGCCGGAAATCGTTGTGTTGTCTGTGTTCATCACGCCGTGGACAAATCCCACATGCATCCATTTCGCCAAAAGCGTGGCCTGCCGACGGATCACGGCGTTCAGGAAGGCGAGGTATTTATCCGGCGCATCGGCAAGCGATGGATCATGGCGGGCAATGGCATAATCGGCCAGTTGCCGGACCCGGGCATGTTCGCCGCGCGCGGCAAAGAACTGGAACGTGCCCACGCGCAGGTGGCTGGCGGCCACGCGGGCCAGAACCGCGCCGGGCTTTGGGCCTTCGCGATGGATCATCTCGCCGGTGGTGGTGGCGGCCAGCGCGCGGGTGGTCGGGATGTGCAGCGCATGCATCGCTTCACCGATCAGGAATTCGCGCAGGACAGGGGCCAGCACAGCCTTGCCATCGCCGCCGCGCGAAAACGGCGTGCGGCCCGAGCCCTTGAGGTGGATGTCGCGGCGTTGTCCGTCCGGGCCGATGATTTCCCCAAGAAGGATTGCGCGCCCGTCGCCCAGCTGCGGAGAAAAGCCGCCGAACTGATGTCCGGCATAGGCCTGTGCCAGCGTGTTGGCCCCCTCGGGGGCCTTGGCCCCGGAAAAGATGGCCGCGCCTTCGTCCGTGTCCAATGCGTCGGGATCAAGTCCCAGATCATGGGCCAGCCCGGCATTGAGCAGCACGATGCGCGGCTCTGGCACCTTGTCGCCTTCCCACGGCACATAGAATCCGTCGAGATCGCGGGCATAGCTGTTGTCGAAGCGAAAAAGGGGCGTGTGATGTGTCATGCCCTTAACCTGTGTCGCGACGCGCGAAATTCCAAGGGCAAAGAGTCAGGATAGGGCGGGCGCATCGGCCCGCCCCGGTCTTCCTCAAAGACGTTTGTCCAGAAAGTTTGAGAAGGCCGCCCAGCTTTGCATGTCGGCGCGCTCCTGATAGCGGTTCGAGCCAAAGACGGTAAATGCGTGCGGTGCGCCGGAATAGACTTCGATCTCATAGGCGGTGCCAGCAGCCTCCAGTTCTTCGGCAAATGTGGCCACGTCATGCATGGTGATCGACGTATCCGCGCCGCCATGCAGCACAAGGATCGGTGGCTCATCCCCATCCCAGCTTTGGCCCTCGGGCGTGGACAAGCCGCCGTGGAAGGTCGCGTAACCCTGGGCCATGCCGCCGATATCGCTGCGCGCCATTTCAAGCGCCACGGCCCCGCCAAAGCAATAGCCCTTGACCACCATCGGCAGATCTGCGGAGCGGCTTTGCGCCTGTGAGACCCCGGCAGAGATCAGCGCCCGCATACGGTCACGGTCCTGATAGAGCGCGCCGGTGGCGGCACGCCGGTGGTCCATCGTCTCGGTCGGGGTGTCGTCGCCGAACATGTCGAGCGCAAAGGCATTATAGCCCATCTCGGCCAGCATATCGGCGCGCTGGCGTTCGTAGTCGGTCATGCCATCCCAGTCATGCACGATCAGCACGAGCCCCTTGGGATTTTCAGCAGCGGCAAAATAGCCGGTAAAGGCCTCCCCATCGACGGTGTAATTCACATCCTCGGCAAGTGCCGGGGCGGCGGCGAGGGTCGCAAAGGCAATCGGAAGTGCAAAACGCATTGGTTTTCTCCGGTCGGTTGTTCAGACGTTCGTGACAAAACGTTAGTTTGGAATCCGGATGCGGCAAGCCGCAGCATTTGGTCGCTTCGCAAATGTGAGGACGGCCCGGCGCTTGACCTTTGGCCGGTCACGCGGGAGGCTCTTCCAAACATCAGGGAGAATATTCAATGAAATTGATGCATTGGCTTGTTTCTGCGGTGATTGGTTCCGGCGTTTTTCTCGGGTTTGGACAGGTTGCGGAAGCGGCGGAAATCAACGCATATGACGACCCTTATATGGGCTGCATCGTCAAGATCGAAGGGGTGATACAGCCGGGCGACGCCAAAGTATTGGAGCGTGTCCTCAAAGCCGAGCTGATCCGGCGCGGCGCGCGTGGTGACCGGTTTGAATACATGAACGAGAACGGTCATCGCATCTGCCTTGACAGCCCCGGCGGTTCCTTTTCCGAAGGGCTGCGCATGGCTGAACTGATCCAGGGCGCAATGGGCACGGCCGTCCCGCGCGGGGCGCGGTGTGAATCCGCCTGTGCGGTGGTATTCATGGCCGGCTCGCAGAGCACCGAAAGCGATGCCGGTGTCGTTGCCAACCGCAAGCTGCATGCAGGCGCGCGGTTGGGTTTTCACGCGCCGTCGCTTGAGGTCGCCGAAGGTGCCTATTCCGAGGCGCAGGTCAACAAGGCGTACAAAATCGCGGTATTTGGGCTAGGCCAGCTCATGGCGCGGATGAGCGACATGAAACTGTCGCAGACCTTGATCGCCGAGATGCTGAAAACCCCGCCGGAGGAAATGTTCTATGTCGATACTGTGCACAAGGCCGGGCGCTGGCTGATCCCCGTGGTGGGGACGGTACGCCCGTCCGAGATCACGCCGCTGGCCGTGTCGAATGCCTGCAACTCATATTACGCTTGGACGGGGGACCGGCTTGCGACAAACGGGTTCGGCTTTGATCCCGACCCGGCCCAGCGCTGGGGCTGGAGCCCGCAAATCTCGAACCGCTCGGGCCGGATCGAAGCGGTGATGGACGGATTCGGGCAGGAAGGATCGCTGAACTGCAAACTCTATGTCGATCCCGCTGCCGGTGCCAATGACGCGGATGGGCTTTGGGGGCAGTACGCCTCGATCCGGATGGGGGAGGACGGTATCGGGTTCGAGGCTTCAGCCGCCACCTTCTTTGACCCGCGCACCCCGCTGGCCGCATTGGTCCGTCCCGAGGACGCCAATGTCACGACGCGGGACGTGATGGCGCATACGCCGACCGACCGGAGCACCGAACAGGGCACATGTTATGTGTTCAAGGGCAGCCAGCGACTGGATTTCGATCCCTGTGGGTTTGAGCGCAGCATTCAGGTTCAGTCCAACCTGTCCGAGCGCGACGTCAGTACCTTTACATGGCCGTCCGGGGCTAAAACCGTGGTGGAACGCGGGGGCGATACAAAGATCAATGGGCGGGAGGCCAAGACGATCTGGTCGGACAAGCCGGTGAAAGGCGATTGCTGGCTGAACATCGGGTCGGGCAACACGTTTTGCTTTGAGAAAAGCGCGTCCTGATCAAAGGGGGACGGATGCCGCATGAGCGGCATCCGCCGTGTCAGGTCATTCCGCCGCGTCGCGTTTGGGCAGGACCCAGTCGGCGCGCGGGAAATGGCAGGTATAGCCGCCGGGGAAGCGTTCGAGATAGTCCTGATGCTCCGGCTCGGCTTCCCAGAAATCACCCACAGGCTCGACCTCGGTCACGACCTTGCCGGGCCAGATGCCGGAGGCCTCGACATCGGCGATGGTGTCCAGCGCCACGGCTTTCTGATCCTCGTCCACATAGTAGATCGCGGAGCGGTAGCTGAGGCCAAGGTCATTGCCCTGCCGGTTCAGCGTGGTCGGGTCATGGATCTGGAAAAAGAACTCCAGAAGCTGCCGGTAGCTGATTTTCGTGGGATCAAACAGGATTTCGATCCCCTCGGCATGGGTGCCGTGGTTGCGATAGGTGGCGTTGGGCACGTCGCCGCCGGTATATCCGACGCGGGTTTTCTCAACACCGGGAAGCTTGCGGATCAGATCCTGCATGCCCCAGAAACAGCCACCGGCCAGAACAGCCCTGTCCGTCATGTCACGTCCTCCACTTGATCCAGATAGGCACCATAGCCTTCGGCCTCCATATCGTCACGATGGATGAAGCGCAGCGAGGCCGAGTTGATGCAATAGCGCAGGCCACCCCTGTCTCGCGGACCGTCAGGGAACACGTGACCCAGATGGCTGTCGCCATGGGCCGAGCGGACCTCGGTCCGGATCATGCCATGGGTGGTGTCGCGCAGCTCGTTGATATGAGTGGGCTCGATCGGCTTGGTAAAGCTGGGCCAGCCACAGCCCGATTCAAATTTGTCCGACGAGGCAAAGAGCGGTTCGCCAGACACGATGTCCACATAGATCCCCGGTTCCTTGTTGTCGTTATATTCGCCGGTAAAGGGCCGCTCAGTACCGTTCTCCTGTGTCACCCGGTATTGCTCGGGGGTCAGGGTGGCGATCACGTCGGGGTTCTTTTGGTATGTCAATTCATGCCCTCCTACATGGTGATGTAGCGTATCTGGGGTGGGTCAGGGCTTTTGTCCAATTTCATGTCAGCCGCGTCACGTCGCTGTGAGATGGGTTTCAGGCCGCTCAGGTGCGCATGGGTTTGAGTGCCTCGTAAAGCGCACGATACCGTGTCAGCCGTTCGTCATGATAGGAGCGGCGCTCAGGATCGGGCGTGAATTCCCGGTCGATCTCGGGGCGTTGTGCCAGGTCGGTGACCGAGGCCGCGCCACAGGCCACCGCGGCCATGCGGGCCGCACCCACGGCGGGACCGACATCGGCACCCTTCCCACGGGCCAGCGTCAGCCCGGTGGCATCCGCGATCGTCTGCAAAAGCATGTCCGAGCGCGTGCCGCCGCCAATCGTCAAAAGCGGTTCCGGGATTGCAGCTGTCTGGCGTACGGAGTCTGCCGCATCGCAGAGGCTGTAGGCGATGGCCTGGATGACGGCGCGCATCATCTCGCCGGGGCCCGTGTCGTTTTCCAGCCCGTAAAACGCGCCGCGAATGGCCGCGTCGCCATGCGGGCTGCGCTCGCCGGTCAGGTAGGGCAGAAACAGCGGCGTAGCACCGGGGGCATCCGCCGCCATAGCCAGCAATTCCGGGATCGGGCGGTTGGCCACATCCGAAAACCAACTCAGAGGACGTGCGCCATTGAGCATTGCGGCCATCTGGAACCAGAGGTCCGGCAGGGTGTGGGCAAAGGAATGCAAACCCACTTCGGGCGCGGCGCGGCAGCGGGTGGTGGGCACAAAGAACTGCCCCGACGTGCCCAGCGAGATAAAGGCCGTACCATCCGCGACCGCCCCTAGCGAAACGGCGCCGGCCGCAGCATCGCCCGCGCCAGCGGAGACGGGGATGCCCGCAGGCAGGCCCAGCGCTTCGGCCGCTTCGGGGCGCAGATGGCCTGCGATATCCGTGCCATGCAGCACCGGCGGCAGCCAATCTGGGTTTGTTTGCGTCGCCGCGCAGAGCGCCGGGGACCAGCCATGGGATTTCTGGTCCAGCCACCATGTCCCTGCAGCATCGCTCGCATCGGTGACAAGCGCGCCGTGCAGCCAATGCCCCAGATGATCCTTGGGCAGGCAGATATGGGCGATGCGTCCGTAAATTTCTGGCTCATGTCTGGCAAGCCAGGGGAGTTTCGGACCGGTCAGGCCGGGCATCGGGCGCACCCCGGCGACATGGGCAAGATCGGGATGGTCCCGTTGCAGAGCGTCACATTCTACGGCCGCGCGCCCGTCGTTCCAAAGGATGGCCGGGCGCAGGACCTGATGCGTCGCGTCCATCAGCACTGCACCGTGCATCTGTCCCGACAGGCCGATGGCGCGGACCCGGGCCGCATCGTGGCGTGACATCAACGCCTGAACGGCTGTGATCGTTGCGTTGCGCCAAAGGTCCGGGTGCTGTTCGCTCCAGCCGGATTGTGGATGCGAACTGCGCATCGCCGCATCGGCACTGTCGACAAGCTGCAGGTCTGAACCGACCAAAGAGGCCTTGACGGCAGAGGTGCCGATATCGATTCCCAGAAACATGGCGCTACCCTGTGATTTTGGGCGCTAACATATCCCCATGACTCCGCAGAGGAAAGGTCGCGGCGCACCAAAATTCTTCGAAGAATTTTGCAAATTCCATGAATGGAATTTCGCCCGCCCCTTGCAGGTGTCAGCCCAGTATATGCCCCGCCGTGCGCATGGCCAGCGCCGCGATCGTCAGCGTCGGCGCATTGACCGGCATGGTCACATGGGCCGAGCTTCCCATGATGTAGAGGTTACTGTGCTGGTGCGATTGCTGGTGGGAATTCACGACTGATGTGTTCGGATCGTCGCCCATCCGCGCCGTGCCGCCGATGATGGCGTTGGACAGGTAGACCTCGTTCGAGGATATTTCGGTTGAGCCCAGCCTTTGCAGCACCTCGGTATTCATCTTTTGCGAAATGGCCATGCCCGCGCGTGTATAGTCGTCGATGCTGTAATGGATGCGCGATTTGGGCAGGCCCGCGCTGTCCAGCTCGTCCGACAGGGTCAGGCGGTTGTCGGGATCGGGGAGGATTTCACCGCTGGAGTTCAGACGCAAATGCCGGGATACGATGCGGTTCAGTTCCTGTGCCAGTTCTTGTCCCCTGAGACCCTGATCAATCAGTTGCTTGGCAACATTCGTTCCGTCGGAATTGCCGGAATGGCCGGAATTCATGAAACTGGTGCCGATGGCGGCGTGCGACGAGCGGAAGTCGCCGTCGCGCAGTTCCAATAGGCCGCTGGTCTGTTGCGGGCCGCGATAGGGGAAGACGGGATCCTTTGTGACGCCCTTGGTGTCCTGATTGGCCTGGGTGATCAGGTAGCGGCCCACCGCGTCCGAGCCATTGGCCACGCCGTTGGGGGCGTTCTCCTGCGCCGACATCAATAGCAGGCGGGGGTTTTCGATCGCGTGGCAGCACAGCGCGTAGATATTGGCGGTGATGGTGGATTTGGAGCCATCGGGCCGGGTGACCTCCATGCCCGAGACCTGACCATCATCGCCGATATGGATCGTGGTCACCACGGCCTCGGTGATGATCTCTGCCCCCGCCGCCTCGGCCTTGTCGGCGATGACCGACCCGTCGAGTTTCGCCCCGATGGGGCAGATCGGCACGCAGGTGTTGTTGCCACAGCAGGGCGGACGCCCGTCAAAGGGCACCGAGTTGCGCGCGTGGCTGAAAATGCCGGAATGCAGGCCCATTTCCTTGAGCGCAATATCGACGCGACTGTCCATGTAGCTCGCCGGGATGGGCGGCATGGGATAGGGTTCGTCGCGCGGCGCGCCCCAAGTGTAGTCCATGGACCCGGCTACGCCCCAGATTTTCTCGGCCTTCACGTAATGCGGGCGCAGATCGTCATAGGACACGGGCCAGTCCAGCGCCACGCCATAGGTGGATTTCATCCGGAAATCCGCCGGGCGCAGCCGGTCGGCAAAGCCGGTCCAGTGCCAGGTCGATCCGCCATAGATGCGTAAGTACGCGCCCACGAATTCCATCGGCCCGGCCTGATCATAGAAGGTGCCATAGCCGTTGTCCTGCGGGAACGGGGCCCAGTCATTGGAGGGATAGGGGGCCTGCGGGCCTTTGGTCGGGTTGTTGGTAAAGACCGACATCCAGTCCATGCGCGGCTTGCGCGGCCCGGCCTCCAGGATCGTCACGCGGCGCCCCGCCTCCAGCAGTTCCAGCGCCAGATGCGATCCGGCCATGCCTGCGCCGACAATCAGAACATCGGTTGTATCCGGGATGGGGCCCGTCATCGTTTCGGCTCCGCCCAATGGCCAAACGGCCCGCCGCAGAGCCCCGGCGCGGTCGCAAATGTCAGCGCCTGCCATCCAAGGCAGTAATCGTAATAGCGCACCTCACCGTCTACTTCACCGGTATAGAGAAAGGTTGCGATCCAGCGCATCTGATCGGCGGCGAGCGTGCTTGCGGCGTCAGACATGCTCTCCAGCGTTGGGCGGCGGCGGGCCAGCGCGACAAGGTCGAACACAGCCTCGACCCCGTAGGCGCGGGCAAATTCGGTCTCCGCCGCGCGGGCCAGTTCGGCGGGCATATAATTGGTGCCGCCAATGGCGTGGATCAGGTTGCGAAACACGGTCAGGTCATCCTCGACCCCCAGCCGTGCGGCAGCGGGTGTCGCGGCCCCTGCCATCGCTGTACCAAGCAGGCGGACCACATCACGTCGGGAAAAGCCCGCCATCAGAACGTCCTCACAAGCGCGAGGCCGCGCGACCGGTCGGACGCGCTGTCCTTGTCCAGCATTGCCTCGTAGAGCATTTCCATCGGGATCCAGGCGGGCGGGTATTTATAGCCCGCCACATCGAGAACGAGCACCGAATCCGAAGCCTCGTGATAGGCCGCCACGGGCGAGACATGCCCGCCGCCGTTCTGGCCGACGATGCCGCGATTGTAGTTCACGATGACCCGGACAGACGGGTCCGACACGCCTTTGACAATCGCGTTGCGCATCTGGTCCACCGGATTTTCATCGGCAAAGATCGTCCTGGCGTCCACATCAAGATGCGTGAGGTAGAGCCCGATCTGATCCAGTGTCAGCCCGTCGGTGACCACCTGTTCAAAGCTCTTCACCTTTTGATTGTCTTCGTTGAAGATGTTTTCCTGTGTGAAATAGGGGTAGGGGTAGCGCTTGGGATCAATCGGGCGCGGCAGCGCGTCCTCGAATGAATTCAGCACCGCCGCCATGGTGGCGATGGAGCAGAAGGTCAGGAATTTTTCGCTTTCCACATAAGGGGCCACAAGGAAGTAATCGCGGTTGAACCGGCTTTCGAGAATGCGGTCGGTGCCCTCCTGTGTGGTCAGATAGACCAGACGGTCATCGGCACCCTCAACACTTGCCTTGATCAGATGGGCGATGGGCGCGGTCTGAACCACCGAGGCATCGGTGCCGAAGAACGCCGCCATCTGGTCGATCTGCGCATCCGAGAGCTGCTTGGCCACGGCCTGCATCACATCGGCAGTCCCGCCGGAGCGCTGGCCGGATTTATAGGCGTGCAAGGCGTTTTGCAGATAGGTCTGCGACTGGCCGTGAATGATCGGGATATGATCAATATGCGCCACGCCATCGACGCTGTGACAGCTCAGGCAGGTCTGGGTGTCGATTCCGGCGCTTTGATTGGCAAAGGCGGGCGCGGCGACAAGGGCGAGCGCGGCAAGTGTGAGCGTCTTCATGGCAAAATCCTTACATTCATCATCATGCCTGCGTCCTCATGGGGCAGGATGTGGCAATGGGTGACAAAATCCCCGTCGAAATCCTCGAACCGCGACCGGATGGTGAGCGTGCCTGCGGCGGGCACGATATGGGTGTCGTACCAGGGGCGGTCCGGGACCGGTTCACCATTGATCGCCACCACCTGAAACGGGTTGATATGGATATGCATCGGGTGGGGATAGGCGGTGGTGTTCACAAAGGTCCATTCCTCGGCGGTGTTCAGCCGTGGGTCGAGGTCCCAAGTGTCGGGGTCATAGCTTTGACCGTTGATTGTGAAGGCGAGGTCGAACACTGCGCGGCTGTCTTTCACCTCGCCCAGCACGATGGTCCGTTCGCGCACGATCTCGGCGTCGGTGATGTCGAGCAGGGTCGGGGCCTGTGCGGGCATCGCGCCGGATGCGGGCGCATCGCTGGCCTCGATATGCACCGCGCCGATGGTCGTGGCGGGCAGGTCCACCAGACCGTGACGATAGGGTTGGCGCACGAGGTCGGTCAGTCCGGGTGCAACCCCCTCGACCACTACGTCAAAGCGGTTGCCGGGCGACATCAGCAGCGTCTCGATCTCCTCGGGCGCAGGCAGCGGATTGCCATCGCGCCCGATGAGCCATGCCTTGAGCCCCATCGCTTTGAAATCAAGCGGGCAGAACTGGAAATCATTGGCCAGCAAAAGACGCCAGAACTGCCGCTCCCCGTGGCGAAGACGGATCGTGGGGCGGAAATCTCCATTGATGGTGAAGAACCGTGGCGCGGTGAGCGACATGAATTGCTTCGGATTGTCAAAATCGGCTTCCGAGCCACCAATCACGGTCTGGATGATCAATTGCCGCTCGGGCAGGTCTTCGGGCACGTATCCTTCCGGCTCGACAATGATCAGCCCGGCCATCCCCGTGCCGATCTGGGCGGCGACCGAGCCGTGCCAATGCGGATGGTACCAGAACAACCCCGTGGGGTGGTTGGCGGGGATTTCCACACGGTAGTTTTGCGTCTGCCCCGGCTCGACCGTCAGAAAGACATTGTCGCTGTTGCCCTTGGGGCTGACATGCATGCCGTGAAAATGCAGGTTGGTTGTATTCAGATCATGCGGGGCTACATGCACAACATCCGATCCATCATGATCATGCGCCGCCTTTTCGTCGCGTATGGGTTGAAGCGGCATGTTGGGCGGCAGGTCATTGACCAGCTCGATCTCCATCACATCGCCGGGACGGACCCGCAGCGTCGGGCCTGGCATGCCGCCGTTGTAGCGGCGCAGCAGGCGCGGTTGTTCATCCACAAGCGCCTGCGCCAGGGTGATGGTGAGCGTGGCGCGCAAGACGCCGTTTTCACTCTTGATTTCGGGCGGATTGCGCAGATCGCCCCCGGTGCCAAGCCCAAACCGCGCAAGCGCGTCCGCGCTGGCCTGTCCCGACCAGCCAAGCGCAAACATGCCACCGGCAGCCGCGCCTCCGGCCCCAAGCGCCATGATCTGCCTGCGCGTGTGCATGTTCCAGTCCCCCGTTTCTGACCAAGCCTGCCACGCTTCCCGTGAAAAAGCGAATGTCGCGTATATCGTTACCGTTGGTTATTCGGTATAGGTGTGATCAAGATCACTCTTTTCCGTGTTAACGATTCCTGTGGTGCCGGTGGTTTTGAGGATTGCGGGGGACACCTGTGGCGTTGAAAGAATGGCTGCGGCAACACGGGCTGGACCGGTATGCTGCGCAGTTTGAAGAACATGAGGTCGGTGTTGATATTCTGGCAACCCTGACCGATGACGATCTGCGCGAGATCGGTTTGCCGCTTGGTGCGCGCAAACGTTTCATGAACGCGTTGCGTGATGCGTCAGACGCGGCCAAGCCGGAACTGGGTGAGCGGCGTCAGATCACGGTGCTATTTGGTGATCTGGTCGATTACACCGGGCTTGCCACACGTATGGACCCCGAAGATCTCGAGGCACTGATCGAACGGGTGGTGAGCCTGTGTCGGGAAGAAGTGTCACGCTGGGGCGGGCATGTCGCCAATTATCTCGGCGATGGTATCATGGTTTATTTCGGCTGGCCGCAAGCCTATGAAGACGCCCCTCAACGCGCGGCGCATGCGTCCTTGCGGATGCTCGAGGCGGTGGCCGGTCTCCGCGGACCTGATGGCCGTGCCCTGTCCATGCGGGTGGGCATGGCGACGGGACTTGTGCTGATCGGTCGGCGGCTTGAGGCTGGCATGGGCGAGGTCGAGACCGTCTTTGGCGAACCCCCGAACCTCGCCGCGCGGCTCGAGGCCAAGGCTGCGCCAGGGCAGGTCCTTTTGGATGCTTCCACCGCGCGGCTCTTGCCGGAGGGGCATTTTGCCAAGAGCGACCTTGGGGCCGACACATTCAAGGGGTTTTCCGAGCCGATGGGGGTTTGGCGGCTGGACGCGTCGCAAACCACGGCGCGCGCTCCGACCGGGGCCAATGCGCCGGGTCATACCATTGCGCTGCAGGGCCGCGACGGGGCGGTGGCGCAATTGCAGCACTGGTGGGAGGAAGCTCAGAACCAGAATTGCCTGCGCATGGTGCGCATTTCCGGTGAGGCGGGCATTGGCAAGAGCCACCTGGTCGGGCATTTCCTGCGGTCCTGTCAGCTTGGGGGGGCTGCGAGCTTTGAGCTGCAGTGCTGGCCTTATAACGAAAATGCAACGCTTTATCCGGTCGTGTCCTGTCTGAATACCCGTGCCGGGGTACAGCCCGGCGATGATGTTGCGCGACGGCGTCATGCCTTTGAGCGGATCGCAACCCAAGCAGGGCTGGATCCACAGCATTTCCTGCACGGGATGGGCGATCTTCTGGAACTGGGCGAGGTGCCGGAAAGACAAGGGGCGGAGGCGCGTCGTGCCGCGTGGTTCGCCACGATCACGGCAGCTCTGCGCGCCATATCCGAACGTGCGCCGGTATTGCTTGTCCTTGAGGACCTGCACTGGACCGACCCGCTGACCGAAGAGCTTCTGGATCATATCGCCGGGCATTGCACGGCATGCCGGATCATGATCGTGGCCACCACCCGGCAGATGTTCGAGCCGAACTGGGTGGATCATCCGCATGCGCGCCTGCTGGACCTGTCGCGGGTCGAGAGCGATGCCGCCGAAATGATCATTGACGGGTTGGC
Source organism: Primorskyibacter aestuariivivens (assembly GCF_028023675.1). Lineage (GTDB taxonomy): Bacteria > Pseudomonadota > Alphaproteobacteria > Rhodobacterales > Rhodobacteraceae > Marinovum > Marinovum aestuariivivens. The sequence goes on along the minus strand of NZ_JAQIOZ010000011.1, from coordinate 47,059 downwards.
CGGGGCCTCCGGTCTGACCGCAGTAACCCGCCAGCGTATCATCGACGCATCGGACGGCGTTCCGTTATTCGTGCACGAACTGACCCGTGAGCTTTTGGAACGCAAGACCGCACAGGGCGATGGCGAACACATGACGATCCCGGCAACCCTGCAAGGGGTGCTGTCATCGCGACTGGACAGTGCCGAGGATGCCAAGCCGCTGGCACAGGTGGCGAGCTGCATCGGGCGCAAGTTTGCGCGCGATTTGCTGGTGAAAGTGGCGGGCCAGACAGAGTATGAAGTGCAACGTCGGTTGGATCGTCTGATGACGCTGGCGTTGGTCGAGCCGCTGGATGAAGGTGAGCCGACCTATATTTTTCGCCACGCGCTCATTCAGGAGGCGGCCTATCAATCCCAGCCACGCCGAAGCCGTCGCAAGGTTCATGGCAGGATCGCGGATCTGATGGCTGCACAGCCCGCTGCCGACGCCCTTCAGGTGGCCAATCACATGACCGTGGCGGAACGTTTTTCACCAGCGGTGGATTGGTGGAAACGGGCGGGTGATCGCGCCGCGCGGCGCTCGGCCCTGCGCGAGGCGGCGGAGCATTATCGCCGGGGGCTGGCCCTGTTCGACCGGATGTCCGAAAGCGAAGCGAACCGGGTCAAACGGCTTGGGATTTTGCTGGCTTTGGGGCCGGTCCTGTCCGCACTTGATGGGTATGGGGCAGACTCTGTCGGGACGCTGTTTCACGAGGCGGCGGACCTGTCGGAAGGGTTCGGCTCGGTGCCGGATCGCTTTGCGGTTCATCGCGGCCTCTGGATGTATCACCAGATGAGCGCGCAGTATCAACGCGCCGAAACCTCCGGGCAGGCGCTGCTTGATCTGGCCGAGGATGCGGGGCTGCAGGAACATGAAGCCGCTCGGCTTGAGGCGCATCGCGCGTTGGGCGCAACGGCATTCATGCTGGGCAAATTGACAACCGCGCGGCACCATCTTGAAACTGCGCTGCGCGGCTATCAGGCGCAGGATGCCGGAAAACATGTAGCGCTTTACGGAGATGATCCGGGGCTGGGATGTATGGCCTATCTTGGGGCGACGCACTGGTATCTCGGGGACCCGGAGCGCGCGGCCACCACCTGCGAAGATATGCTTGCACAGGCCCGCCAGGTTGATCACCCGTTCAGTATGGCACGCTCTCTGACTTTTTCCGCGTTTACATACCATCAGATGCGCGACCTCGACCGTCTCTTGCCAATCGCCGAAGACGCGGTCGCGCATGCGGACAAGTTCGAATTTCCCTTCCATTCCGGAGTGGGCCGTATCCTTTTGGGGTGGGGATTGTGTCAGGACGGGCGTTGCGATCAGGGATGGCCGGTCATCGAGCAGGGCTATGCCGAATACGCCAGTTCCGGCAGCCATATGTTGCAACCGCTTTACCTGTCGCTCATGGCAACCATCGCCGGTGCCCGGGGCGACGCGGACGCGGCTTGGCAGTTCTCAAAGCGGGCCATGGCGCGTATCGACGTCTCGCAGGAGGCCTTGGTGCTCCCTGAAGTGCTGCGGGTTCATGCAAAACTCCTGTTGGAGCGCGACGGAACCGACGCAGCCTTGCCCGTTTTCCGCAGGGCCATCGAGATCGCGCAGTCGCAAACATCCCGCTTTTGCGCATTGCGCGCGCTGACCCTTGCCGTGCCTCATGCACCCGATCTGGTCGTCACGATGCAGACCGAACTGGCGCATTTCCCCCCCACTATGCAAACATCGGATCTGAAGGCCGCGCGAACGGCTGTGGAGAGGGCAGAGAAAGGCGTGACATGAGTGCACAGAGCAACGACGGCAACGACAAGACGCATGACATCTGGAACGGCGAGGCAGGCAAGGACTGGGCCGAGAACCAGCGCGATCTTGATGATTTCCTGCGGGATGCGATGAATCAGCTCTTGGCGCAATTGCCGCTGCAACCCGGATTGCGCGCGCTGGAGATCGGCAGTGGCTCTGGCACCATGTCGATGGACATGGCCCGCATCGCGGGGGAGACGGGATATGTGCTGGGTTTGGATGTGTCCAAGGAGTTGCTTGCGCTGGCGCGACGCCGGGCCGAGGCGGCCAAGATGCACAACGTCGCGTTTCGCGACCTCGACATTCAGACACAGACGCTGGACGAGACCGGGTTCGACATCTGTGCTGCGCAGTTCGGAATGATGTTCTTTTCCGACCCGGTGCTGGCACTGGGCAATATTCGCGCGCATCTGAACCAAGGGGCGACGGTCGCCTTTAATGGTTGGGCGGATGAGGGAAACCCGTGGTTTTCCATCCCGCTCAAGATCGCCGAAACCTATCTGGGTCCGTTGGAGCAGGAGCCGAATGACGGTGCGCCCGCCCCCGGACCTTTGGCGTTTTCGGATGTGAGCTACGTAACAGAGCTCCTGACCAAGGCAGGCTACGCTGACATCAGGGGATGGCGGTCCGAGATCATGATCCGTCACCCCAACGGGCTGGAGGCTCTGATGCATTCGATCCGGTATGTTGGCCCCATTTCAACGCTCTATCGTCTGACGTCACCAGACGAAGCAACGCGTGAAAAGATTGCCCGCGACATTCGCAAGGAGTTTGCGCAATTTGTCCAACCGGACGGGAGCGTGGCCGTGCCAGGGCGCGTATCCATGTATCGGTGTCTGGCACCGTGAGCACGGATGTCCAATGGCTCCTGCTTGCGCTGCTGGGGCTGCAAGTCAAACATGTTCTTGCTGATTATGTTCTGCAATCTGGCTGGATGCTGGAAAGCAAGGGCCGCTATGGCGCGGCAGGCGGGATCGCCCATGCCGGGGTGCATGGGGTTCTGACAGCCTGTGTTCTGGCGCTGGGTGGTCTGGCTTTCGGTGTGGTGGCGGCCATCGCGGTGGCCGAGGCGGTTGTGCATTACCATATCGACTGGGGCAAGGAGCGCATTGTATCCGGCAAGGCGCTGGGCACCGGTGACGGAGGGTTCTGGTTGGTCCTCGGGCTGGACCAGTTCCTGCACCAGATCACATATCTCGGGATTATTTGGGCGGCACTGGCGCTGAGCTGAGGGATCAGGTCACGCCGCGTGCGCGCAGGTCCTCGATCTGTTCGGGCGTATAGCCAAGGCTTTGAAGGATCGCATCGGTATCCGCGCCAAGCGTCGGGATGCCCGCCATTTTCGGGTGATCCTCGGCATCCAGACCCGGGGGCAGGAGCGCGGGCAGCGCCCCGGTTGGGCTATCCACCATTTGCCAGCGGTTGCGGGCGGCCAGTTGCTCATGCGCCCACAGCCCTGCCATGTCGTTCATGCGGGCGTTTGCAATGCCGGCGTCGTCGAGACGCGCGAGGACATCGTCGGCGCCCAGATCGGCAAATCCCGCCTCGATCAGCGCGGTCAGAGCTGCGCGGTTTTCCGAGCGGGCGGCATTGCTGGCAAAGCTGGCATTACTGGTCAGATCCGGCTGTTTCAGGACGGATTTGCAGAACACCGCCCATTCCCGTTCGTTCTGAAGCCCCAGAATCACCGTGCCGCCGTCGCCGGTGGCAAAGGGGCCATAGGGAAAGATCGTGGCATGGGACGCGCCCGCACGCTCGGGCGGCGGGGCACCATCGGTGGCGTAATACATCGGGTAGCCCATCCATTCCGCCAGCGCCTCCAGCATGGAAATGTTGACATTGCGCCCCTTGCCGGTCTGGCCGCGTTCGATCAGCGCGGCGAGGATATTGGAATAGGCATACATGCCTGCAGCAATATCGGCGGCAGAAATGCCGCCCTTGGCCGGTGTCTCGGGGGTGCCGGTGATCGACAGGAATCCGGCTTCGGCCTGAATAAGAAGGTCATAGGCCTTGCGGTCGCGATGCGGGCCGTCGGGGCCGTAGCCGGAGATATTGCACAGGATCAGGCCGGGGTGATCGGCGTGCAGCGCACCCGCGTCCAGCCCCATGCGGGCCGCCGCGCCGGGGGCGAGGTTCTGGACAAAAACATCTGCCGTAGCAATCAGCTTGCGCAGCGCGGCCAGCCCGTCGGGGTCCTTGAGATCCAGCGTCAGGCTTTCCTTGGACCGGTTGGTCCAGGCGAAATGCGAGGAGATACCGCGCGCACGGGTGTCATAGGCGCGGGCGAAATCGCCGGTGCCGGGGCGCTCCACCTTGATCACCCGCGCGCCCAGATCGGCGAGCTGGCGGGTGGCAAAGGGCGCGGCAACGGCCTGTTCCAGTGACACAACGGTGATATGTTTCAGCGGCTGCATGGGATCAGAAAGACCGGGGCAGGCCCAGCACATGCTCGGCGACGTAGGACAGGATCAGGTTGGTCGAAATCGGAGCCACTTGATAGAGCCGCGTCTCGCGGAATTTGCGCTCCACGTCGTAATCGGCGGCAAAGCCGAACCCGCCATGGAATTGCAGGCAGGCATTGGCCGCTTCCCAACTGGCCTTGGCGGCGAGGTATTTGGCCATGTTCGCCTCGGCCCCGCAGGGTTGTCCGGCGTCGAACAGCGCACAGGCCTTGTCACGCATGAGGCTCGCGGCTTCGATCTCGATATGCGCCTCGGCGATGGGAAACTGCACGCCCTGGTTCTGGCCAATGGGGCGGCCGAACACCTCGCGCGTGCTGGCATAATCGGTGACCTTGTCGATGAACCAATGCCCGTCACCGATGCATTCGGCAGCAATCAGCGCGCGTTCGGCATTGAGCCCGTCGAGGATGTATTTGAAGCCCATCCCCTCTTCGCCAATGAGGTTCTCGGCAGGGATTTCGAGATTGTCAAAGAACAGTTCATTGGATTCGTGATTGACCATGTTCTCGATGGGTTTCACGGTCAGCCCCTGGCCAATGGCGTCCCGCAAATCGACGAGGAAGATTGACATGCCGCGCGACTTTTTCGTGACCTCGGCCAAAGGCGTGGTGCGCGCCAGAAGGATCATCAGATCCGAATGCTGGACGCGGGATATCCAGACCTTTTGACCGTTGATCACATAGCGGTCGCCCACGCGTTTGGCCGTGGTCTTGATCTTTGTCGTATCGGTGCCGGTGGTGGGTTCGGTCACGCCCATGCTTTGCAGGCGTAGCTCGCCCGACGCGATGCGCGGCAGGTACTCTTGCTTCTGCGTCTCCGATCCGTGGCGCAGGAGCGTACCCATATTGTACATTTGTCCGTGGCACGCGCCGGAATTGCCGCCCGAGCGGTTGATTTCCTCCATGATCACCGACCCCTCGGTAAGCCCAAGGCCTGAGCCGCCATATTCCTCGGGGATCAGCGCGGCCATCCAGCCCGCTTTGGTCAGGGCGTCCACGAACTCTTCGGGATAGGCGCGGTTGCGGTCGATCCTGCGGTGATATTCCGGTGGAAACGTGGCGCAGAGGGCACGAATGGCCTCGCGCAATTCGGAATGGGTCTCGGTCATACGTCTTTCAACCTTGCTGTGGCGTCCATGGCAAGTGCGCCGTCGTGGCGGCGGACCCAGAGGCGGATATCTCCGTCGTCGCCATGTGCGCCATGGACGGAAAACGGGTGATCGGCTATCACGGTGGACAGGGCGCGGAAGTCGAAACTGGCCACAATCCGGTCTGGATACTGTCTTCGCAGCAGGTCGAGCAGCAGCGTCGCCAGCAGCGGGCCATGCACGACAAGCCCGTCATAGCCTTCGGTGCCGGTGCAGAACGGATGGTCATAGTGGATGCGATGACCGTTGAAGGTCAGCGCGGAATAGCGAAACAACAGTACCGGGCCGGGGTCGATGTTTCGCGAAAAATCGCCCCTGTCCGGGGCCATTGGCGGGGGAGGGGGCACAGCGCCGGGTTTGGCGGCGTCGCGGTAGACGATGTCATGTTCCTCGTCGATGCCGATCCGGTCCTCGCAACTCACCAGGTGCTTGACCGTGACGAAGACCAGATCCCCGCTGCGCCCGGATTTGTGGGTCACCGACTGGACCGTCGAGGTCTTTTGCAGCGTCTCTCCGATATGCATCGGCGCGTGAAAGCGAAACCGGCTTCCCGCCCACATCCTGCGCGGTAATGGCACGGGCGGCAGGAAATCCCCCAAAGCCTGATGCCCGTCATAGCCAGCATCGCTCAGCTTGAAGATCGGCAGGAAATGCAGCCAATGCCACAGCGGCGGGAGCGCGGTCCCGTCCGCATAGGGCGGATCGTCCCGATCCAGCGTCGCGGCCAGCGCATTCGACGGGAAAGGCGCGATACGTTCAAGGCGCGTTTCGCTTTTGCCGACCCAGCTTTGCAGATGTGCGATATCCATGCCGCCCCCGTTCCAGACGCGGTGCAGGCTGGCATGCTCCCCGGGAAAAGAAAATCCCGAATTTACATCACTTGGGAACGATCAAAGCGGCGCTTTCTCTCCGCGCCACCAGCGGCGGATCTGGGCGAACATGCTGCGCTCGGACGGTTCGGTCAGGCATAGGAGGACAAAGCGGAGCGGGTCAATTTCGGTCATGCCGGTCCCCTTTCACGGGCTGGGCGGAACGGGTTGGAACTCTGGTGCGCGCATAAAACGGTAATGTATCGCGTGAGAGACAGGTCCGGCCCCCGTGGATGCGCGGAATGACGCAGGCGCGCATCGACATGGCCCAAAAGAAAACCGCCGGTTCTGGCGTGAACCGGCGGTTTCAAATTCGCATTCCGTGGACGGCTTAGCTGCCGCTTTCTTCCATCTCTTCGTCCATCGCTGGCGCGAGCGACTTGAGGAAGGCATAAAGGTCTTTTGCCTCGTCTTCCTTGCGCACGCGGTAGCTCATCTTGGAGCGGGCCTTGCCGTCGCCAGTGGCTTCCTGAACGGCAGCTTTGGGATCCATGACATAAGCCACGAATGTGGCTTCGTCGAACACCATGCCTGCCTCGCCCGCGGCAATATGGTCGTTGCCATAGCGGAAATCTTCGACAGTGCCGGCAGTGCGGCCCACGACACCATAAAGGTTCGGGCCGGTCTTGCCGTTGCGGCCGGCCAGCACTTCGCCCTCGTCATTTTGCACGACGTGGCAGGACTGGCATTTCTTGAATGCATTCTCGCCTTTGGCCGCGTCGCCGGTGGCGGTCAGGTCGGGACCATGGCTTTCCGCGAATGCGGGGGCAGCAAGCAACATGGCGAATGCGCCGCTGATGGCTAGAGTCTTCATTTGGATGTCTCCTCTGCTTCTGGTGCAAACAGATATAAATGGCACGGGGATGGTCAACCCGGCGCGGCGCGACAGATTGCCCACGCGCAACAAGGCGCTGGTCTCGTGCTGTTGATTTACATGGAATGACGGTATGACGCGATCCGACCAAAGTGGCGCAACAGAGAAAGGGCGGCATGGTGACGGTACAGACCGACAATCTGGCGACCAAGATCCCGGCATGGGTCGATGGCGTGCTGACCCCGGTCGGCAAGCTGGACGCGCATGTCAAAGGTCTGCGGCACAAGGCCGTTTCGGTCTTTGTCATCGGCCCCGAGGGGATATTGTTGCAGCAACGCGCAGAGGGCAAATATCATACCCCGGGGCTTTGGGCGAATACCTGCTGCACCCATCCACACTGGGATGAAGCGCCCGAGACCTGTGCGATCCGCCGGTTGGATGAAGAGCTTGGGATCACCGGTGTCGCGCCGAAGTGGCGGCAACAGGTCGAATATCGCGCGGATGTGGGGGACGGTTTGATCGAGCATGAAGTGGTCGAGATTTTTGTCGTCACGACAATGGATGCTATATCTGTGACGCCCAACCCGGACGAGGTTCAGGCCGTGCGCTGGGTGACGCGCGGCGCGTTGCTGGAGGAGCTGGCCCACCATCCCGACCGGTTCACGCCCTGGCTACATGTCTACATGACGGATCATGCAGACGGGATATTCGCGTCCGGGGCCTGAGCCGCGCGGTCGTGACTTGCTGGTACATGCGGGGCCAAACGTGTATCTGGTGCGCGACAACTGACAACGAGGCTCCCATGACAGACGCCCAAGGCGAGATTGACCAGACGGCCTGCCGCGTGCTCAGGACCGAGGCGGAGGCCCTGACGACCCTTGCGGGCAATTTGCCTGCGGATTTTGAACGCTCCGTTCGGCTTCTGGCCGGAGTTGAGGGGCGGGTCATTATCTCGGGTATCGGCAAATCGGGTCATATCGGGCGCAAGATTTCCGCGACACTCGCTTCGACCGGCACGCCGTCCTATTTCGTGCACGGGGCCGAGGCGAGCCATGGTGACCTTGGCATGATCACGCGCCATGACGTGTGTCTATTGATCTCGAATTCGGGCGAGACTCTGGAGCTGCGCGATATCCTCCTGCATTGCAAACGCTTCTCGATTCCGCTGATCGGGATTTCGTCGAACCCCGACAGCACCTTGATGAAGGCGGCGGATTACCGTCTGACCCTGCCGAAACTGCCCGAGGCCTGTCCGATGGGGCTGGCCCCCACCACATCGACAACGCTGACGCTGGCGCTGGGGGACGCGCTGGCCGTGGCGGTGATGGAGTTGCGCGGGTTCAAATCCGAGGATTTTCAGGTCTTCCACCCGGGCGGAAAACTGGGCGCGCAGCTCAGCCGGGTCGAGGATCTGATGCATGGCGGCGAAGAACTGCCGCTGGTGCCATCGGATATGGCCATGGGGGACGCGCTGTTGACCATGACCTCCAAGGGGTTTGGCATCGCGGCTGTGGTGCAGGATGGCAAGCTGGTGGGCGTGGTTTCGGACGGCGATTTGCGGCGCAATATGGGCCGGTTGATGGAAATGACGGCAGGCGAAATGGCCAGCCGCAATCCGGTGACCGTGACGCCCGATATACTGGCCGCCGAGGCGCTGGCCATTCTCAATGAGCGCAAGATCGGCGCGCTTATGGTGGTCGATGCTGAAAACTGCCCCGTGGGGGTGGTCCATATCCACGATGTGTTGCGGGCAGGTGTTGCATGAAAACGGTCATTCTCATTCCGGCGCGTTACGCGTCCACGCGCTATCCCGGAAAACCGCTGGCCACACTGCGCCAGAAGGACGGCAGCGAAAAGACATTGATCCAGATGTCCTGGGAGGCGGCGGGGCAGATCGCGGGCGTTGACGCGGTACATGTGGTTACCGATGACGAGCGCATCCGCGACCATGCGGCTGGGTTTGGCGCGTCGGTCATCATGACCTCGCCAGAGGCGGAAAACGGCACCGCGCGATGTGCAGAAGCGGTGGCCAACGGCGCTGTCTCGGCCGAACTGATCGTGAATTTTCAGGGTGATGCGCCGCTCACCCCGCCGTGGTTTGTCGAGGATCTTATCGCGGCGATGAAGGCCGATCCGGATGCTCAAATGGCGACACCTGTGCTGCAATGCGATCCGGCGACCTATGCGATGTTTGTCGAGGACCGGCAGAACGGGCGCGTGGGCGGCACGACGGCGGTGTTCGGCGATGACAATCGCGCGCTCTATTTCTCCAAGGAAATCGTGCCCTATATCGACCCGGACAAGGTACCCGCGACCGATATCCCGGTCTATCACCATGTGGGTGTCTATGCCTATCGGCCCGAAGCGTTGAAGGCATACACAAGCTGGGGCGTCAGCACGCTTGAGACCTTGGAAGGGCTGGAACAGCTGCGTTTTCTCGTGCATGGCACCCCGGTGCGCTGTGTCGAGGTCGAGGCCCGGGGCCGTGTATTCTGGGAGTTGAACAACCCGGCCGATGTGGCCCGGATCGAAAAGGTATTGCAGGATGGTTGACGCAAAAACAGTGCAGGTGGGCGAGGCCCCGATTTCGGCAAATGATCCTCTGGTGATGATCACCGGTCCCTGCCAGCTTGAAAGCCTTGACCACGCGCGCATGATGGCAGAGCGGATTTCCGAGGCCTGCGCCAAGACCCGCACGCCGTTCATCTTCAAGGCCAGCTATGACAAGGCGAACCGCTCCTCGATCTCGACCCAGCGGGGGTTGGGCATGGAGGAGGGGCTGACCATCCTGTCGAAGATCCGCGAAGAATTTGGCTGTCCTGTGCTGACCGATGTGCATTCCGAAGCGCAATGCGCGCCCGTCGCGCAGGCGGTCGATGTGCTTCAGATCCCTGCCTTTCTTTGTCGTCAGACCGACCTGCTCCTGGCTGCCGGGGAAACCGGCGCGGCGATCAATGTGAAAAAGGGTCAGTTCCTTGCGCCCTGGGACATGGGCAATGTGGCCGAGAAAATCGCCTCGACCGGGAATGAGCGGATCATGCTTTGTGATCGCGGCACATCCTTTGGCTATAACACGCTGGTCAGCGATTTCCGCTGTCTGCCGATCATGGCCGAGACCGGCTATCCAGTGGTTTTCGACGCCACCCATTCGGTGCAGCAGCCCGGGGGCCAAGGCACCACAAGCGGCGGCCAACGTGAGTTCGCGCCGCTTCTGGCCCGCGCGGCGGTGTCCATCGGCGTGGCGGCGGTGTTTATTGAAACACATGAAGACCCGGACAATGCACCTTCGGACGGGTCGAACATGATCCCGGTGCATGAGCTGCAGGATCTGGTTGTTCGGCTTGTGGTTTTGGACCGATTGGCCAAAATGTCGTAAAGCGTCGTTTTGATCAGCGGCGTTCAAGGGAGGATACGCCGATGATCAGCAACACGCTTAGAGACGTTTGGGCCGGGGGCGACCCGGTTCTGCAGGGGTGGCTGTCGATTGCCAACAGCTTCACCGCCGAGATCATGGCCGCACAAGGCTATGACGCCGTGACCGTCGATCTGCAACATGGCGCAGTGGATTACGCCGATGCGCTCGGAATGTTTCAGGCGATGCGCGCCTCTGGCGTGATGATCGGCGCGCGGGTGCCGTGGCTTGAACCCGGGATCATCATGAAGATGCTGGATGCGGGCGCGATGCAAATCATCTGCCCTATGGTGAACACCCCCGAACAGGCGGCGGAATTCGTCAGCTACATGCGCTATCCGCCCAAGGGACAGCGCAGTTTTGGGCCAACCCGGGCTGCCTTTGCCCAGGGGTCTGATTTCACAGCACGCGCCAATGACGAGGTGATCGGCTGGGCCATGGTGGAGACGCAGCAGGCGTTTGACAATCTCGACGCCATTGCCGCGACGCCGGGGCTGGACGGGATTTACGTGGGACCGGCGGATCTGACCTTTTCGCTGCATCAGGGGAAATATGCGCCGGGGCTGGACCGGGAAGAACCCGAGATGATCGAGGCCCTGCAACAGATCGTGTTGGCCTGCCACCGCAACGGCATCAAGGCGGCGCTGCATTGCGGGACGCCAGACTATGCGGCGCGGGCGGTTAGCTGGGGCTTTGACATGGTGACGGTCAGCGGGGATTCCCGGCTATTGGCCAGTGCCGCGTCTGCAAGTGTTGCCGCGTTCCGCAAGGCAACAGGCGTCGGCGAGGACAGTGTCACGGAAAAGCGGGACACGGCCTATTGAGAGGCCGTGTCAGTTGTTCACCCCAGCGCGTCGCGCTTGTTGTGGCGGATGGATGACATCAGTGCCAGACCGATCAAGGCAACGCCAATGCCGCCGGTGATGGTTTCGGGGATGTGCACCAAGGATTGCAGGAACATGATCAGCGACAGCGCAAAGATCGAATAGAACGCCCCATGTTCCAGATAGCGGAACTGTTGCAGCGTGCTCTTTTCCACCAGCATGATCGTCATGGAACGCACATACATCGCGCCGATGCCCAGACCGATGGCGATCAGCAGGATATTCGCGGTGAGCGCGAAGGCCCCGATCACACCGTCAAAGGAAAAGCTGGCGTCCAGCACCTCAAGATAGAGAAACGCCCCCAGCCCGCCGCGTGCGCCGATCTCGGCCACGGATTTGGAGGATTGGTCGAGGAAGGTCCCCAACCCGTCCACCATCGTGAACACCAACAGGCCCATGATGGCCGAGAACAGGAACGTGGCCTGATAGCTTTCGGGCAGTGCCATGCAGATGGAGGCCACGATGATCAGCACAAAGGCAATCTCGAAGCCCCGGACCGATCCGCATTTGCGCAAGCGGCGTTCCAGCGCCTCGATCCAGTCGATGGATTTGTCCTCATCCACGAAAAAGCTGAGCGCCACCATCATCAGGAAAGTACCGCCAAAGGCCGCGATGGCGCCATGTGACTGGTCAATGATCCGGGCGTATTCATCCGGGTCCGCCAGCGCGAGCCGTACCGCCTCGAACGGGTTCACCCAGGCAAAGACAGCCACGATGATCAGCGGAAAGACGATGCGCATGCCAAACACGGCGATCAGGATCCCCCATGTCAGGAAGCGCCGTTGCCAGACTGGGGTCATATCTTCCAGCTTGTTGGCGTTCACCACCGCGTTGTCAAAGGACAGCGATATTTCAAGCGCCGCCAGCACCGATCCGATCAGCAGAAAGGACCAGATACCGGCCTGCGTGCCTTCGGTTTCCCATCCCAGCCAGCCGGACAGGAACAGTCCGACGGCTGTGACAATGAGCGGCCATTTGAGATAGGAGAGTGTGCTACGTTTCACGCTCATCATCAGTTCCCCGAAAGGACGGCAGGCAGCCACAGAACGATCTGCGGGAAGATGAAGATCAGGGCCAGGCCGAAGAGTTGCACCAGCATGAACTGCATCATGCCAAGGTAGATGTCGCGCAGGTCCCAATTCGGCACCACGCCTTTCAGGAAGTAGGCCGAAAGCGCGACGGGCGGACTGAGCCATGCCGTCTGAAGGTTCACCGCCACGAGGATCCCGAACCAGACCATCAATTCATAGCGTTCAAGCCCATGGACCGAGAGTGCCTCGACAGTCGGAAGCAGGATCGGGACGACGATCAACACAATCGGCACCCATTCCAGCGGCCAGCCGAGCAGGAAGATCAGCGTCATGACCAACAACAGGATGAGGTAGGGCGACATCTCCAACCCGAGCAGAAGCTCTGTCATCATCTTCGGCGTACCCAGGGCGCTGAACTGTGCGCCAAAGAAGTTCGACGCGGCCACCAGGAACATGATCAGCACCGTGATTTCCAGAGCTTTGATCAGGCTGTCGAAGAAGCTGGGGATCGTGAATTTGCGATATCCGATCGACAGCAGGATCGCACCAAAGGCCCCCATCGCGGCCGCCTCGGCCGGTGTTGCAAGACCTAGGAGGATCGACCCCAGTGCAAAGGAGATCAGAATCGTCGGCGGCATCAGCCCCGCAAAGAATTCATCCCAAAGTTCGGAGAAGTAGAAGCTTTCATCCGCGTTCGGGCTGTAGATCGGACGGGCCAGCACCGCCAGGAGCACGGTGAAGGCTGCAAAGACGATGGACCATGTCGGCAGGCCGCCGTCGTCGCCGATATTAGCGACGATCATATAGAGGTGGAACAGGACCGCGATAGGGAGGACGATCCGAAGTACGTTCAGCTTGCGGTAGGCTGCGTAAGCCACCGCGACGGTGATCCCTATCACGATCAGGCCACCAAAGGGGACGACCCCACCAAAGGCACCACCAAGTCCCAGCCCGAAGACACGGCAAACGGTCAGGATTCCCAGGCAGATCAAAGCCACCTCGGCCCCGTAATAATTGGACGTATCGGGCTGGTCTTCCTCGGGCAGGATCGGACCCAGGCTTGGGTTCAACCAACAGCGCCCGAGCGTGTAGATCAGGTAAAGCGACGCGAGGAGTGCCCCGGGAATGAAGGCCCCCCGGAACAGATCAAGTGTCGAGACCTCAAGCACCGGTCCCATGACGATCAGCATGATCGAGGGCGGGATCAGAATGCCCAACGTACCGCCCGCCGTGATCGTGCCCGCGGCCAGCTGCACGTTATATCCCGAACGGCTCATGGTGGCGCCGGCCATGATGCCGAGAAGTGTAACCGATGCGCCGACGATACCCGTTGCCGCAGCGAAGATCGTCGAGACGATCAACACGGCGATGAACAGCGCGCCTCGGACACGCGCCATGATCATCTGGATCGACGCAAAGAGCCGCTCCATCAGGCCTGCGGCTTCCATCACGATCCCCATCAAAACGAAGAGCGGAACCGCCATAAGCTGGTCGTTCAGCATGGTCGAGTTGGTGTTCAGCGTCATCAGCAGGGTCGTGAGCTTGAAATTGGCACCCCAAATGCCGAACACGAAGGCCAGGAAGATCAGCGTGAACGAGATCGGAAAGCCGATGAAGATGACAAACAGCATCGCGAACAGCATGATCAGCCCGATGGTGGCTTTGTCGAGGTTCGGACGGGCCGACATTATGTCGGTGAACCATTCGCCGCCCGGCACCCAATCCGGCGCAAAAATCGCCATGATCAGCCAGGCCAGACCGATGAGATAGAACGGCAACGCGCGCACGAACAAGCGTTCGCGTGCTTTGCCCATCTTATGGAACGCGCGGAAGATTTCCGGGATGCCCTGCAGCATCAGCAGAAAGCCACCTACCGGCATCGCCAGACGCGCGGGCCACAGGATCGGCTGCCAGGCGCTGTCGAGCGCGAGGGTCTCGCCCGTGGTGTAGGCCAGCCACCAATATTCTGCCGAAACGATGGTAAAAAAGATCATCGAAGGCATGAAGAACAACAGGTACAGCGATGCATCCACCGTTGCCTGGGTCTTTTCCGACCAGTTGCGATAGAGGAAATCGGCGCGGATATGCACGCCGCGCATCAGGCCATAGCCTGCCGCCGCCATAAACAGGACACCCGCGATCATCCGGCTGGTGTCATAGACCCAAAGCGTCGGACCCAGGCCAAGCGAGCGCGCCAGGTCCTCAAAGCCCGCGTCCTGCAGGATCGCAAAGAGGTTCCGGGAGAACACCTCGTAAACCACCACCACGATCAGCGGCACCATGAGCAGGGCAATGAGCTGTCCCGCGCGATAGTTGATCACGTCAATTGCCGCGGTGATCGGGCGCTGCCATGCCGTCATATCCTTGGGCGTTTCGCCCGGAGCCTCGGCGCGGCGCTCTGCAATCAACTCGTCCGCGATTTCCAGATCTTCTGGATTCGGTTCGTCTGCGGCCATGGTTGGTCCCTCCCGTCGACGAGGATTTTTTATCCACGTTCTTCTTTTCGAAGCACCCTGCTACGGCGCTTGAAAAAGAAGAACGAACGGGCCCACGCGGGGGCCCGTTCTGAAACGATGTTACTTCAGAGTGTCCGCGAAGGCGCGCCCAAGGCTCGCGTTCGAGGTCTGCGCGCCGGCCCAGAACGGAACGGCGATTTCGGCGAAGTCCTTTTGGGACTGCCACACTTCCGCGAAGAACGCGTTCTCGTCCGCAGCGGCCTGAAGCGCCTTGTTTGCGGCGGCGGAATACTCGGTAAAGTAGTCCGCAGGCGTGTCTTCAAGGATGACGCCGTGGTTGTCGGTCAGGTCCTTGAGCGCCTTGCCGTTCTCGTAGATCCGGTAGGATAGCGATTTGGACAGCGAGGCATTGGCCGCAACTTCAAGCGCCATCTGCTCTTGCTCGGTCAGGCTGTCGTAGAAGTCGCGGTTCACATACATGTCCGCGTTCACGGTGACCTGGTGCAGACCTTGCAGGTAGTAGTGCTTGAGCACCTTCTGGAAGCCGAAGACCGAGTCAGGCTTGGGGCAGCACCATTCAGCTGCGTCGATGGTGCCTTTTTCCAGCGCTGGCAGGATGTCGCCGCCGCCCATTGCCACGGCGGGAACGCCGATGTCAGCATAGGCCGCGCCAACCATGCCCGGAGGGGCGCGGAACCGCATCTGACGGAAGTCATCCATCGATTTGATCGGCTCGGGGAACCAGCCCAGGGCCTCGGGGCCAACCGGCTGCAGCATGAAGCCTTTGACGTTCACGCCCATCTCGTCCCAGAGGCGGTCATACAGCTCGCGGCCGCCGCCATACTGGAACCAGCTCAGGAACGCGATGTTGTCGAGGCCAACACCCGCACCGGCGACAGGTGCGCCAAAGAGGTTGGCTGCCACGTGCTTGCCGCCCCAATAGTGGGTCCATGCAAAGCCGCCTTCGACCAGACCGGCGTCAACGGCATCCATAATGTCGCGGGGGCCGACCACGGCACCCGCAGGCAACACTTCAATGGTCAGAGAGCCGTTGGTCAGGGCGGCAACGTCGTTGCCGAATTCCTTCAGCATGACGACCTCGTCGGCCGTGTTCGGCAGAACCGACTGGATGCGCAGGACCTTTTCGGCCATGGCGGCACTTGCCGTCATGGCAAGCACAGCTGCGCCAATAGTTAGGGTTTTGAGATTGATCATCAATTTTCCTCCCTTGATGGATGCCTTCTTGGTTATGAATTTTTGCCGGGAGCGAAGGCCTTGCCCCGGCATGTTTGTCTTTCGGATGGCGCGGCTCCTCTTCCGGCCGCCGAAAGGGCAAATTCGAACCTGTCAGATCATCGCGCCGCGTCCTCCAGAATGAGATCGCTGGCCCGTTCCCCGATCATGATCGCGGGGGCGTTGGTATTGCCGCTGACAATCTGCGGCATGATCGATGCATCGGCCACGCGCAATCCGGCGACGCCTTTCACCCGCAAGCGTGGATCGACAACGGCCATTGCGTCAACGCCCATTTTGCAGGTGCCGGTCGGGTGATAGATTGTCACCGCCGTGCGGCGTGCCCAGTCGAGCGTTGCGTCTTCATCGTCAAACGCCACCCCGGCGCCGGGCGCGTGTTCTTCGCTGATATGGTATTTGAGCGGGTTGGTCTGTGCGATCCTGCGGGCAATCTGGATGCCCTTGACGATGGTCCGGCAATCGGTGTCTGTGGCGAGGTAATTCGGATGTATCTCGGGGTGGTCGTCCATATTGGCCGAGCTCAGCGTCAGATGCCCCGCGCTTTCCGGGCGCAGTTGCAGGACCGAGGCGGTGAAGGCCGAGAATTTATGTGCGCCCTCTGCCGGGCTGTCGGCGCTGAAGGGCTGAATGTGGAACTGGATATCCGGGGTTTCCAGCCGCTCATCCGTCTTGAGGAACCCGGTGCCAAGGCTGGCGGCCATGGTCATGGGGCCGCGCTGGGTCAGCGCATATTGCAGCGCGATCATGCCCTGTTTGAACAGGTTATTGGTCTCGGTGTTGATCGTGCTGAGATCGGTCTTGAAGACCGGGCGGGCCTGAAGGTGATCCTGCAGGTTCTTGCCCACGCCTTTCACTTCGGCCTGCATCTCGATGCCGTGCGGGCGGATATCGTCCGGATCGCCAATGCCCGACAGCATAAGTATCTGCGGCGAGCCGATGGCCCCGGCGCTCAGGATCACTTCGCAGCGCGCGCGGATATCCGTCATCTTGCCATGCACCCGGGCGCGGACGCCCACCGCGCGGCCATCTTCGATCAGCAGCTTTTCGGTCTGGGCATTGGTCAGGATTTCAAGGTTCTGCCGCCCGCGCGCCGGTTTCAGATAGGCCAAAGCCGACGAGCATCGCCGCCCGCCTTTCATGGTAAGCTGGAAATACCCGACGCCTTCCTGATCCGCGCCGTTGTAATCGGGGTTGCGCTTGTAGCCTGCCGCCTCTGCCGCATCGACCCAGAGATCGACGATGTCGCGCGACAGCCGCGAATTCTGAACCGAAAGCGGGCCGTCCCTGCCACGCAAGCCGGTGTCATCCGGCCCGTTCCATGTCTCGGCGCGTTTGAAACAGGGCAACACATCGTCCCAGGACCAGCCCGTGCAACCAAGCTGGGCCCAGTGATCGTAATCCTGAGGTTGGCCACGGACATAGAGCAGCCCGTTGATCGAGCTCGACCCGCCCAGTACCCGGCCACGGGGCCACGGAATGGAGCGTCCGGCTATACCGGGATCGGCCTGTGTCTTGTAGCGCCAGTCGGTATTCGGGTTGCCCATGGTGCGGAAATAGCCAACCGGAATGTGAATCCACGGGTTGGTGTCGCGCCCGCCGGCCTCAAGCAGGGCGACGGTATGGCGGCCATCGGCAGAGAGCCGATTGGCCAATGCGCATCCGGCTGAACCGGCGCCTACAACGACGAAATCAAATTCCATACCACCCCGAAGTTCAAAAAATGAGACTTTTTATCTCGATTTTTGCTCAGGTAAGACGCTACAATGATTCGCATGCAAAGCAAGACTCATTTTCCATCGCCGGCTTCAGAGCCATCAGCGGAAGAGCGTATCCCCACAAACCTGCGGACGCTGCTGATCCTTGAGATTTTGGGGAAGAGTGACCGGGCGATGACCGCGACCGAAATCAATGCAGAACTGGGGCTGCCGAAGCAGACCGTGCACCGGTTGTGCATCACGCTTGAGGCAAACGGCTTCATCGCGCGCGAAGGCAAATCACGCCGGTTTCAGGTGGCGCGGCGCTTGCGGGAACTGGGGGCAGGTCTGCTTTACAATTCCCGTGATCATATGGTCCGTCATCAAATCCTGCTCGATGTGGCGCAGCATTTTGGCGAAACGGTCAACTATGTCGTGCCCGAAGATACCGGTATGAGCTATCTGGATCGGGTCGAGACCGGATGGGCGTTTCGCATCCAGTTGCCGGTCGGCACCAATGTACCGTTTCATTGCACCGCAAGCGGCAAATGTTTTTTGGCCAGCCTTGCCCCGTCTGCGCGCCAGACCTTCGTGGCGTCGCTTGACCTGACACGTATGACCGCGTCCACTTTGACCGACCCGCAGGAATTGCTGGACCAGTTGGATGAGATCGCGCGGCTTGGTTATTCGCTGGACCGGGAGGAGTTTCTCGACGGTATGGTCGCGATTTCGGTGCCGGTCCGTGACCCGAACGGGCGCTTCATCGCGGCGCTGGCCTTTCATGGACCGTCGCAGCGCATCGACCTGTCGGATGCCATTGAACGGCGCGGCGTGCTTGTGGATGCAGCCGAACGTTTGCGGGATGCGTTGTTCCCGGAGGAATGAGGCCCGATTGATCCAACCCGGGAGGACATGAAAAAGCGGGGCGCACCATGGCGCCCCGCTCTGTGATTTCGGATTTTTACCGGTCTTAGAAATGCACAGACCGTGCACCTGCGGGCGTTTGCAGCGGCGGCGCGAATTTGGTCAGGTCGATCCCTTCCACCGCGGTCTTGTATTCCTCCAGCGTGGGCGTGCGGCCAAGGATCGCCGAGAGCACGACAACCGGGGTCGAACCGAGCAGCGATTCACCTTTCTTGGTTTCGCTGTCCGCCACAACGCGGCCCTGGAACAGGCGGGTCGAGGTGGCAAGCACCGTATCGCCCTTTTCGGCCTTTTCCTGGTTGCCCATGCAGAGGTTACAGCCGGGGCGTTCGAGGTAGAGGATGTTCTCATACTCGGTGCGGGCCTTGGTCTTGGGCGCGGCATCATCGAACTCGAAGCCCGAGTATTTCTGCAGCACTTCCCAATCGCCCTCTTCCTTCAACTCGTCGATGATGTTGTAGGTCGGCGCAGCGACAACCAGCGGTGCCTTGAACTCGACTGTGCCCGCCTCTTTTTCAAGGTTGCGCAGCATCTGGGCGACGATCTTGATGTCGCCCTTGTGCACCATGCAGGAGCCGACAAAGCCAAGATCCACTTTCTTCTCGGCGTTGTAGAAGGAAATCGGGCGGATCGTGTCGTGGGTGTAGCGCTTGGACACATCGGCATTGTTCACGTCCGGGTCGGCAATCATCGGTTCGACGATCTGATCCAGATCCACGACAACTTCGGCAAAATATTTGGCGTTGTCATCGGGGCGCAGGGCGGGCTTTTCGCCGGACTTGATCTCGGCAATGCGCTTGTCGGCAATGTCGATCAACCTTTGAAGCATGCCGCTTTCATGCTCCATGCCCTTGTCGATCATGATCTGGATGCGCGACTTGGCCAGTTCCAGCGAACCGACCAGCGTCTCGTCATCCGAGATACAGACCGATGCCTTGGCTTTCATTTCCGCGGTCCAGTCGGTGAAGGTGAACGCCTGGTCTGCCAGCAGCGTGCCAATATGTACCTCGATCACGCGGCCCTGGAAGACGTTGTCGCCGTGTTGCTGGAGCATCTGCTGTTGTGTGGCATGAACCACATCACGGAAGTCCATGTGATCGGCCATCTTGCCCTTGAAGGTCACCTTGACCGATTCCGGGATCGGCATGGAGGCTTCGCCAGTGGCCAGCGCAAGCGCCACGGTGCCGGAGTCTGCGCCGAATGCCACGCCCTTGGACATACGCGTGTGGCTGTCACCGCCGATGATGATGGCGCGGTCGTCCACGGTGATGTCGTTCAGCACTTTGTGGATCACGTCTGTCATCGGGTGGTAGACGCCCTTGGGATCGCGTCCGGTCACCAGCCCGAAATCGTTCATGAATTTCATCAGGCGCGGGGTGTTGGCCTGGGCCTTGAGGTCCCAGACCGACGCGGTGTGGCAGCCCGACTGATAGGCGCCGTCGACGCTGGGCGAAACGACCGTCGCCGCCATGGCCTCAAGCTCCTGCATGGTCATCAGGCCGGTAGTGTCCTGCGAGCCCACGATGTTGACCTTGACGCGCACGTCGGACCCGGCGTGTAGCGGTGCGTCCGAATTCACACCCAGCGCGTTGTCGTTGAATATCTTCTCAACCGCGGTCAGGCCCTGGCCTTCGTGGCTGATTTCCTTGGACGGGGCAAAGACCAGCGGTGCTTCGACGCCAAGCGTTTCGGCGGCGAATGTCTGCAGTTTCTTGCCGAAGACGATGGCATAGGAGCTGCCCGCCTTCATGAACTCGACCTTTTGCGGGGTGAAGGAAGAGGACATGTCCACCAGTTCCTCATCACCTGCTTCGTTGTAGAGCTTCTTTTTCTTGGTGTTGATGGTCAGAACAGTGCCGGTTTCGACCGAGTATTTCTGCTCAAGGATCGGGTTGCCGTCATTGTTCAGGATCGGCTTGCCGTCCTCGCCCACTTTCTTGACCCAGTTCTTGAGATCGACACCGATCCCGCCGGTCACGCCAACGGTGGTCAGGAAAATCGGCGAAATACCATTGGTGCCTGCCACGATCGGGGCGTAGTTGACGAAAGGCACGTAAGGAGAGGCCTGCTTGCCGGTCCAGAGCGCGACGTTGTTCACGCCGGACATCCGCGACGAGCCTACACCCATGGTGCCCTTTTCGGCGACCAGCATCACACGCTTGTCGGGGTGCTGCAGTTTCAGCGCCTCGATCTCTTTCTGCGCGTCTTCCGAGATCAGGCATTTGCCGTGCAATTCGCGGTCAGCGCGCGAATGCGCCTGGTTGCCGGGCGACAGAAGGTCGGTCGAAATATCGCCTTCGGCGGCGATATAGCTGACGACCTTGATCTCTTCTTCCACCTCAGGAAGCTTCGTGAAGAACTCGGCTTGCACGTAGCTTTCCAGCAGTTCCTTGGCCACGGCGTTGCCAGCCTCAAAGGCCTCTTTCAGACGGTCGGTGTCTGCCTCGTAGAGGAAGACCTGGGTCTTGAGCACTTCGGCAGCCTGTTGGGCAATCGCCGTATCGTCGCCAAGCGCAAGATCGAGAAGAACACGAACCGAGGGGCCGCCCTTCATGTGCGACAGCAGTTCAAAGGCGAAATCGGGGGTGATTTCCGGCACATCCACCTTGCCAAGGATGATGTCCTTGAGGAACTCGGCCTTTTCCCCTGCGGCGCTCGTGGTGCCGGGCAGGGTGTTGTAGATGAAGAAATTCAGCGACTCCGCGCGGTGCGGATTGTTGCTGTCCTTGATCTGGTCAATGATCTCTTTGGTCAGCGCGCCGTCATCAATCGGCTTGGGGCTCAGGCCCTGTGCTTTGCGTGTTTCAATCTCTTCGAGGTAGGCTGCATACAAACTCATGGCGGTCTCGGCTTGTTAGAGTGTAAGGGAGCACATAAACCGGCTGCGAGTCGGGCTCGTGAACCGGCCTGGCGAATTTGTATACCGACGTATACCCAGCTGCGTGACCGCGCAAGCCCTTCCTCCGTGGCATACTGCCCCAGTATTCGGGTTCAGGTCCGGCAGCCTCCGAATGGAAGTCTGTCGTATCTGAGCACGTCCGTGGTTTGGGTGTGCGTGAAGAGCAACCTGAAATTGTATTTCCGTATGTCGCTCGGAACCGATTGTTCGGATTCCTTTGCATGAAATTCGCGCCCCTCGGGTAGAATATCGCTGAGGTGAGTGACGCGTTTTCAAAGGGGGATGTCATCCATGGTTGGCAGATTAACCAAGAATTTATGACCATATGCGCCTAAACCCGCTGGAACGTGGCGATAGGTGAGGAAAGATGGCGTTGTATGGGGCGGGGTCGTCAAACTGCTACCATACGGAAAATAATTCGACACTAAGTCACGGCGTCAGGCGCTAGCTTCATGGCATGTCAAAAGACAAAGCAACTTAGAATTGCATGCTAGAGGAGACGAACAATGAATATCAGAATTGACGCAAACCCGGGTGGGATGGCCGTGCTGGCACCCGATGAATTCGGGTATTTTGGCGAATATGGCGGACCGATTGATGACCCCCGGATCGCCGCTTTGCTGCAGGAGATCTCGGACGCTTTCGACACATGCATGGCCGACCCGACCTACACCGATGAGCTCATGTCCCTGCGCAAGCATTACGTTGGCCGCCCGAGCCCGGTCTATCACGCCCGCAACCTGTCGCCCGAGGGCGGTGCGCAAATCTATCTGAAGCGCGAAGATCTCAACCATACCGGCGCGCACAAGATCAACCACTGCATCGGCGAAGTGCTGCTGGCCAAGCGCATGGGCAAGAAACGCGTTCTGGCCGAAACCGGCGCGGGTCAGCACGGTGTCGCGCTGGCAACCGCCTGTGCGCTTCTGGATATGGAATGCGAAATCCACATGGGTGTGGTGGACATCGCCAAGGAGCACCCGAACGTGTCCCGCATGAAGATCCTGGGCTGTGACCTGGTGCCCGTGTCCATGGGGACCGGCACGCTCAAGGACGCGGTGGACAGTGCGTTCATCTCCTACATGAAAGACCCCGAGAACATGTTCTTTGCCATCGGCTCGGTTACAGGCCCCGCGCCTTACCCCCGCATGGTGCAGGCCTTCCAGTCCATCATCGGTCAGGAGGCGCGCAAGCAGTTCATCGACCAGACCGGCGGCCTGCCCACCGAAGTCGCGGCCTGTGTCGGCGGCGGATCGAACGCGATTGGCCTGTTCTCCGGCTTCCTCGATGAACCCGATGTGCAACTGGTCGGTGTCGAACCGGCGGGCAAGGGGCTTGATACATCGGATCATGCGGCGACGCTGACCCTGGGCAAGCCGGGCGTCATGCATGGCTTCCGCTGCTACTACCTGCAGGAAGACGATGGTGAGCCGTCGCCGGTGCACTCGGTCGCGTCTGGTCTCGATTATCCGGGCGTCGGGCCGCAGCATTGCTATCTCAAGGACGCAGGCCGGGCGCGCTATGAATCGGCCACCGACAAAGAAGCATTCGCCGCCTTCATGGAGCTGTCCCGCGCAGAAGGCATCATTCCTGCCCTCGAAAGTGCGCATGTTGTCGCTTACGCTATGCGTCAGGCGCCCAAGATGTCGCCCGATCAGTCGATCCTCCTCAATCTCAGCGGTCGCGGGGACAAGGACATCGATTTCGTCATCGAGACCCTTGGTCTGTAAGAGAAAGACGTCACCATGAGCCCCGAGTTTCTGCTCACAGCCCTTATCGTCTGCATTTCCCCCGGCACCGGCGTGGTATTCACCCTGGCCTGCGCCATATCGGGGGGGCGCAGGGCGGCCTTTGCCGCGGCTGTGGGCGGGACTTTGGGCACCTTGCCGCATCTCGCGGCCGCAGTGCTGGGCCTTGTCGCCATCCTCCAGACAAGCCCGTCACTTTTCAACCTGCTGAAATACGCAGGCGCCTGTTACCTCGTCTACCTTGCCTGGCTGACCCTGAAGGACCGCAGCAAATTCGAAGTGGGTCATGAAGAGACGCCGGGATTTGTCGGGATCGCAACGAAGGGCGTTCTGATCAACATCCTGAACCCGAAACTGTCGATGTTCTTTCTGGCATTCCTGCCGCAGTTCATCACCCGGGACAGTGCCACACCCACGGCCGATATGCTGGGTCTGGGGGCGGTGTTCACGCTGATCACCTTTGCTGTGTTCGTGGTCTATGGGCTTGGCGCCTCTTTTGCCCGTGACCGGATCCTCAACCAGCCCAAAACACTGACCGCCATGCGCTATGGCTTTGCGGCCTGTTTCATGGGGTTGGGCGCACGGCTGATGTTCGCCACAATCTGACGCCAGCAAATATCGAGCAGGTTTGGTGACCGGGGCAGCAACCCAAGCTGCCCCGGTCATGTCGTTTTGCAGCATGGGCATTCGAATCGGGTTTGTCTGGCATCAACGTTTCCGCCCGTCCTGACATTGAAAAACTCTGCCGGCGGAAATTATCTTGCTGCCCTGCTCATATTTGAGGCCTCAAAACAAAATTTGAATTAGCCGAATGTCACAGAATATCGACATCAATAGTGTTTTGTCCCGAGGTGGAATACAGCACTTGATACAATTGACGGTTGTGCGGGCGGTATCGTATTTTCTTGTTGTCTTTAATCCACATCGGGGCAGGAAAAAATGTACGCCGAAACAATTTCAGAGAACTGGATCAAGGAACGCATCGCAGAGCTGGTGGCGTTTCCTGTGTCAGAAATCCACGACGCTTCGAACCTGCGGGACGAAATCGGATTGGATTCCAGTGACATGATGTTCGTTCAGTTGCGCATCGAGCAAGCGCTCGGTGAGGCGCTTCTTTACGATGAAAGCATTCAGGTCCACACGTTTGGCGATCTCATGAGCGCAATTAACGACACACTTCTTTTGGCCGCGTGATCTGAAATGGAATTGGCGGAAAATATGAATATCAGGAGTGGCAGATGACCCAATTAAATTCGATCCCGCAGGCCTTGCGCTCAGCAATTGAAGCGCATGGACAGAGAAATATCCTTCATGATAAGGAAGGTGCCGTTACGTTTTTGGAATTGGCGCGGATTTCCGATGGTATTGCGCTGGAATTGCGAAAGGCGAGCATTGGCGCACAGGATCGGGTTGTCATCAGCATGACGGCCTCGCGCTGGACATGGGCCAGTTTCTGGGCAATCTGGAAATTGGGCGCTGTGCCGGTGGCCATTGGGGACCTGGACGGCGCACAGCTACATCAGACATTGAAGCGGGCCGAAGCCAAGGCGCATATCTTTGCGGCCGACCGTCTGGACAAGATCACGTCGGCGTATCATGGCGATCTGGCCCCGGTGGCCTTCTTTGCCGATGACGATTGCGGTCCGAATGTCCGGAACCTCCGCGTCTTGTCGTCTGATACACCGATCTGGGCCGAACCGGATGCAGAGGATACCGCGTCCATCGTGTTCTCATCCGGCACCACCGGTTTGCCGAAAGGTATCGTGCACACCCATCGCAGCTTGCTGGCCGCCGCACAAAACACCTCCACATGTTTTGGCCTCTCAGCCGGTGACAAGGTTCTGTCGGTCAACCAGATCTACCATGTCTGGAGCCAGGTGGCGGTGATCCTGACCGGGAGCCTGACCGCATGCGAAACCGTACTGACCAGCTTTTCCTACCCCGAAACGCTGCACATGCTGGAAGATCACAACATCCAGCTCATGCATGCGCCGCCGCCGGTCCTGTCTGCACTTGCCGCCGGTGATATCCGTGGCTTTGATCTGAGCAATTTGCGCCGGATCATCACAGGGGGCGCTCCGGCCAATGTGGCGGCCATTCGCAAGATTACGGAAAACCATCCGCAGATCGAGGTCCGCAATGGCTATGGCTGTTCGGAATACATCCTCGCCACCATGGACCAGCCTGGCACACCGCTGACGCCGCCCGGATCGTCGGGGGCCATTGTGCCGGAGGTCGAGGTCAAGATCCTCAACCATGATGCCAGCGGTGCGGGCGAGATCGCCGTTCGTGCTCCGTCCATGATGCAGGGCTATCTCGACGATCCGGAGACCACGCGGAAATCCTTTTCCGATGGTTATTTCATGACCGGTGATCTGGGTAGCTTCCGGGACGGGCAGCTTTATGTGTCGGGGCGGCTCAAGGACATCGTGATCGTGAATGGCGAAAACGTCGTGCCGACCGAGGTCGAGATCGCGGTCAATGCCTTCCCCGGGGTCGTCAAAAGCGCGGCCTATGGCATGCCGCACCCGTCTGCGGGAGAGGCGATCAAGATCAAGGTTGTCCCCGCCGAGGGCGTCGACATCGATCAGGTCGGGCTTCTCAAGCACCTGCGCGGGCAACTGTCCAGGAACAAGGTCCCGCGCGCCATCGAGTTCGTGGACGCCATCGCGGAAACGGCCACCGGCAAGATCATTCGCTAGGGCGCTGCGCCCGCAAACAGGACGGAATGAAGACATGCAAACATTGATATCAACCGGGCAGAAACGCGCCGTCACGCTTCAGATGTTGCAACAGGGCGCGCAGGGGTTCGACGGCAAAATCGCGGCGGACGCCAAGTTGGGTCAGGGGTTCGTGTTTACACCCGTCTCCGAAGGCGCGCCGGTGCAGCACATTGTCCTGACCGGGGCGACCGGGTTTCTGGGCGTCCATGTGTTGGCGGCGCTTTTACGCAATGGTGGGCCGCGCATCACCTGCCTGACCCGCGCCGCGGACAATGACACCGCCCTGCAAAGGGTTCTGGAGGCGCTTGCCAAGACCGGAGCCGAGGGGCTGAACCTCTCAGGGTTGCAGGTGCTGGCCCATGACCTGAGTCGGCCGGTACAGGACACCCCGGGGCTTTTGCCGCGGATTGCCCAGGCGGACACTATCATCAACTGTGCCGCACGGGTGAATTTTACCGACCGCTACATTCAGGCACGCGGCGCCAATGTGATGTCGCTGCGCCACCTGTTACATCTCGCGAGCCTTGGTATGCGGATGCACCACGTCTCCAGCGTTGCGGTGTTCTCGCCCCACGCGTTCAACCGCTGCGAGGTGACCGAAGACACGCGGCCTCGGATCGGCGCGTTTTCTGCGGCGCAGGGCTATTGCCAGACCAAGCTTGCGGCGGAGCTGATGCTGCATGAGGCCGAGAGAGACGGGCTTCAGAACACCATCTACCGCCCCGGTCTGATCGGTTGGGACAGCCAGACGGGCCATGGCAACCCGGCGGATTTCCTGACCCATTTCATCACCGGTTCCATCCGCATCGGTGCCTTGCCCGATATTGGGATCAGACTGTCGATTGCGCCGGTGGATTATGTGGCGGGCGCAATCGTCGGCACCGTGTTGCACGGCACATCCGAGGCTGAGGCGCTGCACCTTGTGGGTGAACATGCCCTGTCCATGCGCGAGCTTGCCGATGAATTGTCCAAGGCCGGCGCGCCGGTCGCGCTTGTCCCTTACGAGACCTGGCTCGCCCGGATTGACGCCGATACGGAGAGCCCACTCAAGGCGTTGTCGCTATTGCTGCCGCCGGATTTCCCGCTTTGCCCGGCGGCCCGCACGCCCAGCCTTCTGGACAGTATGGCGGCAGATTCCGGCCCGCGCCTGAGCGATCATATCACGCGGGCCGAACTCTCTAAAAGCCGCCCGCCGCAGACCGGCCAAGGCCTGAATTTCCAAGACTTCCTGAAAAGAGCACTGACATGACCCAAGCCGCCCAAACCTATCCTCCTGTGCTGCTGGACTATGCGCGGGAAAGCCATGCCATGTGCAGTTTCCACCGCGAAAGGATGACTCGTGCCGGTTTGCCCGAGTCTGCGGCCATTCGCAACTTCACCGATGTCCCGCTCATGACCTCTGCCGAGGTGAGCGCGGCGGGTCCGCAGGCCATTCTGGCCGACAGCCTGACAGCCGCGATCCGTGATGGAAGCGTTGCCGGATTTGACGAGGCAGACCGCATCGTACGCATCTCGCAAACCAGTTCCAGTTCCGGAAATGCGCCGAAACTCTCGATGTATACCGAGGCCGACTGGATCAACTACCGCGAGACGCTTCCGCGCCTGACGGCAGGGGCTGATCCGACGGGTTTTGCACGCATCTTCAACTGTTTTGCCGCCACCCACTCCGCGGGACGGTTCATCAATGATGCTTTCCCGATGCTCGGGTCGCTGGTCCTGAACCGCCATCATACGGCCACCACGCCCGAACAGGTCCTTGCGCAACTGACGCTTGGGTTCAGCACATTGGGCA
Source organism: Primorskyibacter aestuariivivens (assembly GCF_028023675.1). Lineage (GTDB taxonomy): Bacteria > Pseudomonadota > Alphaproteobacteria > Rhodobacterales > Rhodobacteraceae > Marinovum > Marinovum aestuariivivens. The sequence continues at coordinate 19,134 of NZ_JAQIOZ010000011.1, read as the reverse complement.
ATTTCACTTGCCTTGCGGCGCCGCCGTTTACGCCCGGCGCGGTGTCCAAGGGGGCAACCATCGCCGACCTGCTGGAGCACGACTTTGACAATGTGATCGGCGAGAACATCCGCACGGTGATCACAGCCGGGGCCGCTACTTCGGGTGATTTCGACCTGCGCCAGCAATTGGATGAGGCGACCGAAATGGCGGGCAAGCCGCCGATCCAGATCGTCGAATGGTACGGGGCCGCCGAGGTGGGGATCGCTGCCGTGCGCTGCCAGCATGGTGGTCTGCACCTGACCGGCGGGCCTGTCCATACCGAGGTGGTGGACCCCGAAACACGCCTGCCCCTGGCGGATGGCGAGCGCGGCATTGTCGTGGTGACCGCCACGCGCGGGGGCAGCCGGTATCTGCGCTATGTTGTGGGCGACGAAGCAGTGATCCACACCGGGCCGTGCAGTTGCGGCCAGACCACCCCGCGCCTGAGCGACATCGCAAGGTTTGAAGATATGGCGCGCCTGCAACGGGGCTGTGCCTCGACCGAGGTGGCGGTATGAACCAGATCAGCCCCACCATCCAGCGCCACGACATCACCGCCATTATCGGCAACCGGTCGCAACCGGTGCGAGACAGCTTTGACTTCGACGGCTGGACCATACCGCCGGCCGCGCCGCGCGACATTGCGATGGCGCTGAAATCCGCGCGCAATCGCCCTGCAAACGATATCGGGCGCGTGGTCGAGGTCTTGTCCGAGATCGGGCGCAACGCTGACTGGATCACCGACGAGGATATGGACCTGATTTCGGCCCGCGTTGGCTGTGCCCGTTCCTATCTGGGCGAGTCCATGGCACGGCTCAACGCGTGGTTGGCCGAGCTGCCGCAATTCGTTTCGCAACTGGGCACACGGGGGCCGGATGGCTACCGCTCAGAGCGGGGGCTGTGGCACGGCGGGTTGACCTCGACGCTGGTTCTGGCGGGCGATGCCAGCGCGTTGGGGCCGCTGGCGCTCAGCCATATGATGTTGTCGGGATCGCGGACCATTGCCAAGGGCAGCAAATACGAGCCGCTCGCGCCGGTTCTGTTCCTGCGCAAGGTCATGGAATACGGGCTACAGGTGCCGGACCTGCTCTATATCGACACCGGGGCTGAGGATGCGACAGCGCTAACCGCCAAGCTGATCGGCAATACCGCGCAATCGGTGATTTACGGCGCCGATGCCACGTTGCAGACGATCTACGGCTCCTCGGACGTGGCGCTCACGCACAAAAAGATCGCCTTTCTGTCGGGGCGGTCAGGCGCCATCGTGCTGGACGATGCGGACCCGGACCATGCAGCCGAGATCGTGTTGAAAGGCGTGGCTGAGGACCGGGGCAATCGCTGCTATTCGACCAAGAAGGTCTTTGTGCCCGAAGCCATGATGGCGGGACTCACCGCGCGCCTTGTGGCCGGGGCTGACGCGTTGACCCGTGGTGCGCCGCAAGATCCCAATACCGATATCGGACGGCTGGCCTCCGACGCGCGCCGTGTGACGGATATGCGCATCGGCGGCTCCAAAGTGCTCTATGACAAGGACGTGCTTCTGGTTCAGGCCAGCGATGACGACGCGCTTTTGCTTGAGGAAATGCCCTATCCGGTCTGCGCCTTGCGGCCCTACCGCGCCGATGAAGATGTCGTTGCCTTGTTCAACCGCTCAACGCTGAAAAAGCAGGGGCACACGGCACTGGCCGTCAGCGTCATCACCGAAGATGTGGCGCGTTTCGAACAGGTCGCACGCGATGTGAATGCCACCAAGGTTCTGCGCAACCGACCCAGCATCGAGATTGATCACCACACCTCTCATCAGGGGCTCTACCTGTTTCGTGAACTCATGCGGTTTCGCGAAATCTGTGCCTGATCCCTTCCTTAGCCGCGCCGCGTGGCGCCCCTTATCCGGAGCAACAAGATGATTGCAGCTTTTTACACCCAGACCGGCCATGCCAAGACCGTGCTTGCCGTTGACGAATTCGATGCGCGCCTCCCGGGGCCGGGCGAAGTCCGTGTGCGCATCGCAGGCTCGGGTATCAACCCTGCGGATGTGAAGCGCCGGGCCGGTGAAACCGGACGCAATCGGATGTTTCCCATCGTGATCCCGCATTCCGATGGCTACGGCTATGTCGAAGCTGTGGGGCAGGGGGTGATGGACCGCAAGGAGGGTGATCTGGTCTGGCTTTGGAATGCGCAATGGAAACGCCCCTTTGGGACGGCGGCGGAATATTCCGTACTGCCCGCCCGTCAAACCGTCCCGGTGCCTGCGAACCTCCCGGATGGACAATATGACATCTGCGCGGCGCTGGGCGTGCCCGCGCTGACCGGGCACCGGTCGGTTTCGGTGCTGGGTGATGTGCGGGGACAAACCGTGCTTGTTCAGGGCGGCGGCGGAATGGTGGGTCAGTTCGCCATCCAATTCCTGAAGCGGCGCGGCGCACGGGTCGTGGCAAGCGTGAGCGACGACGCCAAGGCCGCGGCAGCCAGGGCCGTGGGTGCGGATCAAACGCTGCGCTACACGGATCCCGACGCGCTCGATCTGTTCAAGGCCGAGGCGGGACCGACGGGGTTTGACTGTGCCATTGATCTGAATTTTGGCGCCAATTGCGCCGATTACACGCAATATGTTCGCAAACATGGCCGTGTCGTGGTGGTGGGATCTGTGGAAGACATGTTCCCGCGCGTTCCCGTTCTGATGTTCCAGGTACACGGTTTGACAGTGCATTTCATTTCCGGCTCGGAACAACCCTGTGACTTTCGTCAGGTCGCAATCAACGAGATTACCGACGGACTTTCGGACGGCTGGCTGCAAGGCAATATTCAGGCGAGGTACAAGCTCGCCGATATCGTGAGCGCACATGAGGCTGTGGAACGCGGCGGTTTGTTTGGCAAGATCGTCCTTGACGTGTAGCCGATCGCGCATCCGCGAGCGAATGCGTTGGATGGTCTGCCGGTCGAAATGCATGACAGGCTCAGGTGCTATTCTGATCCGGGAGTTGCGGATCGGAATTCACCAAGGCTTGAATTCCTGAAGCGGCGGCGCCTAAATTACTGGATCGGAAACCCGGCACACTCCTGATTCAGAACAGCGGATTTTGCTTCTAATTCGCGTCATGCGATTTTGAAATTGCAACTATGGCTAGAAATATTGACGCCAACCAGAACAAGGAATTCCCGTTAACCATAGGTAAATGCGAAAGAATTTGACTGATTCTCAAGGCTGAATTAGCTGTGGCCATTATTACTAACACTCAAGGGAGCAATAATGACCGATTTCAATCTTGATAGCTTGTCTCTGAAAGAGCTCAAGCAACTGCAAAAAGACGTAACCAAAGCGATATCTTCATTCGAAGATCGCAGGAAAAAAGAGGCGCTTGCCGCGTTGGAAGCCAAGGCCGCGGAAATGGGTTTTTCGCTGTCCGACCTGACAACGGGCAAAGGTGGCAAGATCTCCGCACCCAAGTATCGCAATCCCGACGACGGATCGCAGACCTGGACCGGCCGTGGCCGCAAACCCGCGTGGTTTATCTCCGCACTGGAGCGTGGCGTGTCGCCTGAGGATATGCTGATTTCATAAGCTGATCCCGTTGCCGGATATCTAAGGGCGAGGTGAGACACGCCCACACCGTCCGGACATCAAAAAACCCCCGGTGCCATTTTGCGCCGGGGGTTTTTCGTTTTTTCGGTGCAGTCGGATCAGCCGATGGCCGCCGCTTTCACGTCGTCGTCGATAAAGGGCACATATTGCTCGAAATTATCGGCGAACATTTGCACCAGCTTGGCGGCCTGTGCGTCATACTCGTCCTTGTTCTCCCAGGTGCGGCGCGGATCAAGCAGAACCTCGGGCACGCCCGGCACATCCACCGGAACATCAAAGCCGAAATTCGGGTCCTTGCGGAATTTGGCTTCGGCCAGAGTGCCGTCCAGTGCCGCGGTGAGCAGCGCACGGGTTGCCTTGATCGGCATGCGCGAGCCGGTGCCATAGGCGCCGCCGGTCCAGCCGGTATTGACCAGCCAGCAGGTGGCACCGTGCTTGGCGATCTTGTCGCGCAGCAGGTTGCCATAGGCTTCGGGGCGGCGCGGCATGAAGGGCGCGCCAAAGCAGGTCGAGAAAGTGGGTTCCGGTTCGGTCACGCCACGTTCGGTGCCTGCCACCTTGGAGGTGAAGCCCGACAGGAAGTGATACATCGCCTGCGCCGGGGTCAGCCGCGCGATCGGGGGCAGCACGCCAAACGCGTCACAGGTCAGCATGATCACGTTTTTCGGATGCCCGCCCAGTGCCGTGCTCGACGCATTGGAAATGTATTCCAGCGGGTAGGCGCAGCGCATATTCGCAGTGAGAGAGTCGTCCTCGAAATCCAGTTCCTTGGTGTCGGGATCATAAACCATGTTTTCGATCACGGTGCCAAACTTGGACGTGGTGGCATAGATTTCCGGCTCAGCCTCGGCGTTGAGGTTGATGGTCTTGGCATAGCATCCACCCTCGAAATTGAAGGTGCCGCGATCCGACCAGCCATGTTCGTCATCACCGATCAGAACCCGCGCCGGGTCAGCCGACAGCGTGGTTTTGCCGGTGCCGGACAGGCCAAAGAAGATAGCAGTGTCGACCGGGTTGCCGACGGCGTGGTTGGCGGAGCAGTGCATCGGCATGATGCCTTTTTCCGGCAGCAGGTAGTTCAGCAGGGTAAACACGGATTTCTTGTTCTCGCCCGCGTATTCCGTCCCGCCGATCAGGATCAGCTTGCGGTCGAAATTCATCGCGATCACGGTTTCCGAACGGCAGTTGTGACGCTCTGGGTCGGCCTGGAAGCTCGGGCAGTTGATCACGGTGAAATCAGCGGTGAACTCATCAAGTTCCTCGCGTTCCGGGCGACGCAGCATGTGACGGATGAAAAGCCCGTGCCAGGCCAGTTCGGTGACCATGCGCACGTCGATGGCATGTGCCGGGTCAGCACCGCCGACGAGATCCTGCACGAAGTAGTCACGCCCTTTCATATGGGCGATTATGTCTTGGTAAAGCGCGTCAAACCCTTCGGGCGACATTTCGGCGTTGTTTTCCCACCAGATGCTGTCGGCAACACTGTCGGTCTTGACGATATGCTTGTCTTTGGGGGAACGGCCGGTGAACTTGCCGGTCGAGACAAGGAACGCCCCGCCCTGGCCCAGCGCGCCTTCTTTCCGCTGAAGCGCCTCTTCGATCAGCGCGGGCTCCATGAGGTTATAATAGACATTGCCCAGACCTTCGATCCCTTGATCTTCAAGCCGGAACTGCGGGTTTACCCGTCCAAATGCCATTTCTTGTCTCCTGTGTCCGCGCGCAATACTGGGCGGTTGTCTTCAGTCAGATGATGAAACACTCCATCGCCGGGCCCCGTAAACGGTCCCGGTGATCGGGTCTTAACATGTCGGTTGCGATGGTGAACAGGACGCAAACGCACAGTTAGCGCCACCAAGTATACGTTTAGCGCAATCAAATTTCGTGATGGGCGGATGGGTGCCGAAAGGTGAGGCAATTTAGCCATTCCTAAGGATTTTTCCGCTTCCATTGATGCGTCACGCGTGGGCGATTCGCAGTTTGGGATTGATTGGCACGGCGAAATCAAGGCATAGTAAGGAAAAAATAATGCAGCAGAGCAGTATAAGGACAGGCAAAATGTCTAAGATCGCCCTTGTGGACGATGACAGGAATATCCTGACATCGGTTTCCATGACACTCGAAGCCGAGGGCTTTGAGGTCGAAACCTATAACGACGGTCAATCCGCGCTGGACGCGTTCAACAAGAAACTTCCCGACATGGCTGTGCTTGATATCAAGATGCCGCGCATGGATGGGATGGACCTGTTGCAGCGCCTGCGCCAGAAAACCACCATGCCGGTCATTTTCCTCACCTCCAAGGATGACGAGATTGACGAGGTTCTAGGCCTGCGGATGGGGGCGGATGACTACGTCAAGAAACCGTTTTCGCAGCGTTTGCTGGTGGAACGTATCCGCGCCCTTCTGCGTCGTCAGGACGCGATGGAAACCGGCGCGGTCGGCGAAACCGAGGAAACCAAGGTCATGGAACGCGGCGAATTGCGGATGGATCCGCTGCGCCATGCGGTGACCTGGAAAGGTCAGGAAGTGTCGCTGACCGTAACGGAGTTCCTTTTGCTTCAGGCGCTGGCGCAACGGCCGGGTTTTGTAAAATCCCGCGATCAGCTGATGGATGTGGCCTATGATGATCAGGTCTATGTCGATGACCGTACCATCGACAGCCATATCAAACGGCTTCGCAAAAAGATGCGCAGCGTCGATCCCGAGTTTTCGGCGATCGAAACGCTGTATGGTATCGGCTACCGTTACAACGAAGAGTAATGGCTCTGGTTGAGGAGATGAGCGTGCAGAACGCAGGCTCCAAGCGGCGCGGTGATGTCGTTCTGGGTGACGACTGGGTCGCGCCCGATGGCACTGTTGAAAAAGAGCTGCAGGACAGTCGAAAGCGCAGGGGCGGGTTGCTGGCCTTGCGCTCGTCTCCGCTGACTCGCAAGATCATCACCTTCAACCTGATCGCTTTGAACGTTCTTGTGGGGGGAATTCTCTACCTGAATTCGTCTCGTGACGGGTTGGCCACGCAGCGCGCGGCCGGTCTGGTGGCCGAGGTGGAGCTGATCGCCGATGTGTTCGAGGCGCAGCTGCCCGGCAGCGCGCCAGTCAATCTTGCGACCGGCGACGGAGTGAATGTTGCGGCGACGCTGGACGGGATTGACTTGCGACGCGGTGCCGAGGTGCTGGTCTTTGACCCCGAAAGCACCATCATTGGCCGGACCAAGGCGACTCCGCTCGCGGAAAACACTCCACAGGAGGAAACAGGCAATACGCTGATCACGGACTTGCTGGCCCGGATCTGGGGCGCGGTTGCGGGCATTGTGACCGGCCCGTCCGAGCAAGAGGCGCGCGTCGAATTCGAAGCTGAACTGTCCCGCATGATCAAGCCAAGCCTAGAAGGCAAGAACGGGGTTCAGACGACGTCGGCACCTGACGGTGGCACCGTATTCTCGGTCAGCACGCCGATTTTTCAGGGGGATCGCGTTGTTGGCGCGGTCGCGCTGGTGTCTGCCTCGGGCGAAATTGACCGTCTGGTCCGTTCCGAGCGGGAACGCGTTTTGCAGATGTTCATCGTGGCGACGCTGGTGTCCATCGGGCTATCGCTGGTTCTGGCCTCCACGATTTCCAATCCGATTTCGGACCTTGCGGATGCCGCCGAAATCGGTCGGGACCGCGACCGAAGCAAAAGCGCGGGCGGACGCATCCGCATCCCTGATCTGACCGCGCGCCCTGATGAAATCGGGCGATTGTCGGGCGCTTTGCGCGGCATGGTATCTGCGCTCTACGACCGGATTGATGGCAACGAGCAATTCGCGGCCGATGTCGCGCATGAGATCAAAAACCCGCTGGCATCGCTGCGCTCTGCCGTAGGCAGCCTGCGTATGGTCAAGCGGGAGGATCACCGCGAAAAGCTTCTCGATGTGATCGACCATGACGTGCGCCGTCTTGACCGGCTGGTCAGCGACATCTCCAACGCGTCGCGGCTGGACAGCGAGTTGGTCAAGGAAGAGCAATCGCGCTTTGATCTTCTGGATATGGTTGGCAATCTCGCTGAATACCTTGGCGAAGACGCCAAGACCAAAGGCATCGAGTTCATCACCGACCTGCCCGATAAACCGATCCATATTCACGGTCTTGAGGCGCGGTTGGCGCAGGTTTTTGTCAACCTGATCACCAACGCGATCAGCTTTTGCGAAGATGGCGACGCCATTCGCGTCTGGGCGCGGCAAAGGGAAAATCGCGTGCTCGTTGTGGTCGAGGATACCGGTCCGGGCATACCGGACGAGGCACTGTCGAAGATTTTCAAACGCTTCTATTCGCATCGGCCAGAGACTGATTTCGGCAACAACTCCGGCCTTGGCCTTGCGATCTCCAAGCAGATTGTCGAAGCCCATGACGGGGTGATCTGGGCCGAAAACATCCGCCCGACCGAAGCCGATGTGACGTCTGAGCCCTTGGGCGCGCGTTTCGTCGTCGGTTTGCCGGTCTGATCCTTGTCCGCACCGGGGTCAGAGCAGATCATCCATGCAAGCGCCGTGGCCTTTGATGGTCGCGGCGTGCTTGTTCTGGGGGTGTCGGGGGCCGGGAAATCAACGCTTGCGCTGAATCTCATGGCGATGGGAGCAGACCTGGTTGCAGATGACCGGACCTGTCTGTCACGGTCCGGAGACCATGTTGTTGCAGATTGTCCCAACGCATTGTCCGGTATGATCGAGGCCCGCGCGGTCGGGTTGTTGAACGCAAACGCTGCCGGGCCGACAAAACTCTGCCTCGTGGTTGACCTGGACAAGAGCGAAACCGACCGGCTTCCCCCCTTTCGTAGCACGCGCCTCTTGGGGGTAGACATGCCTTTGCTTCACAATGTTGCGCAGTCCTGTTTTCCCGCAGCGATCCGGCAATATGTGATGCATGGTCGACGCGCATGATCAGGACGTCAAAAACCATGCCACAGGATCCAAAGGCGGAACGCCGTTTGACATTGGTGACCGGACCATCAGGGGCCGGACGCTCGACTGCGCTGAACGTTCTGGAAGATCTGGGGTTCGAGACCATCGACAACCTGCCTCTGTCGCTTGTCCCGCGTTTGTTCGAAAGCGGCGAGACCGGACGCGATATGGCGCTTGGTATCGATGTGCGCACGCGGGACTTTTCACCTGCCGCTCTGGTTGGCCTGCTGGCGGAACTTGCCAACCGTTTGGGGGCGGCGGCGGATCTCGTGTTTCTCGACGCGGCTCCGGACGTACTTCAGGCGCGGTATTCCGAAACGCGCCGACGACACCCGCTTGCGCCCGATGGAACCCCGGAAACGGGCATTGCGCGGGAACTTGAACTTCTGGCCCCGGTTCGCGATCACGCAACCATCCTGCTCGACACATCCGAGCTGTCGCCGCATGAATTGCGGATCGAGTTGCAGCGGTTTTTCGCGACGAATGCGGCCCACGGAATGGCGGTCTCGGTGCAGTCCTTTTCCTACAAACGTGGGTTGCCCCGAGGCGCAGATGTTGTGTTCGACTGCCGGTTTCTCGACAATCCGCACTGGGTGCCCGATTTGCGCGAACTGACCGGTCTTGATGCCCGAGTCGCGCGACATATCGAACAGGATGACTGCTTTGCGCCTTTCCGGGCAAAGGTGCTTGACCTGCTGTTGTTTCAATTGCCCGCTGCCCGTGGCGAAGGCAAAGCGCATTTTGCGGTGGGCTTTGGATGTACCGGGGGCAAGCACCGCTCGGTTGCGATGGCTGAAACCGTTGCAGATGGGCTTGCACATGAGGGCTGGCAGGTGTCAATTAGGCATCGAGAACTGGAGCGCCGTGCCCTTGATCCAAGCGGCGATGGATTGATCGCCCCGGACAATAACAATGCGAGGAATGGCTGACCGTGATCGGAATCGTGATCGTGGCGCATGGCGGGCTGGCCAAGGAATACCTGGCCGCGGTCGAACATGTGGTCGGGCAGCAGCCCGGTATTCGCGCCATTGCGATCGAACCCGAACATGTGCGGGCCGACAAACAGGCGGAAATCTGCGAAGCGGCCGATGCCGTTGATCAGGGCGGCGGCGTGGTGATCGTCACGGATATGTTCGGCGGCTCGCCCTCCAACCTGTCCTTGCGGGCCTGTGCGCCGGACAATCGCCGGATCCTCTATGGGGCCAATCTCCCGATGCTGATCAAACTGGCCAAATCCCGCCAATTGAGCGTCGCGGATGCGGTGCGCCGCGCCACCGAGGCGGGGCGCAAGTATATTGACAGCCTGAACATTTCCCCGGACTAGAGACATATGACTGACACCGTGACCCGTTCGATGAAGATCGTGAATGAAAAAGGTCTTCATGCCCGCGCCTCGGCCAAACTGGTCGAGGTTGTGGAAGGCTTTGATGCCAGTGCCGAGGTTTCGAACGACGGCATGAGCGCTGGCGGCGATTCCATCATGGGGCTTTTGATGTTGGCAGCGTCCAAAGGAACCACTATTGAGGTCCAAACCTCTGGCCCGGATGCCGAGGCGCTGGCTGATGCGGTCGAGGCGCTTGTGGCGGACAAGTTCGGAGAAGAATGCTAGGGTCAGATGACCCGCGATACAGGACGCAGACGACGTAGAATGGTGGACACCTCGCAATCAGGCGCCGACCGGGCCGACCAAACGGCGAGCCAACCGGTCCCCTATGACAAGCGCAAGCTGTCCTATGCCAATACCTTTACCAACCCGTGGAAAGCCAACACGATCCGCGCGATGGAGTGGATGACCGGCAAACTACCGCTCTTGCGTCTTGTCCGCCGGTTCGAGCGTATGGGCCCCGCCGAGGGGCAGGCGTTCTGGTCTCAGGCCTTGGGCCTGATGAAAATCGACCTGCTCACGCCGCAAGAGCAGATTGCGCGCATTCCTGCAGAAGGTCCTGTGATTGTTGTGGCCAACCACCCTCATGGGTTGGTGGACGGAATGGTGCTTGCGGAACTGATCGGCCGGGTGCGAACCGATTACAAGATCCTGACCCGGAACCTTTTGACCGGTGTGCGGGAGATCGAACAATTCATGATTCCAGTGCCGTTTCCGCATGAGGAAAACGCCCGCGAGGAAAGCCTTGCCATGCGCCAGAGGGCCATGGACCACCTCAAGAATGGTGGCGTGATTGCGCTGTTCCCGTCCGGTGTGGTCGCGGCGTCTGAGACGCTTTTTGGCGATGCGGTTGAAGCCGTGTGGAACCCCTTTACAGCCAAGATGATCACGCGCTCCGGTGCAACGGTGGTGCCGATCCATTTCCCGGGCCAGAATTCGCGTGTCTACCAGATAGCCAACCGCATTTCAGCCACCCTGCGGCAGGGATTGTTGCTGCACGAAGTGGTTCATTCCTGCAAACGCCCGCAATCCCCGATTATCGGGGAGCCCATCACAGCCGAAGAAATCCGGAAATGGGGCACAAAACCGCGCGAGATGATGGAATGGTTGCGCAGCCACACGCTCAGCCTCGGGAACTGAACCGGCACATCGCCGCAGTCACCAAATTCCGTTCACGGAATTTGCAAATTTCTTGTAAGAAATTTGGCCCGGCTCACCGGGTGGGAACGGGTTCCTCACCACGGTAGTCATAAAACCCGCGCTGCGACTTGCGTCCCAGCCATCCGGCCTCGACATATTTGGTGAGCAATGGGCAGGGACGGTATTTGGTATCCGCCAACCCGTCATGCAGCACATTCATGATCGCAAGGCAGGTGTCCAACCCAATGAAATCGGCCAGTTCCAGCGGCCCCATCGGGTGGTTGGTCCCCAGCTTCATCGCCTGATCGATGGAGCGGACATTACCCACGCCCTCATACAGCGTATAGACGGCTTCATTGATCATGGGCATCAGGATGCGGTTGACGATGAAAGCCGGGAAATCCTCGGCGCTGGCTGCGGTTTTGCCAAGCCGCTCCACGACGGCCAGACAGGCTTCATAGGTTTCCTTGTCGGTGGCGATCCCGCGGATCAATTCCACAAGCTGCATCACCGGCACAGGGTTCATGAAGTGGAACCCCATGAATTTCTCCGGGCGATCCGTACGACTTGCCAGCCGCGTGATCGAGATTGACGAGGTATTGGAGGTCAGGATCGTCGTTGGTTTCAGATGCGGAACAAGGTCTTCGAAAATCGCCTGTTTCACGGTTTCGCGTTCTGTCGCCGCCTCGATCACAAGGTCCGTCTGGCCCAGATCTGTCAGGGTCAGCGTTGTGCGGATGCGCGCCATCGCTGCGGCCTTGTCCTCTGCGGATACCTTTCCCCGGGACACCTGCCGTTCGATATTCTTGTCGATCCGCGCCACGGCGGCCTTGAGCGCGTCATCCGAGATATCCGTCATCAGCACATCGTAGCCGGCAAGCGCCATGACATGCGCGATCCCGTTGCCCATCTGGCCCGCACCGATGACGCCGATTGTCTGAATGTCCATCTCTGGCCCCCATAGGTTTCGCGCCGACAATAGGCAGCTTCACCGCCTGCGTGCAAGGGCAGGACCTCCGCAGCAGCTGTCTAAAACTCGCGGCAAATCCGACATTTAGGCATTTGGCAAGGGAATCACGCGAATTTGGCCTCGGGTGAAAAGAAATTGGTGGGTGTTATGACCTTTGCAAATCCCGGGGGCGCGGCCCCCGACTATCTTCCGTGCCGGTATGGCAAGTCACGTCTGGTGTTTCGCGGTCCGCGCAGGCGGCTTGAGGGCGATTATGTCGCGATGCTCGGCGGAACGGAGACCTATGGAAAATTCATTGAGCGACCATTCCCGGATCTGGCAGAGGATCGTATTGGCGCGGTCTGTGTGAATTTCGGCTGTGTGAATGCCGGGATAGACGCATTCGTCAACGATACGGAACTCATGGATGCCGCCAATCGCGCGCGCGCGACGGTGGTGCAAATCATGGGGGCGCAAAACATGTCCAACCGTCTTTATTCGGTGCACCCCCGGCGCAATGACCGGTTTGTAAAAGCCTCCACGATGCTTCAGGCAATCTATCGAGAGGTGGATTTTACGGAATTCCACTTTACGCGCCACATGCTGACCAAACTGCAATATATTGGCCCGGACCGGTTTGCCATGGTGCGCGATGAATTGAAACAGGCCTGGACTGCGCGCATGCACCTGTTGTTGCAGCGTATCAGAAGCCCCGTGCTGTTGCTTTGGTTTGCCGATCACGCGCCACCGCCGCGAGACGACACCAGCATGCGAGATCCCTGTTTCGTGGATCGGGACATGCTTGAGGAACTGCGCCCGCTCGTCGCCGATATTGTCGAACTCAAGGTCAGCCGCGCCGCCTTGTCTGCGGGAACCGAAGGGATGGTATACGATCCCATGGACGTCAATGCCGCACGAGAGCTTATGGGCCCCGCAGCACATGAAGAGGCGGCGGATGCGCTCAGCGCGGCTCTGTCCGGATTGCTCAAGAAACGTCACTAGACACGAAATAGGCCCATCAGGAGTTGATGGGCCTATTGCATGGTTCAGCGAAGAGCGGGGCAATCCCGCATGGCTTAGCCGAGCTTTTCGGTCAGTTCCGGCACTGCCTCAAACAGGTCTGCGACCAGACCGTAATCGGCCACCTGGAAGATTGGCGCTTCTTCGTCCTTGTTGATCGCGACGATCACCTTGGAGTCCTTCATGCCCGCGAGGTGCTGGATCGCGCCCGAGATACCCACGGCGATGTAGAGATCCGGGGCCACGACCTTGCCGGTCTGGCCCACCTGCCAGTCGTTGGGCGCAAAGCCCGAATCGACTGCGGCGCGGGATGCGCCAACGGCGGCGCCCAGCTTGTCGGCCAGTTTCTCGATCAGCGCGAAGTCTTCCTCGGAGCCGACACCACGACCACCGGAGACAACCACTCCCGCCGAGGTCAGTTCGGGACGATCGCTTTCGGCGACCTTGTCTTCGACCCAGGAGGACAGGTCATTGGATGCGCCCGCGATGTTTTCCACCGCGGCCGAGCCGCCGGTGCCCGCCGCATCAAAGGTCGAGGTCCGGAAGGAGATGACCTTTGTCGCGTCTGAGGATTTCACCGTCTGGATCGCGTTGCCTGCATAGATCGGGCGTTCGAACGTGTCGGCATCGACAACGCCGGACACATCGGTCAGCACCATCACATCCAGCATCGCCGCCACGCGCGGCAGCACGTTTTTCGCGTCGGTCGTGGCAGGCGCTACGATATGGCTGTAGTCACCGGCCAGACCCACGATCAGGTCCGCGGTGGCCTCGGCCAGACGATGGCCCAGACCCGAGTCTTCGGCACATAGCACTTTCGCCACACCGTCGATTGTCGCGGCTTCTGCCGCCGCATCGGCAGCGGAGGCCCCGGCGCAGAGCACGGTCACATCGCCCAGCTGTTTCGCTGCGGTGACCGCCTTGGCGGTGGCATCCATCGACAGCGCGCCGTCATTCACTTCGGCCAAAAGAAGTACAGCCATTACACAGCCCCCGCTTCCTTGAGTTTCGCAACAAGCTCATCGACCGAGCCGACAATCTCACCGGCTTCACGCGCAGCGGGTTCGTCGGTCTTCACGATCTCCAGACGCGGGGTGACATCGACGCCGTAATCGGCGGCGGTTTTCTCATCCAGCGGCTTTTTCTTGGCTTTCATGATGTTGGGCAGGGACGCATAGCGCGGCTCGTTGAGGCGCAGGTCCACGGTGACCACCGCAGGCATCTTGACTTCGATGGTCTGCAACCCGCCATCCACCTCGCGGGTGACTTTCGCGCTATCGCCTTCGATCTCCAGCTTGGAGGCAAAGGTCGCCTGGCTCCAGCCCATCAGCGCCGAAAGCATCTGGCCGGTGGCGTTCATGTCATTGTCGATGGCTTGCTTGCCGCAGAGCACCAGACCGGGCTGTTCCTCTTCGACCACCTTGGCGAGGATCTTGGCCACGGCCAGCGGCTCGATGTCCTGATGCACGTCATCGGCGGCCACCACGAGGATCGCACGATCCGCGCCCATGGCGAGAGCGGTACGCAGGGTTTCCTGCGATTGCTTCACGCCGATGGAGACGGCAATGATTTCTTCGGCTTTGCCGGCCTCTTTCAGGCGGATGGCCTCTTCGACAGCAATCTCGTCGAACGGGTTCATCGACATTTTGACATTGGCCAGATCGACACCGCTGCCATCCGCTTTCACACGGACCTTCACGTTGTAGTCGATCACGCGCTTGACCGGTACAAGTACCTTCATGCGTGGGTCTCCCTTGAGTTTTCGCGCCACCGGGCACGATTCCGAAACTTCTCAGACCGGTTGATAAAGGCTGGCGCAAGCGGGAAACAGGTCAAAATCGTCACGTGAGCGCTAAAGGACGCCGCGTTTCGTGAAAAATTCCGGACCGCTTTCGTTGCGGGCCGCCGTAGGGTGGGCAATTCTGCCCACCGTCACCCGCGCCAGCTGAAGAAATCCGGGCCTGCGCGCTCCAGCAGCCGCCGTCCCATCTCATGGCCCAGCTTCGCGCCATCTTCGACGGGTGCTGTTTCTGCATCCGACAAAACTTCGGACCCATCGGGCCGAAGAACCTCGCCACGCAGGCGCAACATCCCGCCGCTCAGCTCCGCCAGCCCCGCGATCGGCGTCTCGCAGGATCCGTCCAGCGCCGCCAGAAACGCGCGTTCCGCCGCCAGCCGTTCGCCGGTTTCCCGGTCATGCAGCGGTTCCAGAAGCGCGGCGGTGACCGTGTCGCCCTCGCGCCGCTCGATGCCAATCGCGCCCTGCGCCACCGCGGGCAGCATGTCGTCGGGCGCAATCGCCGCCGCAGGCACCTGATCCAGCATCCCCAGCCGCGTCAGCCCCGCCATGGCGAGGAAAGTGCAGCTTGCCACCCCGTCCTCAAGCTTCTTCAGCCGTGTCTGCACATTGCCCCGGAACTGCACCACCTGCAGATCGGGTCGGCGGTTGAGCAATTGTGCCCGCCGCCGGAGCGACGACGTGCCCACAACCGCGCCTTCCGGCAGCTCTGCGATGCCGCCCAGCGTGGGCGACACGAATGCGTCGCGCACATCCTCGCGCCGCAGGTAACACTCCAGCACCAGCCCACCGGGCTGCAGGACCGGCATATCCTTCATCGAATGCACGGCGATGTCGATCCCGCCCGAGAGCAGCGCCTCTTCTATTTCCTTGGTGAACAGACCCTTGCCGCCCAATTCCTTGAGCGGTGTATCACTCGCAATCAGAGCGCGGTCGTCACCGGTGGTCTTGATCACCACGATTTCAAAGGCCTCTTCGGGCAGGTCAAACGCCGCCATGATCCGGCCACGGGTTTCGTGGGCCTGTGCCAGCGCCAGCGGCGAGCCACGAGTGCCGATTTTAAGCGGTGCGTCGGGGGAGGGCAAAGCATGTGTCATGGCGGCTTTCCTAGCCGCGCGCCGGGGGCGAGGCAAGCGCCCGCCTTGACAACCGCGCCCGTGCAAGAGACCAACAGCGCAACAAGCGGAGACCTTCATGACCCAGCCGACCAAGACGATCCTGCGTGCCCTTGCCGGGGAAACCCTGCCCACCCCGCCGATCTGGATGATGCGGCAGGCGGGCCGCTACCTGCCGGAATACCGTGCGACGCGGGCGCAGGCCGGCGATTTCCTGTCTCTGTGCTACAATCCGGAGCTTGCCGCCGAGGTCACGTTGCAGCCCATTCGCCGCTACGGGTTCGATGCGGCGATCCTGTTTGCGGATATCTTGCTGGTGCCGCAGGCGCTGGGGGCGGATCTGTGGTTTGTCACCGGTGAAGGGCCACGGCTGTCCACGATCACGTCACAGGCGGATTTCGATGCGCTCAAACCCGCTTCTGACATTCACGACACCTTGTCGCCGATCTACGAGACTGTGCGCATCCTGTCGCGGGAACTGCCGAAAGAGACGACGCTCATTGGCTTTGCGGGCGCGCCCTGGACCGTGGCGACCTATATGATTGCCGGGCGCGGTACGCCGGATCAGGGCCCGGCCCATGCGCTCAAGGACGAGAACCGCCCGGTGTTCGAGGCGCTTCTGCACCGGATCACCGAGGCGACCATTGATTATCTGTCCTGCCAGATCGAGGCGGGGGCCGAGGTGGTCAAGGTGTTCGACAGCTGGGCTGGATCGCTGAAAGGCGATGATTTCGACAAATACGCACTGGAACCGGCGAAACGCATCATTGTCGCGCTGAAGGAAAAGCATCCGGGCATTCCGGTCATCGCCTTCCCGCGTGAGGCGGGGGAGAAATACGTGGGATTCGCCAAGGCCACCGGGGCCGATTGCGTGGCGCTGGACAATTCGGTCGACGCCATATGGGCGGCAGAACATGTGCAGATCGATGGATGTGTGCAGGGCAACCTTGCGTCCAGGCATATGGTCACCGGCGGTCAGGCGCTGGTGAACGAGACCCGCGCCATCGTCGAGGCGTTCCGCAAGGGTCCGCATATCTTCAACCTCGGTCACGGGATCACGCCGGATGCCGATCCGGAGAATGTGCAGCTGATGATCGACACGGTGCGCGCGATGTAGTCTGTAGGGTGGGCATTTCTGCCCACCGCTACCGCCGAAACGGGCGCTGCCGCCAGCCTTTGGGGCGGCGCATCTGCAATTGTTCGCGCAGGAACACCACAAGCCCTGCGCCCACGATCAAGGCACATCCGGCCCATGTCGCAGCACTGGGCCATTCGGCAAAAAACGCCCAGCCCCAGAAAATCGCCAAAGGCAGGCCCAGATATTCAAACGGCGCGATGGTCGCCGCATTGGCCAGCCGATAGGCGGCGCTGAGCGCATAGCCGATAATCCCCGAGGCACAGCCCAGACCGACAAATGTCCAAAGGTCGGTTGGCGGCGGAACGACCCAGGCCCGCAGCAGGAACTGGATGCTTTCATCCTCGACGCCTTCGGCATATCGGCCATCCCCGGCAATGACGAAAAAGCCAAGGGACACCAAAAGAAAAATAGTCTGGATATAGACCGCCATGGCCGCAGCCCGGCTTTTGACGCCCAGTTTACGGGTCAGGACCTGCATCAGCGCATATGTGAGGGCCGCCAGCACCGGCAGGAGCAGGGCCGCGCGTGAGACATTCAATGGCTCGCTGGCCCATGGCTGCTGCATCACGACAACGCCAAGGAAACCCACCACAACCGCGCCAATCCGCCATGGCCCGACGCTTTCGCCAAGAAACGGTATGGACAGCAAGGTGATGAACAGAGGTGCCACGAAAAACAGCGCTGTGGCTTGTGCCAGAGGCATGACCGCAACGGCGGCGTAAAAGGTCATGTTGGCAATCACCACCAAAAGGCCCCGCAAAAGGTGCAACGGGTGCCAATCCGTGATCAGGATGCGGAACCCGCCGGAGAAATGAACGAATGTCAGCGAAAAGATCAGCCCGATGGCCGACCGTGTGGCCACGATCTGGTGCAGCGGATAGCCGCCCGATAGCAGCTTGATCAGCAAGTCGTTGATCGAAATCGCGAAAATCCCGGCGCAGATAAAGGCAATGCCAAGCCCAGGCTTGTCCTGATCGTCTGAAAGCATGTCCTTGCCTACCCCATCACGGGTGGACGGGACAGGTTGGATGCGACATGCCGATGTCGCAAATCCGGTGCGATTGCGCATTGCCATTTGAACCGATTGGTTTAGTTTGCCACCGCGAATAGGGGAGGCGCGCATGACACCCATCGTTGAGATCAACGGCCTGAAAAAGGTCTATGACGGCGGTTTCGAAGCGCTCAGAGGCGTGGATCTGGACATACAGGAAGGCGAAATTCTGGCTTTGCTGGGTCCGAACGGCGCGGGCAAGACAACGCTGATTTCTACGGTTTGCGGCATCACGAATGCCAGTGCCGGACAGGTGCGCGTGGGTGGCCATGATATCCAGTCAGACTATCGCGCGGCGCGCATGATGGTTGGGCTTGTTCCGCAGGAAATCCATCTGGAACCGTTCACCACTGTGTGGAAAGCGGTGCGTTTCACCCGCGGGCTTTTTGGCTGCAAGCCGGATGATGCCTATCTTGAGAAAATCCTCAAACAGCTGTCCCTGTGGGACAAGCGCAACAACACGACCATGGAATTGTCCGGCGGGATGAAACGCCGTGTTCTGATCGCCAAGGCGTTGAGCCATGAACCGCGCGTGCTCTTCCTTGATGAGCCGACGGCGGGGGTCGATGTCGAGCTGCGCAAGGAGATGTGGGAGGTGGTGGCCGATCTCAAGCGCTCGGGCGTGACCATCATCCTGACCACGCATTACATCGAAGAGGCCGAAGCCATTGCCGACCGGGTTGGTGTGATTGCCAAGGGCGAATTGCTGCTGGTCGAGAAAACCGCCTCTCTCATGGCTCGGATGGGGCAAAAGGAACTGGTGATCGAGCTGCAGGAGCCGGTTGAAACACTGCCCGATACGCTTGCCTCATATGCGCTGGAGATCGAGCAGGACGGTCATGCGCTGCGCTACACTTATGACACCAACCGCGAGCGTACCGGTTGAGCTACCCCCTGAAATTCGGACACTGACGTAAGCTACGATTTGTTGTCTGCTGGTCTTCGACGATAAGGAGATTAGAGATGTCGAAACGGAAGAACCATTCGCCGGAGTTCAAGGC
>NZ_JAQIOZ010000010.1 GCF_028023675.1 Primorskyibacter aestuariivivens | reverse complement strand
CGGGCAAACCTACCGTCAAAACACACACACATGAGTGCGGAAGCATATCCTCCGGATGGCCCCCAAATCAGCCCGCGTCAAGGATCGCAAAACTTTTCGGCGAGGGCGGAGCCGGTGGCGCGGGGCGGTCCCGTGCGCAAGCGCGCGCATGTGTCGGGTGCCGCGCGCGGAAAACTTTTGCGCCCGGCAAGCCGGCGGCTGCGCCGTCCCTGACCCGGGCAGATTCGGAAACCAGGCATTCGGCCATGCCCCCACACTCACGTGGTGGCCTTGGAAACGAACACTGGAGACCAGACATGGCTTACAACACTGCAAACACCTACGAGACCATCGAGCTTTTCGGACTGACCGAGAGGGACGCGCACCTGCCGATCCCGGAGGATCACGTCCTGACCGACCGCATCATCCGCGAGAGCTTCGAGGCTTTGCTCGGGCAGCTGCGCGGGACCGGGCTTGAAGCGGAAATCGAACCGCTGGCCCATGGGCTCGCGACGATCCTCCAGCGCCGCAAGGTGGCGCTTGGCAAGGAGGTCGACCGCACCGCCGACAAGATCGGCGCGCTGGCAAAATCCCACGACGGATCGGAGATCGCCGAGACCGCGCTCGAAGAGGCGCAGGCGCGCTTTCTGCAGCTGCGCGAGATTGTCGGCGCCATCGAGGTGATGAGCGAGGCTGCGGCGGAATGCTACGAGATCGAGACCGGTCACGCCTTCATCCCGGCAGCCGGCTCGCGCGCAAGCGTCCGGGCGCAAGAGACCGGGGCGGTCTTCGAGGCGCGGCAGCTCCTGGAGCAGCACGACCGCGAGACTGCCGAGAAATCGAAAGTCGAGGGGGTGCCCCTGATCGTCTCAGGAGCCACCGACTGGACAGATGTCGATGTGATCTTCAACACGCTCGACAAGGTTCGCGAACGGATTAAGCAGAACCGCAACCAGGAGATCTTCCTCTGCCACAAGGGTGGCAAGCACGGGGCAGAGATGATTGCGGCTCGGTGGGCCCGGGCACGCGGCGTCGCACAGGCGCGCTTCGATCCGCGCTGGTCCGCGCATGGGCGGGCGGCACCGTTCAAGTGCAACGACGAAATGCTCGACGACAAGTTCGCGGCGACGGGGGTTGTCCTCTTCGGCGGCAACGGGGTCGCGCTGAACCTCGGGCAGAAGGCGGAAGCGAAAGGTCTGACGGTCATGCGGGTTGCGGACCCGGCGAAGAAGGCGCCGCAGGATTGAAGAGAGGGGGTCGCGCTTGGCGCGGCCCTTTCGTCATGTCTCATGGCGCGTGCGGTCGGTCACGCGTGATCGGCAGTCTGCGGCGGCCAGCACCATCATCCCTCTACCCGGTCCGTCAGAGTGCGGCCCATCCGCATCGGTATGGGCTCGGGATGGTGCGCACCTCACGCACATCGTCAGCGGGGCAAGACGCAAGGGGTCGAGACGTCCCACTTGAGGCTGAAAACTTGCGCGTCCCTCGGGGGTTTTTCTAAACATCGCATCCACGCGGGCGGGCTCCGTCAGCACCCCGGCCAGGCTCGACGGGACGCGGACGCGGATGGTGGCGGTTGCGTGATGGCAAGGGTCATCCGGGTCTCTCCTTTTTGCTCATAGATGTGGATCGCACGGGGTCGGCCCAATCGTGCCCTCAGCTTGCGCTTCGGCAAGCACAAATACGGCTTCCACGCCTTTGCCGCGGACCCTCCGCATTTGCGCTTGCGACCGGGCCTCTTGCCCCCGTGCCGGGTGATCCCCATCGCAACAAGGAGTAACCCAAATGACCAATCACTACGTCGCCACCGTCCCCGTCAAGTTCACCGATACCGATGGCCAGGAGCGCACCCGTTTTCAGCGCGTGGGTGCGATGTTCCGCAACACTCGCAACGGGGACGGCTCGGAGTTCTTCAGCCTCAAGCTCGACTTCCCGGTCGCGGTCTCGGAGCTGGTGATGTTCCCGCCGAGCGCGAAGGATCCCCAGGACTGAATCCTCTGACGAGGATGGGCCGCCCCAGGATGATCTTGGGGCGGCCCGATCCCTGTTTCAGGGATACCGTCACCGGCTGAGGTGATCGCCGCCAGCGACCTCACGAAGCCGCCGGTCGCTGCGCATTCAACGGACGCACTTCCCCCGGAATGATCAGGTCGCGACAGACCGGCCAGTCAGCCTCAAGGGGGCCATCCACAAAAACCGGCAGGCCTTGGCCTCCCGGTTTTTGCGGCAGAGATTTGGTGGCCCAAATCTGGCCCTCCTTGACCCTGCCTGTCCGTCCTGTCGGTGGAGTTTGCGCCCGCCCGTGGTTCCGTCCGAACACATGCGTGTTCGGCCAGACCCTCGGGCGGTGCTGGGGAAGGGGGACTCCGAAGTTGGAGGCTGTGCTGGTGGTGAGGGGGCAGGCCCGCGCCCCTACGGGCTGCGGGGGAAGCCGACACCAAGGCTGCCTGAGCCTGAATGCAACGTAAGTATATAATTGACATATAGGTATATTATCGTAAGGTGGGGGCAGCCTTGGTGGAAGGTGGCAGGAAATAGGGGGTCTTTCTTCCGCATGTCCCGAACAAAACGCCTGACAGAGATCGAGAAGATGCAGATCGTCCGCGAGGCCGCGGAGGGTGTGTCGACGTCTGAGCTGGCTGAGCGTTTCGAGGTCTCATCGCGGGCCGTGCGCTACGTTCTGAAAGCCGATGCCGAGCGTCAGATGGATGCCGCGATCCCGGTCTCGGCGGTCAGTGTGAAGGTCACGGCTGCGGAGCTTGAGGCGCTCGACGCGGTGTTGGCGAAGGCGGGGATCGAGAGCAGGGCCGAGGGGCTGCGGCGGCTCATTCAGGCCGCAGGCGGGGTGTTCGTTCCGGGCGCGCAGATGGCGGCTGAGATGGCGCACTACCGCGCCTCACTGCACGAGGTCGGCAATGGGGTCGCGCAGATCGCCAAGCAGATGACGCGGGCCAATCGAATGGGGCAAGAGGCCGTGGGCGGCACGCGTGCCGAGTTTTCTGAGCCGCGCCTTGCGCAGATGCGCGGGCTGGCGCGGTTCATCCTAGACAGTGCTGACGAGATCGACCTGCTTCTGCGCCGTCGTCGGGACGCGATGCAGCTCGAGGCCACGGCCGCGCTGAGGGAGTTTGCCCATGCGGCTGAATGATGCCGTCGACGCTGTCACGGGCGAGGTCTTCCGGGATGGCTGGAGCCGCGTCCGGGGCTCGATGCAGGGGCTGCATGTGGCCAAGCAGAAACAGCTCATGCGCGCGGCGGCTGGGCACCGTCCGGCGGTCTTCAAGGCGATCCGAGGCGGGGGCACGCATACCAAATCGCAGCTCGCAAACCAGCTCGATTACCTCACGACCAAGTCCACCCATATCGTCGACTCGAGCGGGTTTCTGGATGGCAAGGCGAAGCTCGAGGCGGGCGACATCAAGGACCTGACCGAGCGCTTTGCCAAGCGGTGGGATGCGGGCTTCAAGCCCAAGCTCGGGCAGACCACCCATATGCTCATGTCCTTCCCCATCGGCACGGGGGGCGAGGACGTGCGCGACATCGCGACGGACGTGGCCGAGCGGTTCTTCCAGACTGATGAGGGGCATTTCGACTACATCATCGCGGTGCATGAGGACCGCGATCACCCGCATGCGCATCTGGTGCTGAACCGCCGCTCGCAAGAAGGCGAGTTCTTCTTTCTGGGGCGCAACCACCGCTTCAACTACGACGATTTCCGCCTCGCCATGGTCGAGGAGGCGGAAAAGTATGGCGTGCGACTGGAAGCCACGCGGCGGGTGGATCGCGGGGTTGTGCATTACCCAGCCCGCACCAGCGAGGTCTACGCCGCGAAAGAAGAGGGTCGAGCACCCCGCGAGCGCGAACGCGTGGGGGCCGACCTGACCCGGACGCTGGCGGAGATCGCCAACACCAGAACTGTCTACCATTCGCTGGCCGCGGAGGCTTCGCGTGAAGCCCGCGAGGATATTGCCGCAGCACTCTTCCGAGCGGGCGAGGTGCTGGCGCGCGGCGGGCAGGTGGACCGAACAGGAGATGTGTATATGGCCGAGGATCAAAGCTTCGAGGATCTCAGAAGCCTCTATGCGGAAAAGCTCGCGCGGGTGCAGGGCATGATCGCCGAGAAGTCTGACGCGGAACGTCCCGTGCTGGAAAAACGTCTCATCGAGATCCAGACGCAGGTCCAGCACATGCAGCCTCTCGGTTTGCGATCATCCACGCTGTCAGAGACCCCCTCGGAGGGCGGGATCTATTCCGAAGCCAATATCGACACCAACCAGCTAGAACGTCTTGCCGAGCCAGGCCTGCGCTCACGGATCGACGCGGCCCTGCGCGGCACGGGGATCAGCACATCGGAGGTGGTGGCCCGGATCGAGACGGGCGCCTCAAATGCAGCGCTCGAGCATCAATGGATCGCCAATGATCTCACCAAAGTGGCCGAGGCGCGCGATCTGAACCTTGAACGCCGCGCCGATCTGGAACAGGCGCGCGACATTCTCAACGATGTGCATGTCGAACTTGGCACGCTGTTGGAGCGCGAGAACGTGCTGCGCCGGGATGGGGTCATGGAAGCGGAAGCGGTCAGCGAGCGGTTCCATTATCATGAGGGCGCGGTGCGGGCGATGGAAGGGACAATCCGTCAGGAGATGCGCGCAGACGGCCTGACAGCGCAGCAGATCGAGGACCGGGATTGGGAGGTTGTCTCGCGGGCGGAGCGCCGGATCGAGACGGAGCAGCGCGCGTATCTCGAGGCACACCCGGACCTGCTCGCACATCCTGGCGATGTGATCGACCGGTCTGAGCCCTATAGAGAGACCATCACCGATGCGGCCCGCGCCAGCGAGATCACCCGCGAGGTCGACCGGATCATGGCGGGACGCGACCTCCGCACACCTGTTGCGGATGCTGTCGCAGATGACTTGCGCGCGCGCTATCCGGACATGCCGTCCCACCTCGCCCGCGGGCTTGGCGCGACCTATGCGGCCGTCGTCGAGATCCGGGACACGGAGGCCATTAATCAGGTCCGCCGCGAAACCGAGATGCGCGAGGGGCTTGGGGTTGGCACGCGCGACGCACTCCTCGCAGCCCGCGGTGAAACTGCTTCGCAGTCTGACCGTGCCGACCGCCTTGCAGACGAGATTGCGCGTGTCCTGGACCATGAGCGGGCGGGGGAGTTGTCCGCGCCCTTCGAGACCGAGGCGGAGCGGGACGCCTTCCGCGACGAGATCGCACGGGTACTGGACGTTCGCCAACTCGACCGGCTCACATCTGGCGATGCCGATGCGCTGGACAAGGTTCTCGAGGACCGCCTCGACCGGCTCTATGTCGCCAAGGTCTACCTGCAATCGGATGCCGCGACGGCCAACACGGAGGCCTTGCGCCAGGTGGTCGATGATCTTGCCGACACCGAATATGAAAAACACCGCACCACAGACGTGGATGGCGAGGCCGAGCGGGGACAGGTCCATTGAGCGCCGCCATGGGAAAAGCGCGGATCGCCACGGGCGTCCTGCTGGTAACGCTGGTGACCGGGGCCATGGGCTATATCATCGCCTCGGCGGTGCTGACCTATCAGGATCTCGGGTTCGGGGCCGAGATCGACTTTGCATATATCGCGCAGAACTATCTGGCGATCCTTGATCGCCGCCCGGAGGACGCGCAACTTATTCACCTGATCATCGGCAGCTTTGCCGCCGCCGGCCTGATGCTGAGCCTCGCCCTCTCGGGGTCCGCCCTCACACGCTTTGGCCAGACCCATTGGCAGACTGCGCGCGAGATGAAGGCCAATGGGTTTTTTGGGGCACCCGGGACCGGGTTCATCCTCGGCAAACTGGGACCGCCGGGTTCCCGCGCCAATTACATTTGCTCGAAGGTCTTCCCCCATGCGCTGATCGTGGCGCCCACGGGCCGTGGCAAGACCACGGGCTTTGTCATTCCGAACCTGCTGACCTGGCAGGGCTCCGCCGTGACGCTCGATGTGAAGGGCGAGTGCTTTGAGGCCACGGCCCGGCACCGCGCAGCCCAAGGCGACAAGGTCTATCGCTTTGCCCCCACCGATTGGGAGGGCAAGCGCACGCATCGTTACAACCCGCTCCTGCGCATCCATCAACTGAAAGATCCCGCGCGCCAGCAGATGGAACTGCAGCTCCTGGCGACGCTCTTCCTGCAGAGCGACAACGACCGGGTGCAGGGCCTCCTCAAAGGCGGGATCGATCTCTTCGTGGCGGCAGGCTTGTTGGCGTTCCAGCGCAAGCGCCCCACCTTGGGCGAGATCTACCGCATCGCGGCCTCGGGTGGGAACAAGCAGAAGGAATACTTCGCGCGGGGCCACGAGGTCGACAACAGGGCCGCCAAACTGATCTTCACGCGGCTGGCCTCGACCAATAACGACACGCTGACCTCTTACGTCTCGCTCCTGATGACCTCGGGGCTCGATCAATGGCAGAACCCGGCCATCGATGAGGCGACGGCGGTGTCGGACTTCGATTTCCGGACAATCCGCAAGAAGCCCTTCTCGGTCTATCTCGTGGTCCAGCCGCTGATGGTGAAGCCGCTGGCGCCGCTGATCCGGCTCTTCTTCTCTGATCTTCTCTCGGCCATGCAGGAAAAGGACCCCGGGCCGGATGAGCCCTGGCCCGTGATGATCATGCTCGATGAGTTCAACCGTCTCGGCAAGATGCCCATCGTGGTCGAGAGCATCGAGACCTTGCGGACCTATCGTGGTCATCTGGCCGTGGTCACCCAGACCATCCCCGCCCTAGATGAAATCTATGGCGAGAACACCCGCCGCGCCCTGCAGGGCAATGCAGGCGTGAAGCTCTACCTGACGCCCTCGGATGAAAAAACCGTCGAAGAGCTCAGCAAGGCTGTCGGCAAGACCACCAAGACCGTCATCACGCGCTCCCAGTCAATCGGGAAGAACCCCTTTGAAGGGCGCAGCCAATCCACACGGACCGAAGAAAGCTCTTTGCTACCCGAAGATGAGGCGCGCCGCCTGCCGCTTGATGAAATCGTCATGGTGATCGATGCGCAAATGCCGGTCCGTGCAAAGCGGATCCAATATTTTGATGATCGGCTGTTCAAGGCGATCCATGCGGCTCAGACGGGGGAGCTGCCGTTTCCGGAGCCGGGGGGAGGGGGGCTGCAGGGGAACCTGCCGCTCAGTGTGCGCGCCATGCCGATGACGCCGCCGTCGGATGGGCCAGGGGGAACAGAAGCCGATATGGAGAGGGCGAGCCAGGCTGGCGATGGTCAACCGTCAGGCCAAGCCGACGCCGCTCCAAAGAAGACCGCGCCTGTCGTTCAAGCCGTCATCGCCGAGGAACAGCGCCAGATGGAGATGGATTTTGGCAGCAGCGTCGTGGATTCTGAAGCTGCGAGCGTAGCTGATGAGGCGCAGATGCGCTCTGCAGTCGATGGCTTGGACGAAATGGAAGCGATGCTGCGAGAGGAGGATGGTGAAAGGCTGGTTGCGCGATAGGGTGGCGGACATCGCCTGTTTGTCGGGGAGGGCGGGGAGCGGTCATTCGCTGCGGCTTGAACCAATGTCGGCATTGTAGAGCCTCACACGCCGGGGGGACAACGCGCTCGATCAGAACCTACGCCAGATCGCGACCGTGTCGGCGCGTCCCCACCAACACGTTCATTTCTTTACGACCAATGCCGGATGTCTACCTCGCCAATATCGTGTTACATTGACAATGGAATCACGAGGAGGAGCGGGGTTTTGCTGGAACATGCACTTGTTCTGGATTCGTTAGGGGCGCCGATCAGGCACCGGCAGAAAACCCATTCAGCTGATTGGGACGAAGTGGAGGACTTCTGCCGGTCGGTCTATATGCGATATCGGGTGCGGCCTTTGGATCGCTTGTCCCTGCCGGATGCGACCATGATTTCGGCGAAGGCGGGCTGTGTGACCATGACCCGGTTTGCCTACGGCACCGGCATTCACCTTGACCGTTTCGATCCTGATGCCGGAAACATCCTTGTTCTTAACACCCTGCGCGGGGCATTGGATCATCAAACCGATGGTGGCTCTATTGCAACCGCTGCCGGGGAAAGCTTTGTCGTAGATTGCTCCCGAGCCGAATATTGGCTTGAGGGTGATCCCGACCATATGCAGCTGAACCTCACGATCCCGCATCAGGCGATGGTTGATACGGCCGAGAGGTGGTTCGGTTTCGTGCCGGATGACCGCCTGTGGACGAGCCGTGTCAAGATCGGCGGCCCCAACTCAGCCTGGCCCGCGCTTCTCGATTATGCCACCCGTGCCTTAACGCGCGCGGGCGAAGTCTCATCCGACGCAGTCTTGGTGCGGCATATCGAAGAGATGCTTTGCGTCGAACTTCTGCGACAGTGGGCATCGGCCGCTGGGTTGAGCCTTGAGACCGGGGCCCGCTGTGCAGCCCCCGGTTACGTTCGCGCGGCCGAGGAGATCATGGAAGCCGAAGCGCGCGAAGCACCTTCAATCGGCGATGTGGCCAAGCGTGTCGGCGTTTCTGCAAGGACACTGTCCGGCGGATTTCAGAAGTTTCGAGGTATTTCGCCTCGGGCATTCCTCGTGGCGCGGCGGCTTGACGGCTTTCGCCGGGATCTTGAAACTTTGCCAGCCAATGTGACCGTCACCGTGATCGCCGCAGACTGGGGCTTTTCGAACTTCGGCGCTCTGGCCGGCCGGTATCGAGAAAGGTTCGGAGAAACGCCGTCGCAGACGCGTGGTCGGGTCGCACGACGCGTCCGCCCGCACTGACTTCGTTTCCGAAATCGGACAGAACATACCGGTTGCGAACAGCGCGGCCGATCAGTGTTCCGCATTCTTCTCTTCACATCTTCAAGGGAGGAACCAATGAAGGACATCAACCCAAACGATCTGAAAATCCGGTGTGACGCCGTTCTGAACGGACTGGGCACCGGTCCGTCGCGTGTGCCCGGGGTTGTCGCGATGGCAACGGACCGCAATGGCGATATCTACGCCGGCGCGGCCGGAGAGCGGCGGCTGGACGGCGACGCAATGACGGAGGACACGGTCTTCGCCATCTTCTCGACCACCAAGGCAATCGCTGGCACCACAGCCCTGCAATGTGTCGAGGAGGGTTTGTTGGACCTCGATGCGCCTGCGAAAAACTACGCCCCGGCCATCGGTGAGTTGAAGGTGATCGACGGGTTCGACGCGGACGGCACCCCCAGACTGCGCGCCCCCAAAAGTGATGTCACGACCCGCCAACTGATGCTGCACACGGCCGGTTTTGGCTATGATTTCTTTAACGAGACCTATAAGCGCCTCGCCGAAGAGCAGGGCCAGCCCTCTGTCGTCACCGGCAGCCGCGCCTGCATCGAAACCCCGCTGCTATTCGATCCGGGCACGAAGTGGGAATACGGCACGAACATCGACTGGGTCGGACAGGTCGTCGAAGGCATCCGCGGCAAACGCCTGGGCGAGGTTATGAAAGAGAGGATCTTCGACCAGCTCGGCATGCAGGATATCGCCTTTACCCGGACGCCCGACATGAAGGAGCGGACCGCGACCATCCACGCGCGGGGCGAGGATGGCGGGCTGACCCCGATGGACGACTTCGCACTACCTGATGACCCTGAGGTCCACATGGGCGGCCACGGGCTCTACGCGACTGTGCCGGAATACATGAAGTTTATCCGCATGTGGTTGAACGACGGTGCCGGTCCGAACGGGCGGGTCCTGAAACCCGAAACCGTCGAATGGGCCGTGCAGGGCGCACTTGTCCCACCGCAGAAAGTCACCATGCTGCCCGGCGTCATTCCCTCGCTTTCGAATGATGCAGAGTTCTTTCCGGGCATACCCAAGGACTGGTCCTACACCTTCATGGTCAACACCGAAGACGCGTCCACCGGGCGCCCGGCCGGCGCCATCGGCTGGGCCGGGCTGGCGAACAGCTACTATTGGATAGATCGAAAGAATGGGATCGGCGGCTACTGGGCAACGCAGATCCTGCCGTTCGCAGATGGGGTCTCCTTTCCAGGGTATATGGATTTCGAGAGCGCGGTCTACGCGGCCCTCTCGGGGCAATAACGGCATTTTCCTGCTATGCCAAAGGGCGGGGCGCATGCGCGCCCCGTCGGACTTGCCGGTTTTCACGCCTTAGATAGGTTATGAGATAAAGAAGCCATTGGACGGGTTTGGACCGAACGACTGCTAATGGGATAGACCGACCATCTGCTGCGCCTGGCACGAAGGTCGGCCGCGGGCCGTCACCGTCGCCCAAGCCGTCCCAGTCTCGCCAGCTGCGCCAGCATTTTTGACCCTGAGTCTGCGGATCCTGTGCTTCCTCCGGAACCCTTCTGCCCCATGCCTTGCCTCACGGGAATCTGCTGCACGCCAAAGAACTGCCGCGCCCTGAGGGCTGCGTATTCTGCGCCACTGGCCCCGCCGATGAGGTAGCGATTGTAGGCCTGCTGGCTTCCCATGGCGGCGCGGGCAAAGCTGTAGCCGCTGCCGAGACCTCCGGAGAGGGCGGGCATCATGATGTTGCCGGAGATCGCGCGGACGATGAAGGGCGTGGCGATAATGAAGCCCTTGGCCATGAGCACCATCATGAAGAAGGGGATGAGCGCGCCGATGTTTGAGGCCCCTTCGGGATCGCCTAGTTCACCGATGAGCGCGGAGGAAACGCCTGTGATAGTCGCGAAGACCCCTGCGACCACGATAGGGTAGATCGCGAAGGAGATAAGCGCGGATAACCAGCGCGCGAAATAATCCTTGGTGACCTCGAAGAGGGTCAGGAAAATCATCACCGGGGCGATCCCGATCAGAAGCGCGATCATCAGTCGGGAGGCCACGAGGATGAAGGCGGCCAGCCCGCCGAGGATCGAGAGCAAAAGCACCCCGACGATGTCGAGCATGGCGCCAGCCATCCAGTTCAGCTCGGACCCGGCAGCGTTCAGATAGTCGCCTAGCTCCGCGATCAGGCGGTCGAATTCTTCGGCGAAAGTTCCAGAGGGTCCCGGGCTGCCGCCGCCGACCGAGGCCACCAGCGCGCCCGCGATACTGTCGATCCCGTAGAGAATGGCAGACGAGAACGCGTTGAACTGCATCCAGTTGGTCGCGAATATCCCGATGAGCCCGATCTTGACCGCGAGCCAGAAGGCCGTGTGCCCATCCATGGCCCGGTATTGATAGATCATGTTGATGCCGACGAGAATCACCACCAGCGTTGTCCCCAAAACCAGGAGCGTGCCGACCGTTGCCGCAACCGCACCAAACTGGGTTTCGGCAGCGGTATCGAGATAGGCTTGGGAGGTTTCAACGAAATAGGTGACGACGCTCATCGGGGATCAGCCTTACCAATTGCCCGCGGCTTCGCAGATGGCCTTGGCGGCACGGCGGGCGGCGTTGGCGCGGCGGTTGTAGGCGTCCGAGGCCTGCAGCATCTCCCATCGTTCGTCACTCGCGTGGACCTCGCGAAACAACGCCTCGGCATCGTCCCAGGACGGGAACCGGATCTCGCAATCGCAGCTGCCAGTCTCGACGATGCGCTCAAGGTTTTGGGCACGGTAGATATCTTGGACCAGCACGCGCTGATAGGCTTGGCGCAGGGGGATTTCTTGCATCCAGCTGAGTTCAGTGGGGCGGTCCGGACAGACATCGAAGCGGCGCTCCAAGGTAGGGACTAGGTCGCGCTCGGCGAACGCGGGGGTGAACGTCAGGCTGAGGCCGAGGGCGAGCGCAGCCAGGATGAGGCGAAACCGCGTCACTCTCATGCCGTGACTCCAGCGGGTGTGGTTTCGCGCTTCAGGAAAACGGTGTGCCCGATATTGGCGAATTCCGAGGAGCTGATCGACACCACCTCCCAGCCTTCTGCACCTTTGGCATTCAGGCTGGCCTGCATGTCGGAGAGGCTGGTCTTACGGGTCATGGGAAAGGACAGGATGTCATATTCAAAGGTCTTCATGGGGAAGTTCCAATCTCGGTTGCGCCGGGGAGGTAGAATTCCGTGATGCCGCGTTTGCCGTCATGCCGGCCGGCCTGGATGATCACGTCGATGGAGTTCTCGATGTACTGGATCATGTCGGCATAGGTCATCGGGATCTCGGTCTTGAGCGCGGCGATCGCGAGCCGCTGGACGGCCAATTGCGGGGTTTCGGCATGGAGGGTTGTCATGGATCCGCCGTGGCCGGTGTTGATGGCTTCCAGAAAGGTCATGGCCTCCTTGCCGCGCACCTCGCCGAGGATGATCCGGTCGGGGCGCATCCGCAGCGTGGCGGTGAGCAGCACATCGGCGGTCTGGAACTCCGCATCCCGGTTGGCGATGAGGGTCACGGCATTTGGCTGGGTCGGCAGAAGCTCGGCGGCTTCTTCGATGGTGACGATGCGTTCCTCGGCCGGTACGTGAGAGAGGATCTTGCGCGCGGCGACGGTCTTGCCGGTGGAGGTGCCACCCGAGACGATCATGTTGAGTTTGTTCTCGACGCAGAAGGCCAGCGCATCATCGATCAAACCCGCGGCCACCACTGCGCGCAAGGCACTTTTCTTTTCCACGCGCAGGTCTTCGAGCTTTCGCTCCTTTCCGTAGAGAAAATCGAGCGCAATGCCCTCGAGTGGCAGGCTTGAGAAGAACCGCAGGCTGATCGACATGGCCGAGAGCACTGCGGGCGGGGTGATGACCTGTGCGCGGATCGGGCGCCCCTTATAGGTGATCGAGACCGAGACGATGGGGCGGTCCTTGCTCATCGTGGTATTGGCCGAGGAGGCGATCTGGTTGCCGAGGTCCCTGACCTGAACGCCCGTCAGCCTCTGGTCCAGCGGGCGCATGAAGTGATCGCCCTGGAATTCGCCCCAGCAGGTCCCGTCGGGGTTAATGCAGATCTCGATGACATCGTCGCGGGCGGCGGCGTCGATCCGGTCGAGCGAGGTTTCGAGATAGCTCAGCGACATGGGCTCAGAATATCTCCAGATCGCGGTCGACCATGACCGTGACGCGGGCGCCCTGGTCGACATAGATGACGGGGCCGATGGAGAGGTAATCACCGATGACGCTGTCCGTGGCATCTGCCAGATCATCGCCAACGTCTTCGAGAAGGTCGGCGGCAGTCTCATCCTGGACCTCGGAAGCGGCGGCACTTGGCGCGGCCGAGATCAGCGAGATCAGGGCGGCCGACCCGAAACGCTCGGCAAAACGCGTGTCTATGAGGCCGGTGACGCCAGAACGGCCCAGTTCATCACCTCCGAAGGAGCTGATCTGGACGGTTTGGCCCGCGGGCAGGATGATCCGGTCCCAGGCGATCGTGACGCGGCGCTGCGCGATATCGACGCCAGCGCGGTAGCGCCCGACGAGACGGGATCCGCGGGGGATCAAGAGGCGCGCGCCATCGACGCTGTAGACATCCTCGGACACCACGGCGCGGGTCTGGCCGGGGAGGGAGCTGTCGAGGGCTGTTTCCATGACGGCCTGGATCATGGTGCCCTGTAGAATCGTGTTGGAGGGATTGGCGATCACCTCGGCCTGCGTCACCGTCGAGGGCAGCGCCCCGTTCAGCACGAAATCCGTCACCTCGCCAAAGGTGCGCTCGGTCAGCGCCGTCTCATTTGCACCGGATGTGCCGCCAAAGGCGATGGTGGGCGAGGTAATGCGGCGCTCCTGGAAGGCGCGTTCCTCGGCCGCGCGGCGCTCGAGTTCCGCGAGACGTCTTGCTTCCTCCTCGCGCCGCAGCCGCTCTTCTTCCCGCGCCCGCAACTCGTCCTCGGTGGGCCCAATGGGTGCGGGCAGCGGTCGGTTGGCCTCGAGCTGCGCGAGTTCGAGGTCCATGCGGAGTTGCTCCAGTTCGCGATCGCGCGCTGTGAGCTCATCGCGAAACTGTTGCTGCGCGGATTCTGACGCCGCTTGCAGCGCCGCGATCTGGGCGGTCAGTGCATCAATGGCTTCCGCGGCAGCCGTGTCTTCCTCGACGACGGGTTCGGGCGCGTTGCGCAATTCCTCGATCTGAGCCTGCAGCGCGGTGATCTGCGCCAGAAGCTCTGCGTTGGGCTCGACTGGATCCGGTCCGACAAACACAACCTCGGGCTCGGGCGGGGGCAAGGTCTCGATAGCGCCGAACCCGTCGCCCTCGTTTTGAAACACATCCGGTGTGGCCGTGGGCAGGGTTTCCTCTTCCTCGGGCTGTGAGAGGAGATAGAGCAGCGCCCCGCCGGCGCCGATCACGAGGACGACGACCAGTGCGAGCAGCGGTGAGCGCCGTGGGGCAGGGGGCAAACCTGCGCCCTTGCCTTGTTCGAGGGCAGCGAGGCGTTTTTCGAGGTCTGCGTTTCCGGTGTCGCTCATGACCCCACCCCCGCAGGCGGCGTCGCCTCGATACAGACCACCTCGTCACCGATCCGCAGGACCCACTGCCTGTTCACCCCAGAGACCCGGATCACGCCATCTTCGGTGGCCTGCGTGTTGACCGTCCGCTCGCGGCCATTCGCGTAACGGAAGATCGCGGGCACCGGCGCGTTCCGCGGAAACGCGAAATACGTGAACGTCCCGTCATCCCAGATGCGCGTTGGCGTGAACTCGGTCCGCGCGCTGGCGCCGTAATTGTAGTTTGGCGCTTGGGCGGCGATGGCCCGGGTCGGGCGCGCATCGTCCTCCGGATAGCGGAACTGCACCACGTAGAAGGTTGGGCTGCGGACCTCCTGGACGTTGAAGTAATAGCTCCGGCGGTTCGTATAGACTGTCACATTGGTATGCACCCCGCGCGCCACAGGCTTGATCGCGAAGGCCTGACCGCCCGGGACGCCGTCGATCTCGAAGCCCTCGGTGTCGCCCGCGATGATCGAGCGGATGCTTT
Source organism: Primorskyibacter aestuariivivens (assembly GCF_028023675.1). Taxonomy (GTDB): domain Bacteria; phylum Pseudomonadota; class Alphaproteobacteria; order Rhodobacterales; family Rhodobacteraceae; genus Marinovum; species Marinovum aestuariivivens. The sequence continues at coordinate 154,395 of NZ_JAQIOZ010000010.1, read as the reverse complement.
CGCCCTCGCCGAACTCGATGGTGGTCACATGGGTGAGCGACACGCTGAGACGGTAGACCTGACCCTCCTGGTAGGTGGCCAAGCGCACCCGGCTGTCGTTGGGACCGCCACGCGGGATGGCTTCGGCAGAGGCGAGGCCGGGCAACAGGGCAATGACAAAAATAAGCGATCTTATAAACAACAACGTCAGTTCTCCAATCTGTCGGAGCGGATGGAATATTCGAGGACGGTGAAGCCGAATGGATTGGTCCAGACCTCATCGATGGAGCGGCGGGTCTCCGGGCGGAACTCGAAGAGAAGCGTCGCAGTGAAGAGGCCGGTCTGGGTGCCGTTGATGGAGGTCAGACGCTTGCGCAGGCGGACCGTCGCGCGGTTGGTTCCGATCCGGTTGATGCTGAGGATTTCCACGTCGAGCCGGGCATTGGGGCCATAGACGGTCGGCGGATAGTTCTCATTTGCGCTGTTCCAGATCTGGCGCAACCCGCTCTCGGCCGCCCCGTCCGAGCGGCGCAGGACGCTGCGGATGCGCAGATCGTTGTCGAGCTGGTTATAGACCTCCCGGTCGGTCACATAGCGGAACACCTCCGCCTCGATGATCGCCTGGTTGGCGGTCACCGAGGAGGCGCCCACCGAGGCTTCGGGGAGTGCAAAGCCGGTGGCGGGATCATAGGGGACAACGACGGGGGGCGGGTCGACATCGAGGATCGAGACAGCCGCGGCACTCAGACAGCCGATGATACCGAAGACAAGGCCCATCAGGCCAAGGCGTTGCCAGAGCCGTTCGCGGCGCAGGGCACCGTAGACCAGTTCTTCCTCGATGATTTCTTGTTCAGTCGCCACGCGTCATGCCTCCGCCCGGCGTTTCGAAATGAGTTGAATCGGTTCTTCGCTGCCTCTCGCTGCGCTCGAACGCGAAAACCGATATTTGTTTTTGGGGATCAATTTCGAAACGCCTTAATCAGCCCGCAGGTCCGGCAAGGTGAAATCCATGAAGCGCTGCTCTTCGGCGATGGTGGCGGCATCGATCACGCCGCCGGTGCCATCGCCCACGGTCTGGATGGCTTCGAGTTGCCACATGGCGACCAGCGCAATGGCGAGCTCCGCGGTCACGCGCGTGTTGAGATCGATGCTTTCCTTTAGTTCGTCCATGTCGTCAATGAGTCCGACAAGGCGGTCGACCCGCTCGAGCGATTGGCCGGCATCCTCATAGCTGTTCTGGGCCGCCGCCGAGACAAGGGCACCGGTGGTGGCCTGCGTCGCCACGCGGTTGGCCCCGGGATTGCCGCTCGTGGCCATTTCCGAGAGGGTGTCATCGTCAAATCCGAGATCGGCCAGCACCCGATCCATCTGGGTTTCGATTTCGCCTGCGCCGGAGCCCGAGAGGCCCGAGAAATCCCCAGTCTTGATCGCCTCAATCGTGGCGAGGATGTCCCCGAACTCTTGGTCGAGCAGACCGTTCAACTCGTCTTCCATTTCCGTCCGGATGATTTCTGGAAGCTCGGCGAGGCGGGTGAGGGCCTCGTAGGTTCTTTGCAGCTCCGCGAGTTGGTCCGTGAGTGTGGCAAGCTGTTCGCGGAGCTGCGTCAGCTGCTCGTTCTGCAGGATCTCGTCTTCGATCATCTGCCGCAGTTGCTGGATGTTTTGCGCGATGTTCTGGGTGTCGACCACGGGTACGCCCTGCGCTGCGGCAGGGGAGAGGGTGCCGAGATGCAGACCGATCCCAAGCGTCGTGGCCAAGGCCGTTCTCAGAAACATCCGTCCCATCATTCAATCTCCCTCATCGTAAAATCCATGAACGCGCCTTCGGCCATGCGGGCGCTGGCCTGGGCCAGCTCTTCGGCAGAAAGGACGCGGGTGCGTGCCGCCTGAAGCCGGATGCGTGCAGCGACGAGGCGCAGGAGTTCGGCGCGGGCATAGGTGTTGAGTGCGACGCTCTCCTGCACGTCCTCGGTTTCGGAAATCCGCTCGACGATGTCCGCAATACGCAAGGCGGCCTGCCTAATCGCCGCTGGGGAATTGTTGCCATAGAAGGCCGCGCCGTGCCCGGTGATTGAGAGGTTGGCATTGGCCAGAAGCGCCGGATCGATCGTGCCAAGCGCATCGATCCCGCCGATACGGCTTAGATAGAGATTGTAGCGTTCAGGGATGACCGACACGTAGTGCTGGGTCTCGCGGAAGGGTGGCACGCCGCCATACTCGAAAACCCGGCCGGGTCCGGCGTTATAGGCCGCGAGGGCGTTGATGATATTGCCATCGAATGTGTTGAGCTGGGTCGCGAGATAGCGCGCGCCGCCATGCACCTGAAGGTAGGGGCTGTCGTAATATTCCGGGTTGATGCCCAGATCGCTGGCCGTGCCCGGCATGATCTGGGTGAGACCATAGGCGCCGACGGGAGACCGTGCCCCAATCGTAAACCGGCTCTCCTGCCAGATCAGCGCTTGCAGCAGCGCGCGCCATTGGACGGGGGAAAGACCCGCGCGGCCAACACCCGCAAAGCCACTGGTTTCCTGGGCGACGCGGATGATGAGCTGCTCGATGGTCTCAGACGCGTCCCCGAACATCTGCGCCCCGCCGGGATTGGGGTCGATCTCGCCCGTGCCATAGACGGCTTCCACCGAGCGGTTGGGATCGCCGCTGCCGCTTTCCAGCCCCGAGACCATAGCCGGCAATCCCTGACCGCCGAAGCTGGTCTGGGCATCAAGGATGCGTTGCAGGGTTTCCAGCTGCTCCCGTTCGATCTCGGCAATCAGTTCGCGCACGGCAAGCTTGTCCGACTGAACGGCCAAGTCAGCCTCGCGATCGCCGGTCTCGACGATGTCACGCGCGGTCAGCCCACTGTCATTGGTCGGCACGCCTTGGGCGAAGCCGAGACCGGGCAGCAAGCAAAATGCGAGGATATGAGGCAGGCTAGACTTCAATGTCGCCCTCCGGGGTGCCAAGGGGCGTGAAGTGGCAATCAGGCGCGACGGGTGCCGTGGACGCAAGGAATGTGAAGCAGTTCGCCTGCGGCTCCCGGTACTGGGTGCAGGAGGCCAGCGCGCCGAGCGCAGCCAAAGCGACAAGAATACGGATCATGAAAGCCTCCAGAAGTCCGGGCGGTCGCGGTAATCGGCGCCGACGAGCGCCTCGCCTTTCTCCATGCCGCCAAGGATGGTGAGATTGGGCCCAAGGGCGCTCAGATCGGCATCGACGACGATCGAGCCCTGATCGTCACGGATCAGTGCGAGGCGGCTGTTGCTGCCCGTGTTGAGAAGGACGTCGAGTTCCTTCTCCGTGAGATTCAGCATGGCGTAGTCCGCAGGCTGCGCGCGGATATTGGGCAGCAGGATCTGCGTCGGCACCGCCTCGACGATGGTCTTGCCGGTCCGGGTGCGCTCAAGCTGGCTGGCGTATTGCGTCATCATCACCGCGACGGTGTTCTGCTTGCGCGCGGTCACCAGCCAGTTCGACAGCCGTTCGGCGAAATATGCGTTGTCGAGCGCCTTCCAGGCCTCGTCGATTACGATGATGGTGGGGCGGCGGTCCTCGATCTCGCGCTCGACCCGGCGGAAAAGATAGGACAGGACCGCCATCCGTTCCTTGTCGGCCTCGCTGTCGAGAATGCCGGTCAGATCGAAGCCCACGACATCGCCTTTGAGTGAAAAAGTGTCCTCAAGGCTCTGCCCGAAGATCCAGCCATAGCGGCCGTCTTCGGTCCATTCGAGCAGGCGCTGGTGCAGATCGCCGCCATCATCGGTGGACACAAAAAGCGACGCGAAATCCCGCCAGTTCCGCAGGGCCGGATTGGTGGCCTGCGCATTCTGGCGCACGACCTCCTGGATGCGGTTTGTTTGCGCGGGCGTCAGCGGCTTGTCGGCGCGGTAGAGCAGCGTTGTGAGCCAATCCGAGAGCCAGGCGGTGCCGCGCGCATCGGTCTCGGTCCAGAGCGGATTGAGACCCGTGGGCTGGCCGGCGTTCAGGGAGGCGTAGCGCCCGCCATTAGCCCGGACCGCCATCTCCATACCGAGACGGTAATCGAAGACGAAGATCCGGGCACCTGCGCGACGGGCTTGCGTCATCAGAAAGGCGGACAGCACCGATTTGCCCGACCCGGGCCGACCCATGATCAGGGTATGCCCGCTGGTCGGTTCTTTGTCCGGGCTGCCCTGCTCGTGGTAGGAAAACCGGTAGGCGCTCTGCTCCGGCGTGGGCAAATAAGTGACGACCCGGCCCCATGGGGTTTTCGCGGCGGGTTTGCCGAGCTGTGTCCGGTGAAAGGCCGCAAAATCCGCGAAGTTGCGATTGGTGACGGCGCTCGCGCGGACACGCTTGGGCTGGTTGCCGGGGTGCTGGCTCAGGTAATGCGCCTTTGCGGCGACCCGCTCGCCGATCATTTTCACGCCCTCGGTCGCGGCGGCGTTCACGATCTCCGCGCTGAGGGTCTGCAGCTCTTCGAGCGTTTCGCAGAAGAGCGTCACGACCATATGGTGTTCGCCGAAGCTTTGGCGCTTGGCCTCGAGATCATCGGCGGCGATGTCGAGGGCTTCCAGGAGCGAAAGGGCTGCGTCCTGGCTGGCCTGCATCTGCCGCTTCTGCCGCTTGATGCGGCCTGCCATTAGGTTCGAATTGATCGGCGTGAAGGAATGCGTGACGATCATGTCGACCGGCAGGTTCAGCATGTCGAACATGGTGCAGGAGGTGCCTTCCGAGTATTCCCCGATGGTGAAACTCTTGCCGTAGCGGTGGCCCACGACGCCCTCGGAAAGCTCGAAATGGTCGCCGTGAAAGGTCACGCGGGTATTGGCGACGTTGAAGGACAGAAAGCCGTAGGTGTTGGCCGGGTAGAGCGGCAGCTCTTGCCCCGTGTTCAGTGCGCCCAGAAACCCCACCAATTCCCCCGATGCGGCGGAGAGAAGCCGCGGCTTGAGCTCGGTGAGGCCCGAGAGGAAGACATTCACGGCCTCACCGAGGCGCTGCAGGCGTTTGCGGGTCTCCTCCTTCAGTCGGTCCGGCGCGCTGCGGCTCAGGAACGGCAGGAGGCTTTTCGGGGGCGGGCGGTGAATGACGGTGAGCGTCAGTGTTTTGTCGCGCAGCCCGCTGGTCTCGAGTTTCGCGCGCCAGCGCCGGTCGACCTCGCCTGCGAAGCTGTCCTCACGGATGGGGTCGAGATCAGGTTTGATGGCCTTGGAGACCTTGTGAACGTAATAGCTGAATTCCGGCCCAAGCTGTGCGACGATGCGGGCAAAAAGCGCCGTCAATTTGTCGAGATAGGCATCGTCGGTCGTGTAGCTGTTGATCCCCTCGAGCCGGATGCACCGGAAGAGTTCGTTCACCCGGGTCCGCACGGTCTGGTCGTCAACGAGGCTCACATAGGGCAGCATATGCGCGAGGCGGGTCTCGCGCGCATACCAGTCTGGCGTCATTGTGCGGGCATCGAGCGCCGCATCACGTGCTTCATCACGGTGCATAGCTGTCCCCGCCATGAATGCTGCGGTTTCGCGTGGGTGGCGTTTCCTGCAGCGCCGTCATCATCACGTCGATGAAACGCGGGTCCCAATCCGCGGCCTTCCACAGCACCGGATAGAGAAGGGCGGCCACGCCCAGCACCGCGATGTGCTGGACCCAGACGAACAAGAGCACCGAACCGAAGAGCCAGACCATCGCATACATGATGGGCAGGCCCAGAAGCTTCGGCGGGCGCACGAGGCCGAGAAAGAGAGGCGCGCGCTCAGCCACCGGCAAAGACCGCGGCAACGATGGTGGGGGCGGCGGCAACACCAGCGATGCCCACGAGGACCCAGAGCGCCTGGCGCAGATCGATGATGTTGAAAAACCAGCTGAGAAAGACCCCCAGAACGGCAAGCGTCGCGATGACAACGCCAAGTGGGCCGGTCAGCGCATCGACGATGCCCTGTAACAGGCTCTGGATCGGGGAGAGATCAATGCTCTGTGCAAGGGCGGGCTCGGCAATCAGCAGGAAGAGCGCCAGCGAGGCGACAAAGAGGTTTGAAAACCAACTTGTTTGGAAAAAGCGGTATCGCCAATGCACTGTCGCGCTGCGCGCTCTCGTGACATTGCCGATAAGTGTTTTGAGGAATGATTTCCAAAAAGGTTGGGACATCACGAATTTGATCCTTCCAATCGGGCCACGACGGCCATGACGCGGGCCACGTGGTTTTGGGTTTCTCGGTAGGGGGGGATGCCGCCGAATTGGCGCACGGCATCGGGTCCGGCGTTATAGGCCGCCAGCGCCAGGCGCGGATCGCCGAAGCGCTCCAGCATCATCGCGAGGTAGCGGGCGGAACCGTCGAGGTTCTGCAGCGGGTCTCGCGGGTCAATGCCGAGATCACGGGCAGTGGCGGGCATCAGCTGGCCAAGGCCAATGGCGCCTGCGCTGGAGACCGCATTCTGCCGATAGGCGCTCTCCACCTCGATATTGGCGCGATAGAGAGCCAGCCAATCCGTGACGGACAGCCCCGCGCGGCGAGGACCGGGATGGCTGGCATAGCGCAGGGCCGTTGCCTCGATGCCCAGGAGAACGTCTGCGCGGGGCAAGGGTGCTGGCTGGGCGAGTGCCGCAAACCTCAGTGCGTCAGGCTCGGAAGCTGCCTCAGTCTCACCAAGAATGGCCAAACCATCGGACGCCGATCCCTGACCAATGCCGTCATTGTAGTTTCGAGCAAAACCGCTCTGAGACCGCGACGGGGTCAGAGAGCCGTCGCTCTCCATGATCAGGACCATTTGCGCTGAAGCTGGCGCGGCGACCAGCCAGAAACAGACGAGGTTAGTTGTCAGCGCCCTTGTCTGATGGCGCTTTGTCTGACGGGGCGAGTTTGTGCGTGCGACTTGTACCCGCCTCAAGCGGCAGGTCGACATGTGCAAAGCCAAGGCCAATGAAGAAAGACACCACGCCGGAGATCGTCTTGAACTCGCGGATCTTGATATCGTTGTAGGTCGTTCGCGTGCGGGCGGTGACGAGGAGCTTTTCCACTCCGTCATCAGAGACAACACGCATGATCCAGACCCCGTAATAGCTAGGGCCTTTCTTGTGTGCCGACTCCTGACACAGGATTTCTGCGCTATAGCCGCTTTCCACGAGTTCGCGGAAACGCGCTTCCGTAACCACATTTGGTGCTTCGATGTCCCAGTTCATGGCCCGGCCCACGCTTTCTCCAAAAACGCAACGCCCGGGCATTCCTACTTGAAGCCCAGAGTTACGATAGTATATTAATAACCGCAAGATATATTGCGACAGATACGGCTGTATCTCGGTTACTCAAACTCTAGGCACGGCCATTGGCGTCTATCAAGGAAATAAGAGGTTCTAGAAACCTGTGGTTGCGGAGCCTGCTTGCTCTGCAAGCCATAGCCATGGTCATCCTCCTCCCTGGCGCAAGTTCCGCGGAATCCTGTCTTCCACCGCCCCGTCCCTTCCTGCCAAGCGATTCGCAAGCGGCCCGTGACTACACCGACCTCATCCGCGCCGATTTCGAAGACTACATCCAGGATATCCAGAGCTACTTCCGTTGCCTCGACGACGAGCGCGCCCGTGCGTTTGAGGAAGCACGGGAGGTCAGCGAGGATTACGGACGATTTCTGCAATTGGTAGGGGATTGATGGGCAGCTTCGGGAGCATCAGACTTGCAGCCCGTGGAAACCAGACGCCGATAACACCCTCAAATATCTACTTTTTAGATAACAGATTTCATCCGCTAGCGACGTCACAAAAGGTATGTGACGCGTGGCAAAGACAATCAGAACAAATGGCCAGTTGGCGCTCGTCCGTGCGTTGGTTGATGCACGTCAAAATGCGGGTCTCAGCCAGCAGCAGTTGGCGGCGAAGCTCAAACGCCACCAGTCGTTTGTGGCACGTCTCGAAAGTGGCGAGCGTCGTATCGACGTCGTGGAGTTTACAGTTCTGGCGAGGGTCATTGGTTTTGACAAAGATGAAGTCCTGTCGATTGTCGAAGCCGCCACGGAGCCCGACCACAGGATTTGAACCAAATGAATTGTTGAGAACACGGGAACCCATTTTCCCGGTCTGATGATCATTCCCTCCTCGAGGACCAGTTAGCCAACATCAAAGAAGTCCGGCGCGCGGTCGTAGTGAACGCTCTGCAACCTCACGCCGCATTTCGCAGCGCCACAGTGCAGGAAGTCAGTAAACAGTGAACGAAGATGAGGTCGAAGGCGTCGCGATTGCGAATTTGATCGGGACGGATGAGCGTAGTGTGGTCGGTTGGGTGTATCGCTGGAATACCGGCGCGCTCGCAGTGCGGTGGAACGTCAGCGGTCCGCAGCGGGTCTCAAGCATTCAGCCCGACCTCTGCGATGCGGAGAAGGGTGAAATTGACTTCGATGGCTTGAAGAGAATTCGAAGGCGCGGCAGCGGGAAAGATCGGCCGTAGCAACGTCGAAGCTCAATGCGGATGGCAGTTGAGAAACAGTACCCGGAAGAAACTGGACCTCGAGAGCGTTTGTGGCGAAGGCCTCGAACTTGCCCAAAGTGTCGGATGCTGCACGGTGAACCAACCGATAGAATGGGCGAGGCCGCCGTTCGCTGCGGGTGCGAATTGGCAGGGGATAGGCAGTAAAACGGCACCCAGTCTTCGTTTTAGCATGCAGGGCAGCCCCAAATGCTCTGAGTGGTTTCAAAGGTACGATGCAATGGCCTCGCCCAAATTCGAATCTCACAGAAGTTTTACTAGGATCCCATGTCAGCGCGCCTTGACCTTACAGCTACTGGATACCCTATCTATTGTGACAGCGCTTAACCAAAACTTGGCAGATCTTGATCTGCGTCACGGTAAAAAATGCGACAAATGCTATGGGAAGTCACCAATCTTGGAGTTCAACGTGGCTAATGCATCGGTATATTGGAAGAAATTGACTCGGTATGTCGGTACGGCAATACTGTTGCTTTCTATAGCCATGACAACCGCGAACTCCGCGTCCCATCAACTCGAAATGGAAAGCATTGGGCTAGACTCAGTTTCGGTAGTCACCACACAGATCGCGTCCACATTGGATGAAAACCCGGAGTCGGAAGCTTCAGACTATTCCTATTGCCCGGACGGGTTTTTGTGCCATTCGCAACCAGTTCTGCAGAGCACGTCCTTTGGCGTGAAAGTTAGGCATTTGCTTTCTGGCACCGTGCGACCTGACTCAGGAATTTCGTTGACTGGGCGTTCTACAGACGTCGAGATCCCTCCGCCGCTTCGCGCGCGCGCCTGACGCGCGACTTCGGGAAAAACGCACTTCCATTACACTTTACCGATTGCTGCGCGTCGCCGCCCTGACGCGGTGCCGAACCTTTGGTGGTTCGCGGTTCCGACAAGGCGAGTCAAACAGTTCATCGGAAGATGAACCCACAATCGAAAACCAAATCGAAAAAGGCTCCACACCATGAAATGCAATTCTGTATTTACGATAATCGTCGCGGCAACGGCTTTCTCGGCCACAACAACCCTGGCAGGGACGGATCGCGTCTTTATTCCCGAAGGAAGCGCGGATGCAGTCAGGATAGTCGATGCCACATCAGGAGCGGTTCTTGGGCGCATAGACGACATCCAGGCCGTTCACGGGCTCGCCGGCCACCGAAATTCTCCATATCTGATAGCCGGCAGCTACATGGAATCTGACCGCGAAGCTCTCGCCGACATGGCAACGCCCTCGGATGTCAGCGAAGACGAACATGTCGCCCATCACGCCAAACCGAAAGAGGTCCTTGGGCCGGCAGATGCGGGCGTGAGCCTGTTGTCGGTCATCGACGCGGCCAGCGGCAAACTACTCCGAAAGATCGAGGTCCCCGGTGCCGTGCATCACGTCGCGATTTCGCCGGACGGGCGGTTCGCTGTATCGACCCACCCCAATGGCGACGGCATTTCTGTTGTGGATCTCGAAACCTTCGAGCTGTCCGCCTGGGTCCCCACGGGCGCAATGCCGAACTACGTCGGCTTTGGCACCGATCCGAGCGTCGCTTATGTGTCGAATGCCGGCAACGGTACGGTCAGCGAGGTTGATCTCGAGATCGGCATTGTTCGCCGAAACATGATCGCGGGCGAGGCGCCCGAGCATCTGGCCATAAGTCCGGACAAAGGCTCTATGTTTGTCGCTGACGCTGACATCGGGCGGGTCGTCGAGATAGAGCTCGCAACCGGCAGGGAATCGCGCACCTTTGAGATCGGCGGCGAGATTCACGGATTGGCTCTTTCCGAGGACCAAACCCACCTTATTGTCGCCGCGAAGGAAACCGATCGACTTGTATCGATCGACCTCGACTCCGGCAACATTATCAGCGGCGCGCTGTCCCCCGCCCCCTATCACCTGACGACGATTCCCGGGACCGGGACGGTGTTCGTCTCCAGCCGTGACGAGCCCAAGGTCTGGATTGTCGATGCCGACACGCTGAAAGCCACGAAGGAATTCCCGATCGAGGGTGAAGGGCATCAGATGGTGGCGATGGGGACCGAGTGATCCGCCGCCATATCCCCTGCGAAAGGAGGTAACGATGAGCTTTCACGGTCAACCAACGCTTCGGTTTCTCGGCGCAGCCTGCACCGTGACCGGCTCGCGCTATCTGGTCGAGTGGGGTCGCCGGAGGATTCTGGTGGATTGCGGATTGTTTCAGGGTTTCAAGCAATTGCGACGCCGCAACCGGAAACCTTTTCCGGCGCGTCCAAATACGATCGACACGGTCCTTCTGACCCACGCGCATCTGGATCACTCCGGTTACCTTCCGGCGCTGATCCGCGCGGGGTTTCGTGGCCGGGTTCTGTGCACCCCGGCCACGAAGGAGCTGTGCGGCCTGATCCTGCCCGACAGCGGACACCTTCAGGAAGAGGAGGCAAAATACGCGCGCCGTAAAAAGTACTCAGACCACAAGAAACCGAAGCCGCTCTACACGTTAAACGATGCCAAAGCGGCGCTGGAGCAGCTTGCCACCGTCGACTTCGAGCAACGCATCGATCTGGGTGACGGCATCTACGCAGAGTTCATTCCGGCCGGACATTTACTAGGTGCGGCGCAGATCAAGCTGACGCTCAACGGCACCACCGTGCACTTCAGCGGCGATTTGGGCCATGACAAGGACCCACTGATGCGGGCTCCAGTGCCGTTTGGTGGGGCGGACGTGCTGGTGTGCGCATCCACCTATGGCAACCGCAAGCACTCCGATATTTATCCGGAGGCAGAGCTTGTGCCGGTGCTGAAGCGCGTGTTCGCGCGCGGCGGTACCGTGCTGATCCCGTCGTTTGCCGTCGGGCGGGCGCAAGGACTGATGTACCACATCGCCCGCCTGATGAAGCGTGACGAGATTCCGTATGTCCCGGTCTTCCTCAACAGTCCGATGGCTGTGGATGCGACCGAGATCTACCACCGCCACCACGACGAGCACCATGTCAGTTGGGAAGACTGCGTGAACATGTTCCGCGTGGCCAAGCGGGTAAACACGGTCAAGCAGTCGAAGGCGCTCAATACCCGGCAGGGGCCCATGATTATCATTTCGGCGAGCGGGATGCTAACGGGCGGGCGTATTCTGCACCATTTGATCAGTTTCGGCGGAGATCGGAGGAATGCGATCATCTTGTCGGGATTTCAGGCCGGTGGAACGCGCGGTGCAACGTTGGCAAACGGGCAGCGAAAACTGCGCATTTTCGGACGTGAGCATCGGATTGACGCCGAGGTCGTACAACTCGAGACATTTTCGGGCCATGCGGATGCAGACGAAATCCTGACCTGGATGGATGCCGGGCGGCCGCCGAAGATCACCTATCTAACCCACGGCGAGCCAGAGGCGGCGGACACCCTGCGCCGCCGGGTTGCGCATGAGCTGGGGCGCAATGCCCGCGTGCCCGAACATCTGGAAACCATCCGTCTGGACGCGCCGAAATGAATGACGAACACAATACTTTGGCCCTGATGCCCGCCGGGATCGATACTTACCGCCAGCCGGTGGTCTACATGCGAGAGGACTGCCATCTGTGCCGCTCGGAGGGTTTTGCCACCCATACCCGCATCGAGGTGGAGGTCGCCGGCAAACGGATCATCGCAACGCTCAACGTCGTCACAGGCGGCGATTGGCCGCCGCCGCATATCGCCGCTCTCAGCGACGCCGCCTGGGATGCTCTGGGGCCAGAGACAGGGGCAATAGGCCGGTTTTCGCACCCCGAACCTCCTGCATCGGCCTCGGCGATCCGCACCAAGGTTTATGGTGGTCGGCTGGACGGCGACGCCTGTCGTGCCATCATCGCCGATACGATGGACCGCCGACTGTCCGACCTAGATCTCGCTGCATTCGTGACGGCCTGCGCAGGTGACAGAATGGACGAGGCTGAAACCATCGCGCTGACAATGGCGATGCGCGATGCTGGCAGGCGGATGGACTGGGGCGCGGGGCCTGTGCTGGACAAGCATTGCGTCGGCGGCCTACCGGGCAATCGGACAACGCCGATCGTGGTGGCGATCGTGGCCGCAGCCGGGCACCTGATCCCCAAGACATCCAGCCGCGCCATCACGTCGCCCGCCGGAACCGCTGACACGATGGAAGTCATGGCACCCGTCGCGCTGGACATCGCTGCCTTGCGCCGCGTGGTCGAAACCGAGGGCGGTTGCATCGTCTGGGGCGGCGGGCTGGATCTCAGCCCGGCCGACGACATGCTGATCCGTATCGAGCGCCCGCTCGACTTTGACAGCGAGGGGCAGATGGTGGCCAGTATCCTGTCCAAAAAGGCGGCTGCCGGGTCCAACCACGTGCTGATCGACATGCCCGTGGGACCGACCGCCAAGGTGCGCTCGGTTGACGCCGCGCAGATGTTATCAGACAGGTTGCGGGTCGTGGCTGACGCTTTGGGTCAAGAGATCGCCATTCATCTCAGCGACGGGTCGACCCCGGTGGGCCGGGGCATTGGCCCGGCGCTGGAGGCACATGACGTTTTGGCAGTTCTTCGGCGCGCGCCGGACGCGCCTGCTGACCTGCGCGAAAGGGCGTTGGATGTTGCCGGCGCCCTGCTTGATCTTGCCAGAGACGACGGACGAAAACGGGCAAAAGAGATATTGGACAGCGGTGCGGCCGAGGCGACCTTCATGGCGATTTGCGCCGCACAGGGCGGGTTCACCGAACCCGGTCACGCGCCGCAGCGGCAAGTGGTTACCGCCGGCCGCGCAGGCGTGATCGCAGCCATCGACAACCGCCGTATCGCCAAGATCGCCAAACTGGCCGGCGCACCGGGGCGCAAGACCTCGGGTGTTCTGTTGCTGACGCGCGTCGGGGATGCGGTCGAGCGGAACCAGCCGCTCTATGAAATCCACGCCGAAACCCCGGGCGAATTGGCATGGTCGAGGGAATATGCCGACAGCGGTGTGAACCCCTTTGGAATCGAGGATCCCCGATGACCCCATTTTTTCTGGCATTTCCCGGTATAGAACCGCTGTCGCACCGGATCGCCGATCTGATGGATGGCGAGGCGCAAACGGTCGGGCTTCACCAGTTTCCTGATGGCGAAACGCTGGTCACTCTTCCGCAAGGCATAGATGGGCGGGCGGTCAGTGTCGTGGCCAACCTGCGCGATCCCGATCAAGTGGCGTTGCCGCTGCGCTTTACCGCCGAAACCGCGCGCGATTTGGGGGCGTCCAGCGTCGGCTTGGTTGCGCCTTATCTGAGCTACATGCGGCAGGACCGGCGATTTGCACCCGGTCAGGCGATCAGCGCGCCGATTTTTGCCCGTTTTCTTGAGCAATCCTTTGACTGGCTCGTTACGGTCGATCCGCATCTGCACCGCATTTCTGCGCTGGAGGAGGTATTCCGTTTCTCGGCACTCAGGGTCGCCTCGGCCCCGCTGATTGCGGACTGGATCGTTACGAACGTTCCTGATGCAGTAATCCTGGGTCCCGACAGCGAAAGCCAGCAATGGGTGGCTGACGTCGCCGCTTTGGCCGATAAGCCGTATGAAGTGCTGACCAAAGTCCGCTCGGGCGACCGGACGGTCGAAATCAGTGTGCCGCAAAGCACGGCTTTGACGCAGGGCACGCCCGTTGTCCTTGATGATATCGCGTCTTCAGGGCGAACGATGACGCAGGCCATTGACCTCCTTCGCGCCGCCGGAACCAAGCCGCCGGTCTGCATCATCATACACGCCGTTTTTGCTGACAACGCCTACCATGATATCCTTGCGGCAGGTGCAGAGCGGGTCATTACGACCGACACCATACCGCATTCCAGCAACGCCATCGGGTTGGCCCCTTTGCTGGCTCCGGCAGTGCAATCGGCGGCGCAAGACACAAGCCGGATTCCCGAAACACCAATGGAAGCACAAAGATGAAAAATCACGATCATCAAACCCACGCCAAGGCGGAAAACATGATTTATGTCTGCCCGATGCACCCCGAGGTGCGTCAGGATGGGCCGGGTGATTGCCCGAAATGCGGGATGCATCTGGTGCCGGCGGCGGAGGCTGAAGCGCACGCGCATCACGATCACCATACCCACGAGCATCATGGCCATAACGCGAGGGATGATGGCGAATACGATGTGGTGCCAGCCGGATATGAAGGTGCTGTCTACACCTGCCCGATGCATGCGCAGGTGCGCCAAACCAGCCCCGGGTCCTGCCCGATCTGCGGCATGGGGCTGGAGCTGGAAAGCGCGGCCATGGCCGAAGAAGGCCCCAACCCCGAACTGGTGGATTTCACCCAGCGTTTCTGGGTCGGTACTGTTCTGACAATCCCCCTTTTGATCTTCACCATGGCCCCCTTTGTCGGCTTTCCGGGCGTGCGCGAGATCTTTGGCGAGCGTGCCACTCTTTGGATTGAACTGGTGCTTGGAACGCCCGTGGTCTGGTGGTGCGGCTGGCCCTTCATGGTGCGCGGCTGGAATTCGTTCCGGACCCGAAACCTGAACATGTTCTCGCTGATTTCCATGGGAGTTCTGGCCGCTTGGTTGTTCAGCGTCGTAGCTGTTCTGATGCCTGACATCTTCCCCGACGGGTTCCGCGACGCCGAGGGTCACGTCGGTGTCTATTTCGAAGCGGCGGCGGTGATTGTCACGCTGGTCTTGCTGGGTCAGGTGATGGAGCTGCGCGCGCGTGAAGGCACCGGCAAAGCGATCCGGGCGCTTCTGGACATGGCGGCCAAGACCGCGCGAATCCTCCGCGAGGACGGCAGCGAAGATGAAATCCCGCTTGAAGATGTCCAGGTCGGAGATCGCCTGCGGGTGCGGCCCGGCGACAAGGTGCCGGTGGACGGCGTCGTGACCGAAGGCCGATCGTCGATCGACGAAAGCATGATCTCCGGCGAACCGATCCCGGTGGAAAAGGTCGCCGGCGATGGCGTGACCGGCGCTACGATCAACGGTACGGGTTCGCTGGTGATCGAGGCCACTCGTGTTGGCGCCGACACCATGCTGGCGCAGATCGTCGAGATGGTGTCGAACGCCCAGCGTTCGCGCGCGCCGATCCAGAAATACGCCGATCAGGTCGCCGGATATTTTGTTCCGGCAGTGATCGCCATTGCGGTATTGGCCTTCATCGGATGGGCGATGTGGGGGCCGGCCCCTGCGCTCAGCTACGCACTGATCGCGGCCGTCGCGGTTCTGATCATCGCCTGCCCCTGTGCGCTTGGCCTTGCTACACCGATGTCGATCATGACGGCCACCGGACGCGGTGCACAAGCGGGTGTGCTGATTAAAAACGCCGAGGCACTGGAGCGGTTTGAAAAGATCGACACGCTGATCGTTGACAAGACCGGTACCCTGACCATGGGTCAGCCTCGGCTGGTAGCGGTATTGCCCGAAGAAGGGCATGACGAGGCCGAAGTCCTAGGTCTTGCAGCGACGCTCGAAAAAGGCTCCGAGCACCCACTGGCTGAAGCCATCGTCGAGGGCGCTGAGGAACGCGGCGTAGCCATGGGCAAGGCCAGCGACTTCGAGGCGGTGACCGGAAAGGGTGTCAAGGGCACCGTCGACGGCAAGTCGGTGGCGTTAGGCAATCGCAAATTGATCGAGGATCTGGGATTGCGCCCCGGCCCGCTAACCGAGGTGGCCAACGCGCGCCGGGACGAAGGCGAGACGGTGATGTTCGTCGTGGTGGAAAATGCGCTGGCCGGGCTGGTCTCTGTCTCTGACCCGGTCAAGGAAACCACGCCTGCCGCACTGAAGGCCCTGCACGAGTTGGGGTTCCGCATCATCATGGCCACTGGGGACAACGAGCGGACTGCCAAAGCGGTCGCCGCACGCCTGGGCATCGACGAAATCCGCGCCGACGTTCTGCCTGAGGACAAGGTGACGATCATCAAGGAACTTCAGGCCAATGGCGCCAAGGTTGCAATGGCCGGTGATGGCGTCAACGATGCTCCGGCGCTGGCCCAGGCTGATGTGGGCATCGCCATGGGCACCGGGGCCGACGTGGCTATCGAAAGCGCCGGGATCACGCTGGTCAAGGGCAACCTCGACGGGATCGTTCGCGCCCGGCGTCTGGCCCGCGCCACTATGCGTAACATCCGCCAGAACCTGTTCTTTGCGCTGATCTACAACGCTTCGGGCGTGCCAGTGGCCGCCGGTGTATTGTTTCCATTCTTCGGCATTCTCATTAGCCCGATGTTCGCCGCCTTCGCCATGAGTGCATCGTCAATCTCGGTGGTGCTGAATTCGCTCAGGCTGAGGAGTACCAAGATATGATGGGGCGTGTGTGGATTTTAGGCGGCACCGGCAAAGTTGCCACCGAGCTGACCGGACTTTTGGCGCCGGATGCGGGTGAGACTATCACAATCTCCCGTCATCCAGCCACCGCGGGCCACGGACGCACACATGTTCAAATGGACCTTTCGCGGCCACTGACATTGCCGGCGTTCAGGTCGGGCGACCGCATCATCAATCTGACCGAGGCGACAAGCCCAAGTGTCGTTGCCGCAGCGATCAAACGCGGCGCCATCTTCATCGATACTTCGGCTACGATTGACTATGTGAAGTCACTGCGCGATGCGGCAAGCGACACGGAGGGGGCAGGGCAATTCATAGGCTGCGTTGGCATGGCGCCGGGTCTGTCCAACCTGATGGCGCATCGGATCGTTCGGGATCAACCTGGCACCAGGCACTTGAAAATTGCGAGTGAGCTGGGTTTGGGCGAGCATGCCGGCACCGCGGCAACCCAGTGGTTCTTCAAGAGCCTTGAGACAACCGGCAAATCGACGTCGTCGCAATCGTTCAAGACTGGCCAGAAGATCTGGGATGTGGCCTTCGACGCCAGACAACCGAAACGACTTGCCCTAAACTTTCCGTTCGTTGAACGGGAAATCCTGGCAGAGGAACTCTCGCCACAAGTCGAAACTGTCGAAACCTATCTGGCGCTGTCACCGTCTTGGGTTACGCAGCTACTCCTTTTCGGGTTGAGACTGGGGTTTGGCGGGATGCTGGCCCAAAACGCGCACATGTTGACCAAGCTCGCGCTAGCCGGTCCCACATTCGGCAGTGCGACAACCCGGATCGTCGCGCGGGGGACCGATGCGGCGGGCCAGACTACCGGGTTTTTGCGTCTCGCCACAGGTGAGCAGAGCCGCGCCACAGCCGCAGTGATCGCCGCGGTCGCACGACGATCGAGCGATGAACCGATGCAGCGCATCACGACGATCGCGGATTGGGTGGGTTTGGAGGCAGTCGTCAACGCCATTCGCCAGGCGTGTCCGGGGACTGTTCTGTCTTCCGGGGCGGTACAAGCTGCCGATCCAACTGCCCAGGCATTTAGCAGGCGCGAACAGGAGTTTGGGTCATGACTCATACGCACGATATCACTTCTGATCGCGACAAGATAAATCTAACCAGCGCCGTGGCCATGGGAACTGGCGTGATGACCGGCGCGGGGATTTTCGCGCTGACGGGCCAGATCGCCGGGCTTGCAAAGCCGCGGTTTCCGCTGTCGTTCATTGCAGGCGCAATTGTCACGGCGTTCGGTGCAGACCTACATCGCCATGTCGAACCGGTGGCCGTCTTCCTGAGGGGGCTCCTGTTCCCGGTCTTCGGAAACCTAATCAGCCCGAAGTTCACCGCCTTAGCGATGAGCGCCTCGTCGATTTCGGTGGTGCTGAAATCGCTGCGACCGCGCCGCGCAAAAATTTGAAAGGAATACCTATGACAATGCAACACAAGACAGATCGAGAAACCCAGACTGCAAACCCCCAAGCCACGCAGACACCGTCATTCTGGAAATCGCTCGCCGGGATCTATTTGATCGTCGCGCTGGTTCTGGCGGGGCTGCTTTTGGGTTACGAACACCGCGTGCACATATTCGCCAGTAACTGGATCCTCTGGCTGCCACTTCTGATTTGCGTCGGAATGCATTTTTTCATGCATGGAGGCCATGGCGGGCACGGATCCGGAGGCAAAAAATCATGACCGATCCCGAAACTTCCTATGGATTGTGGCTGTTGGTCTTTATCAATTCGGCTGTCTTCATTGTCTTCGCCTTCAGCTTCTTCAAGCCGCAGACATCGCGCGATTGGCGTAGCTTCGGCGCCTTCAGTGCCTTTATCGTTGCACTCTTCGCTGAAATGTATGGCTTCCCACTGACAATCTTTTTTCTTTCCGGGTGGTTGCAGTCAAATTGGCCAGGGATTGACTGGTTCGCCCATGATAGCGGGCACCTGCCGGAAATGATCCTGGGTTGGCGGTCAAATCCGCATTTCGGGCCGTTCCATTTTCTCAGTTTCGCCCTGATCGGTGCCGGCTTCTGGCTGATCTCGCTGGCCTGGCACCATCTCTGGGCAGCGCAGCGGCAGGGACGCCTGGCGATGACGGGACCCTACGCCCGGATCCGGCATCCGCAATATGTCGGCTTCGTTCTCATCATGGCCGGGTTCCTCGTGCAGTGGCCGACGTTGCTCACACTCGCGATGTTCCCGGTGCTCGTCTGGATGTATGTGCGCCTCGCCCGGAGTGAGGAAGCTGACAGCGCCTCGCGTTTCCGCGACACATGGGCCTCGTATGCGGCGCAAGTACCCGCTTTCTTCCCGCGCAAAAATCACCGTGCCACTCGTTTCCAAACGACGGGCATCCAGAACCCGGTACTCGACTCAAACCGCAATCCAACTGCAACTCGGCAGGACAAGGAATTGTGAATTCGCTGCCATTCAGGAGAACGCCGATATGAGTTTCAAATGTTTTCTCTCAGGAGCCATTTTCGCAGGGCTCGCCTCCTCGGCCGCAGCGCACGAGTTCACGGCGGGTTTGCTCGTCACCGGATCGGACGCTGTGCCCCGCCTGACCGAAGTGGTGAACGGATTTCTGCTGGCGGCTGATGAACGCGACGGCCATGCCAACGAGACTTCGGATGGTCATCTCGGGGGCGTGGACGTGCAGATTCTGCCCCTTCCCCATGGGTCCGGTGCCGGGTTGACCGGGCTTTCCGGAAATCCCTCGCAGCGTCCCGATGTCGTCGTGATCTTCGGCGACGAACCGGTGCAACACGCGATGCTTCCGCCGGGGGTCCCAATCGTACGGCCCGGCACATTACCGCCCGACACGGTCTGGCAACAGGGCAATTTCGCCGACCGTTATCGCGCGGCCTACGGCAGGGCGCCGACGCGGGATGCGGCAAGTGGTTACAACGAAGCGCGCCGACTCGATCACGCGATTCGCCCGCTCGACGGCCTGTCTCCGACGGACGCATTCCAGACCAGCATAAAAGCAACTTCCGGAGGTACTGAATGGTAAATTCGCAACTGACCTTATCCAGGCATGTAATCGTTCTCGCGCTGGCAATTCTCCTAGGTTACGCGCTTTTGTTGTCGCGCTCGGAATGGTCAGAGATGCACCGCTACAACCGGGCCGTCGGCGACGTCTCACTAATCCTCCTTTCCATGGCAATGGCAATTGGACCCGTATTGCGATTGACCAACTGGAAATGGGTCCGCAGACTCCTTCTCTATCGGCGCGAGCTAGGGATTTGGTCCGTAGTCGCCGCCTTTATCCACACAGCGATCATCCTAATCGGGTGGGTGGAACTGGATCTTTGGCGCCTGTTCGGGTTCGAGTTCCACCCGGAGCTGCAACAATACGTCATGGTCCGCCATGGGTTTGCACTTGCCAACGCGTTGGGCGTCGTGGCGTTGCTATACGGTTTCGTGCTGGCAGGCACCTCGAACGACCTGAGCCAGCGTGTGCTGGGTGCCAGCGTATGGAAGTTTTTACAGCAAGGTGCCTACGTGCTGTGGTGGCTGGTTATTATTCACACCGGCTACTTTCTGTTCGTCCATTTTCTCGATTTCCACCGTGCGATTCCAGCTCCGAACTGGGCGCAATTGCCGTTTGTGGGATTGGTGTTGACTGTAATCCTCATCCAGAGCGCTGCAACGGTAGGAACGTGGCGACGCCAACGCGCGCGAGAAAGAGTCAGATGTAGTTCGCAAGGATCCTGCGGTGCCAAGCAATGACTAGTCACGCTCACAAAAACCACTCGGCGGGAAGCGCAGGATCGATAAGCCTGACCAGCGCCGTGGCCATGGGAACGGGCGTTATGATTGGTGCAGGCATCTTTGCGCTGACTGGCCAGATCGCCGGACTTGCCGGCCCATGGTTTCCTCTCTCGTTCATCGCAGGGGCAGTGGTGACCGCGTTCAGTGCCTATTCCTACATCGCCATGTCGAACCGCTGGCCGTCCTCTGGCGGAATCGCGATGATCCTGACCAAGGCATATGGTCCCGGGGCAGTCGCAGCGGCTGCGTCACTCCTGATGGCGTTGTCGATGGTCATCAACGAAAGCCTGGTGGCGCGCACCTTTGCCACATATGCGCTGCGACCCTTCGGCATTGAGGGCGGACCGTTGGTGCCGATCATCGCTGTGGGTCTCATCCTATTCGCCTATCTGGTGAATGCGTCGGGCAACCGGTCGGTGGGGTTTCTGTCGATCCTGATGTCGGCGCTAAAGATCGTTGGCATCCTGGTGTTCGCGATTGCCGCACTTTGGGCCGGGGGCGGTCTGAACCCGGGTCCGGCAATATCGGGCGAAGGCTTTGCACCGCTCGGATTTGTCGGATCGGTCGCGCTGTCGATCCTGGCTTTCAAGGGATTCACCACGATCACGAACTCAGGCGGCGAAATCACTGATCCACACCGCAATGTCGGACGGACCATCATGATCTCGATCGCGATATGCGCCGTAACTTACCTGCTCGTTGCCCTGGCGGTCGGATCAAGCCTTTCGCCGTATCAAATCGCGAACGCGCGTGACTACGCCTTGGCCGAAGCCGCAGAGCCGGTTCTGGGTCGCACCGGTTTCTATCTGACCGTCGCTTTGGCGATGGTCGCCACAGCATCAGGTTTGATTGCTAGTGTCTTTGCCGTGTCGCGGATGCTGACGATGCTGACCGACATGAAAATGATCCCGCACAGCCATTTTGGGATGTCTGGCTCTATCCGCTCGCACATGCTTGTCTACACGGTCGTGATTGCGGGAGCGCTTGCCGTTTTGTTCGACCTGTCGCGCATCGCTTCACTGGGCGCATTCTTCTACTTGGTGATGGACATGGCGGTTCATTGGGGCGTCTGGCGCAGCCTGCGTCATGAGGTCGGTGCACGCGGATGGGTTCTGATGACGGCGCTTGCGCTTGACGCGGTCGTGTTGGCCGCGTTCGGGACACTGAAATGGCAATCCGACCCGATGATCGTGATCTACGCCGCGGCAGGCATTCTGGCGGTCTTCGCCTACGAAAGGTTGTTTCTGGGCTCTTGGACCCGGGAACAGGCTCCGGAGATGTAAGGAGAGGGAGACATGCCAACAGAACGCGCAAATTCAATATTCCTCGCAGTCGCGGCTGCATTGGGATTGGGCGCAGTATTGGTTGTCGTCGCGAAAGCACCAATTTGGGTCCCGTTGTTGGTAATTGTTCTTGCCGCGCTGCTGCTGTCGGTGCTGGCAAGTCAGCGGTTGATCCGGATCTTTCGGGCAACCAGGCCAGAGAGAAGAATTAGATGGCGTTTGGTGCGGACCTGCATCCTTGTCTTCTTGCGCCCCGCATTCTTTGCAGTGCTTTCCTCGCGCGAAATCGCAGGATCCAATGGTCCGCAACGCCTTTTGGCGGGCCAGATCGATCGGCTCTTTTATGCGATCGAGCCGATGGCACAGCAGCTCCGTATTCATGCATCGCTTGCCGAATTGCCGAGCTTCGGCAATCGTCTGATGGTCGAGCTTTCGGTATTCACGGCGGCGGCACACCGCGTTCTGCTTGATGCCGGATTCCAGCCAGACCATGCGCGCTCTGCCGTCGCAGATGCCGGGTGGATCGTTTATTCGCGGATGTTACGGCTTAGTTCCTTGCCGTTCCGGCTATCGAGCCGTGATCCGGCCACTCGATTGCGACGGACGATTCGGGCGTTGTTGTGGTTCCCGTTTCATGCCCCGGGCGCACCTGGCTACGCCGTCCTCGCGCGATCCGATGACGCCGGTATTACAACCCATTTTACGCACTGCCCGCCCCAGACCTTCATACGGAAGCTGATCGACCGCGATGACAGAAATGATCTGGAAGCATTCAGGCAAAGCTGGTGCCGCTATGACTGGCCGGGGGCAGATCTGATCGCAGGCGACGGGAAACGTGGGCATTACGAACGCCCGCACACGCTGAGTCATGGCGATAGCGTCTGCGATATGTGTTGGCGCGGTCAGGCGGGTCGACATGGTCTGGGCCAGAGGAAGCAACATCATGATGAAGTGAACCATTTGGCAGGCGTGAAAACCGCTGAAGGAGGAGGATATGGCGAGGACTATT
Source organism: Primorskyibacter aestuariivivens (assembly GCF_028023675.1). GTDB lineage: Bacteria > Pseudomonadota > Alphaproteobacteria > Rhodobacterales > Rhodobacteraceae > Marinovum > Marinovum aestuariivivens. The sequence goes on along the minus strand of NZ_JAQIOZ010000010.1, from coordinate 131,667 downwards.
GAACCGCCGGGCAAGATCAACCGGACTGTGAACCGTCGCGTGGCTTATGTTTTGGGTTTGGCGATCCTGATGACGACCGCGGCCGAGATCATCTATCTCGTAGTCTGGGGCATGTGGCTGTTTCCAATGGGAAGCTGGCTTGGAAAAACGGTTTGGACCCTCACATGCGGCTTGGCGATGGGCGCCGTCATGGGTGCATTCACTCTGATGGTTGCGGAACCGAGGCGCGGCACTGCAACGGCGTTTTGGGTCGCCGCGTTGACCGTCGCGCTCGTGGGTGCCTATTGCGCCTGGCTCTGCAGCCGGGTTGACGCGCGCTTCGAATATTTCGGCGGAGCCGAGAACAGCCTTTTGTTCGTGGCGTCCGGCGTTGTCCCAGCGATTTTCGGCGGCTTGCTTTACGGCTGGCTTATCTACGGGCGGCCAACTCGGGCCGCTTTCTGAAACAAAAGGAGTAGATCAATGAAACACCTGATGAAAGCAATCGTATTAACGGCAGCAATGGCCGCGACTCAGAGCCATGCATCTGATGGCGGTACACATGCAATGAACGACAAAATGATGTCGCCGGGATTGTTGATGCCGAACATGGACGCCGAACGTGGGCGGGTGCTTTTCGCAGAGAAGGGCTGCGTCGTTTGCCATTCCGTCAACGGCGTCGGTGGCGAAGACGCTCCGATGCTGGACGCCGATACCATGGACGAGGTCATGAATCCCTTCGAATTCGCGGCCAGGATGTGGCGCGGCGCGGGGGCCATGGTCGCGTTGCAGGAAGACGAACTGGGCGGTCAGATAGACCTGAGCGGCCAGGAACTGGCCGACATCATCGCTTTCGTGCACGACGCAGCGGAGCAACGGAATTTCTCCAAGGCGGATATCCCGCATGAGATCGAGGAGATGATGCACCATGAAGGTGAAGATGATCACCACGAGGAGGGCGAGGAGGACGACCACGGCTAACCGCATCTTGACCAATGGGCCACCTGCTATCGGTGGCCCCTGAGACGGAGGACTGCAAATGTCGGAAATCGCAAATCCACATGACGCAAAATCACGTCGTGATTTTATCTATTTCGCAACTGCAAGCGCAGGGACTGTGGCAACTGGCGCTGCCGTCTGGCCGTTGATTAACAGCATGAACCCAAGTGCAGACGTGATAGCATTGTCCGTCGTCGAGGTAGACTTGGACGGTGTCGCGCCGGGTACGCGGATTACGGTCAAGTGGAACGGCAAACCGGTCTTCATCGATCACCGGACTGAAGAGCGGATTGCCAAGGCGCGTGCCGACGATACGGCGACGCTGCCGGATCAGGCCCACGATGCCGATCGTGCGGTCAGGCCGGAATGGCTGGTGGTGATCGGGGTCTGCACACATCTTGGCTGCATCCCGCTAGGACAGCGCGGTGCTGATCCGCTCGGAGACTGGGGCGGCTGGTTTTGCCCGTGTCACGGCTCTCACTACGATACAGCCGGGCGCATCCGCAAAGGACCGGCACCGCGCAATCTCGATTTGCCATCTTACGAATTCAAATCCGATACCCTAGTCAGCATCGGTTGAGGCGCTATCGCTTGACGGCTGCAGGGTCCGTGTCGCACTCAAGCGCCGGTGACGGACCGGCGACGAGGAATGTGATGAAGGTGGACGACAATGCATCCGCGGTCTGGATCGTGCTCGATCTCGTGGTCCTGTCGGGGATTTTGCATTTCACTTGGGAGATACTGCAAGCGCCTCTGTTCTCCAGCCTCGACGGCGCAAGCCATTTCGCCGGTATTGTGGAATGCGCGTGGGCGACGCTTGGCGATGTTCTTATCATGATCGCCGCCTTTTTTGCCGCGCGCGCCCTGGCCGGACCGGCGTGGAACAAATCCGCACTTGGGCGCGGCGTTGTTGTGTTTCTTGCCGTCGGTCTCATCGCGACCATCGCGCTTGAATACCTCAACACAGAGGTACTGGGCCGTTGGACCTACGGTCCGGACATGCTGCGTCTGCCGGTTCTGGGAACCGGACTGGCACCGCTTGCTCAGTGGGTCATCATCCCCCTTGTCGTCTTGTGGTATCTTCGGCGACTACAACCGCATTGCGCCAAAACGCTAGAGCGGTAGCTCCACCGTCGCCTTGAGGCCGCCGGCCTTCCGATTTTGCAGGGTAACCTCGCCTCCGTGCGCGCGGATGACCGTACGGGCAATGGCCAGGCCAAGCCCGGTCCCGCCGGTATCCCGGCTGCGAGATGTCTCGAGCCTCCGGAATGGCTCGAATACCGCTTCGAGCTGATCTTCGGGCAAGCCCGGGCCATTGTCCGAGATGGAAATGATAGCGGCATCTCGGTCACGCAAAAGGCCGACTTCCGCGTTCTCGCCATAGCGGACCGCGTTGTCGATGAGATTTCTCAACGCGCGTTTCAGGGCCACAGGACGTACGCGCGCGACAACCGCCGCTGCTTCGCCAAGTCCGTCAATTCGTACCCCTTTGGTCTCTGCGACAAGCTTTTGCAGAAGGTCGCGCAGGTCCACAGCGACCGTCTCTTCGGTTTCAGCCTCGCCCCGGGCAAATGCGAGCGTCGCCTCGACCATCGTCTGCATTTCATCGACCAAAGCCTCAAGGCGGTCCCGATCCTCACTCTCATCGATCAGTTCAAGGCGCAGGCGCATCGCCGTCAGAGGCGAGCGCAGGTCATGCCCCAAGGCTGCCAGCATGCGCGTTCTGCCGGAAACGAACCTCCTGATCCGAGCTTGCATCCGGTTGAAAGCACGCACGGTATCACGGAGTTCCTGTGGACCGGATTCCGGCAGGGCGGCCAGCTGCTCGCCCTTTCCGGCCCGATCGGACGCATTGGCAAGTTTCCGCATCGGGCGCACGATGCGGACGGCCGTCACCACGGCGACGAACGTGACCAGAATGGCGGCGATGGCCAGTGCCGCGATATCTGAAACCAGCCATTGCGCAACAGGACGGTGAAACATCGACCGGACATTGAGCCAGTCACCCGAGGCAAGCTGGATAGACATCGCCAATTCCAGCGGGCCGGTCCGCTCGGCCAGCATCGCGGCATGCATCTGGCGCATCGAATTCGGAACATCTTCGACGCCCGGCACCGCGTCTGTTCTGTCGTGGATTTCCACCAGAACTTCGCGGGGCGGATCGCCCAAGGTGCGGCGCAACCGATCTGCTATGCCCTGGGCATCGTGACTGTCATGATCGACGGCCGGACTATCGTCGATCCAGAACCGGACCAAGGGCGAATTCGCCGCTAGGACGATCTGCGAGCGCAACCCTTCCGGCGCTTGATCTAGCAACTGCGCAACGTTCGCCGCCCGACCGGCGGCTTCATATCCCAAAGCAGCCCGAACCGCACGGTCACGCTCGTCGCTGAAGACCAGGAGGCTAAGGCCTTGGCTGATGCCGAGCGCCAGCAGCAACATGACCAGCAGCTGCGCGCCGACCGATTGGGGCCAGAACTGCCGGATCATGACGCTTCCCTCACGTCGGCCGACAGCGAATAGCCACCGCCCCAGACTGTGGCGATCAGTTCAGGATGCGAAGGGTCGCGCTCTATCTTGCGCCGCAACCGGCTGATTTGGTTGTCGATGGCTCGATCAAAGACCTGCGCCTGTCGTCCGCTGGTCAGATCCAGGAGCTGCGCTCGGCTCAGAACATGACGCGGGCGTTCCAGAAACACGGTTAGTAGTCGGAATTCTGCCGTTGTCAGAGCGACCTCCGCGCCGTCGTCGGCAATCAGAACCCGCCGGTCCGTGTCCAGTACCCAACGGTCGAATACGAGCTTGTGACCAGCCAGCGCACCGCCCTCTTTCACAGCAGCGTGGCTGCGGCGCAGGATCGCTTTTACCCGTGCCAAAAGCTCGCGAGGGCTGAACGGCTTGGCCAGATAGTCGTCGGCGCCCATTTCCAGCCCGACGATGCGGTCGGTTTCTTCTCCCAGAGCGGTTAGCATCAGGATCGGGACATCGCCTTCGGCCCGGAGCCTGCGACAGACTGACAATCCGTCCTCGCCCGGCATCATCACGTCCAGCACGATCAGATCAAACCGCCCGACCTTCATGGCTGCATCCATCGCTTGCGCGTCCGCAGCCACCGTCGCCCGCATCCCGTTCTTTTCGAGATATCGGGCAAGCGCGTCACGGATGTCGCGGTGATCGTCGACGACGAGGATGTGCGGGCTCTCTGCCATAATCCGTCCGGGGCTCTCCTAACTTCATTTCTAGCTGATATCTAAGTCGGAATGCCCCAAAAAACTTCGGAAACTCCGGCAATTACCCGGTCTGACACAGTTTGCGACACTTTTCATGCCCGGCTGACAAACTTCTGCGACAGGTGGCTCCCAAATCCTGATCATCGAAATGAATTCCTTGGAGGATCAAACAATGAAACGTCTTGTACTCGCAACCGCAGCCGTCGCCGTGATCGGCAGCGCAATCCCGGTTCTGGCCGATGGCAATCATGGCAATCATGGCAATCATGGCAATCGTGAAGGTCGCCAAGGCGACCGGGCCGGCAGCATGGGGCAAATGCATCCCGGCTCAATGATGGGCGGTGACATGGGTCAGATGATGAGCATGATGCAGATGATGCCCCGCGGCCAGGCTGGCATAATGGGATCCGGCATGATGGGTATTGCCGGACCGATGATGGGGGGAGGGGATCACCTGCAGACCATCTTTGACGCCAACAAGGACGGCACGGTGACGCCCGAAGAACTTCGCACCGGAATGGTTGACGCGCTGAAGACCTATGATGCCGATGGCAACGGCACGCTCTCGCTCGACGAATTCGAGACCCTGCACGCGGCGCATATCCGCGAAATGACAGTCGACCGCTTTCAGGCGCTCGACGCTGACGGCGACGGGCAAGTCACCGCCGAGGAGATCGCCGCACCCGCCGATCGGATGCAGCGCATGATGGATCGCCGCGAAGCCGGCAGCCAACAGCGCATGCCGATGATGGATGGCGACGACAACGACATGACGGACAACAACTGACGATGTCAATTCCCGGGCCGGGTCCGCAAGGGCTCTGTCCGGGACACCATAAGGAGATGCGACGATGATGAACGGATTTGGAATAGGCTTTGGCATGGGATTCGGCTGGCTCTGGATGATCCTGATACTGGTTTTGACTGGGTTGGCGATCGCCGGCTTGATCAAATACCTGCGCAAATGACCTGGAGGGCAAATCATGAACTATACCATAAATCGCAGCTTTCCCGCCGCCAGCATGGCCGAAATTGACGAACGCACCCGCAAGGCGCTGGCCGATGCCGGTTTCGGTGTTCTGACCGAGCTCGACGTCAAGGCGACCACGAAGAAGAAGTTGGATGTAGACATGTCTGGCTACCACATCCTCGGTGCCTGTAATCCGAAGATGGCGCATCAGGCAATCGGCATCGAGCCGCGGGTGGGCGCAATGCTGCCATGCAACGTCATTCTGCGCGAAACCGACGACGGGGTGGAGGTCTCGGCCATTGACCCCGTCGCCTCGATGACGGCGATCGACAATAGCGAACTGAAGGCCGTCGCCGGACGGGTCCGCAACTTGTTGGCCGCAGCTGTAGCCGCGATCTGATCGCCAAATAGGCCCGGATGGCTCTTCCTGTGACATGACCGATACCGGGGCGGGATTGAAGACATTGAAGCAATTCTGAAAAATCGGGATTGTGTCGTAGAATCTTTTGTTTAGCCTCAACGTCTGTCGCCTTAGGCCTGAATTGCGCGACCGTCTCGGATGGACAGGGGCGCGGGGGGCTATGCGCCGATTGACGGCGAACCAGCAGTTCACTCAGAGGCGGATCCGGTTTTTTCTTTCTGTCTCGCGCGACGGTTCTGACTTATCGAGCCAATTGGGGTTCTTACGACCTGCGCGTCGCTCCGGCGTCATAAGGGCAGTAGATTACTCCGCGCTGAACTAGTAGTTCACCTGCTCAAACCCATAGTTACCCTCAAAGTCTCGCCAATCCACGAATACCGACCGATGATAGATGCTTGGGCAATGATCTCCCCAGCGTTCAAGCCCCACATGGGCCGAGGGGAGGGCGGCGGTGGAAGATCTCTGCCAGGAGAAGTCACCTTGGGTCCCGTAGGTGCCAAGGACGACCACCGCACTGCGGTTGCAGTCGCCATCTCGCCCGGATTCGTGCTGCCGTGCATAACGAACATCAAAGACGCGGATGGACCGCACGAAATTGAACTCCGGTCCGCTGATGTCGATATCTGCACGATCCTGGACGCGGCGCAGGGCAAGATCCACGGGGACGAGCTCGTTTGAGGTTTCACCAATGCTCAAAACGGCCGTTTCTGTCATTGCTTCAGGTGCATGATGGGTCGTGGGGAATGACTGGTGTGGGCGAATATCTTCTGTTCGGAACAAGGCGTGGTAGATTTGGTCTGTTTCGTTCGGCTGACGTTCGATCTCGTAGGACGCGCCCATGGGACAGCGCCAAATCTGCAGCGGCGGTTCCACGGGCCAGGGTGTGATCCGCCGGATGAATTCGGCGCGCGCACGCGTACATGGAACGGAAGCTGGCCAACCGCCAGACAGGCACAGCAGAATCGCGCAATCGATGGGATACGTTTGAGCCCTTGAGCTAGAGGGCAGCGAAATGCCCGTCAATGCAAGGGCAAAGACCAAGGGTATAAGTCGAATTCTAAGTAAGACACTCATGCTAGGGTTCCTTGGCAGGGGACTCCCAGCATACATACAATAATATACTAACGCAACGCTAAGTATATTAGTCGCATAAGGTTTATTATGTTAAATAATAAGCCGCTATCCTATCATTGGCATTGCTGCACCGTTGTGAACGTTGGCTTCAGCACGATTAGATATTGAGTCAAAGAAATCTCCTCACCCTAGCCGCATAGTCCTCAAACTCAGAACCGTACTGTTTCTTCAGCCACGGCTCCTCTGCGAAGGGTGCGGCTATCAAAACAAGGATTGCTGCTAGTCCTACAATGAGCACCGAAGGTGAAGATGTAAGGATCATCCAACCACCGACAATGGCAATATCGGCCACGTATTGAGGGTTGCGTGAGTAGCGATACATGCCAGCGGTCCTCAGCGTGCCTTTCGCGCCGCCGGTTTGCGGCACCCCGAAATGGGCAACTTCGGACCAGACGACAATATTGCCTATCACGATGAGGGGTATCCCAATCCCGAAACGCAGCCATCCTGGAACTGCCAGATCGCCCCACCCCCAAGACGCCAAGCAAAATGAGGATGCCGAATAAGGAGAAGGTCGGCACCCAGACCAGAACGGGTGTGAAAGCAGTGTAGCGCTTAGGTGGCCAGATGCGACGCTCTGGAACGGCGATTGACCAAAGGATCGAAGCCAGTGTCGCTGCTGCAAGCCCCAGACCGAGAAAGAGAAGCGTCGATTCCATCATGGTCCGGCCTCTTCATGCCCATAGAGTCGCGCGCCATTGTGCGCATTCTTAAGATCTTCCAATTCAAGCGTGGAATGCCGGATGCCGAACTCCTCGGCTAGGCGCGCCTTTACGGCAGCTTTGATCCCTTCACCGGATGCGCCATCAGCGGTCACGACATGGCAATCCAGCGCCGCTTCATTCTCCTGCATCTGCCAAAGATGAACGTGGTGAACGTCATGGACTCCGTCGACGTCCCTGATTGCAGCGACAACCGCGTCATTGTCGACGTCGGGCGGGCTACCGAGCATCAGGATGCGGATCGGGCGGCCGATTTCAGTCAGAGCGAGATAGAGGATGTAAAGCGCGATACCGATCGTGATCGCAGGATCGACCCACCACATGTCATAGAGCAGGATGAGGGAGCCGCCGATAATCACAGCAACAGAGGCCAATGCGTCCGACAGGTTGTGCAGGAAGAGAGCGCGGATGTTCACGCTGCTTTTTTGCATCGAGTAGGTTAGCACGGCGGTCAATGTGTCGACGATCAGCGCCACTGAGCCCAAGATCACCACAGTCCAACCGGCCACCTCGGTCGGTTCGATGAGCCGCATCCCGCCTTCGTAGATCAGATAGACGCCGACGAGGATGAGGGTGGTGTAGTTGATCAATGCAGCGACGACTTCGATCCGGCCATAGCCGAAGGTCATGCGTTCGTCGGCGGGGCGTCTGGCGATCTTTCGCGCAGCAAAGGCGATCACCAAGGATGCCATGTCCGAGAAATTGTGCAGCGCATCCGCAATGAGAGCGAGGCTGCCGGACAAGATCCCGCCGATGATCTGCGCAACGGTTAATAGCGCGTTGGCCCAGATCGCGATGGAGACACGGCGGTCCCCCGAAGCGGGATCGATATGCGCGTGGCCGTGATCATGAGGCATGACGGGATTCTTCGTGTTTATGGTTGGGCAACGCCAAGCCAGGAATTTGCGGTACGCTACCGGACCGAATACGGCGCACGCGGGCATTCATCCAATGGCGGATGATATGACGATACAGCAAGTCCTTTACCAAACTAAACGACTGCCGATGGTTGACGTAAAAATCGTCGGGCGCGTTAAAGGTACCAAAGTCCTGAACGATGCCTGTTTCCTGGATATAGGTGTCGCCGCCGGTCCACTCCACTGGCGGGGCCTGCAGGGAATCAGTCCCTGCCCCGTATCCGCAAAGGCTGGGGGTCCCGGAAAATGTGGATTGGATAGATGACAGGAACGCAGCGTCGAGAATAAACCCCTCGAGGTTGACCCAACCTGTCTCGGTCTCCACCTCGACCCAGGAATGAATAATCTTTTCCGGTGCGAGGGGATAGACCAGTTCCGGAACGACACCGCGTTGCAGCGCCTTGTGAATAGTGAAGCCGTGAAGACGGCAGCGTACGCCGACCGCGCGCAACAACGCCATGAGAAGCGTGCCCTTGGTGTTGCATTGACCAAAACCGTCAGCGAGCACATCGGTGGCAGAGATGTCGTCTGAGCGGTTGTACCCAAAGGCAATTTCATTGCGCACGAAATCGTAGACAGGCCCGATCCGATCATGTGTAGACAGGGTGTTCCAAGCTCTAGCCTTGACCAATCGTGCAATCGACGGATGGTCGAAGTTCAGGATTGGGGTTGGTGCAAGTAACGGTTCAGCGATTGTCATCGGCACTCTCCTTGATTCGATTTAGGAGAGTTGTAATTGCTATAGTTACTGTAGCTTCAAGTACCAAATTTGCTAGCTAATCCAGCGTCAATGTCAGGCAGTGCCTTACGGAAAACCCGCGCGCATGTATGCAATAATTTTCCAGACGTCGTCTTCGCTTAATACTTCTTCAAAAGCTGGCATATCAGTTCCAAAACGCTCACCGCCTTCGAAGATCGCCCAGAGAAGGTACTCGTCTCCCGCCATAGGCATTTGCACGAAGCTTTGCAAAAGAGCCGGGGACGGAACCAAAGAGCGTCCGGCCTCACCATCTCCGAGGCCTTTTGCGCCATGGCAACTTGCACAGGAATTCGAATAGAGCGCCTTACCGTCCGCGATGATCTGTGCCGTGCCCCGCACCGTACTGCGGGCACCGCGATAGGCTGTGGGAACCCCTTCGTTCATGTACGTCCAATGCCGCTGCATGCGCATTTGTTGTCCGGGCCCCATGTTGCCCCAACCCCAACCTTGCATGTGATCAGACCCCATTTGGCCGGAACTCATCCGACCGTGCCCCCACCAGCCGCCATTATTCTGTTGGGCCAATGCGCCAATTGACCCAACACCAATTGCCGCGACTACGGCGAGACTAAGAAATGTTCTCTGCTTCATGGCGGGCCGCTCCTATGGTTGGTAATTCCTCTCGACAAAACTGACACCGAAACTGATCTACGTCATTGAGACAGAGCAACTGCGGGCAAAGAGCGAATGCACAGCGTTGCAGAGTTTAGGCGCCAATCTCATCGTGATCAGTCAGACACTCCGAGTGATCGCGCAAAACCTCGAGAACCTTACAATCGGCCGTATTGCCCCCGCTGCATTCGTGGATCATGCGCTTCAGCTCGGTGCGCAGCGCCTTCAAGCGGTCCATCCGCAACTCGACCTGCTTAAGTTGCCGGCGCGCGATGGAATCGGCCTCATGGCATGAGCGATCCGGATTGTCGCTGAGATCGAGAAGTTCGCGGATCGCTTCGAGGGGAAACCCTAACTGTCGCGCATGCCGGATAAAGGACAGGCGGTCGACATCAGCATCGCCGTAGCGCCTCTGTCCCCCCTCTGTCCGACCGGGCTCAGGCATCAACCCGATTTGTTCATAGTACCGGATGGTCTGAACCTTCGTTCCGGTCTTCTTTCCCAGGTTTCCGATTGTCAGCATGCAACCTCCATATCTATAGTTTTGGTAGCTATAGCTATAGCTATAGCTATTGGTATGCGCAAGCCAGTCTTGTAATCACGGGTCCGTGACACACCGCCTCTGTGTAAAGAAACAGCTTGAACCTCTAGCTACTAGAACATTTACAAGGCTCAAAAAATGGGCGGAGTCAGGCGCAATTCTACCAATGAGATTATCAGTATTTCAGAAAGTTCTTTGGGGCCTCGTCGCGATCGCGATCGTGGGGTTCGTCTGGCTACAAGTTTCTACCAAAGGCGAACAGCGAACGGGTGAGCCTGCGTTCCGGGCAGATTTCGAACTGACTGATCACCAGGGCATGGTGCAGACGGACGAAGATTTCGCAGGGCGCTGGATGCTCGTTTTCTTCGGATTTGCGAATTGCCCCGATGTGTGCCCAACGACCCTAGCCGAAGTTGCCGCCGTAATGGATGCACTCGGTTCAGATGCGACCCAAGTCCAGCCGCTCTTCATTTCGATAGATCCGGAACGTGACACGCCTGAGCAACTAGCGGAATTTGTCCCGGCGTTTGAGGCAAACATAATTGGGCTGACCGGTACACCCGATCAGATCAAACGCACGTCTGAGAGTTTCCGCGTTTACTTTGAGAAGATCGAGGAAGCCGCCTCCCCTGACGGCTATACGATGGGGCATTCCTCCCAGCTCTTTCTCTTTGACCCGCAAGGCGGATATGTCGGGGCCTGGACATACGGCACGCCGGCAGAGGAGATCGTTGCCGATCTGAAGGCGCGGATGTCGCTATGAGCCGGGTGATGTCAAAAGAGGCGGCTTTGACCGCCGCGTGGATCGTCGCTTTGGGGAGTTCCTTGGCCGTGCTCTATATCGGTGAGGTTCTGGGGCAGGCTCCGTGCAATCTGTGCTGGTTTCAACGCGCCTTCATGTTCCCTCTGGCCGTCATTCTGGCCCTTGGTCTCTGGTGGGAGGATCATCGGGTCGGTCGCTACGGTGTTGCGCTCGCCATTGGTGGGGCCGCCATCGCACTCTGGCATCTGGGCCTTTATACCGGGCTCCTCCCGGAGCGTATCCAACCCTGCACTGCGACCGGCCCGTCCTGCACCGATGACAATCAGGTCTTCCTCGGCGTCCCAATCCCGCTTTTGTCGTTTATCGCCTTTGGGTTGATCGCGATCCTGTCCATTTTCTCCCTGAAGGAGCAGCGCACATGAAAAACAAATCTATCGTTCTATCGGTCCTAATCGTTGGCCTTGCGATCTTTGCCGCCGCCGTTTGGTACCAAACCCGCCCTGCGCCGGTTGCTCAGGTCGAACCTGTCCAACCCGAAATTGCAGAGGCACTGATCCGGTCCTACTCTCCGATCCTCGGTCCGGAAGACGCTCCGGTCACCATCGTCGAGTTCTTTGATCCGGCTTGCGAAGCGTGCCGCGCCTTTCATCCGATTGTGAAAGACATACTGGCGGAACATGACGGCGCAGTGCGTGTTGTGCTGAGATATACGCCCTTCCACGGGGAAGGCTCAGAGCAGGCCATACGTGTCCTCGAGGCGGCACGTATGCAAGGTGTTTTCGAGCCGGTCCTCGAAGCGCTCCTCGAGTATCAGCCGCGTTGGGCGTCCCATGGTGCGCCCGCCCCTGGCTTGATCCTTGGGATTGCGCAGCAGGCTGGCCTGGACGCGGAAGCCGCGAAAGCCCAAATGATGGCACCACAGACGGTTGGCGTTCTCAATCAAGATCGCGCAGATGTCGACGCTGTCGGCGTGCGTGGTACCCCCACCTTCTTCGTAAACGGCAAACCCCTCGATCCTTTTGGCGCTGACGAGCTGCGCGCCCTTGTTGCAGCGGAAGTCGCGGCGGCCGGGTCGTGATCAGAAGACTGATTTTAGGAGCAAACCTGTGAAATCAACCGTTGCAGCCATCGCACTTGCATTCAGTGTGTTTGTCGGATTACCGACCACCTCTTCTGCTGGCTCTGAGGATATTGTCGTTGAAGACGCATGGGCCCGCGCCTCTATCGGCACCAACCGTCCGGGCGCGGCCTACATGACTGTGCGCAATACAGGCCCCGATCCGGTAACATTGGTGGGGCTGGAAACGCCGCTCGCTATGATGCCGGACATCCATGAGACGACGACCGACGCAAATGGTGTGAGTTCCATGGGCCCAGTCGGTGAAATCACCATCCCAGCGGGCGAAAGCGTTGCGCTGGAACCAGGTGGCATGCATGCCATGCTGATGCGGTTGCAAATCAAGATGGTGGAAGGCGAGACCTTTCCGCTGACATTGAACTTTGCCGATGGCGGGACGCTGACCGTTGATGTTCCTATTCTTGGTATTGCGGCGCGTGGGCCGGAGCGCTGATGAGCCGAAGAACTCTCCTTACTTATGGTGCCGCAATTGCCGGAGTGGCTGCACTCACGCTGTTCATCGGCTGGTGGCGCGTGGACGGTCCCGGCGCGCCTGAACCTGTAGCTCAGCGACCCTTGCCGCTCACCCAGATGGAATTCCAGATGACCGATCAAGGCGGTGCAACTGTCGGACCCGCGTCGCTTCTGGGCAATCCATCCATGGTGTTTTTTGGCTTCACATACTGCCCCGATGTGTGCCCCACCACATTGTCGGATATCTCTGGTTGGCTCGACGACCTTGGAGACGACGTCGCGGAGATGAATGTCGTGTTCATCACGGTCGATCCGGAGCGCGACACCGTGGACGGCATGGCAGAGTATGTCAGCTATTTTCACCCAGCGATCCAGGGGTGGACCGGAACGCTGGATGAAACGGCACGCGCCGCAGCAGGCTTCCGCGCAAGCTATGAGAAAGTCGCCGTTGAAGGTGGCGACTACACGATGGACCACACAGCGAGCGTTTTTCTGTTCGATGCTGAGGGACAGTTTGCCGGTACCATCGACTACCATGAACCGCGAGAATTCGCGGTGCCAAAGATCCGCCGCGTTCTTGCAACAACCGGAGAACAAACGTCATGAAGCTGTTCACGCTTGCAACTATGCTTTCGCTCAGCCTCGCCGCTCAGGCGGTCGCGGAAGCCACACCGATCGACGTCAAAAAGACAAATGGCTGCGGGTGCTGCCTTGCATGGATGGAACACCTCGAGGAGAACGGCTTCGTACCCAAGGGCGAGGACATGTTTGCTGGGCTGCTCGTCCGCTTCAAGCTCGACAACGGTGTCCCGCAACGCATGGTGTCCTGTCACACGGGCCTGGTCGAGGGCTACGTGATTGAAGGTCATGTGCCAGCGGAAGATATTCGGAGACTACTCAGCGAAAGACCGGACGCTGTAGGCCTTGCCGTACCAGACATGCCACTCGGCTCACCCGGAATGGACCAGAGCCGCTGGCGTGAGGCCTATGACGTGTTTCTCATCAACAACGATGGATCGACGGAAGTTTTCTCCAGCTATCCTGGCGACTGACGGGCAGATCCTGCCAAGCCTACCTCATCGCAATGGCGATCAACCCGACCCATTAATATGTTTCTCGAATGCGGCGAGCGTTTCGTCGCTGACATGGTGTTCGATTCCTTCGGCATCACGCTCGGCCGTTACTTCGTCAATTCCGAGGCTTTGCAGAAACGCGACCACGATCCTGTGGCGCCTTCGGCAGGCCTCAGCGAGGGCTTGGCCTCTGTCGGTCAGGAATATCGAGCGATACTTTTCTCGATGCACCAACCCCGCCACTTTCAAGCGCGAGATATTCTTGGTTACCGTCGGGGCTTTGACCCCCAGCCGTTCCGCGATGTCGACCGGTCGCGCCTCTCCATGGGCTTCGATCAATTCCGCGATCAGTTCCACATAGTCTTCCGCCATCTCGCTTTCATGGGCATTGCGCACGTTGGCGAACCCGTCGGCCTGGGCTTCGGGATCGCGGGAATCAGGCGTAAAATCTTCACGCGTCTGTGATGCGCCGGGCGACATATGACGACTTTGCCCGATGGTTGATGGATTGACAACAAGTTGGCTTTGGGTAGATAAGTTAGACGCGTCTAACTTTTTGAATGGAGCCGCCTGTGATCCATCACGTCCTGCGCGTGATCCTCTACGCGATTGTCACCGCTTCGGTGTTGGCTGGTCCCTCTTCGGCTACACCCGCCAAGGAAGCCCCTTGGCTGCCCGAAGCGGCAGCCTATCGGTTGACGCTGTTTCTGGGCAATCTCGCGCCGGTCCCGTGGGACAAAGTGGAACAAGCCTGGACCGAGCCCTATCGCGGATCGGAGTATCGTCTCGGAGCCCTTGACTGGCTGGACCGAGAAAGCGCCATTGATGTCGGTGATCTGTCCGACGCGATTGGCAGGCAGGATCGGCATGCCGTTCATGTGGCAGCCACCCGCCTTATCGCGCTGAGAATCGAAGAAGAGCTGGATGCAGCCATTGCTGCCGACAACCCGGCGGTATCGCAACAGGCAGTGGCTACTGCCAAGGAGCTTTACCGCGCGTTTGCCGATCATATCAAAGCCGCGGACCCTAGTGCGGCCCGGACACTGGGTCGGGCGTGGTTGGAACTCAACAATGCCACAGGCTCAGCAGGCGTGCTCGGCGCCGGAACCATGGATAGGGACGTTGAGGAAATGACTGCTGCACGCGCGGAAATTTCAGCCTATCTGGCCGAAAATTACCTCGTCGCGGATCCTGCCCCGCGCCAGACGCTGACTGCCGTGCCCGAGGCGATTGCCCGAACCGGACAGCCGGTTGAATTGCCCGCCGCTCTGCCCCCCGGCTCAGACATCTTCGATCAGGACCCCCTGCCACTTCTCGTGCTCAATTTCGAAGAACAAGGGATCGACGAAACGGACCTTCCGCTCATCGCCTACGGCGACATGTTGTTCGACAGTGCCGAGATCTTCGGCGGCCCGGCCCGCGATCTGGGTATTGCCTGTTCGACCTGCCACAATCGCTCGGACATCAATCAGCGGTTTTTCATTCCCGGCGCCAGTCACCAGCCCGGCGCGGTCGACGTTGATGGCGCTTTCTTCAACCCGATGTTCAACGATCGCCGCGACGACCCGATCGATATCCCAAGCCTGCGCGGGCTGCGGTTTACCGGACCTTACGGGCGAGACGGACGTTTCGCGTCGCTTCGGGATTTCTCCCGCAATGTGATCGTCAACGAATTCGCGGGCGAAGAACCTACACCCTTCATGCTGGACGCACTGGTGGCCTACATGACCGAGTTCGATTTCCTGCCCAATTCCCTGGTCACCGGCGACGGCCAATTGACGGAGGCCGCGCCGGATGCTGCGCGGCGTGGCGAAGAGGTATTCAACCGCCCCTTTGCAGGGATGGGCAACCAATCCTGTGCCAGCTGCCATACGCCGTCCGGCAACTTTCTTGATCGCAAATCCCATGACATCGGGTCGGTGGCGGTGGCTTACGAAGGGTCACATGCGGGCGCCCTCGACACGCCCACCTTGCTCGGTACGCTCTACACAGCGCCGTATTTCCACGACGGCTCCCTGCCGACGCTGGCAAGCGTTGTGGATTGGTTCGACGAGACAAAGAACCTTGGCCTGACCGGTGCCGAGCGGTCGGACCTGACCGCCTATCTGGACACGGTCGGCGCAGCTGATGAGCCATACGAGGCTTTCAATGCCGCAAATACGCCTTTCCGTCTGGCCTTCGCGGAGCTCACCACTTTTGCCTCGACGCTCGGCACGCTTCTACCGAAACGCGATGCGCAGCACATCCTGGTCCTGACCGACACGGTTGCGGCCGATCTTGCGGCCGATACAGGCACGATGGCCAATCTTTCGTTGCGGCCCGAGGTCTACGCACTGGCCGAGCGCTTGGCAGAGGTCGGCGCAGCCGTTCGGGCAGAGGACTGGGCGGCCGCGGAAGCGAGTTGGAGTCTGTTCAAGTCGGATGCCGCCGCCATTGAAGGAAAGGCGTTTTGATGATGCCTCGCTTGAACCGCCGTCACCTTCTTATTCTCGCAGCGGCCGGTCTTGTCTCGCAGCCGATGCCTGCTCTGGCGCAGTCTGGCCCGTTGCGCCTGGCCTTTATACCGCAGGAGAACCCCGACAAGCTTCTGGGCGATATCGAGGCGATCACCGCCTGGCTGTCGTCTGAAATCGGAATGCCGGTCGAGGGGTTCGTGACCATTGACCATGCGGCGGCCGTCGAGGCGTTGCGCAATGGCGATGCCGATATCTCGTTCATGGGTGCCCTGCCCTTCGTTCTGGCTGAAAGAGAAATCGGTGCAGTGCCGCTCTTGTCAGAGGTCTACCGCGATGCGCCCAGTTATACGGGCCGCGTCTTTGTGCGCCGTGACAGCGGCTTCAAGACGCTGGCCGATCTGGAAGGTCGCGACATCGCCTTTGCCGACCCGATTTCGGAATCGGGATACATGTACCCCTTGGCCGAGTTCGAGCGCGCAGGCCTGGTATCCAGCCCGGATGCGGCAGAGGATTTCTTTGGCCGCATTTTCTTTGCCGGTGGCTACCAACAGGCGATGCAGGCGATGGCGGAAGGCCTGGTTGATGCCGCTGGGGCAAGCCAATACGCCGACCTTCTTCTCACCCCCGAGCAGCAATCGCAGGTTACGTGGATCGCGGAAAGCGATGCCATTCCAAGCCACGTCGTCATCGCACGTCCCGAACTGGACGCCGAGCTTCGCGAGAACTTCATTGCTGCCATGATGAAGCTCAATACGCCCGAGCACCGTGACAAACTCCGCTATCTCTACGGCCCGGATGGCTATGTCGAAGCCGACCCTTCGGTGTTCGACGGTGTGCGGACCATGGCGCAGCGCTTCGGATTGCTATGATGCAAAACGCCATTCACATCGACGATCTGAGCTTTGGCCATCACAGTGCTGAGCAGCGCGCCATCGATCAGGTATCCCTGAACATTGCGGCCGGAGAGTGCGTTGCCCTTCTTGGTCCTTCCGGAGCCGGAAAGACCACACTTTTGACGTTGCTGGACGGACGGCTGCGCGATTGGCAGGGGCGGGTCTCAGTCCTTGGCACGCCATTCGAACCCACCCGCGCCCTGCCCTTGGCAAAGCGCGCTGATACCGGGTTCATCTTTCAGGAGTTTGCGCTTGTCGAACGATCGACAGTGATGCGCAACGTGTTGAACGGTAGGCTGGGCCGGATGCCCGGTTGGCGCGCACTGCTCGGCAATGTGTCGAAGTCTGACATGGACATAGCCCGATCGACACTCTCCGACTGCGGCATCGCGGACCTCGCAGACCGGCGCGTGGACTCGCTCAGCGGCGGCCAGCGGCAGCGGGTGGCAATTGCCCGTTGTCTCGCACAAGAGCCTAAGCTGATCTTCGCGGACGAGCCGGTCAGCAACCTTGATCCGTCCAGAGCAGCGGACATCCTGACGCTTCTCACCAGCGCCGCCCAGGCACGCGGGGCGACGACTGTGTTCTCGTCGCATCAACCGGAACTGGCACGGCGTTTTGCCGACCGTATCATCGGAATGCGCAACGGTCGGATCGTCTTTGATGTCGCGACGCGCGATTTGACGGATGACGCGACGGCGGCGCTCTATGATGATACAGACCCGGCATCCGGCGCACGGCTCAAGGTCGTAAGCTGATGCGGTCGCGCGATCTGGGCGGGTTCTGGGCTGGGCTGTTCGTTGCCGGAGTGTTGCTGTGGTCGCTGATCACCACCGATGTCGAACTGTCCCGACTACTGTCTGCAGGCCCTCGCATTGCGGATTTCTTTGGACGCATGTTCCCGCCGGATCCGACCATTATGGACGAGATCTGGAAGGGGAGCGCCGAGACGCTGCGGATCGCGATCCTCGGCACTCTCGGTGCCGTGTTCTTTTCCGTTCCGCTTGGCATTCTCGCCTCGGAGACGATGGTGTCCGCAGCGGTGCACCGACCTGTCCGCACCGTTCTGGCATTTATCCGCGCGATCCCGCTGATCCTGGTGGCGATGTTGATGGTGGGCGCGGTTGGGCTGGGGCCCTTGCCCGGCATCATCGCGGTGGCGTTCCACGCGACAGGCATGCTGGCCAAATTCTACGCCGAAGCGATTGATGGCGTGTCCCGTGCTCCGATTGCCGCTTTGGAGAGTGCCGGAGCCGGGCCATTGTTGCGTTTGCGCTATGCGATCTGGCCGCAAATGGCCCCGGTCGTGGCCCGCGACACGATCTTTCGGTTCGAGTTGAACCTGCGAGAGTCGCTGATCCTTGGCATCGTCGGGGCTGGCGGGATCGGGTTCTACATTCAGACCTATGTGCGCTCGTTCCAATACGATAAGGCGGCGAGCGTGACGATTGCAGTGGTCATCATGGTGATCGCCATTGAAGGGATCAATGTTGCGCTGCGCCGCCGATTTGCCTGATCCGGTTGAGCTTCAGTGAGTCTCAGAAGCTGCTAGGCATAAATCTCGATAGGTGTCCCATCGCGCACCATTGCATAGACATCTTCGACCTGCCGATCGGTGACCGAGATGCATCCAGCCGTCCAGTCCCGCTTGTTCATCGGGTCGATGCCCTTTCGGGGACCGCCATGGATGAAGATATCACCGCCAGGAGATTTGCCCTGCGCTTCAGCAAAGGCGATGTCCTCCTCGTTCGGATAGGAAATTCCGACAGACAGATGAAACAGGCTGTCCGGATTGCGGCGGTCGATGGTGTACGCACCTTCAGGCGTGCGTCCATCGCCCTCGAATTGCTTGTGTCCTTCCGGCGCGAACCCCAAGCCAACCGGATAGGTGCGCAAAACGCCCTCCGTGCCATCAAGCACCAGCAGTCTTTGCGACTTGTAGAGGCGCACGCGCGTCACCTCTGGCCCATTGTAAGTGCAAAACTTGCTGGCGCATCCCGAGAGAAAGGCCGCCACGCCACCCAAGAGAAAGAAGCGTCTCGGAAGTCTGTCAATCATTACTGCTCGCGGCCCCTTTTTCGGACTAATTGATTAAGACAATAGTATCTAAAAGTTGATTTTGGATCAACCATTGCCAGCGAGCGAAAGACTTTCCAACTGCTGCGGGCGTGCATGAATGTCAACAAGCTCAAGTGCCGTAAACATGGCAAGAATCCAGCTCCCTGTCCGGCGTTTCCATCTCGAGGGTGCTGTGTTCTACTCCGAACTTATGGATTAGAATTGCTTCGATGTGATCCCTGATGGCTTCGGCTTTAGGCCAATTCGGTACTGTGACAACGACATGAGCGTCGATGGCCAGTCTCTGTTCCGGGAGCCGCCAGAAGTGTAGATGATGAATATCTTGCACCCCTTCTACGGAAATTATTTGTTGCACAACATCTGCCGCATCCAGGTTTGATGGCGCTCCAAGCAGCGACGATCTAAGCGCCTCCCCAATACCGCGGAGGGCGAACCAAAGAAGCGCGCCGGACAATAAAACTGCAATAATCGTGTCAGTTCGCCCGGAACCAAGCAACAAAATAGCTACGCCGCCAGCGAGAACTGGTAGCAAGAACGCTAAACGGTCTGACCATAGCGGCGGTGACGTGCCGATTTTACGTCGGCGCCACGATGTTGGTGCCGGTTTCGAGAACACCAGTAACTCAATCCCTATCAAGACAGAGACGAGCACCACTATGATCCAGCCTTGCGCCAGATGAGGGGAATTTAGGCGCATAACGCCGTGGTAAATGACCGAAGCGGATAGCAGTACCACAGCAACACAATTCGCCAACTCTGTCGCAATTTCCAATCGCCCATATCCTAGAACAACGCGGTCCTCTTTCTGACGTCGTGTCAGCCTAGTCGCCGCTGAACTCATCAACAACTCGACCACGTCCGAAGCGTAGAGCAATGCGATGGCAATAAGGGCAAGGCTTCCAGAAAAAAGGCTGCCGACAGACAACGCCAAGGCAATCGGCAAGTACAACCACTTGTTCCATCGCGCTTGCCTCTGACAACTGGCGACGCCCGCGAACACTTCGATTTGCTTATCGCTCTTCATGTACCGGCCAAACCTTGTCCGGCCGAGCACTCTGCTCGACCAAAAATACTGCCGCTGATCTCCTTGCGTCGATGCTCTTCTTGC
Organism: Primorskyibacter aestuariivivens; assembly: GCF_028023675.1. Classification (GTDB taxonomy): domain Bacteria; phylum Pseudomonadota; class Alphaproteobacteria; order Rhodobacterales; family Rhodobacteraceae; genus Marinovum; species Marinovum aestuariivivens. The sequence goes on along the minus strand of NZ_JAQIOZ010000010.1, from coordinate 111,419 downwards.
AACGCAGGAGACGCTCTACTTCTCTTGTCACTCTCTCTAGGACACGATCAGAAGATCTTTGAAACAGGCGAGATTGCTATCGCAAGTCTAGCTCCTCCACAGCTCAACACACATGCTACAACCTCTAGCAACTAGAGGTTCAAGCAATTTCGCTCCCAATAGGATCAATCACAGCCGATACCCAAAGTATGCAACATCTGTCACCGCTGTATCAGCTGCGGCATATCTGCGGTCCCAAGGGCCATCTCAGGCAGCCAAGTGATAAGCTGAGGAAACGAGATCAGCGCCACGATCAATACAATCTCAATGGCAACAAGAGGTACCGCTCCGCGATAGATATCGGATAGGTTGATACCCTTCGGTGCCGCCATCTTAGCAAAAAACAGGGCATAGCCGAAAGGAGGCGTCAGGAAGGACGTTTGCAAGGCCAACGCAATCAGGCCAGCGATCCAGATCTGCGCAAAGTAGGCAGAGCCGACGTGATCTGCGAAGTCGAGCTCTGAAATAATCGGCATCAGTACGGGTACAAAGACCAGCAGCACCTCGATCCAGTCAAAAACAAACCCAAGTATGATGATCACGCCAAGGAGGATCGCCAACAGTTCCCACCGGGTGAGATCGAATGCGGATATCCACTCGAAGATGACGTCCGGTCCACCGACCAGGTGGAAACTGAGCGAGAATACCGATGCGCCCAATACGATGAAGAAGACCATCGACGTCATCGTGCTTGTCTGCACCGTGACAGAGTTCAACGATGAGAAAGACAAGCGCTTTCGCGCCAGCGCGACCAATAGCGCGCCAAAAACCCCTACTCCAGCCGCCTCTGTGAGTGTCGCAAAGCCCAGAATGATGCTGAGCGGAATGGATGCGATGACCGCGACAGACGCGAGGACGAACAAGAGGTCTGACACAAGATTGGTCTTGGGTGTGTCCAGCGGGATTTCGACCGTTTTTCTCAAGGTGACGGCAAAATAGATCGCGAAGGCCATGACCATCAGAAGCACAGGCACGATGAGGGCCACATACATCAATCCGATGCGCAGATAGAACACGTTCGAGATGAAGAACAGCATCACGGCAGGCGGGAACACTACACCCAGTGCACCAGAGGCCGCAACAGCACCTCCCGCTGTTCGCGGTGCGTAGCCCGACGCCATCATCGGAGCATAAGCCACCAATGCCACAGTTATGACGGAAGCACCGATCACCCCGGCGGCTGGAGCGAGGACGAGACCGATCAGCAAAGTCGCAATGGCGTAGCGACCGGGAACGCCTGTCAGAAGACGCCCCAGCAGGCGAAACATGGTTTCTGCAACCCCGCTGGCATTCAGGATCAGTCCGAGAAATATTAGCATTGGAACGCTGGTGAATTGGACTGATTCATTGGTCAATACACCACGGGCTCGCAGGTAGATCAGCCCCAAATGCTGAAAATCAGTGATACCGACCCAGACCGCAGCGACAAACCCCAAGAAGCCTGTCCCCGCGAGCACCAGAGCCACCGGAAAGCCGCTGAAGACCCCGATGGCCATCACGACAAGCATGGCGATCGTGAGGACCTCATTCACCATTGTGCAGGCCGCTTGCTTGTTCCGGTGCACCTTGCGCACGTCTCCCTGTCAGAAAGGCGACGTTGCGCAGGGCTACGATCATCCCGGCAAGAGCCAGCAGGATGGGGCCGATGACCCCGGCAATGCGTTGTGCCCACAACTGGGTTTCCGCGAATTTCGTGGTGCGCATCAAACCGTCCCATCCGTAGTAGGTCAGGATGGCGGCGAGCGGCAGAAGGACAAAAAGGCCGCCAATCAGTTCGATCCACGCAATGCGGCGCGCGGACCAATGTCTGCGAAGAACATCAACGCGCACGTGACCGTCGCGTAGATAGGTATACCCAAAGGTCAAGAAAATTAGGATGAACAGCAGTGACGTGGACAGGTCCGGCAAATAGCTCGACACGCCAAGTTGTAGCTTGCGATCCAGCATCTGAAGCGCGCCATAAGCAGCAATCGAAACAACTGTCAGCCACGCAGTCACGACGCCGATGCCGCGAATGCCACGGTCAATCCAATCCAAAAATCTCAAGCCGAATTCCCTCCCAAAGTTCTTTGCCTGTTAGCTGTTATCCCCCCGTGACATCTCCCTTGCGATTGTCTTGTTCCCGATTTTCCGGCCTGACTTTCGAGGTGCGAAAGCTGTCCCAGAACAGCAATGCTGCCCCACAAAAGATCGCCACGTCAGCCAAGTTGAAGGACGGCCAGTGGTATGACCCGTAATGGAAGTCGAGAAAGTCAGGGACGGCCTGATAGCGCAGACGGTCAAGGATATTGCCAAGCGCGCCTCCGATGATCAGACCGAGCGCCGCACCTGTCAGCCTGTCCGGAGCCTTCCACAGCCAGATCAGCAGCCATGCCACGACCACGGCAGCAAGTGCGACCAGACCCCACCAGGGTACGACCCCGCCGAGCATACCGAAGCTGACCCCATCGTTCAAAACCCGCACGAGGTTGAGAAAGGGCAGAACCTCGACCCCGTTCTCAAGCGCCGGGGAGTTCAGGGCAAGAGCCTTGGTGCCCTGATCAACACCAAACGCGGCGATGGCGCAAAGCCCACCGAGAACGCGGCTGTTCATGCCACCGCCTTCAGATCGGCCCGCGCGTCGCGGATGATCGCCCATGACGAGTGCAGGAACAGTCCGGCGATCCCGAAGGCTACGATGAGATCGGGCCATGCGCTGCCTAGCCAAACCACCAGCCCGGCGGCGATAACGACTGCGGCGTTGCCGATGGCGTCGTTGCGCGAGAACAGCCAGACAGCGCGCATGTTCGCGTCGCCCTTGCGGTACCGCAGCAACGGCAGCACGGAGATGACATTTATCACAAGAGCAATCAGGCCCAGAATCCCCATCAAAGTGGCGTCTGGGGTTGTCGGCTCGAATGCCCTTATGATGGTCGTGCCAAAGACTCCAAGACCAAGCAGGCCGAGGAAGATGCCCTGGATCAGGGCCGACCGCGCTCGCCAAGCGAGGCTCCAGCCGATGGCCAACAGGCCGAGGAAGGTGATTGCGCCGTCGCCAATGAAATCCAACGCGTCGGCCTTCACGGCCTGTGACCCGGCAATGAACCCGCCGATCATTTCAAGAACGCCATAACCAACATTCAGGATCACAACGATCCAGAGCGCGCGGCGATAGCCAGGGTCCTGATGGGCCGCACCTTGCTGAATATCTTCGTCGCTCTCGATGCGGTCAAACCCATACCCTGTTGTCTCGACGGCTTTTTCAATTTCCGGCAAGCGCGCTTCGGGAGCTGTCAAAGTCATTATGTGCGTTGCAGTAGACACTTTCACGGCGTCAGGCGCGATACCTGCAGATTGCGCCGCCCGCTCGATCTGGGCGGCATCCTTGGCGCAATCCATACCGGAAACGCGGTAACGGAAGGATGGGATATCTGCTATCGCGCTTTCTGCGTTGGCCATGATCGCAGTTCTCCTGCTAAAGTGGGAAAAGAAATAATATATCAGTGAGTAGTGATATGGATCAAATTGTCGCCTGCTGCAATAGTGGGACAACCGCTATTGAGAGAAGAGCGAAGCTGTTTCGCGGTTTTGCGGACCCAAGCCGCCTCGCGATTCTCGACGCCTTGCGCGAAGCGCCGTTGGCCGTTCATGAGATTGTGACTTGCACGAAGTTATTGCAGCCAAACGTCTCCAACCATCTCAGGTGTCTTCTGGATTGTGGGCTTGTCGCCAGCGACCGCGACGGACGTTTCATCCGCTACCGTATCAGCAGCCCGCGCATTACAGCTCTTTTGAATGATGTGGACGTCCTTCTCGATGTGGTCGCAGAAGGTGTTGATGCTTGTGACAATTATCGCGGGACATAAGCGACCTTTTTTGCTGCTCTGCCCTAACCCACCCCATGCCAGGTCAATTGCTTAGTCTGGACAAAACCCCGGCAAAACCCTTGAGGATTTGGCGGTTTTTTTGCCCTTGCCGGTTCAGGGTACGATAAGGTCGGTAGTTCCAGACAGACCGAACTCTAGCTACGGCGGGACCATTTGCCGCTTTGGTCGGTCAGGGCACCATTGACCGAGGGGCAATAGTCTGCACCCAACGTTCAATCCAATCTAACAGTTGCAAACCGCCTGCTCCCACTGGTTCTTGCCAGTCACATTGCTAGTGACCGTGCGCCAGTGCCGCCTTTGCCATTTCTTCGCCAACCTCATCGCCACCACGCGGTTCATCGTCGTTGTCGCGCGCGCGCAGCAACCGCAAGGCGTTGGCGACAACGAGAAGGGAAACGCCAACATCGGCCGCGATCGCGCCCCACATCGAGGCCATGCCGAAGGCTGTTGCCACCACGAATGCGGCCTTGGTCGCAAGAGACAGCCCGATGTTCTGCTTGATAATTGCCATGGTTCGGCGGGAATGCCCGATCAGCCATGGCACTTTGCCAATGTCGTCTGTCATCAGCGCGATATCGGCCGTTTCAATTGCGGCGTCCGATCCCACGGCTCCCATAGCGATGCCGTAATGCGCGCGTGCCATCGCCGGCGCATCATTCACACCATCCCCGATCATCGCGACAGTTCCGTACTGTGTCACCAGTTCCTCAATGGCGGTGACCTTGTCCTCGGGCAGGAGTTCGGCGCGCACCTCGTCGATCCCCACTTCAGCGGCAACCGCCCTTGCTGTTGCCGCGTTGTCGCCGGTAAGCATCACGATCTTCTTGACCCCCTGCGCATGCAGACGAGCAACGATCCCCTTGGCATCGGGCCGGATCCGGTCGCGCAGTTCCAGCACACCGCTCACTCCATTGGCATCGCCTATGGCAACCAGCGTGCTCCCCGCCCCTTCGATCCGATCGCGCAGGTCTGTCGGGATGTCCCCGCCAAGGCCCTTTTCCTCGGCAAACCGGTCCGAACCCAACCAGATCAATTGGCCATCAAGCTCGCCCTCAAGACCGCGTCCAGGCACTGTACGGGTATCTTCGGCGGCGACGACTTGCATCCCATCCTGTTCCGCCCGGCCCAGGATGGCTCGTGCGAGCGGATGCGACGAGCGCGCCTCGAGGGCAACGGCCCGTGCCATCAGATCGCGCTCGGTTGTTCCGCCGAGCGGGTATATGGCCGCAACCTCAGGTTCCCCCATCGTGATCGTGCCGGTCTTGTCCATGGCCAGTGCAGTGGTGCGACCGGGCGCTTCGACATAGGCCCCGCCCTTGATCAGCACGCCGTTGCGCGCCGAGGCGGCAAGGGAGGCGACGATAGAGACCGGCGTGGAGATCACCAGGGCGCACGGGCAGGCGATGACCAGCAGAACCAGCGCGTTGTAGAACCAGAAGCCCCAGTCACCGCCCGCGACAAGCGGGGGGACAAAGGCAATAAGCATGGCGAGCACCATCACAACCGGTGTGTAGATGCGGGCAAACTTTGTTACCCATTGTTCGACCTCGGCACGGCGCGAATGGGCATCGCCTACCATGCGGATAATCTTGGACAACACCGTGTCAGTGGCAAGCTTGGTAGCCCGCACGGTCAGAGTGCCCTCGCCATTGATCGTGCCTGCGTAGACATCATCGCCTGCTTCTTTCGGCACCAGTGCGCTCTCGCCCGTGATGGGCGCCTGATCGACGGCCCCTGCCCCGTCGACAACTTCTCCATCGAGAGGAATACGATCCCCGCCACGTACGACGAACCGTGCGCCAACAGCCACCGCCGCAGCGGGAACGTCGGCTTCCGAACCATCATCATCGAGCACCCGGACTGTTGGAGGTGCAAGGTCGAGCAGCGCGGAGACAGCATTGCGCGCCCGCCCGACACTCCAGCTTTCAAGATACAGCGAGAGCGAAAAGAAGAAGGCTACCGTTGCGGCCTCGAAAAACTCGCCAAGCCCGATGGCACCAGCCACAGCCACCACCATTATCAGATTCATGTCAGGAGAGAGCCGGCGCGCCGACGACCATGCTTTGGGTGCGACCAGCCAGACGCCAAAAAGGATAGCTATCGCGAACAGTCCTGCTTCAGCCATGGGCATCGGCGCTTCGCCATGACCGGAGAACAAACCGATTGCGCCTTCAAATCCTGTTTCGACGATGTGGTACAGAAAACCCGCAGCCCAGAAGCCGCCACTGAGCATAGTGAACAGTTTTTGTTTCTTCAGATGTGCGGCCTGATCTGCGCTGGCGTCTTCGGCATCCCATGGTTTGGCCGTCATCCCGGTAGTTGCAACAACATCAATGATCTTGTCTGAGGACGGGTTCTCTCCGCCATCCAGAACTGTCATTCGCGCATTGATGACGTCAAATGCGAGGTACTCCGTGCCACCGACCGCGGGTCCGACGACCCGGTTCAGGATGGACACCTCTTCGGCGCAATCCAGACCGCTGACATGGAAGCTGCGACCATCCGAGGCTTGTACCTTCGTTGGCTCAATGGCCTTTCCGCCGCCGCAGCTGTCGCAGGTGTCCTCGGATGCAGGCGAATGGACCTGACTGTTTTGTGCACCGTCATGTGGCATGGATTATCCTCGGATTCGAAACTGTGGGGGGTTCATACGACCTACAGCAACTAGAGGTTCAAGGGAAAACGCGACGTTTGTCGCTACTCATTGTGTTATTGTATCCTTGGGTAAGTCTCACCTCCTTTCCCCTGCACTATGTGGCCTGACCTTCAGTCGCTTTGGTCTTCTAAATTGCTGCTTATCGCAGACCAGAAGCGATTGCGGTAGCAAGCCAGGGGAAAAGGAGAACCAACGCCAATACAACGAGCTGCAATCCGACAATTGGAACTGCACCTCTATAGATGTCTGCCATTGACACACCCGGTGGTGCGGATCCCCGCAGAAAAAACAATGCAAACCCGAACGGGGGCGTGACGAAGGATGTTTGAAGCACCAATGCAAACAACGTCGCCAACCAGACGTTGATCATCAACGGGGAACCTACGTGTTGAGAAAAGTCCAAGTCGACGAGAACTGGCATGAAAAGCGGGAGTGATATCACAACAATCTCCAGCCAGTCGATGAAAAAACCGAGGATAAATACGACGGCAAGTACGAAGAGCAGTGTCCCCCAAGTTCCAAGATTGAGAGCAAATAGAAAACCCTCGACCATTTCATCACCGTCCAAAATCCGGAAGACCAGTGTGAAGGCATTGGCCGCAAGGATGATCAGGAAAACCATGGCGACGATTGTCGCTGTCTCGACGCAAATTTTCTTGTACAAATTCCACGTCAGCGGGCGCGTCAATATCATCATGCAAAATGCGGCAAACGCGCCGATGGCCCCCGATTGCGTTGGCGTTGCCCACCCGGTTGCGATGGATGCTAGTACGGCGCCAACAACAAAAATAGGCCCCAAGATGCTGATCATGGACTTAAGTGTCAGCCGCGTCGGTTGGGGTATCTGTACTTCCGCGGGGGCGGACCGACCCCGGATGACAAAATACACTACATAGAGTGCGAACAACAATCCTGCCGGTAGCAGGACTCCAGTGAAGGTCTCCAGGATTGGCAATTCCGCCAGATCAGCCAGGAAAAACAGCATAACCGCAGGCGGCAGGATCACCCCAAGCGTCCCGGCTGCTGCAACGGCACTTGTCGCGACGGAGGCGCTGTATCGCTGCGCCAAGAGTGTTGGGAGCGTTGCAATCGTGAGGGTGCCGACCGCAGCGCCAATCAGACCGGCGGAGGGAGCAATCAAGATACCGACGACTAGGACTGTTATTGGAAGACTACCTGGCACTCGGCGCAAGAGATGCGAGAGTGTTCCCATAAAACTCTCGATTTGTCCGCTGCGTGCAAGTATCACGCCCATCAAAATCAGGGGTACCACAGCCGGAAAAATCAAGCTGTCTGCCAGTAACGCAAAAGACCTTAAGGTAAACAGCTGCAGCTTGGCGACCGACATGAGGTCCAGCCCAATGGCGAGCGCCGTAAAAACCGTTGTCACGCCGGTCAGGACCAAGGCTACCGGGTAGCCTGAAAAAAGAAACACAACAAGCGAGAGGATCATGAAAAGAGGCAATAGTTCGATCATGCGCCCGTCCCTACCGCTGTCCCGCGAAGAGTTGACAGGCTTTGTTTTGCTTTGACGAGCCCAGCCAGCAGCATTAAAAGCCCGCCTATTGGTATCATCGATTTGATAATCCAACGATTGGGCAGACCAAGCGCTGCGCGGGACCCTTCGTCGACTAGGTAAGCCTTCCAGGCAAAGCTTGCACCGAAATATGTCAATGCCAGCGCGAATGGGATGAGGGCAAAGAAGATACCGATGAGTTCAACATAAGCGCGTGTTCGCTCGGAAAACCGTTCCCTGAATACATCGATGCGAACATGGCGATTGGCCAGGTAAACTGGGCCGAACGAAAGAAAGATGAGTGCCAGGAAGATGTGCCACTCAAGTTCCTGCAGTGGTGTCGTGCCAAAGTGGATAATCCGGCGACCGGTCAGATAGCTCAATGAGACAAGTATCTGAGCGGGGATAAGTATGCAGGCTGCGGCTATGCCAACGAGGCGTAGAAATCTCTCAATTCTTACAATCATTTCTTGTTTCTCCCACGGGCCCTCGTTGCGTCTGCGAACTGCGTTGCGCTTTGCACCAGAATTCTTCGTCCGATGGGACAGCATCCTTGCGTGACCACACCTTTAGTAAGTGACATCAAGCCGCATCATGTTTTCTCAAAGTCACGTTGAAGTGTCTTGCATACGCCCTCTAGCAACTGGAGGTTCAAGGAAAAAGTTTTGGCTGAGAGAAACAAAAATCGGAGATCGAAGGGTCGCGCCTGCTTCGGGGAAAAACCTGGAATAGCCCCCTGAAAGTGGTCCACCAACTGGGATAGTTTTGTCCCGTAACTTGGAGGATCAGCGATGGCTGGAAAACGAGAGAAGCCCGAAGATATTGTATCGAAGCTTCGGCAAGTTGAAGTTCTGCAGGGACAAGGCGCGACGATCGCCGAGGCGGTGCGCCAGATCGGCGTGACGCAGCAGACATTTTATCGATGGCGGAAGCTCTATGGCGGGATGCAGCGGTCGCAACTCGCTCGGCTGAAAGAGCTTGAGAAAGAGAACCAAAGGTTGCGGCGGGCGGTGTCGGACCTGACGTTGGACAAGCTCATTCTGACCGAGGCGGCACGGGGAAACTTCTGAGCCCTTCGCGTCGCCGCAAATGCATCGACCACGTGCGGCAGGAGCTTGGCGTATCCGAGCGCCGCGCCTGCCGCACGCTTGGACAGCATCGATCCACGCAGCGCAAGGTGCCGCAGGGCCACGCCGATGAAGAACGGCTGACCGACGATATCATCGAGTTGGCCGACCAGTACGGCCGCTATGGCTATCGGATGGTGACGGGTCTGTTGAACAACGCGGGCTGGTGTGTGAACCACAAGCGGGTCGAACGCATCTGGCGACGCGAAGGGCTGAAAGTCCCCCAGAAACAGAAGAAGAAAGGGCGGCTCTGGCTGAACGATGGGTCATGCGTCCGGCTCAGGCCAGAGCGTCCAAACCATGTCTGGTCTTATGACTTCGTTCAGGACCGCACTGCTGACGGGCGCGTCTATCGGACGCTGAATATCATCGACGAATACACCAGGGAGGCGCTCATGATCCGCGTCGATCGCAAGCTCAACTCAACCGATGTGCTGGACGCACTGACAGACCTGTTCATCCTCCGCGGCCCCCCGGAATACATAAGATCCGACAATGGGCCGGAATTTATCGCTCAGAAGGTGCGGGACTGGATTGCCGCCGTCGGGGCGAAAACAGCGTACATCGAGCCAGGATCACCATGGGAAAACGGATACTGCGAAAGCTTCAATGCCCGGTTCCGAGACGAGCTGTTGAACGGCGAAATCTTCTACAGCCTAAGGGAGGCGCAAATCCTGATCGAACAATGGCGTATCCATTACAACACCGTCAGGCCGCACAGCGCTCTGGGATACCGCCCGCCTGCGCCGGAAAGCATCGTTCCATTGGACCAGAGGCCAACGATGCACTAACAATCAAATCGGACCACCCGATGGGGGCACGCCAATAGAGATCACGTCTATCCCACGGCATAATTGGTTTAAATGGCAACTGAGTAGTTATAGAACGCTGCTCAGTTGCCATTGACATAGAACTACATTCTAGTGGAAGTGGACGACTTGCTCCGCCGCCGAGTCTTTCGACGTTGCAAACTTTTCCTTCGCCATATCTTCGCTGTGAGCATTTATCTCTTCAGGCAACAAAACGTCGCGTTCCGCCGCCGAATCCTCTGAGATTGCAAATTTTTTCCTAGCAGCCATGGCATCGCCTGTGCTTGTTTCTGGCAACAAGCGCTCGGCTGCGGAGTCATTGCTCAAACGAAGCATCTGCTCGACTGATGTAGAATCTTGGGAGGCAAAAGCCGCGCCGATTGTGATGCTAAAGGTTGCTGTTGCTATGAGAAAAATTTTCATGTTTAGTTCTTCCTTATGTTGTGAGAGCTTCGCTCCCGTTTCATGTGTGTAAGCCGGTACTTCTGTTTGAACTTGGAACCTGGTCCTTACACGGTTGTTTGCCGGGGGCCGAAATAGCCCCCGGCATTCTCATTTCATTTCTGTGACGGTCAGTTTGCCTTTTACCGGCTCGGCGACGAATTCGATGTCCTGGCCCTCGGACATTCTGGCAATCATGGCCTCATCGGCCCGGAAAACCATTGTCATGGCAGGCATATCGAGATTGAGCAACGGGCCGTGGACGATGGTGACCTTCCCACCCTTTGCATCAACCTTCTTGATCTTGCCTTGGGTGTACTCCACGTCCGCCTGGGCCATTTTCTGTGACACTTTGATTGGCCCATGCATGCCGGCTTCGTAGTGGCCGGGGATCAGACAGGCGAATTCAAATGTACCGGCATTGGCGAACTTCCAGATAACTTCACCGGATTTCCCTTCGTCAAGACGCACCGAATTGGGATCGTCATGTTCCATATCCATCTCTGCCATCGCCATCTTGTGCTTGGCATTGCCCTCGACATTATCGATCACAAACTCATGTTCGAGCTCGCCTTTATTCATGACGTTGAATCGGATGGTTTCACCCTGTTCAAATTCAAACGTGTTGGGCTCAAAGATCATCTCGCCGTCATCTGTTTCGCGCATGATCACATCTATCATGCGTGTTACTTCATCTGCCATACCCGGCATGCCCGCCGCCATCATTGCGTGCGCATCGCCGTGGCCATCATTTCCGTGGCCGCCGACGCCGTGACCGTGGGCCTCTTTGGTCTTTACTTCATCATGTCCTCCAGAATGGGTGCCTGCGGCATATGCCGGCATCCCCAAAGCGAACGCGATAGCAGTTGTCAAAAGAAGATTCTTCATCGGTTTTTCCTGTGTTTTCTGAGTGTTTGAAGATTGTCGAAAGGCAGGTCAGCCCTTCGAGGTTGGTTTGGGTGTGAGGATGGTTTGTGGGCTGTTGTTGGAAGCGAACTCAGGCAACTCGCCTGTCCATTCATATGCTTGCTCACCCGGAGGGTTTTCATACCAGCCGGGATCAGAGTAATCGTCTGTATCGATACCTTCACGCACCTTCACGACTGAGAACATGCCACCCATCTCGAGTGGTCCATGCGGACCCCAGCCGTTCATCATAGGAATGGTGTTGTCCGGCAATTCCATGGTCATCTTGCCCATATCGCCCATACCGGCAGTCCCCATCGGCATGTATTCCGGTTGGAATTCGCGGATCTTCTGGGTCAGTTGCTTTTTGTTCACACCGATGAAAGTTGGCACATCGTGTCCCATAGCGTTCATTGTGTGGTGCGATTTGTGGCAATGAATCGCCCAATCACCCAAATTGTCGGCTACGAATTCATATGCCCGCATGGCGCCAACGGGAATGTCGATGCTAACTTCTGGCCATTGGGCAGATTCAGGAACCCATCCACCATCCGTGCAAGTGACCTTGAAATCATATCCGTGCATGTGGATCGGGTGGTTTGTCATTGTCAGGTTGCCAACACGAACACGGACCTTGTCGCCTCTGTTCACGACCAACGGGTCTATGTCCGGGAAAATCCGGCTGTTCCAAGTCCAAAGGTTGAAGTCGGTCATTGTCATGATGCGCGGCACATATGTCCCGGGATCAATGTCGAAGGCATTCAGCATGATCAGGAAGTCCCGATCGACGGGCATGAAGGTCGGGTCCTTGGGATGGACCACGAACATGCCCATCATGCCCATAGCCATTTGGGTCATCTCATCCGCATGAGGGTGGTACATGAAGGTACCAGATTTGATGAGATCGAACTCATAGACAAAAGTCTTGCCGGGTTTGATCCCCGGATGGCTCAAACCGACCACGCCATCCATACCTGAGGGCAGTATCAACCCATGCCAATGGACCGACGTCTCCTCCGGCAGCTTGTTGGTGACATAGATTCGGATACGGTCGCCCTCTACGGCCTCAATAGTCGGGCCGGTCGATTGGCCATTGTAACCCCACAGGTGCGCGATCATTCCGTCGGCCATCTCTCGCTCGACCGGCTCGGCTACAAGATGAAATTCCTTCACCCCGTTGTTCATACGGTGCGGCAAGGTCCAGCCATTCAGTGTGACGACAGGATTGTAATCCACACCTGACGACGGCCTGGGCGTGACCGCTGTAGCGGCGCTGTCCATTTGAGCAGCCTCAGGCAAGCCCATGTTCAGGGTCTGACCCCATGCTTGCGAAGAAACCAGTGTGGCACCAGCGGCACCGGCTCCGAGTAATTGACGTCTGTTTAACATGTCAGTTCCTTTCAGTGTCCTGCGCCGCCACCGGCAGCAAGTGATGCGCCTTCTCCACCAGCGCCAGCACTGCCTTCACCACCGCCGTAGATGGCAGCGGTCAGGTCAGCTTGGGCCAAATAGAATTCACGCTTTGCATTTGCTGCTTCCAGTGACGCGCCTAGTTTTTCGCGCACGTCAGTAAGCAACTCGAAAGTGTTGGTGATCATGCCGTTGTAGGACAGCAAACCCTCCTCTTCGACGGTTGTTCGAAGTGGAACAAGAACATCGCGGTAATGGCGCGCGATTTGGTAGGATGCGTGGTAGGAAGTCTCTGCGCTGCGTGCTTCAGAGCGCACATTGACGGCCTTTTCCGCCAATACATTCGCCGATTGCAAATACATCAGCTCCGCTTTTCGCATACGCGCTTTGCCCGTATCGTAAATTGGGATTGCGAATTCCAACTCAAGCTGTGGCAACGTTTCGGTTTCGGTTCGACCGTCCTCACGTTCCCGCTCCGACTCAGCTCCGACAACAAGTTCAAGATCGCTTACGATCCTAGTCTTGTCCGTGAGGCCGAAAGCGCGTGCTTGTGCTTCCAAACCCAACTGGGCGACGCGTAAATCTACTCGGTTGGCCAATGCCTTGGCTTCGATACTTGTGACACGGCCAATCGATCTGGGAAGTTGTGGCAAAGCATCAGGAACAAAAAACTCAACGTCTGATCCCCACAACCCCATAAGTCTTGCAAGGTTCTCTTTAGAACGCGCGGCATTGAGCCGAGCCTGGGCCAATTGCCCGGCAAGTTCAGCGTTGAACGCCTGTTCCCGCGCCTGGCCTGCCTTGTTAAGCGCCCCAGTCTCCCCCAAGCGCAGGGCCAACTCAGACCCAGCATCGGACGTCGCCTTTGCCTGCCTGAGATAACCGACTGTCTCGAAAGCGGACACGGCTTCAATCCAGGCAGCTCGCGTTTCAGCGGCCAAGGAAAGCGTATCGTTCACTGCTGTCAGCTGGGCCTGCTGGAATGCAGTTTCAGCGATTGCCATTCGTTGCTTTCGAGTCGTCGCATCCAGAATATTTGTTCGGATCAGACCTTCTATACTCCGATAGAGCCCCAGTTCGGGTGCTCCAATTCCAACGAGCCCAATTGAAACAATTGGATTCTGGGGCGTGGACTGTTGCCATGCCTCAGCAGCCGAAAGCCCGACGTTGGCATACGCGGCTTGCAGACCTTTATTGTTCAGCAGAGCAACCTGAACCGCGGTGTCTGCGGACAGTGTTTTGCGGTAGACCAACGCTCGAACTTGCTTTTTCAAGGCTTCGTTCTCAGCTTGCGTTTCTGCAAAGGCGGTACGTTTGCCAATCGCTGCCGTCGTTTGGCTCGACACATTTGCGAACCCGGCCTTTGGCTCGGTGTAGATACCCGGAACAGCCGTCGCGCAGGCGCCCAAGAACAGTGGAAACCCGATAATTAGAGATAGTCTTGAAACACGCATCAGTTACCCTCCGTTTGTTCTTCGTTGACAGATCGCCAATCACGTGGGCCGGTCGGCGCACGATAGGTGTAGCCGGCCAAGGGGTTCTGATATTGAATTGGTGATGACACGGACGCGTTTGAAACTGCCTGTTGATCGGCCACACTAGGCAAGGGTGTGGGGTCAACACTGCACGCGCCGAGCGCGAGGGCAGCGGCCCCCGGAAAGATATAGAATTTCATGGATGGTACCTGATTTGTAAGAGACGTGTGACACGACGGCACTAGAACCGCATGACAAAACTCAAAGCTTAAGGATCAGATCAGGTGTCGAGGGGGGCGTTCTAAAGCAAGTGCATTTACCGACGTCTCGCGTTCGACATGATGCACGTAGCTTTCGACGGACGCAAAATGTGACGCGGCATTGTGCGATTGATGCAACGCAACAGACATGCAGAATCCGCTGCAACAATTATCTGACGTTTGCTGTCCAGCCGAGGTCGTTTTATCAGTATTACACGCGGCAAATGAAGCGATAGAAGAGTGGTCTGGTACTTCGTCAGCGGCGCTTGCGCCATGTCCAACAATCGTCTCTGTCTGTGCGTGCCCAAGGGAATGGCTTTCAGCGTGGCCCGCACCGGATGATGCCAGAACCAAAGAGACCACTGCCAGTAGGTTTAAAGCTGCAGCAAGCACTTGAGATATCCCAAAGAAACCGTTCATTGTCAAAACGATGAAGGTAAAATCCTAGTCTGTCAATGACTTGGGTGCGTTACATTCTGATACACTTCAGATTAACGTGATCTGCCCCACTTGGAAAGGTTTCGTACGCACTGCTATACTTTGGTTCTCGACAGAAGCCTTACTCGCTGGGCCTATCTTTTCTGAGCGATAGCGATTTGACGCAGGGAAGACTATTTCTTATGGTTCGGAAACCTGTGACACAATGCAACCGATGTCAGACCAGCCAGACGGATCTTCGATTTATGTACATAAGAAGCACGATTTTCCTCGCAACCGGTTTGGCTTTGGGGGCTTGCTCGGAGTCTTTCTCGAATTCAAAAGGCGCGTCGTCACGCCCGCAGTTACCGGAAAATATCGTAGAACTGGCAGCACCAAACCAGGACCTCGCGACCGCGTACTTTCGGCCCGAGGACAACTGCTACTGGTACATGCATGCGGGTCCGGTTGAAACAACGCCATTGCCGCTCAGGACGGCTGGCGGCAATCCGATCTGCGTCAAGCCGGCAACCTAGCTGCGGGCGGTGACACTATCTTCGGCAGAGTAGAGGTGGGCCGTCGAGCCAACTGCGACCTTGGGATAGAGTTCGTTGATGTGCGCCATGACCATTCGAACACATCCAGAGCTGGCCCGCCCGCCAATCGACCTCGATTGCGGTGATCCGTGGATCCGCAAGTACGTGTCGCGCTGGCCGACAAACAGATACAGTGCACGCGAGCCTAGGGGGTTCGTTGGACCCGGCTCCTGCCCGTCTTCGAACTGGGCGTATTCCGGATTGCGTTCGATCATGGACTTGGTTGGCGTCCAATGCGGCCACTCGACCTTGCGTCGGATCGTGTAGGTCCCCGGCTCGTAAAGATTGCCACGGGCAATCGCCACGCCATATCGCATCGCTGTCCCGCCCTCTTCGATATGATAGAGATACCGTGCCACTGCATCGACATGGATGTCTCCCGGCGTCAGACCAGCCCGCGCTTCAACCCGGCGCGGCAGGAAACGCGGTTGCAGACCCCAGGGGTTCGAGGTCTCAAGATCGAAATTCGCAGGCGTCACCTGCGCATCCCAGGCCGCTTTTTGCGACGCTGTCGGCCAAGTACTTGCGAGCACGGGAGGTGCAATCGGCGTTGAGAAAAGCGCCGTGCCGGTCGCGATGAAATGTCGTCTCGTAAGCATTTGGTTCAATTCCGGTTTTCTTCGTCAGTTGGCGAGCCCGCGGCGCGCTCGGTTCAACCGATGGTACATTCTACATGTACTGGTAATTCAAGAAGAAAGTCTGTTTCACACGCGCTTGTGTAACGTCGGCAGGATCTCAAAGCGCGCCGTGCAGGCATTTCCAGTGAACGAGACGAACCATGCCGGTCACAAGTGACAGCTGTCATTTCTCAAAGCCAGCTGCATGCAGGTCGACTTGCTGTGATCGCTATGTCAGCCTAGCCACATGGAACGATACTTCTCCACGGATATGCCAGGTGTTCATTTCGTGAGAAACGTCCTGTTGTTCAGCCTCGCGGCGCTGGTTCCAGTTCTCTGTCTCTATGTCTTGCTCGCCCCGGGATTTGGTTCAGCATTGCTCGGAGGGGGTCCCGCGCTCGGGCGGTTTCTCAGACAGGTTGCGACCAACGGTCTACCGGTCGTCTTTGCCATCAACTATCTGAGTTTCTTCCTGTTTGCCGTTGCGCAACAGCGAACGGCGCGTCACCGAGACCCAAGTATGTTTGTATTGGTGGATATCGGGGTTCGGGTTTTTCTGTTTCTCGCGCTGCACGCCTTGATCTATGTCTTGTCAGCGGATTGGTTCGGGTCGTTTGGTGGTAGTCGCAAAACAGCTTTGAGCGTTGTCGCGCCGACGCTTGCGCGCTCTGCATTCTTTGAAAACATCTCGGGTGTTTATCTCTACGCAACGATGGTGAGCGCGCTGCCGCTGTACATCACAACAATCAAACAGTCCCAGACCCTACGGCCATACGTCAGACTTGGCCCACGGAATTTTGCCGTGACCATTATTGCAATCCTGAGCTTTGGGCTTTCGGTAGCGTTACTGACGGTCGTCGCCGAAACTATCGCATACTTGCAAGGCTAGGTGGCCGAATACGTACTCTGAGCCTGGCGATGTTGCCATTCTCGAGCGAATGCGAGGAGCCATAGCCCGACGAGAGCAGCGCTCCACAAGGCGTTCCAACTGGCCATTGACAGAGTGAGAAATTCCCATGCGACCTGGTCACACATCACCAGAGTTGATGGACCAGATGATGCTGACGGAAGGAGGTCCGATCCGGAAAGGTTCGACAGATCCAGCCCCGACCCCGTGCAAGATGTTGGACCCTGCCACCAGTCTCGTTCGACACCCGTGTGAAAAACGCCAATGGCGGATGTGGTAGCCGCGGCTGCAGCGCCGATGACCATGAGACCTACGGGTGACAATCCGACGGCCAAGAGCGCGCCGGCAGCAATTGCCGCGCCATGCGGATATCTTTGCCAGATGCACATCGCGCAAGGTGCATAGCCAAGCGCCTGAAAAACAAATGCGGCCAGCAGGAGGACAGCGGATCCTCCGGCAGCGAGCATGCCAAGGTGTTTGCCGGTCACTTGTGCTACTTCCATTCAGTTGGATGTGGGGCTCAGCCTGTTTGAGAGAGTGACGAGGTCTTCCCTCCCCGTTTTTCGCCCTGCGTGGCTATTTGTCGGTCAGCAGCTTTTTCCTGGCGGCATAGTCGTCTGCGTCGATCTCACCCTTGGCGAAACGCAGGTCGAGTTCGCTTATGGCATCAGATTTTCCCGGTCTTTGGTCTCCAACGCCAGAGCTGCGAACGAACCAAATGATACCTGCGACCACCAGACCCAAGACGATGATCCAGAGGATCGGACCGAACATCATGCCCATTCCATATCCATAGCCCGACATGTGGCCATAGCCATCCGCGTCGGCCAAGGCCGGTGTAGCGAACAACACTGCCGGTACTCCTAATCGGTACATTTTCTCCTCCACGTGCACTGCTTGTCGCCCAATAGCGATGATGTAAGTTATACGTGCTCAACGCCCTGATCTCACGGCGAGAAATGTATCAGTTTGTAAAGTTGACCTGCGCCGCGACGTGACGATACCCAGTGGCACGGACCAACAAGGGCGTGGCATGGATTCCAAGAAGCGATCGACCCTACTTACGCTTGGCGCGATTGTCGCGGGATATGCAGCTTTGCGCACCGTTCCCTCCCTTCTGCCCGAAAAGTTGGAACTCGAGCCGCTCGAAAACCCAACCGGCTTCCGAAAGTATGTCGCGGGCGACACGTCGGGCGGGTTTGATCTTTTTGTGGGGCTGGACACACCAGAGGGTGCCGAGATTGTCGCGCGCAAGGAAGCCGCTTTCGAACGTGTTTCAGACAATATCTGCGGCGCGCTCTATGGTGACCTCGAGACAAGCGCGGCCAGAGTGCCGATGGCCTCATTCTCAGATTACTACTGTCCATACTGCCGCGTTCAAACCAAGCGGCTGGCGGAGATGACGAATTCGATGCCGAATGAAGTCGCGGTCGCTTGGCATGAACTGCCTCTGCTAGGTGACAGCTCAAACCTCGCTGCCAAAGCTGCCTTGGCAGCGAAACGTCAGGGCGCCTATGTCTCGTTCCACGAGAGACTGATGAAGACACCGTTCCAGGCGTCGCCTGAATATCTGTCCCGCCTCGCCGGCGATCTTGGCGTCGATGAGGATCAATTGGTTTCGGACATGGAGAGCGCCGAGGTTGTCCGAGAACTGGAAAACAGCTCCGCTCTTGCGCGTGTGTTTTCCTTTGTTGGCACACCTGCACTCGTCATTGGCCGTACTGTCGTTCAAGGGCAAATCAGCGATAGGATGCTCCGCGAAATTATCGATCTGGAACGCGAGGATGGTTGGGATTCAGCCTGTATGTCCGCGTGATACCATCCACCCCGAAAAGATCTTTTGCTAAGGTTGTACAATGAGGATCGGAGACCGCTTTCAGAGAAGACATTTTCTGGCGCTCGTTGCGGGCATCAGTGTGATGCCCGGTCTTGCGCGGGCAGTGACCCGCGACATCTGGTCGGCTCAGGAGGCTGCTGACGCTCTTGAAGACGATGCCATTTCCCTGATCGATGTGCGTACACGTGCGGAATGGACCGAGACCGGTCTGGCGAAGGGTGCATGGCCTATCAGCATGCACGAGCGAGGTTTCGAGCAACGGCTATTTGCGGCCCGCGATCTTTCTGCTGAAAGATCCGTCGCTTTGATTTGTGCCACTGGGGGTCGTAGCGCGCGGCTGCTCGCAGCCCTCAAGCGCGCCGGATATCCGGGCTTCATCGACGTCTCGGAAGGCATGCTTGGGTCTCGCCGCGGCCCTGGATGGATCGCGCGCGGCTTGCCGATAACTGATCTTGAGACGGCTCTCGCTACGCTCCCTGAAGCGCTACGTTGAATGGGGACACGCGTCAGGGCTTCCCGGTTTTCTTTGTGCCTCCTAGCGCTTGTCGCGTCTTTGGTCGCTCTCACACTGACCGAAGGCGTTCGTGCCGCGGAGTCGAACATTTATTCGAACTCGGCGGTCAACGCTCGACTTGTCTCGGCTGAAAACGGCGTCGCCCCGGACGCTGTCTCTATTTCGCTTGGGTTGGTCCTTGAATATGGTGAAGGCTGGAAAGGGTATTGGCGAACGCCTGGTGAAGTTGGGCTGGCTCCCGAAATCGACTGGACGGGCTCATCCAATCTCGCTTCAGCCGAAATCCTCTGGCCCGCACCGGAACGCTTTGAAGCCTTCGGCATCGAGAATTTCGGGTATTCTGGCGAGGTCGTCCTGCCAATCCGGGTGATGTTGGAAGATCGAGGCGAGCCTTTAGAATTGCGCGCTCGCGTGGCGCTTTTGACGTGTTCCAACGTCTGCGTGCCGCACACCTTCGATCTCGCTTTGGATCTGGCCAATGGCACAGGTATTGATCGGGCCTCAGCCAACGCAATCGCCACTTTCGTTTTTCAGGTGCCGGCCGCGCCAGAAGAAAGCGATATCGAGATCGATACAGTCGCCCTCGATGCAAAGACTTCCTCGCTATTCGTGACCGCTCAGAGCACCCAACCGTTCCAGACGGTCGATATCTTTCCAGAGTTCGGACCGCTTGTGACTTTCGGCAAACCGGATATCCGGCTCAGCCCTGACCGGTCCGAGCTTTGGGCTCGGATTCCGCTGAACGCGTGGTCGGACGATTACGTAGCGCCTCTCATGACCGTCACGGACGCGGATCGGGCGGTCACGGCTCCCGTGGTGTTGAGTGCGGACATCCCTGCCCCGCCATATGCCCGTTCCGCATCTGGAAGCGGCCCGTTTCAGCTGGTTTTGATTGCAGCGGTCGCTTTCCTCGGAGGGCTGATCCTCAATGTCATGCCCTGCGTACTTCCCGTCTTGTCGATCAAGCTCGCCTCGGTTCTGAAAGTGTCAGACCAGCCCCGACGTGTGATCCGCAATGGCTTTCTGTTTTCAGCTCTTGGTGTTCTGACATTCGTCTGGATGCTCGCAGTGCTTATTCTCGTTCTCAAATGGATCGGCGTTTCGGTCGGCTGGGGTATCCAGTTTCAGAACCCCATTTTTGTCGCTTTGATGTTCATCGTGGTCGCCGCTTTCGCCGCAAACCTGTTCGGTCTGTTCGAGATCGCCTTGCCAGTGGGCATCCAGGACCGCCTCGGTGCGGGGAGTGATCGCGCCGGATATGCTGCCGATTTCGGGACCGGCCTGCTTGCGGCAATTCTTGCCACGCCATGCTCGGCTCCGTTTCTCGGGACGGCGATTACATTCGCTCTGGCCGGTAACGCGGTCGACGTTCTCGTCGTCTTCACGGCACTCGGCATCGGCCTGGCTTCGCCTTATGTTCTGATCGCCGCGCGACCTGCACTGATCGAACGTATACCACGTCCCGGACGCTGGATGCTGTTTGTCAGGATGTTGCTCGGCGTTCTCTTGCTCGCGACTGCCGCTTGGCTTCTTTTCGTTCTCGTCGGTGTGGCCGGGTGGCGCGCGACGGTGCTGGTGGCCGTATCCGTCGGCGTGCTCATTCTTCTGGCCATGACGGAATGGTCATCCGTGTCTCTGCGGCGCATCTTGATGGCCGCCAGCCTCGCAATACCGCTCGTGGGCGTCGGGCTGTTCTCCTCGCAACAGCGATCCGAGGCTTCGACCGGGACCACCTATTGGCAGGCATTCGTTCCGCAGGACATCGCTCGGCACGTATCGGAGGGCCACACGGTTTTTGTGGATGTCACGGCTGATTGGTGCCTCACTTGCAAGGCCAACAAGACGTTGGTTCTGGATCGCGATTCTGTCGCTGACCGACTAAGCGACGAGGCGGTTATCGCGATGCAGGCAGACTGGACGAGACCTGACGACGAGATCGCGCGATTCCTGGAACGCCATGGCCGGTACGGCATTCCGTTCAACATCGTGTTCGGGCCAGAAGCCCCGTCCGGCATCGCTCTGCCGGAAGTCCTGAGCCAGACACTCGTGCTTGAAGCGCTCAATCGTGCCTCGACAAGAAACGTCGTACGCGATTGAGGAAGCTATTCCAGTACGAGGTCCGCAACCCAGGCGACAATTCTTCCGTCCGTGTCGTCGCTATCGGCAGAAATAGCCAGTCCGACCAGCGTGCCTGGGTTCTCGCCGAATGCGGTTCGGAAATCTCTCGCCAGATCGACACTTTCCCAATGTTCGCCCGCATCGCTAGTTCGCAGGACCATTGTGCGCAACCGTGGCGAGTACGGGCTGGGTAAGATAGACCCCAACTCATGCGCACCACCCCACACGTAGATCAGGGCCCGCGCGGAGTCTTCTCGCAAGATGCGGCGCGCGTTCTGGCCAGCGAGCGCATTGGCGCGGTCTGGATCCACGAAGACAAAATAGACCGACAAGTTTCGATCATCCCCGCCTTTGATCGTGAGATCCGTCGCGGAGACACCTTCCCGCACACGCCACGCCCAGCTGGCGGTTTCCGCCGAACGATGAGACTTCCCGACGGGGCGCCACAACAGCGAAACCGTGCCATCAGAGATCACATCCAGCTGCCGTCCACGCTGAATGTAATCGTTGGAAAAGAGACGCAGGAACCCCTGCTCCTTCCAGCTCCCGTCGAATGTCACGGTCTCAGATGCGAGGGCAATAGCGGGCTGGAACGCGACCACGGCCGCAAACGCGAGATTCCTCATACTCAGCCTCTTCAGGTCAAATCCATCCAAGTGCGCGCGTAAGCATCCATAGCCCCATAAAGATCATCATCAGGTTTTCGGTGAGCGACACGAAGCCAAGCGGCACATTGGAGCCACCCCCCACGCAGGCGCACTTTAACTCTCGCTTGTCGATATAGACCGCCTTGAAGACCGAAACAGCGCCGATGGTCCCGATGAAAAGCGCGATTGGTGCACTTACCCAGACCAGAGCGCCAGCAACCATGAGAACGCCGGCCAGCGCCTCCCCGAACGGATAAACATAGCCATAGCGCACCCATTGTTGCGCGAGCAAATCATAGTTCAGGAACATCGTTGAGAACGCTTCGACGTCCTTCAATTTCTGTACCGCGAGAAAGCACATCGAGATCGCAATGAACCACTCGAAGGCCCGGATTGTGAGGATCGACCCAAAGAACGCCCAACTGAGCCCGAGGGCCATTAGAAGCGCGACCGCGAAGATCGCGATAACCGGTTGATATGTGGTCTCGTCCGCTCCACGCACCTCCTGTCCAAAGTGCTGCCGTAGCGCGTCATAGCCGCCGATCCTCTCACCATCGATGAAGGTTTGAGGCGTCGTTTCGACGGCGTGCTTCTTCTTGAACGCGTCGGTTTCCTCGCGCGACGTAAGGTGGTGATCCTCAACCTCGTATCCCTTGCGCTCGAGTAGGTCTTTCGATTTAAGCCCATAGGGGCAGAGATGATCTGCCATGACCATTCGGTAGAGAACGGCCTTTTTCTCGTGAGATGCTGTATCCTTCGGCACGATAATCTCTTCCCCGTTAGGCGGCGCAGTTCCAGTAACCCATGAAGCCCACGGCAAGCGCTGGTTCGCTGGTCAGTTCGAAGAGAAGCGTCGCATCTTCCCCGTCGTTTCCTTCGCCTGGACTAACCGTCAACCGGCCGCCATCGCCACTCATGACGCCCCCATTCGAAACACCACCGTCTGCTTGGAACGTCACGAGTGCGCCCGATACTTTTGCCACGCCGTTGCCGCTCCCATCGGTCGCTAGAACCGGATCGGCGTTCACAGCACGAACGAAAGTGCAGGCCGGGTCTGCTCCAAGAACGCGGGTGATTTCCTCTTCCGACAGCGGAGCAGGACGAATTCCCGCGATAACCGGCGTTGAAATCGCCTGAGACAGACTTTCAATCGGCGTCGGACCTTCGGTCTTGCCAAGTGGCCAGTCAGGACCCGCCTCGCCGTTTGCTGCGATATCGGCCAAGAGGAACCGCATCTCCGCGATTTCCCGGTTCTGAGCATGAACGATTTCTTTCGCAAGCGCGGCGACACGCGGGTCAGTGACCTCAGCCCGCTCGCTGGTCATGATCGCAATTGAGTGGTGCGGGATCATGGCACTCATCCAGCTTTCGTCTTGAACTGTTTCCTGGCTGCGCACCAGCCAAAGGGCTCCGGCAAAAAGAACCGCAGAACCCAACAGGATTGCCGCGTTGGCCGCCACGTTGCGGTACATGCCCCACATGAAGAGCAGCATGACCATCGCCATTGTCGCCCCCATGACGAACATCATGTAAAATCGGGTTTCGCTCCAGTAGATGTGCTCGAAAGCGTATGTGTTCAGATACATCAGACCGAACATCAGCGCGGTCGACGTCCCAACCATGGCAAAGAAGCGGCCATAGGCCGAACCTGGGCGGTGGGTATCCGTGTCACGATCGGTTCGAGACCCCTCTCGCGACACGTCTGCGTTCTGTTGTGTCGTATTGGACATGGTGAACCTCCGGTATGTTCTGCCAACAAAACGACCCTCCAGCGTGGAAGGTTCCCGAAAATCCGAATTACCGCACCACATCAGACACTTCGAACATCCAGCTCCGTCATCATTCCGGTCGCCATATGCGCCATGTGATGGCAATGCAGCATCCAGGGCGCGACTTCGCCAGCGTCGAAAGCCACCGTCACCATGCCCATGGCAGGGACGTGGACGGTATCGCGGACGGCTCCTGCAATTTGCATCCCGTTAACATTGACGACTTGAAAGACGTGCCCATGGGGATGCATTGGGTGCGCCATCATCGACATGTTGTGAAACATCATCTCGATCCGCTCGCCCTGAAGAACGGCGATTGGAGTGTGCCTTCCCCACAGCTGACCGTTGATCGTCCATGAGTAGGGCGACATCGCGCCGCCGAGCATGACCATGTGGGTCCTGTCGGGCCGCTTGAATGCCAGCGGATGCTTCGCCCGGAGCGCCGTTTCCAACGAAACATCTCCGGAAAACGCCGGGTGAGTGTTGTCGCTCATCGTCGCGATTTTGGGCACTTGCGCACCAGCGGGCGCGAGGATGAGCCCGGTCCGTTCTCGTGCCCCCTCGCGCAGGGCCAGAACAGGCACGGTTGTGCCGTCTGTGGGAATCCGCACTTCGATATCCAGTCGCTGACCCATGGCGACCCCGAACCGCGTTCCATAACTTGGCTCTACGAGATCTCCATCAACTGCCACCAGTTCGCCGTTCGATCCTCCAAGATCGATCCAGAATGCCGTCATCGAAGAGGCGTTGATGATGCGCAGGAGAACACTTCCCCCCTTGTCGACTGGCACGATCTCGGGGTCGTCGAGAGTCCTGTCGTTCGCAATATGGGCGTCGAATTCGAAGTCGTTCAAATCCATCGTCATGCCCCCGTGATCCATGCCGGGCATCGCCATCGCACCGTGGTCCATTCCGGCCATGCCGGGCATCTGCATGGGATCAGAGCTGTGGCTGCCAATGATCTGTCGCGGTTTCGCGCCGATCTGGCTGCCATCCTGGACCCTGCCGTGATCCATCGCAGCACCTGAGGTAAAGTCCGCCAGGATTTCCTCGCCGGACCGGAAAGAAAAGTCGTGCAGGAACATCACGACTTCCTGCCTGTCGTTCGCTATGTCCCATGGGCTGCGCACGATCAGCGGTGCCGCGAGGAGATCGATTTCCTGGGCTGGAACGTGGCTATGCATCCAATAAGTGCCTGAACGCGGCATGAAGTCGAACGAGCGGCTTGTGCCTGGCGCGATCATGGGGTTCGTGTTCGAAACCCCGTCCATGACGTTTGGAGGAATCTGTCCATGCCAGTGCACGATGGTTTCTTCGTTCAGGTTGTTGGACAGGTCGACCCGGAAACGTGCCGCGGGATCAAGAACCAGGCCAGATCTTCCTGACGCATCCACGATCCCTTTAACAGTTGCCGCCCGGCCACTGATATCGAGCGTTCGGGTCGTTATTTTCAGGGTTGTTGCGTCCGACTGCGTAAGTGCCTCTGCGCCCACTACGGCCGGGACAGCATAAACGGCGAACGTAGCGGCGGAATTGGAGAGGAAGGAGCGCCTCGAAAGACACTTCATTTGACTTGCTTTCGAAAAGGGCACCGTTGCCCGCTGCAGAATTACGTGTCGTCGCCTAGGATCGTGCCGGATCGCCGGCCAGGTCGCTCAGGATCGGACAATCCGGACGATGGTCGCCGTGGCAGGATTTGATCAGATGGGAGAGCGTCTCTCGCATTGACTGAAGCTGCGTGATCTTTTCGTCAATCGCGGTCAGATGGTCCTCTGCAATGGCCTTGACCTGCACGCTTTCGCGGCTTTCGTCCTCATAGAGGCTGAGCAGGGTCCGGCAGTCCTCGATGGAAAACCCGAGGGCGCGGGCACGACCGAGAAATGCGAGCTTGTGCACATCCATCTCGCGAAAGGCCCGGTAGCCGTTGCCACTTCGTTGCGGGCGAACCAGACCGATATCCTCGTAATAGCGAATGGTCTTGGGCGGGATACCAGAGCGTTCCGCGACTTCTCCAATATTCATGGGGCTCAATCTCCTATTCTGCCGGTTGGGTATGGGCCTGCGTGAGTGGCGTCTCAGTCTTTGGCGGCTCATACATCGCGGGGGCAATACGGCGCAGGCGCAGCGCATTGGTCAGGACCGAAACCGAGGACAGCGCCATCGCGCCCGCGGCGAAAACTGGAGACAGCAGCAACCCGAAGGCGGGGTAAAGCACACCCGCAGCAACCGGGATCAAGGCCACGTTGTAGCCGAACGCCCAAACGAGGTTCTGGCGGATATTCGACATCGTCCGCTTCGACACCTCGACCGCGTTCACCACGCCGCGCAGATCGCCTGACATCAGCACCACATCGGCGGACTCGATCGCCACGTCCGTGCCCGTGCCGATCGCGATGCCCACATCGGCATGCGCCAGCGCAGGCGCGTCGTTGATCCCGTCGCCCACGAAGGCAATCTTGCGGCCCCCTGCCCTCAGGTCATCAAGCGCCGCGACCTTTCCGTCCGGCAGCACGCCCGCGATGACCTGGTCGATCCCTGTCTCGCGGGCGATGGCCTCGGCCGTCTCCTGCTTGTCGCCGGTAATCATGGCGACCTGGAAGCCTCGGCCGTGGAGAGCGGCAATTGCGTCACGGCTCGCGGGTTTTACCGGATCGGCAACCGCGATGACGGCAGCCAACTTGCCATCAACGGCCGCGTAGAGCGCGGTGCGACCACGGCTGGCCAGATTTTTTTCGGTGTCGACAAGGGACGCGATGTCGACGTTCTCGCGGATCATGTAGCGATCCGCACCAACCATGACCTCTTTGCCATCGACCATGGCCGCGACCCCGTATCCGGTAACTGACCGGAAGCCGGACGCAGAGGGAACTGTGATGCCTTCGCTGCGCGCGCCTCGGACGATGGCCTCGGCAATCGGATGCTCTGACTGCTCCTCCACGGCAGCGATCAGACCCAGGACGGATTCGCGGTCGAAGCCTTCTGCGACGACGACATCGGTCAGCGTTGGTTTGCCCTCTGTCACCGTTCCGGTCTTATCAAGCGCGATGACATTGACGGTTGAGAGTTCCTGAAGCGCGTCACCTTTGCGAAACAGAACACCCATCTCGGCTGCGCGACCTGTCCCCACCATGATCGAGGTCGGCGTGGCAAGCCCCATGGCACAGGGGCAGGCGATGATCAGCACTGACACTCCCGCCACCAGCGCAAAGGTCAATGCCGGGTCAGGGCCGACCAATAGCCAAACAACAACTGTCAGGGCTGCCAAGGCCATGACGGCGGGCACGAACCAAAGCGTTACCCGGTCCACCAGTCCCTGGATTGGCAGTTTGGCGCCCTGCGCCTCTTCGACCATGCGAATGATCTGCGCGAGCGTCGTGTCAGAGCCTACGCGTGACGCTCGGAAAGTCAGGCTGCCGGTGCCGTTTACCGTGCCGCCGGTGACGGTTGCGCCTGCGGCTTTCGTTATGGGCACAGGCTCGCCTGTTATCATGCTCTCGTCAACGTTGCTGGTCCCATCAACGACCTCACCATCGACGGGAATCCGCTCGCCAGGGCGCACGAGGATCGTGTCGCCAACGCCGAGCGCATCGACGTCAACCTCGACGGTCTCACCATCACGCAGGACGCGGGCGGTACGGACCTGAAGTCCCAGGAGCGACTGGATAGCCGCGCCAGTCCGTCCCTTCGCTCGGGCTTCGAGCCAGCGTCCGATCAGGATGAGCACGACAATAACGGCAGCGGCCTCGAAATATACTGCGCGCACGCCCACAGGCAGCAGGCCGGGAAGGAAGGTTGCGACCACCGAGTAGGTCCAAGCGGCACCTGTGCCTACAGCGACAAGACTGTTCATGTCCGGGGCACCGCGAAGCAGCGCCGGAATACCCTTCAAAAAGAAGTGCCTGCCGGGGCCGAAGAGAACGATCGTCGTCAGAACGAACTGGATGACCCAGGATGTCTGGGTCCCGATGCTGTTCGCTATGGCCATATGAAAGGCCGGGACAAGGTGTGCGCCCATCTCCAAAACGAAGACCGGGAGTGTCAGAGCCGCCGCAAAGAAGACGTTGCGGCGGAGTTTATCCGCTTCTTCCGCCTTGCGTTCTACGCGCGACTGGCTGGCGTTCGCTTCCGCGACCTCGGCGGGGTAACCAATGGCCGCAGTCGCAGCCATCAGATCAGCCGTCGCGACTGCACCTTCAAGGAATTCGACGACGGCTGTCTCGGCGGCGAGATTCACGGTCACGGACAAGACACCTGGCACGTCAGCCAGCGCCTTATCGACCCGCCCGACGCAGGAGGCGCAGGACATGGATGCAATGTTGAGAGTGACCCTCGCGGTCCGCGCAGGGTAGCCCAGTGTATCCAGCGCCCTAGCGGCGTCTTGCAGACGGGCCGGGTCGTTGACGGACAGTCGTGCGGATTCAGACGCGAGGTTGACGGAGACATCGGAGATGCCTTCCAGCGCCGAAAGGGATTTTTCCACACGACCAACGCAAGACGCGCAGGTCATGCCTTCGATGCTAAGAGTGACTTGCGAGTTTTGGATCATGTCGGTTCGCCTTATCTGAGTTCACAACGGATATAGGGATTCCAGTGACTGGAAGCTCAATAGGGCAGATGAAAATATTTTTGTTTTGCCCTACTCACCGACCTCCACTTGACCTTCCACTTGCTGGAATCCCTATCTCGAGCCCAAGTCAGGAAAGGACCTCACATGAAATTCCACGTACCAGACATGAGCTGCGGCCATTGCACCGCTGCAATCACAAAAGAAATCGCAGGTCTCGATCCTGCAGCTCAGGTTTCAACCGACCTCGATGCCCGGACGGTTGAAGTCACAACTTCCCAAACCGACGGGGCCGTGATCCAAGCAATCAAGTCTGCCGGGTACGAGGCGGCACCGGTGTAAGATCACTGGCTTGCTGCACGCGCTTCTTCCGTGAGACGAATCATCTGGTCCGCCTCGATTACGCCGGGAACGAGCGCATCGCCGATCACGAAGGATGGTGTTCCATTGAAACCGAGCGCACGGCTCAGCTCCATCGACGCTGCGATATGCGCATCGATTTCCGGAGACTCCATGTCGCGCCGCAATTGCGCGACATCCAGTCCAACCTGCCCGGCCATCTGAATCACAGAGGCCGCTTCGGCCCGTCCGGCCATCCCCATAAGCGCCCAGTGGAACTCTTCGTACTTGCCCTGCTCGCGTGCGGCGAGCGCCGCGCGTGCGGCAAAGACGGACCCGTCGCCCAGAATTGGCCACTCCCGATAGACCAGCCGGACATTCGGGTCTGCTTCCAGCAATGCTTCGATATGCGGCTTCACGCGGCGGCAATAAGGACAGTTGTAGTCGAAGAACTCGACAACTGTCACATCGCCTTCTGGATTGCCGAGCACCGGCGCATTCGGGTCGTTTTCCAGTAGATCGCGGTTCTCGGATAGAACGGTTGCAGCGGCTGCGGCCTGACGCTGCTGCTCGCGCTGCTCTATGATCTGAACCGCCTCCAATACGATCTCGGGGTTCTCGCGAATAGCCTCAAGCACGAGTTCCTTGACGCGATCTTCGCTTAGACCGTCGGCCTGAACGGCAAGTGGGACAACGAGGATCGACGCCAAAACCAGCCTCAAAAGTATTTTCATCTCAATTTTCCCTCTTCCGTGTCTCGCCTTCGGTCCGCACCGCTTGCATTTCCTGTATTCGGTCGGGCCAGGTCGATTTGATGTATCCAAGAATGTTCCAGATCTCCTGATCGGAAAGCTGATCCCCGAAGCCTGGCATACTGCTATCGAACTCCATGCCCTGAGCCGCCATCAGTGCGCGGCCACCAAGCTTGGTGTACTCAAAAAGAACCTGATCCCCGTGATGCCAGGTGTGTCCTGTCTCGTCATGCGGCGGTGCCGGTAAGCGACCGTCCTCGCCCGGGCTTTGCCAGTTCTCCTGTCCTTCCAGACTGGCACCATGGCAGGACGCACAATTCTCGACGTAAAGGGTTTGGCCCGCGGTGATATCCACGTCTTTTGGCATGACCCCGCTATCGGAGCCTGCCGCATTGGCCATCCAGAAAAGGATCCCCGCTCCAACCATGGCGATAGAAACAGCCCCGACAAAGGCAGTGCCCCGGTTCATGCCACGTCGATCCAGGTCATCATGCCCGAAGCTGAGTGCGACAGCATATGACAATGCAGCAGCCATTTGCCGGGGTTGTCGGCCACGAACGCAATGTCGCGGACCTCGCCACGATCCAGCAGTGTCGTATCCCGAAGCGGCCCAAGGATCCCGTCGGGTGCCATTTCATGAAAATGCATTCCGTGCAGATGCATGGCATGGGGGAACGCCGTATCATTGGTGATCTTCAGGCGCACCGTCTCACCGCGCGACAAGGCCGCGAGCGGTGCGCCGTCCATGCCGCCGACCGCTCCGTTGAACGCCCAAAAGTTGCCGGACTGCATCATGTCGCGCATGGACGACATCTGCCCGCCCATCATCGCTCCCATCATGCCGCCCATAGCACCGCCCTGCATGAGCAATTCAAGTTTTGTGGCCTCGGCCAGATCCGGTATCGCATGGGCGTTCGGGGGCAGCGCGCGGGGAGCGTCCCGTCGCGCGCGGGTAGCGTCTCCGGTCACTTCGAAAGCCACTTGCGAAAAACTCTCGTTGCGGTCGATCTGCACGATATGTCCGGCGCCACCAGCTTCCGCAGTCACGTCAACGATCAGATCGACCCGCTGCGCGGGCGCCAGGACGATATTCCCATCGATCGGCCTTGGCTGGGCGAGGGGCATGCCATCGAGCGCAACGATCCAGCCTTCGAGACCATCGAGCGCCAGTTGAAAAACGCGCGCATTTGCAGCGTTGATCATGCGCAGGCGCAGACGTTCGTGCCGCTTGACCGGCAGTGCGAGGTTATAGGTGGCGTTCGTGGTTATGTAGTTGCCTAGCCGCCCGGCGTGGCTCAGATCGTGCATCGCCCCGAAGGTATCCGCGATCTGGGCGGTCTCGGGGTCGACAAGCCAATCGTCAAGGATCAGAACCTCCTCACGGTCGATATCGATCGGCTCCGGCTCTTCGACGATCAGCGCGCCATGAAGGCCGCGTGCTACCTGTTCGAACGACTGGTTATGCGCGTGGTACCAGTAGGTGCCCGCATCAGGTGCCACGAAGTCGTACTGAAACGATGCACCGGGCGCGATGGCGTCCTGGGTGAGACCTGCAACACCATCCATCGCGTTGTCGATGCGGATCCCGTGCCAGTGGGTGGAGGTCGCGTCGGGCAGGTCATTGATCAGACGCCTTTGAACGCGCGCGCCCTGCGCCACCCGGATTTCCGGCCCCGGCGCCGTTCCGTCAAAACCCCAGATACGGGTCTGCCCATATTTCTCTGGCAGAAGCTGGACATCGGCGACACGCGTGTGCAGGTCGATTGGGGTGGCTGCCCAGCCACGCCCTGCGCCAAGCGTTGCGAGCGCGGCACCTGCGGCGATAAACTTTCTGCGGCTGAGGTTCAGGGTCATCAATAACTCTCAATTTTCGGACAGGTCGTTGTCCAGGATGTAAGTGGCCATGGCGGCAAGGTCAGCATCACTCAAAAACGCCGTTCCGTAATTCACGACTTCCGCCATGCTGCCGCCGAACACATCACCTTCTGGCGTGATCCCGGTGCGGAGAGCATAGGCCAAGCTGTCAGCGTCCCAACCTGCGGCCTGAAGATCGGCGGGCAGGATCGAGGGCGCACTTTTGCCGTCCGGCAGACTGTCGTTTCCGGCAAATATCCGGTCCGCGATCCGGGCCCCGGCAATGTTTCGGTCCGTGTGACAGGCGCCGCAATGGGCCGCCCCTCGCGCCAGCCATTTGCCGCGGTTCCAGGCATTGCTGCGTTCTTCAACCGGATCGGTGTCCGGCTCCGACAAATAGGCCGCCCGCCAAAGCTTCAGCCCCCAGCGTTGATCAAATGGAAAACTGGCCGCGTGCGCTGGTGATGGTTCTGGAACCGCTGGAACGGTCTGAAAAGCTGCCCAGAGATCGGCGATGTCCTGATCTGAGAACTGCGCGTAGAACGGATAGGTGAATGTGGGGTAGTACGGCTCACCCTCCGGCGACACGCCCTGCCGGACGGCGCGCGCAAAGTCGGAGATCGTCCAAGCTCCCATTCCGTGATCGGGATCGGTTGTCAGGTTTGGCGGGTAGAAGGTTCCGAAGTCCGTCACGAGCGGTGCGCCCCCGGCCAGCGGTGCGCCTCCGGCCTCGAAATTGCTGTGACACGCAATGCATCCGGACGCGCGCGCCAGATATGCCCCGCGAACCACGTCGCCTTCGAGGACCTCGAGTGACTCAGGCGGCTCGATCCCGATTGGCCATGCAACGAGGGCTATACCTCCCGTCACGCCAACAGTCGCAGCCATTAGGAGTCCCCGGAACAGCAACCGCACGCGTCAGTTTTCCTCAGCCCGGAACTTCTGATGACAGGCCGAACACGTCTGCGTCACGGCCATGAACCCTGCATTGACGGGCATTTCTGCCAGCATTTCGGTGGTCATCATCTGTCCTGGCGTGCCACCCATCATGCCTTGACCCGTTCCCATCATCCCCTGGCCGCCGCCCATCATGGTCTGACCGGTTCCCATCATTCCCTGGTCTGTCCCCATCATGCCACTGCCGGGCATGTCCCCGGGGCCACCGAGGCCATTGCCCGCGGCCAGCTTCATGCCCTCAGCACTGGATCGTAGGGCTTCCGCCAGAGCAGCAAACTCTTCCCAATCCTCCCAGATCGCGTCGAGCGCCTCCGACGGGGCTCCATTTGACCCTTCCGGGAACAGCTCGGTCATCTGGGTGCCCGCGTGACCGATCATCGTGTCAGCCGCATTGCGCACGACGTCCGGGTCATAGGCGGTCTGGCCACGCATCATGGGCGTCAGGCGCTTCATAGCGTCGCCCATTTCGCCCATTGCATCCATCCGCTCTTTCATCACCCCGGTCGCGCCGGAATGCGCGAGTGCCGCCAGTCCGACGGCCGAGATAGCAGCGGCCATTGCCCAAGTCTTCAATTGCATTTTGCGCTCCTCATTGTTCCTCAATTGATCCCGTTCGCGCGCTGCAATTCGCGCACATAGGCCACGATCATTTTCACATCGCCATCGGTCACGCCTTCGACTGGCGGCATGTTGCCAAAGCGCCAATGGTGCGCGCGGACGCCATTCTTGGCTGCAAGAAGAAAAGCCGCGTCGCCGTGGTGGCTCGGTTCATAAATCTTGTGAACAAGGGGAGGTGCGACGCCATCCTGTCCGGCCGCATTCGCGCCATGACAGGCAGCGCATTTTGCATCGAAAGCGGCTTTGCCGATTTCTGCATTCGCTGAAAGCATCTCCGGAACCGCGACATCGACCATTGCTGGGCCAGTTCTGTCCGAGCTTGACGCAACATCCGGCTCATCGCCTTCTCCCGACCACCAAAAACCAAAGCCCAGTAATGCTGCCAGAGCAACCGCGATGAGAGTGTATCGTCCCATCAGATCAGCTTGACCTGTGTGCCGACCGGGACGCGATCGAACACCTCTTCAATGTGTTCATTGTAAAGACCGATGCAGCCATTCGATGAGCGACGACCGATCTTGCGCGTGTCTTGCGTGCCGTGGATCCGGTAATACTCCCAGGAAAGATAAAGGGCCCGCGTGCCAAGCGGATTGGCTGGATCACCGCCCGGAATGCGCAGTGGCCATTCAGGGTTGCGTTCGCGCATGGATGGCGTCGGCGCCCAACTCGGGTTCTCTCGCTTCTCTACAACTTCTGTGTAGCCGCGCCGTGTCAATTCATCCGAGATCGGAACAGACGTCGGATATAGACGCATCTCTCCCTCAGCGGTCCAATGTTGGAGGACCATCGATGTCGTGTCAGAGATGATGAGCCCAACCCCGAGTGTGTCGAAATGGTCTTCCCAAGCGTGGGTACGAAAGGACGAGACATTCCGTCGAACTGGCTCAGCGGTCTCAGCGGTGACAACGGACGGCGCAAATAGGAGCGTTGTACCCAAACCGCCCGCGAAGGCGCGTCTGGACATCAGGTATCGGTTCCTTGATTGCATGGTTCTGTCTCATTCCATGTCGATTGCCTTGTATTTTAGCGGACATGGAAGAATTCAGGAACGTTTGGCGCTTTGGTTTTTTGTAATGATATGTATCAACGCAGCAGCTGGAAAGCCGGTCAGGTTCCGTGTCCTGGCACCTCCAATAGGTCGTGAGATCCCCGATCCAAGCGCTCGCCGACGTCGGACGTGCCGGTCAGAGGCAGCACCACGCGCGCGCGCAACCCACCCTCATCGCGGTTCGACAAGTCTATGACACCGCCATGCTCCAGAACGATACTGCGCGCGATAGAGAGCCCCAACCCGTGGCCGCCTGTATCCAGTGATCGGGATTGTTCGATCCGCTGATAGGGCTGGAACGCCTCTCTGATGCGGCTTTCAGGGATCCCGGGCCCGCAATCGTCGACCCGTATTTCAACGCTCGCCCCGGACATATCCCACGAAAGAACGGGGTCGCGACCGTAGCGTTGTGCATTGTCGATCAGATTGCGCAGCGCGCGCCGCATGGCCATGGGTTTGATCTGCACCACTGCCTCGGGGCCCACTTGCAGATCAAGGTCGCCTTGTGTGTTCTTGTGGAGTTCAGAGAGGTATTCCGCCACGTCGACACGCCGTAACTCTTCGCCTTGCCCGACGCCGCGGGCATAGGCGAGCGTGGCTTCGACCATCTCCTGCATTTCCTCGAGCGATGTCGCGATGCCGTCTTTGGTCTCGGGATCGTCCACCATTTCGGCCCGGACCCGCAGCGCTGTCAGGGGTGTCCGCAGGTCATGCGCAAGTGCCGCAAGCATTTGGGTGCGGTCCGTGACGAACCGTGCAAGGCGCGCCTGCATGTCGTTGAAGGCAATCGTCAGATCCCGAACCTCTGTCGGACCGACAGGCGCAATCGGCCCCTGCCCTCCCCCTCGACCGAATTCGTCCGCAGATGCCGCGAGTTCGTTCAGAGGGCGCGTCAAGCGCGTCAGAACAAACCAGAATACAGCTAGGAGCAGTACCACCGACGTCAGCACAAATGAAAACGTGGACGCCCAGGACCACTGAATCGGCGGACGCTCGAACCTTGTTGCGACGTTCAACCAGCGGCCTCCCGCGATCGCGATCGATACCTCCATTTCGATCGCCGCCAAACGTCCTCGCATCATTTCAGCGTGCATCTCGGCCATTTCTGGCGACAGGTTCGGCAACGGGAGAAGCCCCTGTTCAATCTCATGGACTTCAACGCGGATGTCCCGACTGTAACCATCGTTCAAAAGCGCGCGAATTCGGGCATCTACGGCACCATTCTCGTCATGATGTGTATGCGTGACCGACGGCTCATCACCAAGCTCGAAGCGCACCAGGGGCGAGGTCGCCGCCGCGACGATTTCATCGCGTAAATCGGGTGGGGCGGCTTCGATGAGGCGGGCAACATTGGCCGCACGCCCCGCCGCCTCGCTCCCGATGGCCGCCTGTACTGCCAGAGACCGTTCATCCACGAATAGCCAAAACCCGACGACTTGCGCCACGAACAGAACCGACACAACGAGGATGGCGATCTGCGTGCGAAACCCCATGCGCATCAGCTCTCCAGATCCACGTCGCAGTTCAGACAATAGCCGCCATTGCGCACTGTCGTGATGATCCGCGGCCGCAAGACATCCGGTTCGATCTTCCTGCGCAGTCTGGAGACCTGATTGTCTATCGTTCGATCGAAAGGTCCAGCGATGCGCCCGGCGCTCAACTCGAGCAACTCATCCCGGCTGATGACGGCGCGTGGACGTTCCAGAAAGACCGACAGCAGCTTCGCTTCTGCAGTTGTCAGCGTGTTTGCCGTGCCGTCCTGTTTGGTCACCTGGCCGGCGTCATGGTCAAACGTGATACCGGCAAATCTCGCGCGTTTTCCTGCAAGCGCGCCGCCGTGTGGCGAAGATGCTTCGCCCGAACGGCGCAGGATGGCATTGATCCTGGCCAGAAGCTCGCGCGGGTTGAAAGGTTTTGCGAGATAGTCATCTGCCCCCGTATCGAGCCCATTGATGCGATCGTCATCTTCGCCGAGCGCGGTGAGCATGAGTATAGGGGTCATCCGATGCTCGCGGCGCAACCTCGCACAGGCAGCCAGACCGTCTTCTCCCGGCATCATGATATCCAGCACGATCAGATCGATGGTTTCCCTGCCCAGAAGGTCATCCATTTCGGACGTGTTGCCCGCACCGGTGGCCTGCATCCCGTTTTTCTGGAGATAGCGTGTGACCGATTGCCGAATTTCGGCATGATCATCGACCACGAGGATATGTGGCGGGGCGGACATGATCAGTCGATCTCCGTCAGTCTGACCCGGCGCATGGCGATGCGGTCGCCCGTCTCTTCAGGCTGGGTCCAGGCGATGAAGATGTCACGGTCCAGCCGAGCCATGGTTGGAAAGTTCACGGACGCACCTGCCGAATTTGTCGCCAGCACCTCCTGTGCCACACATCCGGTTTCCTTTTCCGCACGGCACAGCATGAGCGCTTCATTCCCGTCGGTCCATTCGACCCAAGACACCAACGCGGTCCCGTCCTCGAGCAGCTCGACATCGACCCGGCCGACTGGATTGCCGAGATCGACCCGGACCGGCGCGCCAAAGCTGCGACCCGCGTCGCCAGAGAAAGCCACCTTGACAGCCGCAAGGTCGTTCGCACCGGTGAACCAAGCGACGACCGCGTCATCGCCATCGGCAGCAATTGCCGGACCATTGACCGGGCATCCCGCCAACTCCCACCCATCATGGTGAACCGTCACGGGCCTTTGCCATCCATCAACGTTCAGCCGCACGACGGAGATATCCCGGATCTCTCCATCCGTTCGGTCTCGGTAAGCGGCGAGTATCGTGCCATTCCCGGTCGCTGCGAGGCTTGTCTGGCAGCAGGAGCAAGTCTGCACATCGACGGCAACGTCGTGGCCGAGAGAGCCGTCGCTTGCCAGCGTCGTTGCCCGCAATTGCATGGCATCAGGCGTCGTGGATGCTTCGTTGCGATCAGCACCATAGGCGCGCCCATCAAGCCAGATGACGGCCAGAGTTTCCGCACCCGCAGGCAGCATCGACACGAACCCGTGCTGCGCAAAAGACCTGTCTTCATGCGGAATCAGCGGTTCGCTCCAGGACGCGCCACCGTCGCGCGAAAGCGCGATCTCGACTTGATAGTCGAAACTCGACGGACCGATTTCACGAAGCCAGTGAACCGCGATCGTGCCATCGTCGAAGAGCGCGATGCCGGGAAAATCAGCCCAGTTCACGAACAGATCGAATCCTTGATGCACAAGGCGCGGTTCTGACCAGCCTTGCGCGGACCGGAGGCCCATCATGACTTTGGTTTGACCCCCTTCGTGCTCGATCCAGCTCATGTAGATTACGCCATCGTGGCGCGTAAGAGAGGGCTCATGCGCTCCTGGCAGCGACGGCAGCACAATGTCTTCTACCTGATCGATAAGTGCAGCTCCCGTCTGAGCCGTAACGGGTTGCGGCAGCACGAAGCCACTCGCCGCGATCACCAATGCAAGGGGCCCGATCCAAGTCTTCGCGCTTCGCAGGCCCTGCGATCGTCTATGATCTCTGGTTTTTGTTCGGCATGTCATAACGCGCAGAATAGATTGTTCTTTCCCAAATGACCCGAACTTCCTTTGTCGCAAAATGTATCAAAGCGATGTTGGCCCTTGACCTTCCAGCGACTGGAAGCCCTATGTCACGCCTCATGATAGGCGCGAGACAACAAAACTCTGAACAGGACGCCAGGCAGCCGTGGGGTTGGCCATGATGTTTCGGCTTGCCTTACTGCTCCTTCTGGTGCTCGCGATCTCCGTTCTAGCATTGCCGGATGTTCTGGGCTTTGACATCAATCTTCCCGAACGTGAGGACCTTGACCGCTGGATCGATGCCGCGGGACTTACGGGGCCCATACTTGTGGTCGCGCTCATGACGGCGGCAATCGTTGCTAGTCCGTTGCCCTCCGCCCCGATCGCGCTCGCTGCTGGCGCCGCTTATGGCCACACGTTCGGGACGTTACTTGTCGTCCTCGGTGCGGAACTCGGGGCACTCGGCGCCTTTCTCCTCGCCCGTTGGCTCGGCCAACCCTTCGTCGAACGCCACTTCGGCCAAAAGACAGGCCCGTACTTTCTCGGGTCGCAGAACACCCTGACTTTTCTGGTTTTCGGAAGCCGGCTGTTGCCGTTTCTGTCCTTCGACATGATCAGCTATGCGGCCGGGCTGAGTAAATTGCATCTGTGGCGCTTCGCGCTTGCGACCCTGGCCGGAATCATCCCGGCGAGTTTTCTTCTCGCGCACCTCGGCAGCGAGGCCATGAACGGGGATGCCCGCACTGCCACCTGGACGGCAGTCGCGCTCGGCGGGTTTACCGCATTGTCCCTGCTTGTCGCGATTTGGCGCGAACGCCGCCCTACAAGGAAAGAGAGCTGACATGGCATCCCATTCTCACACTGGACACATGCCCACGTCAGGCAAGGCGCTGGTCATCTCCGCATGGCTGACGGGTATCTATTTCGTCATCGAGCTGGCCGTTGGCCTATGGACGGGTTCGATCGCTGTCCTGTCCGATGCTTTTCACACACTTTCGGCGGTCGGTGGGGTTCTGGTGGCGATTGTCGCTCAGCGTATCGCCCGCAGGCCTGCCGATCCGGAGCGCAGTTTCGGCTGGTATCGTGCCGAGATCATCGGTGCGCTCGTCAATGGCGGCTTTCTGTTGGGCATGGCGCTTCTCGTGATCTGGATGGGCGTCATGCGGCTCGGCAATCCGATCCATCTGC
The DNA here is from genome assembly GCF_028023675.1 of Primorskyibacter aestuariivivens. Classification (GTDB taxonomy): domain Bacteria; phylum Pseudomonadota; class Alphaproteobacteria; order Rhodobacterales; family Rhodobacteraceae; genus Marinovum; species Marinovum aestuariivivens. The sequence continues at coordinate 72,644 of NZ_JAQIOZ010000010.1, read as the reverse complement.
CGACGGGGCCCATGCTTTGGGTGGCCTTCGGTGGATTGGTCACTGAGGTCATCTCGCTCGGCCTTATGTGGCAATCAAGCAAAGACGATCTGAATGCCCGTGGCGCGCTCTGGCATATCATCCAGACCTTCGTCGGTAGCCTTCTGATCATCGTGACCGCCCTGGTCATCAAGTTCACCGGCTTTCTCGCAATCGACCCGATCCTCGGCGCTGCGTTCGGCGTCGTGCTCCTCTGGGCCTCAATCGGCGTGATCCGCGAAGCGGTTCACATCCTCATGGAAGGGACGCCGGAAGACACAGACCTTCCAGCAGTCATCGCAGATCTTCGCGAACAGGCGCATGTCCTCGATGTCCATCACGTGCATGCCTGGACCCTGACAAGTGGCAAACACGCGTTTTCGGCCCACCTGCGCCATGCCGATTCCGCTGACGCCGCCAGCATTCTCGAAAGCGCCTATAACCGGCTCACCCACGAGCACGGCTTTCACATGGTCACCTTGCAATTGGAGACCGATTGTCTCGACGAGGCGCATGCCCAAGATCTCGACATTTCCAATGCGTCCGAAGCCAACGAAGGAGAGGCAACGACGTCATCGTCAAACCCGCACGCGAGCCATGGTGTCGGGTTGAAATCACGGGAGGCTGGAAAGTGATCGAAACCATCCTTGTTGCGGAACCCGAAATTCGCCTGACGGCCTTTCTGGGCGTATTGGCCGCCATGGCACTCTGGGAAATTGCGGCTCCGCGCCGGCGCCGGGACTTTCCGCGTGTGATCCGTTGGACCAATAACCTGGCGCTGGTCATCGTCGACACGGTAATCCTGCGTCTGACCTTCCCCATCCTTGCCGTCGGATTGGCAGTGATGGGCGAAGATCGTGGCTGGGGGTTGTTCAACAATCTCGACATCCCCGTCTGGGCCGCCGCACTCGTCTCGATGCTGCTGCTTGATCTCGCCATCTATCTGCAGCATGTGATGTTTCACGCTGTCCCTGCCCTCTGGCGGCTGCACCGCATGCACCATGCCGACCTTGATTTCGATGCGACAACCGGGCTTCGTTTTCACCCGGTCGAGATTGTGATCTCGATGGCGATCAAGCTCGCGGTCGTCGCGGCACTCGGCCCACCAGCCTTTGCGGTTCTGCTCTTCGAAGTGATCCTCAACGCCACTGCCCTCTTCAATCACGCCAACATCAATTTGCCGGTCTCTATCGACCGCTGGCTCAGATGGGTTCTTGTCACGCCAGACATGCACCGCGTGCACCACTCGGTGGATCCTAAGGAGACGAATTCAAACTACGGCTTCAATCTGCCCTGGTGGGATCGATTGCTCGGCACCTATGTTGCCCAGCCAGCCAAGGGTCATACCGGAATGGAGATTGGCATCGAGCAATTTCGCACAAAGCGAGATCTTTGGATCGACAGAATGCTGGTTCAGCCAATTCGGGGGCCAGCAAGCGGGCACGCGCTCGACATACCCAAGCGAACGATGACGCATGAAGAGAACACTCTCGACGGCAAATCTAACGAGGCTATTGTTCTGACCAACAAAGATAAGGATTGACGCATGAACAGACGAGCTTTTCTGATGTCTGGTGCCGCCGTGGTACTGGCGCGCCCCGTATTCGCCGATGCGGCCCCCATCATCAGGGTTTTGAAGACCCCGACATGTGGGTGCTGCACAGCCTGGGTTGAACATGTTCGCCAGGCAGGGTTCGCCGTCGAAGCGCAGGATGTCGATCAGGATGCGCTTTATGCGTTCAAAGACCGTCTGCAAATCGTACCGGAACTCGCTGGATGTCACACCGCGGTGGTAGGCGATTACTTCATTGAGGGCCATGTGCCCGCCTCGGACATCAAGCGGCTTCTGGCAGAACAACTGGTGGCGCGCGGTTTGACTGTCCCCGGCATGCCGATGAGTTCGCCCGGCATGGGCGGTCCCGGGGCCGGTGACGCTTTTGATACCTTGCTTGTGGCGTCCGACGGCGCGACCTCCGTCTTTGCCAGCCACAGCTGATCGGCTCAATGGCGCAGGTGATAGATCCCACGGGACGGGTTTGCGACCCGCCCGTCCTGCACGAGCTTTCGCAAGCCTCTGTAGGTCGCTTCATGGCTCAGCTGTAACCGGGCGGCGAACTCAACCACGGAGCCTTCGAGCAGGCCCGCGACCAACCCCGCCATCACCCGGTCCTCTGCGCGCCGAATGCCGACGATCTCCAGCATCTGTCGCTGCGCCTGTATCTGTTGAGCTGCCTGGCGGCAATAGGTGCGCGCAAACTCCGGCTCCGCAAAGGCGGCCAAGACAGCGGCCTTGTCGATCCGGACCAACGCCCCGGCCTCCACGAAGACCGCATCGCAATGATAGACATCTGAAAACACGGAGGCTTCGGCAAAGCTTGTCCCGGCTTGGGTACGGTGGATGATGAACCGCTCGCCACCCGGACCGACCCGTTCGAGATGTACGCGTCCGGTTTGTACAACATAGAGACCGTGGGTGGGGTCGCCTTGGTGAAACACGATATCGCCAACCGCGCCGGAAAGTGGGCGCAGGGCTGAGCTCGGGATATGATCATAAGGGTCTGGCAACATATGATTGAAATCATATTGCGATGCGCCCGCCCCTGCTAGCCTAAATATGACAGCACCCCACTGAAGGATCCGTCCATGCGTCTCATTCCCCTCCTCCTTGCCATACTGATGGCGGCACCCGTGGCCGCCCAGCACGCGCATTCCGCGACCGGTCACGATATGGGCGGACCGCAGGAAACCGGGCAATCGGCCTTTGCCGCCCTGGCGGAAATCGTTGGGATCCTGCAGGCCGATCCCGAGACGGATTGGGAGCGGGTCGATATCGACGGATTGCGCCGCCATCTGGTCAATATGGATCTTCTGACCATGGATGCTGTTGTCACCCGCATGCTGCGCCCCGAAGGCGCGCGGTTCGAGATCTGGGGGACCCCACGTATTCTAGAGGCCATCCGCGCCATGGTGCCCGCCCATGCGCCCTTTCTCGAGGCCGAGACTGGCTGGGATGTTGTGACAGAGGACCTAAACGATGGGGTGGCGCTCATTGTGGATGGCAATGCCGCGCAGATACAGGGGCTTGGCTTCTTTGGTCTGATGGCGATTGGTGCACATCACCAGGAACATCATCTGATGTTGGCCAGGGGTGCGGCACCTCATCGCTAGTCGGACGAGATCGCTCGCCTGCGCGTCCACGAAAGCGGGTCTCGTTTACAAAACATTACACGTGCGCCGTTGACCCTCCTGCGCAGTTGCCTCGTAGAATACGTAACATGAGTACCACGTACGAGGACACAGCACGCCGGGATTTTCTTTACTACGCCACAGCAGGAGCGGGAATCGTGGCTGCTGGCGCCGCCGTCTGGCCGCTCGTGGACCAAATGAACCCCTCCGCTGATGTCCGTGCGCTCGCAACGATCTCCGTCGATATCTCCGACCTTCCTCCCGGGACACAACTGACCGTCAATTGGCGTGGGAAACCGGTATTCATCCGGCTTCGAACAGATGCGGAAATTTCTGAGGCACGCTCGGAAACTGTGTCTGCACTTCCGGACACCGACGCTCGAAACCCCAATCTTCCGGCTGATACAACGGCGACTGATAATAACAGATCGGTCCCCGGGCACGAAGCCTTCCTGGTCATGATCGGCGTCTGCACGCATCTGGGATGTGTCCCTCTGGGAGATGGCGCTGGGGACTTCGGCGGTTGGTTCTGCCCGTGCCATGGGTCGCATTACGACACCGCGGGAAGGATCCGCAAAGGCCCGGCACCAGAGAACCTGCACATTCCACCGCTATCGCTTTCAGGGGAAATGGTGCTGACCCTTGGATAGTGAGCGCAGCGTGTTCACCGGGAAGAACGGTCCGTTCCAGACGCAATGCCGCCGTTTGCACCGGCGGGCATTCAACAAACAGGCCGTCCACATGCAGATCAGCGTGCCGACCCAGACCCAGGTCTTGACCGGATGTGGCACACCGATCGCCAGGAGCATCGCAGCAATGGGCAAGCCCCAGGCGATTAACAGACCAGGAAGTGTCGACAAAAGGTCCGTTCTTTCGGGCGATGCCATGGTGTCACCCCGCGCAGCAGCTGAGTTTGGCCACATCCTTGTCGAAGGTCTGCGCGGCGAGTTTCAGCCCTTCGACCGTGGTTAGATATGGGAAAATCGTCTCTCCAAGCGCGCGTGCGGTCATGCCGAACTTGAGCGCCATGGCTAGCGTTTGAATCGTGTCGGAGCCCTCCGGTGCCGCGATCTGGCCGCCCAGCAGGCGGTCGGTCTCGGCGTCTGCCACCAGTTTGATCACGCCGCGGGAATCGCGCGCGGCGGCAGCGCGGGGCACGTTGTCGAGTGTAATCACGCTCGTCTTGACCTCATGCCCGGCGGCCTTCGCCTCTGCCTCCGAGAGGCCGACGCCGGCCACTTGCGGGTCGGTGAACACGACCCAGGGCATCGCCGCGTTGTCATAGCGCATCGGTTTCAGTCCAAGGGCATTGTTGATTGCCACCTTGGCACCGTAGGCGGCCATGTAGACAAACTGATCACGATCGGTGACATCGCCCGCAGCCCAGATGCCGGCCCGCGTGGTGGCCATGTCAGGACCGACCTTGATCGAGCCGTGCGCGTCGGTCTCTATCCCGAGGTCTTCCAACCCGAGGTTCTCGGAAATGGCAATCCTGCCGGTGGTTACAACCAGTCGGTCAGCGGTCAGAGCCTGGGTCATACCGCCCCGGTCGATTGTCAGAGTGGCGCCGCCCGCGTTTTGCGCGACCGCGACGTATCTTAGACCGGTCTCGACCGCGATGTCTTCGGCCTTCAGCGCCTGCGTCAGCGCCTCGGCCACCTCCGGCTCGGCACCGGGCAGAAGGCGCGAGCGGGTCACCAGCGTGACCTTCACCCCCAGCCTTGAGGCCATCTGTGCCAGCTCGCATCCGATATAGCCGCCGCCCAGCACTATGATGCTGTCGGGTCGGTCGGGCAGGGTCAGCAGACCGGTGGAATCGAGCGTATCCACGGTGTCGATGCCCTCGATCGCTGGCATATGCGGGCGCGAGCCGGTGGCGATCAGGACGCACGGGGCGGATATGACTCGTGCTCCGACCGCGACGCCACCCTCGACCAATCGCGCCGGACCCTCCTCGATATAGGTGACGTTCTCATAGGCCGGCAGCAGGTCGATATATTTCTTGTGCCGCATCTCCTCAACCAGCTCGACGGTGCCTTTCACCACGGCGGGCCAATCCACCGCGTGTGCGCAGGGCTCAATGCCCGGGAACCGGGCAGCGGACGCGCCACTGTGCACCGCTTCGGCGGCGCGGATCATCGCCTTGGACGGCACGCAGCCAACGTTCACGCAGGTGCCGCCGATGGTGCCGTGGCCGACGAGCGCCACCCGCTTTCCGGCCTCAGCCGCGGTGATGGAGGCGGAGAATCCGGCCGAGCCGGCGCCAACCACGATCAGGTCATAGCTGTCGCTGTTGGCTTCGTTGGTCGGACAGCAGTCATGAGCTTTGACGGTCTGGTTCATGTTCATTTCCTTTTCCTGGCAACCCGCGCCGTCCTCATGGCTCGGCCAAATTTTCTCTTCCCACCATCGACCCGATGTCGGAAGTGAAGCTCGGATTAACTGAATTCATTATGTGTCAATTCCCTTGAGATGCTGAACCGCGCGCGCTCTTCCGCCAGAGCGCATAGATGGTCAGCAGGATAAAGATGCCCAGTGCCGGAAACAGCACGAGGTCCAGATATCCAACGACGGCGGCCAGGCCGATTGCTCCGAAGAGGATCAACAAAATGGGCGTAAAGCAGCAGAGCGCCACAATGATTGTGCCGATGATGCCCACTTTCATAAGGCCATTCGAAGATGTGTCGTCTGAAGGCATCGTATTTTCTTTCCTCATATCGGGTGCATGGGTTGCGTGGTTCACCGGATCCGGGATCAACCCGAACAGCCAAAAGACCTCATGTCGGTGCGTTGCTCTACTCGGCCGCGAAGTCGGCCGGGTGGTGGATACTCTCACCGGCGGCCCGGGTTTTGGTGCAAGTCTCATCCGGCGCGCCACCGACACCTGCTGATCCTCTGCGCCTGATCTCGCGAACAACCAGCATCGCGCCAATTGCCGCGACGACCGCGGCAATACCGCCGAGCCCCATCAACCACCCGCCAATCCCGCCGAGAATGGTGGCCAGGATGACGCCACCGCCGCCGCAGCAGATCACCATGATCGGCGCGGCAATGATGAAGGCCAGAAGCCCGCCCATGTGCTTGTCATTCATGGCCCTACCCGTCCTTCCGTGCTCAGGACTCCCCTGCCTGGAGCACCTCGGCCGGATAGCCGTTGGCCAGAACCGCTTCGATGATCATGGCGGGGCTGGCAGCCTGATCGTCGAAGGCCACGACGTAAGTGCCCGTGCCAAACTCCTCGCCGTCCTGGAAATCGATGATTTCGACCGAGGGCACGCCGCGCATCGCCGCCGCGACGGTGAACGAACAGGTCGGGCAGGTGAGTTCGCCGACACCGACTTTGATGCGCTGTTCTTCGGCACTGGCAGGCATTGCGGCCAGAATTCCCAGAGTCGCGATGGCGAGTTGGATTGTTTTCATGGGTTTGGCCTTTCAGTAGGACAGGAGGTATGGGGTGAGATAGGGGAAGATCATCGCCACGGCGACGATCGCGGTGGCAGCCCAGAGAATGGACCGCATCAGTGTTCGGTTCATCGGTCGCGCGCAGGTGCCATCAGCGCAGGCTTCGGCCGGGATCGGGCTATACGCCTGGTAAAAGCCGTATCCGATGAAAGCGGCACTCAGTGCGAAGGTGATCCACTTATATTGATAGAACGCACCCAACTGGGCGATGAACACGCCGGTGACGCCGAAGCTCACAAGCACCAGCGGCAGGATGCAACATGAGGTCATGGCCAACGCGCCGAGTACGCCGAGCCCGGTTGTCGCCCATGCCTTTTTGTCAGCTACCGGTGTTTCGCCCATTGCCGTCTGGGGGCCGTCGGATGTGGTTTCAGTCATGGTTCGAATCATCCTTGCCTCAGTGATGATCTCAATCTAGAGTCTGTAGCTGGTACAGGCTCAAGGGGGTCAAACGTGAAAAATCATCACAGATCGGTGAAGGTACTCAGGCGCGGAGATCTCGCCAAGCTGACCGGCTGCAACCTCGAGACCATTCGCTATTACGAGAACATAGGCGTCATGCCTGAGCCGCCACGCTCAAGCAAAAACTACCGCGTCTACGATGACAGGCATGTCGCGCGTCTGCGCTTCATCATGCGCGCGCGCGAATTGGGGTTCACGCTCGACGAGGTTCGCGATCTGCTCGCATTGGTCGATGGCGGGGCTCAGACCTGCGGCGAGGTGCAGGGTCTTGCAAATGCGCATCTCGCCTCGGTCCGCGCCAAGATCGCGGATCTCAAGCGCATCGAGCACGTCCTGTCATCCACCGTGGCGCAATGTAGCGGAGACGATGTGCCCGAATGCCCCGTCATCGATGCGCTGACGGAGGTGGCCTAAAAGGTGTGCTTGAGGAAATCCGCGGCAATCAAACCGGACAGTCCTTGGCTTCCGCGCTAGGAACACCGTGACCAATATCGCGGGCAGCGAAGAAACCCTGCTCAAACCGGCAACCAGCCATTTGACACCACCTCCACGAATCAGGCTGTAGTCGGCCAAGCTGATCAACTCGGACAGGTGCAGGCAGAAAGATACCGCAAGATCCATCGCTCGATCCGGCGCCGCGGCTTCGAGGTGCTCACGCCTCTCCTGAAGGTCGCGTATTTTACTGGAAACTGAATGGCTGAAATCACGCTTGGGCATGTTCCTGTTCGCATTTAGGCAAATTCTAATTTGCTGTCCGCCACATTCGAAACCTTCCCTGCCCTGTTACCTCACGGACCAATCCCCTTACTTCCATCCAGGTCAGGTTCCGCTGGACCGCCGCTCGGCTGGTGCCGGTAAGGGCCTCGGCCATCGGTGCGGAGAGGAGCGGCCATTCGGTCAGCACGGCGCGCAAAGCCGGTGGAGTTTTGCCTGAGAGCGAGATCATCTCTGCTTCTGTCCTCGCTGACCATGTCTCGATATAGTCCAAGTGCCGCATCGCGGTCAGGCAGGCAGTCTCCATCCCATCCAGCCAGCGAGCAAGACGCTCCGGTGGTAAGCCCGACGCGCGCAACCCCCCTGCCCCACCCATAGCTAGTGGTGCAAAGTTCGCTCCCCTTCCGTCGCTGGCCGTGATCCTTGCCGCGGTAACGGCTGCTTCGATCTGGTCGCCTTGTTGCCCGAGACCCGCCAAGCTCCAGAGGTGAAACCCCATGCAAGCCCGCGTGATCGGGTGTAGATGAACAGCTGATTTCATCACCTCCAGCCATCCGCCTGCGCGATCCTCTAGCCGCTCGGTGGCATCCTCGATGTTCTCGGGATCGCGGCGGTCCAGAAATGCCGCCAGGTCGACCATCGGACCCGGACCACCCGTCAGGCGGCGAACAGCCCAGCCAACTCTTGCCAAGGCATTCGGGTCATCCTGTGCGCCAGACAATCGCATTGATATCCAAAGAGCGAGGCGGTCAGAACTCACCCGATCCCCTGCAAGCCAGCTGAGGTCTGCCGCCTCGATCAGTGCCAGTCTGTGTCGCCAGCCATCCGGGCCACGCAGCAACCGGTCATCCAGCGCACCCAGGCGTCCAGCCACCTTTGCCAGCCGCGCAGCGTGAGCCGCTTCCGCCTTTGCCCAGTCGTTGATGAGCGCGTTATCAGGCGGTTCCGCCCGTGGCCCCGGGGGCAAATCATCCGGTTCTTCTTCGAGCGGCCCCGGCAGGAACCAGAGGTCGTCCTCGTGAGACTCCTCATCCCCCTCGGTGGTGATGCGGGGGTCGTCAAAATCATCAGGCAAAGTAGACTCTTGCGGCTTCATATGTGCAAAATACCTATATTATGCATATTACCCAAGCGATTTTCTGGCCGTTGCCCATGCTCTTTATATAGTATGCGCGCGCGATTGCCGGTGGAACCTCTCAGATCGCGCTCTGCGCAAGGAAACCAAGGGATTTTGGACGAACACGACGAGAGAGCACTTGCTTGCATTCGTTTACAAACGGTCGTTTATTGGCGCTATATGAAACTGCAAGAAGACTGTTTTGATGCCATTGCTAGGCTACGCGCGCGTTTCAACCGAGGATCAAACCCCCCTGCCCCAGTCTGAGGCCCTGAAATCCGCAGGCTGCGCCGAGATCCATGAAGAACAGGCCTCCGGCGGCAATCGTGCGCGGCCGGTGCTTGCGCGGGTGTTGGAGCGCATCGGCAAGGGCGACACGCTGGTGGTCGTGCGGATTGACCGCCTCGCGCGATCCCTGTCGCATCTGCTGGAGGTGATCGAGCGGCTGGAGGCCAAGGGGGCGTTCTTTCGTTCCATTCAGGACCCGATCGACACCGGATCCCCGCAAGGCAAGTTCACGCTGCAGGTCTTGGGCGCTGCGGCCGAGTTCGAGCGCGCCCTGATCCGGGAACGCACCAAGGCCGGCCTCGCCAGCGCGCGCACAAAGGGCCGCGTGGGCGGGAACCCTGGGCTGCGTGCCAAAGACCCTGCTGCTCTTCGCAAAGTGCGGCTGGCGCGACAGGACGGCTACATGGAGCGTTTGAACGAAACGGCACAAGATTGGGTGCCCCACGTGCGCCGATTGCGACCCGACTTGGCTTGGGAGGACGTGCTGCGCATCATCAACGGCCCCTTGCCCGAGGCGCGTCGCTGGACCCAAAGCCGCCTGCTGCGCGCTGTGAAGGCCTATGTCCGCGACGGCTTCCTGCCTACCGAGGTGCTGGCCCGCGCCGGGCGCCGCGAAACGGACGATCGCCTGCCCGCCATTATTGCTGGCATCAAGGGCGCAGATCCCGACATCACGCTTCAAGCGATCTGTGAACGGCTGGAATCTATGCGCGAACGCACGCCTCGTGGCCGAACAAGATGGCAGCCGTCTTCGGTGAAAATGCTGTTGGAGCGGGCGGAACGACTTGGCCTCATGCCGTACGAATCGAGCCAAGATCAGATGTAGCTTCTGACCCGAATCCAAAAAATTTCACCGGGAGAAAACTCCGCAGGAGGCAGAAAGTGCCATTAGTTGCTTGGGGTTAGCTGCTAATGTGCCAACTCAACAGAGTAGCGGCTCGATTCGGTTAGATCTGCATTTAATATATCTATATCAATGACTTGCTGAGTTTTTTACGCGGCAACACCTATAGGTGTTGTGGATAACTTTCACACTACATTTAGATTCTTCTTGCCGGACTCACTGGATCGTGGCATTCCCATTCTGACGGCAAAACGCGTCAGACACGCTGTACACCGTCAGAATGACTAAGAGCCTCAACAGAGGCCGAGAGTGGGCGGCAGGACATGGATGATCGTAACATTGGATACACGCAAGGCATAGGCTCTTCCGATATCGGAGCATTTGCCGACAATCTGGCTGAGTCTTTGGATCGCCAGATGAAGATCGCTTTCGAACCCGAAGAACGAAAGTCCCTACGCCGCTTCAGTTCCACCGAAGTCGCCGGCCTCCTGCGCGTAAGCACATCTAACCTGCGCAACCGGCACAAGGACGGCAGCTTCCCGGAAGTGCATACAGACAACCGCGGACACCGGTTCTACACAGCCCAAGAGATTGATGAGTTGCGCGATGTTCTTGGACGCACTGGAAAGAACGCAGAAAGCTACCGCCCAGGTCGACGTGATGGCGATCGTCTCCAGGTGATATCCGTCGTCAACTTCAAAGGCGGTTCATCAAAGACTACTGCAACGATTCATCTTGCGCAAAGGTATGCCCTGCGCGGTTACCGCGTGCTGGTCCTAGACCTCGATCCGCAAGCAAGTTTGACCACGTTTTTCGGCTTTCGGCCCGAGCTTGAGTTCGCCGATGGCGGCACAATCTATGATGCTTTGAGATATGAGGACCAAGTTCCTCTCTCGAACGTCATCCAGAAGACCTACTTCCATAAGCTCGACATGGTGCCCGCCGGTTTGATGCTCTCGGAGTACGAAACCGAGACCGCAAACGCTCTCGCCCGTCGCGTACAGCCCATCTTTGCAGAGCGCCTCGCCTTGGCGCTTGAAGAGGTTGAGGCAAACTACGACATCGTCCTGATCGATTGCCCGCCTCAGCTTGGGTTTCTAACCCTGACTGCGCTGGCAGCCTCGACGGGGCTTTTGGTTACCGTGGTACCTGGCATGCTTGACATCGCATCCATGAGCCAATTCCTGAAGCTTGCTTCAGAAACGGTCAAGGCCGTGGAGGAAGCCATCGGTCGGCGTGTCACATGGGATTTTGTCAAGTTCCTGATTACCAGATATGAACCGTCGGACGGTCCGCAAACCCAAATGGCAGGCTACCTGAGATCAATTCTGGCAGGTCAGGTCATGACAGAGCCGATGCTGAAGTCTACGGCGATCTCCGACGCGGGGATGACCCAGCAGACCGTCTACGAAGTCGATCCAAACCAATTCATCAGAAAGACAATTGATCGCGCCCTGACCAGCGTGAATGGCGTTGGCGATGAGCTAGAGCAGACGATCCAAATGGCATGGGGGCGTCGCTGATGGCCCGAAACATCTTCAACCAGCCTCCAAGGAATGAGACGGAGAGCGGAGGCCCCTCCCCTACCCCGCCAAAAGCGGCAAAGCTGCCGGGATCTGTTGGAGGATTGCGCGACTCTTTGCGCGAGATCACAGCAAACTCGATTCGCGATATCGAACCCGATCAGATTGACATGGATGGGCTGCGCGATCGGTTGGTGCTGGAAGATTCCAGTATCGATGAGTTGGCCGAGAGCATTCGCAAGCATGGCCAACAAGTGCCCATCATGGTCCGTCCATCAGCCCAACCGGACAGATATCGCATCATCTACGGCCGCCGCAGGCTTGCGGCGATCCGTAAGGTCGGTGGAACGGTCAAGGCAATTGTTCGAACCTTGGACGATGACGCATCTCTGATCGCTCAAGGCCAGGAGAACAACCTCAGGCTTGATCCGTCTTTTATAGAAAAGTCTCTTTTTATCCAAGAGATGCAAGAATCCGGGTACAAACCCGGTGTCATTCAAGATGCTCTAGGTCTGACCCGGCAAGGCGTATCCAACCACAGGGTCGTCATAGAACAACTGCCAGACGGTCTTGTTCAACTCATCGGGCCAGCACATGGGATCGGACGACGGCAGTGGGGTGATCTAGCTGCCTTGTCGGTGAAGGTAGATTTGGTAGACATCGCCAAAGAGGCGCTCGCCGCCCTGCCCGACGACACTCCTAGTTCCGAAAAGTTCCAAGCGGTCTATTCGGCTTGCTCGAGCAAAGCACGTAGCGACAAGAAGCCGCCCAATCGTGGGCTGACTTCGGTCATCAATGATGAGAACGGCAGTTCATTGGGCACGCTGACAATCGATGAGAAGGCGATCGCGCTCAAGGTCACCAAAAAGGACAATCCAGAATTCGGCCAATGGCTCGAAGAGCACGCGGAAGCTACGCTTTTGCAACTCTTCGTACAGTGGCGGAATGAGAGAGGCTCTGGGTCCTAACCCAGGCCACACAGAGCAACACGAGCAGAGGAGAAAAGCGAAGACCCGAAAGAAAAGAGCCCCCCAAAGTTTCCCCTGGAGAGCCCTCATCATCTGATTAGCATCTTTGATGTAGCAACCTCCAGCATACCGGTCAAGAGTCACCGATTCGGTGGACTGATATTTTTTGCCTTTTTCCGCGAAAATTCGAGGAAAGAGACGGGGAAGTTGTGGGCCGAACGGTCGTCGTGAACAAGCCATGGCATTTACAAAACTCTCGATCGAAGTCGCAGGTGCTGATGCAACCCGCGGCTCATTTCCCCCGTCTGAAACCGACGTCTGGATCATCTTCAGAGCCCTGAGAGATGCACGCGGCGTGTTTGGTCTACGTCCTGGCCACATACAGACACTTCAAGCAATGCTCAGTTTTCTGAAACCTGGCCATGGCGAAACGGTTTTTGCGTCTAACAATTCACTTTGCCAGCGCGTTGGCGGAATCGACGAACGGACACTCCGGAGGCACATCAACCGCTTCGTTGAACTCGGGTTCATCAAGCGCAATGACAGCTCGAACCGAAAGCGCTACCGCGTTCGCTCATCCGGCGGGGAGTGCATCAGTTATGGATTGTCTCTCACCCCCCTGCTCCAACGTGCGAGCGAGCTTATAGCCATCGCGCAAGAGATGGAGAATAACCGGCGAGATCGGATATTTGTCCGCAAACAGATCCTTACAAAGCTCGCCCATTTGGAAGAGCACGATCCTAGCAACGCATTCATCAACCACGCACGGAAAGCTCTACGCAGGAAGCTGAGCCTCCCCGAATACCACGCTCTGCTCGCCAATACAGATGCAGAATGCCAGAGTTTGTCTGCCCCGGATGACCCGCCTGAAACTATGGAATTGCCCGCCAATGACGGACAAACTGTCCGGCATCAATCTAAGTCTGAAGAAGAAAAAAAAGATTTAGATAGCAACATAGGCCTTGAGGCCCTGAAACCAGACTTGCTGACCTCAGTCTGCGATCAGGCGACATCGTTCTCCACAGAGAGACTTAGAAACTGGTTGGACATTGAAAACCATGCTCGAACACTTGCACCCATGATGGGCATTCACCCAGAGACTTTCGAGAAAGCCAAGAATGCTGTAGGAGCTCAGAAAGCGTCATGCGCGATCTTCATCATGCTACAGCTTGGAAAACGCATCAGGGATTTTGGAGCGTATTTTCACAGTATCACCCTGGGTCAAAGGCAAAACCAATTTGATCCATTAGCTTTGATCAAGCGACTGTCCGAAAACAATGAGCGAACTGTCTAATGTCCACCGCGGTGGACTTCGAACGAGGAGCGGCGCTTGTGGCAACCAAAACTGTCCAAACGCACCTAGCGGCGCGTGGTGGTTCTTCAGTTTATCTCAGACCAGCAGATGTCCACCGCGGTGGACAAGTGACACACGAGCAAGCCTTGATGAAAATCTGGCCGGCCATGGAAGAAATCGGCCGCCAGGCATTACACCCTAAATGCCTAAAGTTATTGTGGGAGGTCACCGTCTCCAAAGAGGTTTGGAAAGAGCCGCTCTCGATAATCCAACGGAAACGCCAACCGAACTGGCGTCTTCGGCGAGGCGGACGTCAGGTATCCAGCGGCGGTCAGTTTACTCAGCGTGTTGCGAGCAGTACGCTCGGACGTCTTGAGCACAATCTGCGCATCGCCTCGTTCCAATGCGCCATGCCGAAGAACCGCCGAGATTAATTCCGGCGCTCGCTTGTCATCGATGGTATCTGCAACAAGACGACGATACCGTTGGTCCAGTCCGCCGAGATCGAACAATCTTGCTGAGAAGGTGATCTGGTCGAGCGTCACCTTTAGGAACCATTCACTAAACGTCTTCAGTGCCGCTTCTGACAGGTTCCCCCGTCCGTCGCGGTCTCCGCGGCGTGGACTGTCGGCCAGATCCATCATCCGTTTGTACTCGCCCCGATCGGTTAGCCCGCGGGCCAGCCCACGTGATACGGACCAGAGCCCTTGGCCACCAATCCCGGCTGTGAGGGCCATGGCATGAGACATCAGTCTGCTGACACGGCCGTTGCCATCCGGGAAAGGGTGAATGTAGTTCAGCCGGTGATGTGCAGACGCGATCGCGATGATCCGTCCGCTCGAAGACCGCGCCGCAATCTGAAACCGTTTGTCGAAATGGTCCATGAATGCCGCGACGCGCGACGATGAAGGAGGTAGGTGGCGCCCGACCGCAACTTCCCGATCATCATCCTGGCGCATGCGTCCCGGAACGATGGGCTCTTGTGTGCCGTCGGGATGTTCGATGACCCGAAACTCATCCGGCATCTCGTCGTAGAAGCTCTTATGGACCCAAGTCAGGAATTCGACGGATGTGGGGCGGGGCAGGGTGCCCTTGCGATGCATCTCGTCGATGGTCCGTTGAACGATGACGTGCGCCCGGGCCTCAAGGGCGAGGGGACGGGTTTCTTCCTCAAGCTCGGCACCAGCCAGCGCCCTTTCGATGTCGCGGGGGCGCGTGTTGTGTCCTTCGATCAGGTTGGAGTAGTAGCAGTTCATCACACGGACGAGATCGGCAAGTTCGGCTGCGCTGTCAGGATGCAACCCTTGTCCCAGCCCGGTGGCTTCCCTCTGGATGTCGACCGAAAGGTCTGCCAGTTCTGTTGGAATATGCTCCTCGAAGAAGCAGGGTTCGATCCTGGCGAGTGTTTCCAGCATTTTTGCCGATCTTCTATGTTTGCAAAGTATCTGAAAAATAAACACATTTCGTACTTTCAAGCAAGGTTTTGCCGATATGCGTTGCCGATCTTGCCTGCCGATCTGAAATTGCTGCATGAAATCAATGGCTTCGGCAGATGGGCCAGGTTTCAGTTCTGTTGTGTGCAGAAAGGGCCTAGGAAAAGAGAAAGTGTTCTTCGGGTTTTGTGACTGCCGGATGAGGGCCTTTGCGGTCCCTCGGATGGGTCCGGGCCGGGTTCCGGTCTGCCGTTCCTGACGAAGGGCATTCCCATGCAAACAGGTGTCTTGCGCGTGTTGCGCGCGACCGCTGCCTCGTGGTGGCGACACAAGGAACTACGCCGAACCGGCCAGACGGCGCTGGCACAGCGGCTCGAGCGCCAGACCGTCCTGCGTGATCTCGGCTATCTGAAGCAGGCGGCGTCATTGCCAAACGCGCATGTGATCTGCGGCGAGGGCGGGACATTCATCCATCTCGGTTGGACCACCGTCTCGACCTTCGCGCCGATCGAGCGCTTTCCCCTGGCCGCCCTCGCGGTCGCACGAGGAACCCCGTTCATCGATATCCGACCCATCAGTGACGTCATCGCCTTCGCGAACTTGCCGTGCGTGGCGCGGGACGGATCGGCCGACCCTGACTCTTCGGATCCTGGCAGGTCCGTCTCGCTGACCACCTACATCGACATGGTCGAAGGGCTCGGCGCCAGGATCATCAACGATCCGCGACCCCGTCAGTCAATCTGATCACCATTCCCTCTCACCAAAACTCGAAAGGAGGCCAGCCATGGCCCGATCCCGCACGCCCAAATTCGATGCCTCCGAGGTCATCACAAACGAAATCATCCGTATTATTGAGCGCGGCGTCCTGCCGTGGCGCAAGCCATGGACCGCAGGTGGCAGCTCTCGTCCCCTGCGCGTGGGCGGGGAACCCTACCAGGGAGTGAACAACTTCCTGCTGACGATGCGGACCGTGATGGCGGGCCACAGCTCGCCCTTCTGGATGACGTTGCCGCAGGCCAATGCGTTGGACGCAAAGGTCCGCAAAGGCGAGAAATCCTCTGTCGTCGTCTATTACGGCCAAAGCCGGAAAGACGCGGGCGGCGAGGACGACCGCAGCGACGGGGATGATCACTCCGAGGAAGCCCGCATCTTCCGCTTCCAGAAATCCTACCGTGTGTTCAATGCCTGCCAGATCGAGGGCTTGCCCGAGAGCTTCCATCCCGACCCGGAGCCGGTCCCTGACCACACGCCAGCTGCGCCCATCCCGCATATGCAGACATTCTTCGATGCGATCGACATCACCACGGTATTCGCGGGCGGCGAGGCCTACTATCTGCCGCCCGTCGATAAAGTTTTCATGCCTTCTATCGAGAGGTTCCAGGACCCACGGAATTTCTACGGGGTCTGGGCGCACGAGCTGGCGCATGCCACAAAGGCGCCGCATCGGCTCAACCGCGATTATGGTCTCTCGCGGTTTGGCAACACCTCCTATGCCCGCGAAGAAATCGTGGCCGAGCTGACCTCCTGCTTCCTCGGGCAGGAGCTTGGGTTCACAGCGCATACGCTCGAGATGAACGCGGCGTATCTCTACAACTGGCTGCGCGTTCTGCGTTCGGACAAAACCGCGATCTTCAAGCATGCGGCCGACGCGCAACGCGCTTGCGACTACCTGATCGCCAGATCGGAGACGGGCAGGGCAGGGGGCAGCGCCGAGGCCGCCTAACAGACTTGTTGCTGCGAAGCGGAAAATGGCAGGTGTGAGACCGGCGTGACGAATGTGGTGATGACCACGAATGGCGGCAATGCGCAGAAAGCGGAGTTTGCAAAGTCTCAGCGTTTTCCCGACAGCGGTCCTTCGCGCAGCTTGCGGCGAATGCCGGTAGGAGCCCAAAATGACCGATGCCGCGTCGTGCATGAATGTCTGCTTTGAGTTGCAGTCAACTTTAGGCATCGTCACCGGGTTGTTGGACGATCTTCATTGCAAATTTTCCGTTTCCAACAGACCAGTCTGAGTAGTCATTTTCGTGCATAAATATCAGGACATCCTTGGGACTCACTTGGGCATCTTGTTCTAGATTTCTTGTAATCGCTGCATAGAGTGCCGTTTTCATAGCGTCGCTACGCCCGCGTCGCATAGTAATCTCGACCACTATGACATTATCGGATCGCGCGACGCCGTTGAAACTGCGGCTGTAGAAAAAATCGGCTGGATCGTAGTCTTGGACCAAATTGAAAAGCTCATCTTGCGGCATGCCGATACCCTCGACCAAAGCCGAATGGATACCCATAACGATCTTTTCTTTGATCTCAGATGTTGTGCCTGACTTAACAGCAGTGCGTACGATTGGCATGGCGTTCTCTCCTTTGATGTGGCTTCTAAGTAGCCCTTCAACGAGATATGGGATAACGAGTTATTAGCCGTCATCTTGTGAGTATTTCTCAAATGAAGTCCCGATCTAAGATATCACTAAATGCACTTAAGACGTTTGAGGCCGTCGCGCGCCATAATAACATGTCAAACGCTTCGATTGAACTTGGAGTGACGCCCGGTGCCGTTAGCCGTCAGATTTCCGAACTGCAATCAGTTGTGAGTTTTAATCTATTTAGTGGTCCTCGAACCAATCGTGTTTTGACGGATGAAAGCCGGCAACTGGCAGCCACACTGACGTCAGCTTTGGATGAAATAGACGCAACCCTTCTGGCGTTAGATGAAACGCGCGATACGATTTTAGATGTTGCCTGCCTTAGTACGATGGCCGTTCGTTGGCTTATACCGCGCCTGCACCGCTTTCGTTCAGAACACCCGAATATTGATTTGCGGCTCTCGACCAGTCCGCGCAGCCCCGACCGTTTACGCAATCGAATAGATGTTTCAATTTCTGTCCTGCCTCCGACGGCATCGCTTAGACCGCAGGATACAGTGTTGTTTGCAGAATCTCTTGGGCCAGTATTGAAACCCGGGCTGCTATGCCATTGTTCGGGCCCCGACGATTTAAGTAGCCTGCCATTGTTAACAACAAAGACTCGCCCGCAAGCCTGGCAAGAATGGCAAGCACAGCTTGGTTCGCGCCCCATTCAACTGACGAACCAAAATGAGTTTGAGCATCTTTCACTTGCTATTGAAGCTGCAGCAAACGGATTGGGTGTTTGCGTAACGCCAGAACATCTGGTCGAAAGTGATATTGGCAGTGGACGTCTAATCGCTCCATTTGGATTTCAACAAAGCGGCTACGTTTACGTTGCACAAGCACACGGGCGACGGAAGCGTCGATCAGATGCATTCATTGATTGGCTCAGCCATGATTTAATGACTAGTTAGCCAAACTTGTTACAAAAGCAGACATAAATTCATCAAAGAACAACGTCTGCAAAGTCTGCACCTTACGAGTTCGCGATCCACGCGGCGAAGGTCGGCTGTCGCCAATTCGAACCAAAGGCTGCGAGTCCGCTTCGGGATGGGAGCGGTCGTTGCTTCCGAAAGCCCCAATAGCCGCATATCCCGCTCACCTGATTTTTGGGTGTATTCGGGCCGGGTAGTTTTTTTCTGGGTTTCTCCTCCGCCAGGCGGAAAAGAAAAAGCGGGCTTTGAGAAGGGTGTTTCAACTTCTCAAAGGAGATCCCCATGTCCATGACCGTTCAACCCCAGCCAGACCGTCCGGATCCGAGTGTGATCGCGGCGCAGAATGACGCGTTTCGCAAGCTCGCGTGCCTTGGAGTGCCGCCCGCGCAGCCCATCCAGGGCCGCATGCATGTCACCCGCTCGCTTATGGAGGCCAGCGACGGCTTCATGGCCGAGGCGGTGAAGGCCACCGGTGAGTTTGCTACGTTCGAGCCTGAGAATGACCCGGAAGGCTGGCACGATTTCGGGGCAGTCGAGATCCGGAGCGAGACCGTGTTCTGGAAAATCGATCTCTATGAGGCGGATTCGGACTTCCGCTACGGGGCCGAGACCCCGGACAACCCCACGACCACCATGCGCGTGCTGACCATCATGCTGGCGCGCGACTGGTAGAAGGGCAGGGGACTCCTCCCCCTGACATCTGAGACGATGAAGGCCCGCTGCCCCTCAAAAAGGCAAAGCGGGCCTTTTGTCGTGGTGATCCCTGAAGCCGGGGATTGGTTACGCGCGCGCGCGGGCCACACCTCACCCACCTGGAAGGATATCCCATGACCACAAGCTTTGCCCCTCTAACCGTCGCCATCGGCGATCTGGTCCCGCATCCCGCCAATGTGCGCAGCAACTCTCCAGAAACCTATGATCCTGAGAACATCGCGCATCTGAAGGCCAGCATCGCTGTGCTGGGCCTCCTGCAGCCGCTCCTCGTCCAGAAGCTTGACGGCAAATACGCTGTCCTCGCCGGTGGCCGGCGCCATGCAGCCCTGAAGGAGCTGATCGCTGACAAGGCCAGCAAGGGGTTCACGGCGAAAACCAAGATCGACTGCCGCCTTGTGCCGGAAGACTGCGACGTCACCACGGCCCTGTCGCTGGCCGAGAACATCACCCAGGCCTCCATGAACGCGATTGACGAGTTCGAGGCTTTCGCCCGGATGATGGAGGTCGACGGCCAGACGCCCGAGACCATCGCCAAGACCTTCGGCACCACGGTGGCGGCCGTAAAAGGCCGGTTGCGTTATGGCCTGATCCACCCCGACATCCGCGCTGCGGCTCGGGGCAAGGTGATTACGCTCGACACGATGAAGGCCTTCGCCGAGCACCCGAGCCAGGAGGCGCAGCGCGAGGTTTTCGAGGCGCTCACGAAGGACGGCGGCTATCTGCAGGCCTATACCGTCCGTCAGGCGCTCAAATCCCGCGGGGTGCAGGTTAGCGACGACATCGGGGCTTTCGTGCGCGAAGACTACGAGGCACGCGGTGGCGCCGTCGCGGCTGACCTTCTGGAAGAGCATTCCGTGCTCGAGGATGCGGCGCTGGTCGAGACCATCCTGCTTGAGAAGCTCGGTGCAGCCGCCGAGGACGCCCGTATGAGGCTGGGCTTTGCCTGGGCCGATGCGTTGGTCCGCTATGATTACGCGACCATGGCCGACTACGGCCGCGTCTATCCCGGTCCGATCGAGCCCGATGAGGCCGCCCAGAAGCGCATCGACGAGATCACCGCCGAGCTTGAGCAACTGCAACTCGAGATGGAAGATGAGGGGCTCGATGACGGTGCCTACAACGCTCTCTACGACCGCGTGGACGCACTGGAAGAGGAATGCCGCGACCTGCAGGAGGCCTATAGCACCGAGGACCTGGCGCGCGCCGGGGTTGTCGCCTCGTGGTCGAATGGGAAGGTGACGCTCCATATTGGCCTCGTGCGCCCGGAGGACACCGCGAAAGAGGAAGGCGTGCGCGGCGCCTCGAGTAATCCGACAGGGGAGGGGGCCTCGGACTCCAGCGAAATCACTTATCCGGCCTCGCTGGCCGAGGATCTCAAGACCGAGCGGGCCATGGCACTGGGGGCCGCGATGGCGCTGCATCCGGAAGCCACGCTCGATCTCACGCTCTTCAAGCTGGTGGGCGACGTTCTGGCCAGCGGAATGAGTGTCACGCAGGCGATCAAGATCGATGCCCGCAAGGAATACCGCAGCCATGCCAAGATGGACGAGATCGACGCAACCTCGCTCGAGCAGGTGGCGGCAGCGCATGATGCGCTTGATCTCTCGTGGCTCGATGACACCCGCGCGCCCGCCGATCAGTTCGCGGCGTTTCGCGCGCTGGAGGCCGGCGAGAAGGCGAAGCTCGTCGCCTATGCCACGGCCAGCACCACGCAGTCCTGCTTCGCGCGGGACCGGCAACGCGACAGCCTGATGCATGCGTTCGAGATCGAGATCATGCCCGACATCCGCGCCCACTGGACGCCGAACGCGGCGCTCTTCAATCGCTTTAAAAAGGCGTGGCTCCTGAAGATCCTCGGCGAGGATCTGGGTCTCGCCCAGGAGGCGGTGACGCTGGCCTCGTCGAGCAAGAAGGAGATCGTCGCCTTTTGTGACAAGCTCTTCGCCGAGCCCTTCGCCACGCTCACGGACGCGCAGCGCGCTGCCGTGGCCGCCTGGTGCCCGCCCATGATGCAGACCAACAGTGTCGCCTGTGATGAGGCGGAGCCCGCTGCGGAAACCCCCGAGCCTGACAGCGAGGTCGCGCAAGCGGCCTGAGTCCTCACGCGACCCGCGCGTGGACCACGCCGCCCGCGCGGGTCGACCCTCCCACACCCAACGGAAAGACATCCCCATGGCTATTCTCAAGTTCTCTGCGTCCGCTGTTGCGGCGCAGATCGCCCATGCACGCGCCTGCAAAACCTTCCTGCCCAACTGGAACGGGCCCGTGGACAGGCCCGCCCTGATCCTCATCGTCGGCAATGGTGTGCATCTGCGCTCGAACGGCATCGATGGCACGACCACCCGTATCGTTACCACCGAGCAGGCCGATCCCTCCTTCGCCTTCGCCGACGGCATGAACCCGTTTCGGGACACCGACTGGATGGCGCAGCGCCGCATGGCGTTTCGCGATCTGACCGGCCAGTTCTACACTGACATCCTGGATGACGTGCAGGTGCTCATCGACCGGGGGCGGGGTGCGATCCGGCTCGCCACCGATGGCCACAGCATCCGCGTCTTTGTGCGCCGGGCCTCGGACTATCTCATCGGCGGGACCTACGAGGTGCCCTCGGGCCTCGGCGGCACCTTCCGGGTCATCCTCAAGGATGCCTGCGACACCTTCGCGATCGTGCAGAACTGCGGCAATTGCGAGGATTTCGACGCCATGCAGCCCTACCGCGTGCCGCTCGATGCGCTGATGGAACTCGATGACCGAAGGGTGGCGTAACGCGCCCTTTATCAAACACGCATCGCCAATACCCTGCCGGGCCTGCGGCCCTCTCGGGACATTGGCGACAACAATTTTCCCAAACGAGAGAAAGGACTCTGAAATGGGTTGGCTTTTCTACACCGACGGCCGCGTCCAGACCTACGCGGATGAGAAAGCGGAGATTGCCCGGCTCTGCACCTTCGAGAGCGAAAGGCGCAAGACGGAACTGGTCAAGGCCTGCAAGGTCGGTTCCACCTGGTATGCAGCGGCTAGGGTTACCAATCGCGACGGCACCCCTGTCGAAGACACGACCTATGTCACCGATGCGGATGGCTCCATCACTTTCGGGGCTGTCTTCCTCACCCGATACGATGACGGCTGCTGGGGCTACAAGGACATGGAGGAAAGTGCTGGCCCGAACGAGTCTCGTGCTCCGCTTGGGCTGATCGAGCTCCTCTCCGACCTGAAAAACCCGGACAGCTACGCCCAGGACTGGCGTCAGCGCTGCCGGGATTGGGCATCGATTCCAGACTACGAGGAAGGCGACAAGATCAAGCTCGCCACCCCTGTGACGCTCACCGATGGCAGCACCTGCCAGATCGTCACTGCGACGCACTACAGGCGGGGGCGGCAAAAACGCCGCTGCTACCGCATCGAGGAAACCGGTGGGCTCGTACGCCTGTCGAAGGCCTCGCTTGCGGGCTCGGAGCTGCTGAGCTCCGCAAAGGGCGCGGCCAGTCCGGTGCTGGCGGAGTATCTCGCGGGGCGAAATTAGGTGCTGCGCCGGACGGTTGATCGACCTGCCCGGCGACAGCAGATCCTGCGGCTTGTCTTGACAAGGCAATGCAAATGCATTACCTATCGCGGGCAGCAAAGACCCCCCTTTCTTTCAGGAGACGGCCATGACAGCGCTCGCACAAGATGTCTCGAAACTCACGGATCGGTATCAGACGACCGTGCCGGCGGGTGTGCGCAAGCAGCTCAAGCTGGGCAAGGGCGACCGGATTCGCTACTGCACCGAGCCGAGTGGCAGGGTCTATATCGAGCCCGTGCGCAGCGACGAGGAAGATCCCGTGCTCGGAGCCTTTCTCGATTTTGTCGAAGCCGATATCAAGGCGCATCCGGACCGCATTCGGGCGTTCGATGGGGCTTTGCATGACCGTCTTGCAGCACTGGTCGGAGACGTTGACGTCGATCTCGATGCGCCGCTTTCGCTTGAGGATGAATGAGCGGCGATAGCGTGCCCGCCCAAGCGCCCCTTGTCGTAAACGGATGGTCGATTTATGCGCATCCTCTCTTTCTGGACCAGCTCGAAGGGCTGATCCTGGAGGTCGAAGCGCGTAAGGCACGCGATCCCAAGATCTGGCGCAAGAAAAATTCCACGAAACGGCTGGCCGCCATCTTCAAGCTGGTCACCGAGGCCATACCGACGGATCCGGGTGCCGCCGCCTTCCGGCAAGGCGGCACACTCGGCGATCACCGCAAGCACTGGTTCCGGGCGAAATTCTTCCAGCAGTATCGGCTGTTCTATCGGTTCAACAGCGATGCGAAGGTCATCGTGGTGGCTTGGGTGAACGACGAAAAGACCCTGCGCGCCTACGGCAGTAAGACGGATGCCTATGCGACGTTCAAAGGGATGTTGGAATATGGCAATCCACCTGACAATTTCGACGCGCTCTTGAAAGAAGCTGCAGCGGCGGGCAAGCGGTTCGAGACGTCCCTTGAAGCAGCGCCCGATCGGTAAGTGGGGTCGAATGCCCGAAGGGGCGGAATCCCACGCTAAGGCTGCCAGTGAGTGGGCATTATGCGTTTCAATCTGCCGTCACCCTTGGGCCAAGTGAAATAGGCGACATTGGTGTGTCATATGGCTGGTACGAAGAAATTCTCAGAAGTCCCACCATATCCGTACACCTGCCGTTCGCTGCGTCGTGTACGAACTGGTAAGATGCGGGACTTTGCTGCCGTCCCCCCAAAAAGTAGCAACGTCCGCTTTACCTGATCGCACCAAACGTCAGCCCGCGAACTATTTGCATCTGACAGAGCCATCCCAGAACCATGATCGGGAGTATTGCGACCACCGACGCGGCGCTGATCTGTGCCCAGTATGGGCTGTTTGAATAGCTGGCGAGAAAGGCCGACATCGTTCCTGCTTCCGAGGCTGTGAAGTTCAAAACCCAAAATGACTCATTCCAGGAGAGTATGACGGCCAACGCAAACGTGGACATGATTGCTGGCCATGACAGCGGCATCAAAATGAGAGCGATTTCTTTCAGAGGGCTTGCCCCGTCCATTCTTGCGGCCTCCAGTATCTCCAACGGGATGTCTCGGAAGAACGAAAAGAGCATCCAGATGACAATCGGAAGGTTGATGAGCATCAGGATGCACCCCAGCCCGAACCTCGTGTCGAGCAATCCCAGATTGATCGTGATGAGGAATACGGGCATCAAGAGTGCGACCGCTGGGATCATCTTCGTCGCGAGCATTCCAAGAAGAATTGCTTTGGTCCAATTTGATGGGGTGAAAGCCATCGACCATGCGGCTGGTATCGCGACAAGCAGGGCGGCAATGGTCGATCCGAGAGAAATCATAATGGAGTTTAGTAGATATCGTCGGATGTCAATCCCGTCCCAAAGGGTTCGATAAGCATCCATCGTCCATTCAAAGTTCAGAAAAACCGGTGGAGAGGCCAACACGTCTGAGTGTGATTTGAAGCTTGTCAGGATGATCCAAAGGACCGGAAAGAAGATGATCCCACCAACAGTCCAGCCGATGATCGTGAACAGCAGCTTGTGGGTCTTGGGGACCGCTCTTGCCATAATCGTTGACTCTCCACGATACAGGAGGACACCGGGACCGCTGTCGCTGAATCACTCCATAATCTCTACAATAGTGGAGTTTTGCACCATTCACAAATTGGGGCTGGAGTTGGATGTGGCCTACTGCTGAGCCAACTTCTCGATGCGCTGCGCCAGCGTTTCGATCACGAGCGTATTTCGGGCAACGACACCGAGGACATTGCCAGCCTTGTCAGCGCCTCCCGTCGTGCCGGTTTGCAGTAATGCGTCTGCTTGATCGGCAAGTGCGCTCTTGGCGCGCGTGCTGATCCCAACAGAGAACAGTCCCTTCTCTCTGGCGTCGCGAAGAAAGGCGACGGCATGTGGCGTACTGCCCGAGTCACTGACAGCGACGGCCACGTCCTGTGCGTCCAGTTGGTCGGCCAACTCACGCAACAGGATCGGATCGCGGATCGCAGTGGTAGCTATTCCTAACCTTAGAAGACGATACTCCAGAAGCTCACCGCACAGACCGGCTATCCCTGACCCGAAGACCCATGCGCGCCTTGATTGGATGACACGCTTCGCGACCTCTTCAAGAGGTCCAATGCCGATTAGCCTTGCTGTCTCAGCAGCATCCGCGCTGGTCGCAGAAGCCAACACGTTGGCAATTTGTTGAGGTTCGGCGGCGTCGCACTCGACTTGCAGCGGGGTGTGCGAAAGCTCGATGCTGAGAGCGGTCTTAAATTCACTGAACCCATCAAAACCGAGGGATTGGACAAGCCTGATAACACTGGCTTGTCCGCTGCCAGACTGTTCCGACAAGGCGGCGATTGACTGCGTTGTGACCTTCTCGGGGTTGGTCAGTACATACTGAGCGACGCGCCCTAGAGCCCTTGGGAGAGCTTCAAAACGATGGTGAAGTTCGTTCAAGATCGAACCGTTTATGCGCGGGACGTTCATTAGTCATGCCTGTTATGCTGCGCCCACATTTGTAAGGGCTAGCAGCGATTATGACAAATGCGGGTCTGTCGCGCGCCAGAGCAGACGTTGGCTGCGCTGCGGAACTATGGAAGTTTGGGCTCTCTCCTGCCGTTAGATCTACCGCAGCATATCGCTTGGCTGACCTGGCCGCCCCTGCCATGGACGGCCCAGAGCCGACATCCAGCGGTGGTTCCCAATGCTGCGGTCGCAGCCCGCATTGCCGACATTCGCTGCTGTCGCAAAATCGAGCGGATGGTAAGCTAACAATGCGGGACAAAGTGACCATTGCAGTTTGGTTAATCTTTCCCTGAACCGGACAATCTCTAGCCCTGATCGTCGCGTCTTGGGATGCTTGACAGATCCGACACCCAAGGCAGCGCTGAACTGCACCAGACCTGAAGTCTTGGCTTTAATTGCGCACGCTGCCGAATGGTGCCGACACGCAATCCGAAAAATGCTGAGGGATCGTCCTTGGTGCAGGCGTGAATTCTTGTCCCGCAATTCGGACAGAAGCTTAGGTGTCTGACACGCCCGCTTTCAGCAGTTTTCTCAAACTCTTGAAGAGCTCCGGTGAGTAATCGAAATTGTCCGTTCGTGATGCTGGCCACAACCCCATAAGCAGAGCCCGAATTCGTCTGGCAGTCTGAACAATGACAAATGGCGACTCTGTCTGGGTCTATTTCGGCCTCATACTTGATGTTCCCGCAAAGACAAGCGCCATCAACTTTCATTCTGAGGCCTTTCAACACATCTCGTGGCAATCAAGGCGTCCAGCATGTGACAATACCAATGAGCATGCAATGAGGTTGGCAGGTTTGGGCTCCTTGCTGCCCTTAGATCGTTCGCAGCATCTACACATGGTAGATCAAATTGGCTCGGCAAGGACGGCCCAATCCGGACATTGAACCGACTTTTGAGTTTCTGCAGTGCGGCCCGTCAGAGCTGCCATTCGCTGCACCTGCATGCCTGTCCGATCTCATGGGCCCGCCCTGCGACAGTGTGGGCCCACTTGCTCGGTTTACTCGTCCCGGACGATGGCGCTGTAGTCACCGCGCAGTTGCAATGTGACGGTCACCGCCTCGTCGTCGCGGTTGCGCCAAAACCAGCCGTGGTTGCCTGCAAATGGGGTTTCAAAACTGCCTTCGCCTTCAGTCTGGCCGCGGCCCTTCTCGTAGGTGACGTCTTGCCCCCCGGCGTGGGCATGAAGGTCGAAGTTCACCCGTCCGCCAGTAGACTTCCAAGCGTAGAAGAGCGTCGTTCCTTCCTCCATCGTTGCTTTGATCTCGGTGAACTCCCCGGGTTCGAGCGTAAATATGATCTCGTCCTGCCATGCCTCCTGCGCGTGGGCCGTCGAGACGAATAGGCTGAAGATGTCATCCATCAGCGACGAGGACTCGTCCGATCCGTGCAGTTCGGCATCTGCTGCGGCTTCCGCTGCGAGTTGCTGCTTGATTTCGCCCATCTCTGTCAGGCCGAGGATGGTGCCGATGCCAGTTGGGTCCTGACCAAGTTCGGCGGGCATGTAGACAGCTACGCCGATGAAGACGGCTCCGATGCCCGCAATGACAGAGGAGCGGCGAAGCTGCGCCTTGGTGGGCAGGTCTTCAAGCTTGGGTTTTGGTGCATTGTGCATGTTCTCATTCCTTATGTGCTGGCCAAGTACCCTGCGACCTGAACGTAGGTCAGCATGGCACCAAGACCGACCATGATCCAGTTGGCATAGGTGGCCTGTTGCATGAAGTTCGGGCTGCGCCGCCAGTATCCCATGACGATCAGGATGACGAAGAGCGCCAGTAGCTGGCCTACTTCGACCCCGACATTGAAGGCGAGAAGATTGGCCAACAGCCCATCTTCTGCGATCTCATATTCGAGGATCTTGGTCGCCAGGCCGGTACCGTGGAACAGGCCAAAGATCAGCGTGGCCCATTTGGTGTTGGGCTGGAAGCCAAACCATTTCTGGAACAGGCCGAGGTTATCAACCGCCTTGTAGACCACCGACAGTCCGATGATGGCGTCGATGATATAGGCGTTGATCCCCCAGCCGAACCACACGCCCAGAAGCATCGTGACCGAGTGCCCGATAGCGAACAGGCTGACGTAAACCGCCACATCCTTCATGTGATAGAGGAAGAACACGACGCCCAAGAGGAACAGGATATGGTCGTATCCCGTGATCATGTGCTTTGCGCCAAGGTAGATGAAGGGGATAATATGCACTCCCCAAATCTCTTGGATGTAACCCGCGTCACCGGGGGTGACGTCATGGGCAAGGGCGGCGCTTGTTGTGAGGGCAAGCACCGATAGAACGAGGATCGCTAAACGCAATGACATGCGCCCGACGCCCTCAGTGAGGGTCTTCATGGAGTTACTCCGCTTATGTTGTGACTGATCGTTTCTTCGCGGCTTGTGCCGCGCCGATCAGACGCGCGGAGGTCGGTCTATTCGGAAGTGTCGGGTCGCGCCGCTTGTTGATGCTATTCTCATCCAAGGTTCGCTTAACTCCGTAGACGGCTCTGAGCTTCGGCCAGGCGTTAGAAACGCCTGATTGTGATCGTGGTCTGTCACATCGTGGCTGTGCCCGTGCATCGCCCAGTAGAGGTCTTCTTCGAACCCATGCGAATGGCCGTGGGCTTCGACCATTTCCAGATGATCTTGGATCGTCTCGAAGACGGTCGGCGCATGGGTAAAGGACGGCATCACGGACCAGACGACCAGTGCCACGCAAGTCAGCATGGCAAAGAGGCGTTTCATGAGGTCGGTTGTGCCGGTCATAGGTTTACTGCTCTTGGCGGTCGAACACCGCTTTTGGCCGAAATTATCGGCAGATGCGCTGTCGAACAAGTGAGTGCAGAGCATTGCGCAGCCTCTCGCCGAATTCGCGGCCCATTGCCGACATCCAACCGCTGATCTCGATGCTGCGGTCGCAGCCCGCATTGCTGCCATTCGCTGCGGTAGCAAGGTATCGCTCCGTTCAAATTCACAGTCTGTTGGCCACGACCGAAGTCCAACAGGGACCGTCCTGCTACTGGTGCCCGACACGTGACTGCTTGGTTCTCGTTAGTCCTACTTGGGCGCTTGAATCGCTAGGACTTCCGCCGCGGTCATGCACTTCGTTAGCTCTGAGAACGAATAGTAAGAAGGCTTCTCGTCGACAAAGACTTGCAGCGCCATCCGGAACTGATCTTGGTTGTTAAAGATCCCCGCGGCCATCTGATAATTTGTTTGGCCGACTATGCGATAGAATAGGTTGGAACCGCATTCCCGACAAAACCCCCGTTCCGCCCAGTCCGACGAGCGAATCCGCCTAACAGAGCCCTCATCGTTGAATGCCACCTCGCCGCAATTGACACTCATAAACGGCCCTGACGACCAGCGGCGGCACATGTCGCAATGACATACTGCTACACGATTTCGGTTGGAGACAGCGCGCACTTGTACCGAGCCGCACATGCACTGACCCCTCAATTCGATATCTTCAGTCACGACTCTTCCTCTCAAAGTTTGGGCGCGATCTATCCTGTAGACTAATGTCGCCTTAGCATGGGCAGACAGTGTCTCCAGACGTTTCGTTCTCAAATGCCTGCCGGTACCAAGGTACTACGTCGTCGCGGGATACTCGACTAAAAGCCGATACTTATCGTCACGATGCATCCCCCAATACCTCTCAGTGATCTGCCCTGTTAGCGGCCCAGGTGATCCCCGCCCAATCGGCTCTGCATCAATCTTCGTGACTGGCATGACGCCTCCGGCCGTCGACGTCACAAACACTTCGTCAGCCTGCTTTAGCTTCGCAGGCGACAGGTCCCCTGCCAAACACGCGATCCCCAACGTGTGACAGATGTCGAATATCGTTTGGCGGGTAATGCCCCTTAAGACGCCATACTTCGGAGTCAGGATATTCCCATCCGTCACCGCGAAGATGTTGAACCCTGGACCTTCTGACACGTTGCCCTCCGCATCAACAAGCATGGCTGTGTCGGCGCCAACTTCAAAAGCCGCATAGAGCCCCTTCACCAAATCCAACCAATGATAGTTCTTGACTGTCGGATCGACAGACTCGGGCGGAATGCGTTGAAGCGGTGTGATGGACGCGTGCAACCCGCGTTTCATCTGCTGTGGATTGGCCACGGAACCAAACGGTATGGCGAATGCGATAAAGCGGTTGACGGCATCACGGGGATCACGGCTGAAGGTCGGCGACGTCCCGCGCGTACAAATGAACTCGACATAGGCGTTCTTGAGGCCGGAAAGCGCGACGCAGTTGCGCAAGATATCTGTGACCTGCTTCTTGTTATAAGGGATCGACATATGCAGCTTGTCCAGACCAGTGAAGAACCGATCAAGATGGTCATCCAACCGGAAAAAGGCTCCCTCCCAGACGTGGACCACATCATAGGTCGCGTCCGAGTGAAGGAACCCATAGTCAAGCACGGAGATCTTTGCTTCGCTGATCGGCAAATACTGCCCATCCAAGTATGCCACGCCAGGCGGAAACCGTGCAATGTCGGTATGACGATCAGAAAGTGTAGGAAGACTACGCATACCAGAATGAGTACTCGTTTTGCGGGGTCAAACCAATGGCTCTGGCGAACAGAAAGTTCCGAGCGGCCCTATGCGGCCTTTGACCGACTTTTCAAGATGCTGCGGTTGCAGCCCGCATAGCAGACCTTTGCTGGAGACGGCTTCTAGGCGTTAGAGACACCTCTATTAGGTCACGCTAGACTCTCGATGAGCCGCCCCTATTTGTGACCTATGGAAGATTTGGAAGTTACAACATCGGCTCAACTTTGGGCCTGGTTGGCTGAAAACCACGCGCTGGACGATAGCATTCGACTGGTCACGTGGAAGGCTGCACATCCTCAGAAATACGTCGGCCGGGAAGACGTGCTAGATGCACTCATTGCGCACGGCTGGATCGACGGTAGGCGATTTGTTGTGGATGACAATCGAACAGCCCAATTGATTTCGCGTCGCAAGCAACAGGCCTGGTCAAAGACTTACAAAGACAGAGTAGAGCGTTTGCGTCGAGAAGGTCGTATGCATCCGGCTGGCGAGGAAATGGTTGCTATTGGTAGGGCATCTGGGCTTTGGTCATTTTTTGACGATGTTGACGCGCTGATTGTTCCAAAAGACCTTGCTAAGGATTTGGATGAAGACCATTGGGACGCTTTCGCACCTTCATATAGGCGTAACGTACTGCGCTGGATCAAGATCGCGAAAACGCCTCCGACACGGGCTACGCGTATCGCGAAAGTTGTTGAGGCAACGCGAGACAATCGCAAACTACCTCAGATGTAGCTTATGCTTTCGCACACGGCCCAGAGCAGACTCTCGACCCGCATTCCGGATGCTGCGGTCGCAGCCCGCTTTGCGGTCATTCGCTGCGAGAGCAAAATCGGGCGGTGGTCGAACTAGCGCTCTGCGGACTTTGCTGACATTGGATTTTCGATCTTCGCTATCGCAGCATCTCCTTGCCATCCCAAAGCGATGGTTTCTGCAGCGCAGCGCATTTTCCGTTTCTGGTCATTCTTTGCCGCGCAAAACGGTGAAGTTCCAGTAGCCTTTTCTCTGAGGTCAGCGTTGATAGATGAACCACTGGCAAGTCGGTCGTTGATTGATTGCCAGCAAAGTCCAATCTGCAGCGCTTCAAGTGACTCTGCTAGAGCGAGAAGAGAGGTTCCCCTAGTTTTCAAGACACGTGACTTTAACAGTTTCTGCCGTTTGATTGCGAAGCCAACAGGCGACAGCATGTCGTTTTGGTGTGCTTGCGTTATGGTTCTCAGGACATCTTAACGAACTCACACACGTCCCATCTGGCATGGTCGCGGATCTCCAATGGGAGCATCTCATATGTCGTTGTCCTCATCCACGGACATGTTTCTTTTGAGCAATCGGGTTTCCGGGGCGGGGTCCGCAACCCCCTCCTTTAGCGCCGTCGCTTCGGACCGCGATGCTCTCTTCACCACGCAAACCCACCAGCGTCATGCAGACCACCCAATAAGGCCCACAGGTGCTGATCCGGGACAAATGGGGTTCTTTGCACTTGAGTAGCGTTGGAGCCGACCGCTTTCTGCAGCACTCCTGATGTGCAGCACTTGGTCCGAGAGATTTGTTCGGATGGCTATGAGGAATCGACCTGCATAAATGGTACTTTCACGCCTATGTCTAAGAAGCGTCGGGCCCCAGACGAAATAGTATTTGGGGGGGCAATCCGCTTATCCTAGACCATTGATGGGATCACCTGATCAGGTGGGCGGTGGCCATCGTGGAAGGTCTTTATGTTCAGAACTACCCGCTCACCCATTTCAAGCCGTCCTTCAACAGTAGCCGATCCCATATGCGGCATCAGGACGACACTGCCGCGCGGTTTGAGGTCGGGGTTTGCAGCACTTCTGTGTTCAAAAACATCCAATCCCGCCCCGGCGATCGCGCCCCTGCTGATCATTCGTGTAAGCGCGCCTTCATCAATGAGTTCTCCGCGCGATGTGTTTACAATCACCGCATCTGGTTTCATCAATCTTAGCCGCCTAGCGTTCATCAAGTGGTAGGATTCGGTTGTGTATGGGCAGTTGATGCTGATCACGTCCATACCAGCGATCATATCATCGAGGTCTTCCCAATAATTCGCACCAATGCCCTCCTCGACCACCGGACGAAGTCGTTGACGGTCATGATAATGTATCTGCATGCTAAAGGCGCGCGCGCGGGTCGCGACGGCTTGCCCAATCCGGCCCATGCCAATGATTCCGAGCCGTCGGCCCGTGATACGCCGTCCTAACAAGTCGGTCGGGGACCAGCCTTGCCAATCTCCTGACTGCATTTTGGCCAATCCATCTGGTAGGCGGCGCGTTACTGCCAATATCAGAGCCATTGTCATGTCTGCCGTATCGTCCGTCAGCACGTCGGGGGTGTTGGAGACAAGAATACCGTTTTGCCGCGCAGTGTGGACATCAATATGATCGATCCCGGCACCATAGTTCGCGATCAATTTCAACCGTTCGGCTGCTTGCCCGATCAGACCGGAATTGATCCGATCATTCAGCGTGGGCACCAGAACGTCACAGGTCTGCACGGCCTCAACCAATTCGGTACGCGTCATCGGCTCATCAGAGTCGCGCAATGTGACATCAAAAAACTCAGCCAATCTCTTTTCAACTGGCTTGGGCAGGCGGCGCGTAACAATGACCTTTAGTCGTGGGCGTGACATTCGTGTGTTCCTTGATCTTTTGAAATTGGCGTAGCTCTGCTAGCAATGTGCAGGGAGGCGTTAACTTGGCTTGCCGTGCAGGCCTTCGACGGGTAGAGGTGGAATGCAATGCGTGTGCTTCGAACTTCTGGTTGATCTGCGACATGCTTTACTCATCCCCCCACTGCACTTTCGCAACAAAAACGTATCCGGACCCGTAAACCGTCCGGATCATCTTGGGTGACTTTGGATCGTCTCCAAGTTTGCGCCTGAGGCGCGAAATGCGCGCATCGATGCTTCTGTCATAGGGGTCAAGGTCATCGGGGCTGCCGATATCAAGAAGCTTGGACCGGCTCAGCACGCGGCCTGACGAGGAGAGAAACGTTTCCAGCAAAGCGGCCTCGGCCGAACTGAGGTTCTCGGTTTCGCCCTCCGGATCGGTGAGCGTGCAGGAGGAAAAGTCAGCGCTCCAGCCGTCGAATTGAGCGATCTTCGGGCTGGGGGCCTGTTGCATTACACCTGATTTCGCCTGTCCGCGCCTTAGCACCGCGCGGACGCGGGCCACCATCTCGCGTGGTTCAAACGGTTTGACGATATAGTCATCCGCCCCAAGCTCCAGCCCGACAATCTTGTCGGTTGCGTCCCCCCTGCCGGTCACGATGATCGCGGGAATGCCGCGCTGTTTGAGGCTGTCGGACACAACCGACAATCCGTCACCGTCCGGTAGGCTCAGATCGATGAGGCACAGATCGGGTCGATTTTTCTCCAACGCCTTCTCGAAGTCGCTGCAGAGACGGAAGTCCTGCGTTTTGAAGCCCAGCCCTTCGAGGGCACGTCGCATGATCCGCGCCATCTCCCGTTCGTCTTCCAGGATGTAGATGACCTGGCTCATTGCATTTCGGGTCCGTTTTTCAGTTCACGATTTTTTTGAACGGAGGATAGAACGTTGGCCAGATCGCTTTTTTCGAACGGTTTTGCCAGGAAGGGATAGGTATTGGCCTTGCCAAGGTCCGATAGCGACGCGCGTTGACCGCTCATGAGAACGATGCCGAGGCCAGGTTCTTCGCGGCTCAGGCATTCGGCGAGGGCGATGCCATCCATTTCGCCCGGCATCGAAATATCGCTGAGCATCAGTTCAATTTCTGGAATCGACCGAAAGAGTTCGAGGGCCACCGCCGCATCTTCGGCTTCGATCAGCGGGTATCCGAGTGCGATCAGATGGCGGCGCACAACTGTGCGGACACCTTCGTCATCTTCCACCAACAACACCAGCGGATTCTCGGGGCCGTCCGCGGGTTCTTCCGAGTCCGGGGCGGACAGGTCTCGCGCGCCGGTGGCCTCGCTTTCAGCGACGGGAAGCAGGATCGAAAACGTTGTGCCGACCCCCGGTTCGCTGGCCACCGAAATGGTCCCGTTCGATTCCCTGACAAACCCGAAGACCATCGACAACCCGAGCCCGGTGCCGCCGCTGCTTCCCTTGGAGGTATAGAAGGGTTCAAAGATGCGTTCCTGCGCCTCTTTCGTTATACCGCCACCATCATCCGTAACGCGGATCTTGATATACGACCCGACCGGCAGCTTGTTCAGTTGCGCTTCGCTCGGGCCCAGTTCCTCAGGCTTGATCTCGATTGTCAGGCACCCCTGACTGCCGATCGCATCACGCGCGTTCATGAACAGATTGAGCAGGGCCATTTCCAGCTGTGCCGGATCCACCATAGCGGTACGGGAACTGGTCTTGTCAGAGAAAACGATGTCGATATCTCGTGGAAATGTCGATTGAAGGAGTTCGATCATCCCCGAGATCAGCGCCCCGACATCCACGGCACTCGGATGAACCGGTTCGCTTTTGGCAAGTGACAGCAGCCTGCGTGTCAGATCGCTGCCACGACGCGCGGCGGCGATCGCCGGATCGAGGTATTCCTCCAGGATTTCCTTGTCGTCCAGACGTTCCGTCAATGGAACGAGGTTGCCGAGGATGATCGCCAGGACATTGTTGAAATCGTGGGATATTCCACTGGACATCCGGCCGAGGGCGTCCATTTTCTGCGATTGAAGCAACGCGGAATTGGCGATCTTGAGCCGGGTGACGTCCAAAGACAGCAGATAGAAACCGATCACCTCTCCGTCAGACGGGTGTTCCGGACGCAGATAGGTCCGGATTTCCCGGCGGAGACCGTTCGGAAGTGTGATCTCCATCTCGAAATCCACCATTTTGCCGCGGCGCGCCTGTTCGAAGAACCGGGAGGATCTTTCAAGGGTCTGGTGGTGCAATATCTTCTTGCAGGGCTTGCCAATCATCTGCGACGGCTCACGGCCATAGGCACGTGCAAACCGCTTGTTCACGAACAGGATGTTCATGTCACGATCTATGTGCGCGATGCCTGCGGGGACTTCATCCGCGATCAACTGGAGCCGCGATTCGCTCAGGCGCAGCTGGGTGGTGCGTTCCTCGACCTTGAGTTCCAGATCCTTCTTGCGGTTCTTCTCTGCGGTGATGTCCGTATAAACCGTTACAAATCCACCGGACGGCAAAGGTGAGCCGACAACACGCAGCGTCTTGCCGTTCTTGGATTCACGTTCGAAATCATGGGGTTCGAAGGCGCGTGCCTGTTCAACGCGTTCGGCAACCTGGGCATCGACATCGCCTGGTCCATATTCTCCGCTGAGGGCATTATGCCTAATGAAGCTCTCGAAATCCGCGCCCTCGAAAGCCAGTTCCGCCGGAAAACTCAGCAGGTCCAGAAACCGGTGGTTCCAACTGACCAGCTTCAGGTCGCCGTCAAATATCGTCACGCCTTGCCCCATATGATCCAGGCTCTCCCGGACCAGGCTGTCGGCGGCTACCCGTTTGTTTTCATTGTTCATGGTCAAGTGCCCCAATTGGGAAAGAGACTTCGGCAAGCTTCAATTTACACGAATCTAGCGGCTTCTACGCGCTCAAACCAGATGGCCGTACAATTGGGTACATTTGACTGAAACTTCGACAACATCTGTCTGGCAAACACTCCCCAACACGACAGTTCGGGAGAAACCACCATGCAGCACACCACCATTTACGAACATGGGTTGGACATGACGCCGGCAAATTTTGTCGCTTTGTCTCCACTAAGCTTTATCGAGCGTACGGCATCGATTTACCCGGATTATCCAGCAGTTATTTATGGCGATATCCGCCGCGATTGGCAGACCACCTATCAACGTTGCCGTCAGCTTGCCGGCGCGCTCACGTCACGCGGTGTTGGCAAAGGTGACACCGTCACGGTGATCGCGGCCAACCTCCCCGAGATGTTCGAGGCCCATTTCGGTGTGCCGATGTCCGGTGCCGTGCTGAACACGGTCAACACCCGGCTCGATGCCGAAGCGATTGCCTTCATCCTGAACCACGCCGAAACCAAGGTTCTGTTGGTCGATGTCGAGTTTTCCGAAGTGGTCAGCCGCGCCGTCAAAATGTCGGGCCGCGATGACATCCTTGTGGTGGATATCGAAGATGCCAGCTTTGACGGCGGTGCGCGTGTCGGTGAACTCACCTATGATGAACTGCTTGCCGAGGGCGACGCCGCATTCGAATGGTCGCTGCCTGAAAACGAATGGGACGCGATCAGCCTGAACTACACGTCAGGCACCACCGGCGATCCCAAGGGTGTCGTGTATCACCACCGCGGCGCCATGCTGAACGCGACCTCCAATATCGTCACCTGGGGCATGGCCCAGCATTCGCGGTATCTCTGGACGCTGCCGATGTTCCATTGCAACGGCTGGTGTTTCCCCTGGACCATCGCGGCAAATGCGGGCGTGTGCCTGTGTCTGCGTGCCGTGCGCGCCGAGCCGATCTATCAGTTGATCCGCGACGAGAAAGCGACCCATTTCTGCGGCGCGCCGATTGTGTTGAACATGTTGGCCAATGCCCCGGATGAGCTGAAAGATTTCTCGCATGAGGTCAAGGTCATGACCGCCGGGGCCTCGCCGCCCGCAGCGGTGATCGAGAAAATGGAAGCGATGGGCATCGACGTGACCCATGTGTACGGGTTGACCGAAACCTATGGCCCGTCGGTTGTCTGCGCCTGGAAAGACCAGTGGAACGGGCTGGACGGCGAAGCCAGGGCCAAGCTCAAGTCGCGTCAGGGGGTCAAGAACCTGGCCCTGGACGGGTTGATGGTTGCCGATCCCGAAAGCCTGGAACCGGTTCCCCATGACGGCGAAACGCTGGGCGAGATCTTCATGCGCGGCAACAACGTCATGCGCGGCTACCTCAAGAACCCGAGCGCGACCGACAAGTCGTTCAAGGGCGGCTGGTTTGCCTCGGGCGACCTTGGTGTGATGCACCCCGACGGGTTCGTCGAACTCAAGGACCGGTCCAAGGACATCATCATCTCCGGCGGCGAGAACATCTCGTCGGTCGAGGTCGAGGACGTGCTCTACAAGCACCCCGCCATTCTGGAAGCGGCCGTTGTGGCGCGCCCGGATGAAAAGTGGGGCGAAACGCCGTGTGCCTTTGTCGCCGTCAAGCCCGGGGAAACCCTGGATGAAGCCAGCGTCATCGCCTTTTGCCGTCAGAACATGGCGACATTCAAGGCGCCCAAGACCGTGGTGTTCGGGGATCTTCCAAAGACGTCGACCGGCAAGATCCAGAAGTTCCTCCTCCGGGATCGCGCACGGGCGCTCTGAAACAGAACCTCCCTGAACTGGGTGGAGCAATCTCCTTCCTCTGCTCCACCCATTTTTTTCAGAAAGAGAAACGATGAATGACACGGCCAAATATATTCTTGAGACCGAAAGCCTGACCAAGGAATTCAAAGGTTTCACTGCGGTTGATGACGTTAACCTGAAGGTCAAACGCCATGATATTCACGCGCTGATCGGTCCGAACGGCGCGGGAAAAACCACCGTTTTCAACCTGCTGACCAAGTTCCTGGTCCCGACGCGCGGCACGATCAAGGTCAATGGCACCGACATCACGGCCTCGAAACCTGCCGAAATCTCGCGCATGGGCGTGATCCGCTCGTTTCAGATTTCCGCCGTGTTTCCGCACATGACAGCCCGCGAGAACGTGCGCGTGGCCCTGCAACGCAAACTGGGCACGTCCTTCCATTTCTGGAAGCCGTTGTCGTCCTTGAACGTGCTGAACGAACGCGCCGATGAATTGCTGCACATGGTTGGCCTTGAACGGTTCACCGACTCGGTGGTGGGCGATATGCCCTATGGCCGCAAACGCGCGCTCGAGATTGCCACGACGCTGGCGCTCGAACCGGAACTGATGCTGCTCGACGAGCCGACCCAGGGCATGGGTCGCGAAGATGTGGAACGCATCACCCAGCTGATCCGCAAAGTGTCCAAGGACCGCACAATCCTGATGGTCGAGCACAACCTCGGTGTCGTGTCCACATTGTGTGACCGCATCACGGTTCTGCAACGCGGCGCCATTCTGACCGAAGGAAACTACGACGAAGTGTCCTCCGACCCACGCGTCAAGGAAGCCTATATGGGGAAAGCGGCATGAACACCTCCGTCCAGAACACCGAAATCGGCGGCCAGCACGTATCGGAACATATCGAAGAACTTCGCATCACCGATCTGCATGCCTTCTATGGCGAAGGTCATGCGCTGCACGGCATCGACCTGACCGTGAACCAGGGGGAACTGGTCACGCTTCTGGGCCGCAACGGGTCCGGGCGCACCACGACACTGCGTTCGATCGTTGGTCTGATTGGCCATCGCACCGGGTCCATCGTGCTCAAGGGCGAGGAAGTCATCAAATCGCAGCCGCATGCCATTGCACGGCTTGGTGTCGGCTATTGTCCCGAGGAACGCGGCATCTTCTCCAGCCTGAATGTCGAGGAAAACCTGATGCTGCCGCCAACCATCGCGCCGGGCGGTATGTCGGTCGAAGAGCTGTATGACATGTTCCCCAACCTTGCGGAGCGCCGCAAGAGCATGGGCACGCGGCTGTCGGGTGGCGAACAGCAGATGCTGGCCATGGCGCGGATCCTGCGGACCGGTGCGACCGTGTTGCTGCTGGACGAGATCACCGAAGGTCTGGCCCCGGTGATCGTCGACAAGCTTGCCGAAATCCTGATCGAGCTGAAAAAGCGCGGCTACACCGTCATTCTGGTTGAGCAGAATTTCCGCTTCGCCGCGCCGCTCGCGGACCGGCATTTCATCATGGATCACGGACATATCGTCGAGACCGTCGAAGCGGACGAGCTCGAAACGAAGAGCGATGTCTTTGATCAATATCTGAGCGTTTGAACTATCACCCCAAGGAGGAAGACCATGAATATTCTTAAGAAACTCGCCCTCGGCGTTTCAGCAACCGCGATGATCGCGTCGGCTGCGGCAGCCGAAGTCAGCGATGGCAAGGTCAAAATCGGCGTGCTGACGGACATGTCCAGCACCTATTCCGATCTGGCCGGCAACGGCTCGGTTGTTGCTGCCGAAATGGCAATTGCGGATTTTGGCGGCACAGCTGCCGGCGCGCCGATCGAGCTGATCTCGGCCGATCACCAGAACAAGGCTGACATCGCAGCCAACAAGGCCCGCCAATGGGGCGACAGCGAGCAGGTCGACGTGTTCGCCGAACTGGTCACCACCTCGGTTGCACTGGCGGTCTTCGAGATTGCGAAACAGCAGAACAAGCTCGCGCTCGTGTCCGGTGCCGCATCTTCCCCGCTGACCAGCGATGCCTGCATCCCGACCGGCATTCACTGGACCTACAACACCCGCGCCCTGGCCGTTGGCACAGGATCTGCCGTTGTGAAAGAAGGCGGCGACACCTGGTACTTCCTGACGGCCGACTATGCATTCGGCGAAAGCCTCGAGCGTGACGTCGCGGCCGTTGTCGAAGCCGAAGGTGGTCAGGTTCTGGGTTCGATCAAGCACCCGTTCCCGTCGTCGGACTTCTCGTCGTTTGTTTTGCAGGCCCAGGCATCGGGTGCCAAGGTTGTTGGTCTGGCCAATGCCGGCGCCGACACCGTGAACGCGATCAAGGCAGCGAACGAGTTTGGTCTTGTTGCCGCCGGTCAGTCGATTGCCGCGCTGCTGACCTTCATCACCGACATCCACGCGCTTGGTCTGGACACCGCCCAGGGCATTCAGCTGACAACCGGTTTCTACTGGGATCTGAACGATGAAACCCGCGCCTGGTCGCAGCGTTTCAACGAAAAGACCGGCACCATGCCGACAATGGTTCAGGCCGGTGTCTACTCGTCCGTCATGCACTACCTGAAAGCGGTTGAAGCGGCCGGCACCGATGACACCGACGCGGTTCTGGCGAAAATGCGCGAAATGCCTGTCGATGACTTCTTTGCCAAGGGCGGCGAAGTGCGCAGCGACGGCCGCATGGTGCACGACATGTACCTTGCCCGCGTGAAAGCCCCCGCCGAAAGCACCGGCCCGTGGGACTACTACGACATCGTCCGCACCATCCCCGGTGAAGAGGCCTTTGGCCCGCTGTCGGAAAGCAACTGCCCGACCAAGTAAGACCATACTCCGCCCGGGCCTTGTCGCCCGGGCGGACCCCTCACAATACTAAGAGACAGGACGCCGCGAGATGCTCACCGACCTTCTTGGAATACCGCCACAAGTGTTGTTCGGACAACTGCTGCTGGGCCTGATCAACGGCGCATTTTACGCCGTGCTGTCGCTCGGTCTCGCGGTGATTTTCGGACTTCTGAATATCGTCAATTTCGCCCATGGCGCGCTTTACATGCTTGGCGCGTTCTCGACTTACTTCCTCGCGAAGTACCTCGGTGTTGGCTATTGGGGCGCGCTCATCCTGGCGCCACTGATCGTTGGTGCCCTGGGAATAGTGATCGAACGGTACCTGTTGCGCCGACTGACCGGTGTCGACCACCTTTATGGCCTGTTGCTGACATTCGGTCTGGCGCTTGTGATCGAGGGTATCTTTGTCAAGCTGTTCGGAGCTTCCGGCATCCCGTACCCGACACCGCCACAACTGACCGGCGGTATCAACCTCGGGTTCATGTTCCTGCCCTACTACCGCGCCTGGGTCGTTGTCGCGTCGCTGATCGTGTGCATCGCCACATGGGTCCTGTTCGAACGCACCAAGATCGGCTCCTATCTGCGCGCCGGCACCGAAAATCCGCAACTGTTGCAGGCATTCGGCGTGAACGTTCCGGTCCTGACCACGCTTGCCTATGGCTATGGCGTTGCACTGGCGGCCTTTGCCGGCGTGCTGGCCGCACCCATTACCCAGGTCAGCCCGCTTATGGGGTCGAACCTGATCATCGTGGTGTTCGCGGTTGTCGTGATCGGCGGCATGGGGTCGATCGTCGGTGCGGTTGTCACCGGGCTTGCCATGGGCGTTGTCGAAGGGCTGACCAAGGTGTTCTGGCCCGAAGCCTCTGCCACCGTGATCTTCCTTGTAATGGCCATCGTGCTGGTTCTGCGTCCTGCGGGCCTGTTTGGCAAATCTGCGTGAGGTACATGAGATGAATACGAAAGTTGGATACGGTATCGCTCTGGCCTTGTTGCTGGTTGCACCGTTCATGATCTACCCGGTCTTCCTGATGAAGCTGCTGTGCTTTGCCTTGTTTGCCTGTGCGTTCAACCTGATCCTGGGATATGGCGGGCTGCTCAGCTTTGGTCATGCCGCGTTTTTTGGCGGGGCTGCCTATATCACCGGACATGTGATCAAGGTCTGGGGTCTGCCCACGGAACTTGGCCTGCTGGTAGGCGCCGGATCTGCCGCCGCTCTTGGCTACCTGATCGGTATGCTGGCGATCCGCCGTCAGGGCATCTATTTCGCGATGATCACCCTGGCGCTGGCCCAGATGGTGTATTTCATCTTCATCAGTGCCGATTTCACAGGCGGCGAAAACGGTCTGCAGGGTGTGCCGCGCGGCTATGCGCTGGGCATCTTCGATCTGCAGGACAACCTGACCATGTACTACTTCGTTCTGGCAGTGTTCGTGATCGGCTTCCTGATCATCGCGCGTGCCGTGTACTCGCCCTTTGGTCAGATCCTTGGCGCGATCCGCGACAACGAAGATCGC
The DNA here is from genome assembly GCF_028023675.1 of Primorskyibacter aestuariivivens. Taxonomy (GTDB): domain Bacteria; phylum Pseudomonadota; class Alphaproteobacteria; order Rhodobacterales; family Rhodobacteraceae; genus Marinovum; species Marinovum aestuariivivens. The sequence goes on along the minus strand of NZ_JAQIOZ010000010.1, from coordinate 30,578 downwards.
GCCACATCGCTTGGGTATGATGTTGATCGCTACAAGCATCTGGCCTTCGTTCTGTCCGCCGCCTTGGCCGGATTGGCCGGGTCCACCAAGACAGTTGTATTTCAACTTGCGTCGCTGACGGATGTGCATTGGCACACGTCGGGCGAGGTTGTCCTGATGACACTGCTAGGCGGTCTTGGCACCATCGCCGGTCCTGCAGTGGGCGCCGGGGTGATTGTCACGCTGCAAAACTATCTGGCCTCTGGCCCGCTCGGCGCTTGGGTGCCGGTGGTGTTGGGCACGATCTTTGTGGTCTGCGTGTTGGCCTTCCGGCGCGGGATCATCGGAGAACTGCACGCCATGTTGAAAAAATCCTTCTGATGACTTGCGGCGCGCCTCACGGCGCGCGGCCCCAGACAGCGGAGAAGAAAAATGAAGGTCCTCGTACCAGTCAAACGCGTGATTGATTACAACGTAAAGGTCCGCGTCAAAGCAGACGGCAGCGGCGTCGATTTGGCCAATGTCAAAATGTCGATGAACCCGTTCGATGAGATTGCCGTCGAAGAGGCGATCCGCCTGAAAGAGGCCGGTCAGGTTGACGAGATCGTGGCCGTTTCCATTGGTGTCAAACAAGCACAGGAAACCCTGCGCACCGCATTGGCGATGGGGGCAGACAGGGCCATTCTCGTGATCGCGGCAGATGATGTGCATACCGATCTCGAACCACTTGCCGTGGCCAAAATCCTAGCGGCCGTTGTTGCCGAAGAAACCCCCGGCCTGGTGCTTTGTGGCAAACAGGCCATCGACAACGACATGAACGCCACGGGCCAGATGCTATCGGCATTGCTCGGCTGGTCACAGGCCACATTCGCCTCGGAAGTTGAGATCGAGGGCGATAGTGCAAAGGTCACCCGTGAAGTGGACGGCGGGCTTCAAACCATCAGCGCCAAGATGCCAACTGTGATCACGGTGGATTTGCGCCTGAATGAGCCGCGCTATGCGTCGCTGCCCAACATCATGAAGGCAAAGCGCAAGCCTCTGGATGAAAAGACCGCTGCTGATTACGGCGTAGACGTCTCCCCACGGCTTGAAGTCCTGAAAACCGAAGAGCCTGCAGTACGCGCGGCGGGAATGATTGTCGGCTCGGTCGATGAACTGGTGGCGAAACTCAAAGATGCGGGGGCTGTGTGATGGCTGTTCTTCTTTTGGCAGAAGTGAATGATGGCGTCTTGGCGCGGGACGCAACCGCCAAGGCCGTGACGGCTTCGGCTTCGTTAGGTCCTGTCACGGTACTCTGTGCTGGTGGTTCGGCCAGCGGTGCGGCGGATGAAGCTGCGAAAATCGCGGGCGTCACCAAAGTGCTATGCGCCGAGGATGCATCCCTTGGGCACCGCCTGGCGGAAAGCACGGCGGCACTGATCGTGTCACTGGCAAGTGACTACAGCCACATCGTTGCACCTGCGACGACAGACGCAAAAAACGTTTTGCCCCGCGTTGCTGCCTTGTTGGATGTGATGGTGATTTCCGATGTGTCCGATGTCGTGGACGGCGAGACTTTCGAGCGCCCAATCTATGCAGGCAACGCCATTCAAACAGTGAAATCATCTGATGCCACCAAGGTTGTCTCGTTCCGCACATCGACATTCGATGCCGCAAGCGAACAGGCAGCCGCCTCCATCGAGACCATAGGAACTCCCGCCAATCCTGGTCTTTCGGAATGGGTCGAAGACAAGCTTGCCGAAAGCGACCGTCCGGAGCTTACATCTGCAGGTATAGTGGTGTCTGGCGGACGTGGCGTTGGCTCCGAGGACGATTTCAATATCATCGAAGCGCTGGCGGACAAGCTTGGCGCGGCTGTGGGGGCCTCGCGCGCCGCAGTCGATTCCGGGTTTGCTCCGAATGACTGGCAGGTCGGCCAGACCGGCAAAGTTGTTGCACCTGATCTCTATATTGCCGTGGGCATTTCAGGTGCCATTCAACACCTCGCAGGCATGAAGGACAGCAAGATCATCGTTGCCATCAACAAGGATGAAGAAGCCCCAATTTTTCAAGTTGCCGACTACGGACTGGTCGCTGACCTATTCGACGCCGTGCCTGAACTCACTGAAAAACTGTAAGCAGGAGCTCCTGATATGACCTATGCCGCCCCCGTTCAAGACATGCGTTTCGTGCTGCACAACCTGTGCAACCTCGACGAAATCTCCCAACTGCCGGAGCTTGAAGACGCAACGCCTGATATGATCGACGCCATTCTCGACGAAGCCGCAAAATACGCCGGTCAGGAGCTTTCGCCACTGAACCGGGTCGGAGACCTGGCTGGTCTGGGATTTGATGAAGGCAAGGTCACAATGCCCGAAGGTTGGGCTGGAGCCTATGAAACGCTGGTCGAAATGGGCTGGAACAGCCCCTCCGCCAGCCCGAAGCATGGTGGAATGGGCCTTCCTTATGTGGTGAATGCCTGCATTCAGGAAATGTTCCAGGGCGCGAACATGGCATTCCAACTGTGTCCGATGCTGACCCAAGGCGCGATTGAGGCGCTTGAAGGATACGCCTCGGAAGAGTTGCAAAACACCTACCTGCCCAAGCTGGTCACTGGCGAATGGACCGGCACCATGAACTTGACGGAGCCGCAAGCTGGATCCGATCTGGCAGCGATCCGGTCCAAGGCTACGCCCGACGGCGATCACTATCGCATCAAAGGTCAAAAGATTTACATCACCCATGGTGAACATGACTTGACCGCCAACATCATCCACTTGGTGTTGGCGCGGTTGCCGGATGCGCCTGCCGGTGTCAAAGGCATCTCGTTGTTCTTGGTGCCAAAGATCCTTCTCGACGCTGCTGGCGCACCAGGCGAAGCAAACGATGTGCGCTGTGTGTCCATCGAACACAAGCTGGGCATTCACGCGAGCCCGACCTGTTCGCTGTCCTTTGGTGATAATGCTGGAGCGATTGGCTATCTGATTGGCGAGCCCAACCGTGGTCTTGAGTACATGTTTGCCATGATGAACAGCGCGCGCCTCAATGTGGGCCTGCAGGGCATCGGCGTTGCCGAACACGCGTTGCAGGACGCCGCACGTTATGCCGCCGATCGCAAGCAAGGCGGCGCACCCGGCGTAGAAGGCAGTGCGCCGATCATCCTGCATCCTGACATCCGCCGGATGCTCGGCATAATGAAAAGCCGGACAGAGGCCGCGCGCATCCTTGCCTACCGCGCTGCTGCCTCACTGGATTTCGCCCACCGCTCGACAGACCCGGAAACCCGCGCCTTCCATCAGCGACGTGTCGATCTGCTGATCCCGGTGGTCAAAGGCGGCTCAACGGAAATGTCGATCCAAGTTGCGTCGCTGGGCATGCAGGTTCACGGCGGCATGGGCTACGTCGAAGAAACTGGTGTTGCACAGCATTTGCGTGACGCCCGGATCACCACAATTTACGAAGGCACAACCGGCATTCAGGCGCTTGACCTGATCGGCCGCAAAATCCTGCGCGACAAAGGCGCAGCCGTGGCCGAGATCGTGACCGACATGCGCGCCAGTGCAAAGGCGCTCAAAGCCGCAAGCGGTGATGCCGCCGATTGGGCGATGTTGTCCCGCACCGTGGCCCAAGGCGCGGACGCCGTGGAACGGGCAACGGCATGGATATTGGCAAGCGTCCAAAAAGACCGGAGCGCGCCTTTGGCCTCGGCGGCCAATGTGCTGGAGTTGTTTAACACGGCCTTTGGCGCATGGGCGATGGGTGACGCCGCGCTGGCAGCCGCCAAACAGATTGCCGGTGGTGAAAATCCGGCAAGTGCGCAAAGCAAGATCCGTTTGGCCGAGTTCTTTGCACGCCAGGTTTTCCCGGATGCACAGGCCCGCCTTAGCGCGGTGCTGAATGGAGCCGGCGCGGTCCTTGGACTGTCGGCTGACGACCTGCTGCAGGAGGCGTGAGGCCAACATGACCCGAGAAAGCATGGAATATGATGTGGTGATTGTGGGGGCAGGGCCTGCGGGTCTGTCCGCCGCCATCCGCCTGAAACAGCTCGATGCAGACCTCAGCGTCGTTGTGTTGGAAAAAGGGTCTGAGGTTGGTGCGCATATCCTTTCGGGCGCGGTGCTTGATCCTTGCGGGCTTGACGCATTGCTGCCCAATTGGCGCGAGATGGGCGCACCGATCACGGTGCCGGTCAGGAAAGACAACTTCTACATGCTGGGCGAGGCCGGAAAAGTGCGCATCCCCAATTTCGTCATGCCCCCGATAATGAGCAATCACGGAGCCTACATCGTTTCGATGGGCAATGTCTGTCGCTGGATGGCCGAACAGGCCGAAGCTCTAGGTGTCGAGATTTTCCCTAGCATGGCCTGTTCCGAATTCGTCTTCGGTGACGAGGGTGAGGTCAAAGGTGTCGTCGCTGGCGAATTTGGTCTGAACGCCGATGGCACCCCGTCTGAAGCCTATGAGCCGGGTATGGAGCTTCACGGCAAATACGTTTTCCTGTCCGAAGGTGTGCGCGGTTCGCTGTCAAAAAGGGCCATCGAAATATTCGACCTTGCCGCCGAGTCAGGGGTTCAAAAATACGGCCTTGGTATGAAAGAAATCTGGGAGATTGACCCAGCCAAACATTGTGAAGGCACCGTCACGCATACAATGGGCTGGCCGCTTGGCAAAAACGCTGGCGGCGGATCGTTCATCTATCATCTTGATAACAATCAAGTCTATGTCGGGCTTGTCGTTCACCTGAACTACAAGAATCCGCACCTTTACCCATACATGGAGTTCCAGCGGTTCAAGCATCACCCGATGGTCGCCGACCTGTTGAAGGGCGGCAAGCGCGTCGCCTATGGCGCGCGCGCGATCACCGAGGGGGGATGGCAATCCTTGCCCAAAACCGCCTTTCCGGGTGGCGCGCTGTTGGGGTGTTCGGCAGGAATGGTCAACGTGCCGCGCATCAAGGGCAATCACAACGCCATGCTGTCGGGCAAGGCCGCCGCCGAGGCCGCACACCAGGCCATCACTGCTGGCCGCTCGGGTGATACGCTTGCGGATTATGACACCGAAGTGCGCTCCGGCCCAATCGGTCAGGACCTCAAACCCGTGCGCAATGTCAAACCGTTATGGTCCAAATGGGGTCTCGTCACGTCACTAGTCGTGGGGGGCGCTGACATGTGGTGCAACACCCTTTTCGGGACCTCGCCCCTGAACCTGAAACACGGCAAATCTGACGCCGCTGCAACCGGAAAAGCGGCCGATTTCAAGCCCATCGATTACCCGAAACCCGATGGCACGCTCAGCTTTGACCGCCTGACAAACGTCTCGTTCTCGATGACAAATCATGAGGAAAGCCAACCTGCGCACCTCAAACTCATCAATCCAGACGTACCAATAGCCGTGAACCTGCCTGACTATGCGGAACCCGCCCAACGCTATTGTCCGGCGGGCGTCTACGAAGTTGTCGACGAAAAATTCGTCATCAACTTCCAAAACTGTGTCCACTGCAAAACCTGCGACATCAAGGACCCCAGTCAAAACATCGTCTGGACCACGCCCCAGGGTGGGGACGGTCCGAACTATCCGAATATGTAAGCCAAGAAGTTCTCAGAAGGAGCGTCACGCCATGAATGAATTGAACGGATACGATTTCGAGGACCTGGAAATTGGCATGTCAGCCACGTTCTCAAAGACAATCACCGAAGCCGACATTGTCCTGTTTGCCGGTGCTTCGGGGGACAACAATGCCATTCACATCAATGAGGAATTTGCCCAGACAACGCCCTTCAAGGGGCGGATCGCGCATGGCTTCCTGACCGCGAGCACCATTTCCGCGGCCATCGCAAACAAGCTGCCTGGGCCGGGCACCATCTATATCTCTCAGGCGATGAGTTTTACTGGCCCGGTACGCCCAGGCGATACCGTCCACGCCGAAGTTGTGGTCAAGGAACTGATTGCAGGGCGCAGCCGTGTTGTTCTGGCGACCACGTGCCGGGTAGGCGGGGCCGTCGTTGTTGAAGGCGAAGCCACCGTCAAAACCACGTCTGCTGCCAAACGCGCCGCCGAGGCAGCGTGACCGTCAAACATCCAGTCATCAGAAGCTGGTGACAAAGGCCAAGGAATTCAGATGACTGTCCCCGCAATCAGCCGCTATCCGATCCCGGACATCAACGATCTTCCCGAGGACCTCAAAGATCGGATGCTCGGAGTGCAGGAAAAAGCTGGTTTCATCCCGAATGTGTTTTTGACACTCGCCCATCGCCCCGACGAATTCCGCGCCTTCATGGCCTATCACGACGCCGTCATGGAAAGCGAAAGCGGGCTGACGCAGGCCGACCGCGAAATGATCATCGTGGTCACGTCCAGCGATAACAGCTGCCAATATTGCGTCGTGGCCCATGGCGCTATTCTTCGAATCCGCGCCAAGAGTCCGACAATCGCGGATCAGGTTGCGGCCAACTATCGCAAAGCAGACATCACTCCGCGCCAAAAGGCGATGCTCGACTTTGCTTTGAAGGTATCAAACAGCGCCGAGGCGACCGAGGATGCCGATTTTGAAACTTTGCGCGAACATGGCTTCTCTGACGAGGACATTTGGGACATCGCAGCTGTGACGTCTTTCTTTGGGCTTTCCAACCGGATGGCCAATTTCACGTCGATGCGCCCAAACACCGAGTTCTATTTGATGGGTCGTTCTTGAGCGGCCTTGGGTTGGAATGAAATCAAGCCGGCCCCCTAAGAAAACCAGAAAAAGGAACCAAAAGATGACACAGGACGTTGTAATTCTCGACGGAGTACGGACCGCCATTGGGACCTTTGGAGGCGCGTTGGCCGGGCATGCCCCCACCACACTGGCCGCTGCGGTTGCCAAAGAGGCGATCGCTCGTAGCGGGGTTGATCCCAAGCAGATTGGTCACGCGATTTTCGGCCATGTCATCAATACAGAAGGTCGCGACATGTATCTCGCGCGGGTTGCGGCGGTCGAAGCAGGAGTTCCCAACGAGGCTCCAGCCCTTACCGTGAACCGCTTGTGCGGATCGGGCGCGCAGGCCATCGTTTCCTCTGCCCAGCACATCATGCTGGGCGATGTCGATTTCGCCCTTGCGGGTGGTGCCGAATGCATGTCGCGCTCGCCATATTCCAGCCAATCGCCACGATTTGGCCAGAAAATGGGTGACATGAGCATGACTGACATGATGGTTGCGGCACTAAGCGACCCATTTGGCGGCGGGCACATGGGTGTGACGGCTGAAAACGTGGCCGACGAGTATCAAATTTCGCGTGACGTTCAGGATACTTTTGCCGCTGAAAGCCAGCGTCGCGCATCAGTGGCCATCAATGAGGGCAGGTTCAAAAGTCAGATTCTGCCAATCGAGGTAAGAGTGCGTCGTGACATGGTGCCATTTGATACCGATGAACACCCCAAATCCTCGACCTCGGCTGAAAGCCTCGGCAAGTTGCGCCCGGCTTTCCGGAAGGAAGGCTCGGTTACCGCCGGTAACGCGTCCGGCCTCAATGACGGAGCGGCAGCAATGGTTCTGGCGTCGGCCGATGCCGCCGAAAAGGCAGGCCTGAAGCCGCGCGCACGGCTACTGGGATACGCCCATGCCGGTGTTCGCCCCGAAGTGATGGGCATTGGTCCGGTTCCTGCCGTGACCACATTGCTTAAGAAGCTTGGCATGAGCACCGGAGATTTTGATGTGATCGAGTCCAACGAAGCGTTTGCCGCGCAGGCCTGTGCTGTGAACAAGGAACTGGCTTTTGACACCGCCAAAGTGAACCCAAATGGCGGTGCTATCGCTCTGGGCCACCCAATTGGCGCGACCGGTGCCATCATCACGATCAAAGCTTTGAACGAATTGGAACGCACGGGTGGAAAGCGCGCTTTGGTAACCATGTGCATTGGTGGCGGGCAAGGCATCGCTTTGGCAATTGAGGCTATGACCTAACTTTTTGTGGTTGAAGAGATTTTCGAAAAACCAAGTAGATACAAGAAATAGGAGAATGAAAATGACCAAGACAGACAGCTCGAACCCATATCACCACTTTCTCAAAATGTTCGATCCTGCCAATCTAACCAAGGCATTCGATCCGAAAGCCATGATAGAAAAGTTCGCCGCGATCCCGGGCATTCCAGACGCGCAGGACACACTCGAGAAATCGAAAAGCCAGTTTGAAGCGTTGGCGAGGGCAAACGAAGCCGCTGCGCAATCTTACCGTGATCTTATGGAAAAACAGATGAAGATTTTCCAAGACCTGACGGCTAAAGCCGCAGAGCAGGCAAAAGCTGGCTCACAACAGGATGTAACCGCCTATCAGCAGGCCGTTGACAGAGCTCTCGAATTAATGACCGAGTTGTCGGACGCCGCATGTGACGCCAACAAACAGGCCTATGACACAATTGAGGCTCAGGTCGCAGAAGCGATGAAGAACTTGAAGCCGTAAGCCAAGGGCAACCCACAGTGGCTACCACAGCGATCAGAGGTCTGGTGCAATTTTGCGGCCGACTGACCAAATTGGCCAATGCAACGGAAACTTGAATGGGAATGATCAGACATGAATGACACAAAGGCATCTGCGCAATCAGCTGACATTGCCGAACAGACAGAACGGCTTGCCCGTTTGACCAATCGCGCCATGATCGCGAGCGCCCAAATGCAGGGTCACGCGGTCAAACAGGCGTCCGGTTCCGAATATGCCCTGATGGACGCCGGAACGCTGGCAAAGGCCTATGGTACCTTCTGGACCGACATGATGACTGATCCAGGCAAATTGATGGACATTCAGCAGACCGTTGGAACCGAGATGATGGCCGCATGGCAGTCCATGTTCGGCCTATCTTCCGATGTGCCGGTCAAGGACAAGCGTTTTAAGGACCAAAGCTGGTCCGATGATCCGATTGCGCGCAGCTACCGTGATGTGTTTCTGGCCTTTGATCGCGCCGCCAACGGGTTACTGGACCGCTTGCCAGACGGCTCCAAAGACCACATGCGGGTCAGTTTCTACACCCGCCAGATGATCAGCGCGCTGTCGCCCAGCAACTACCTGATGACCAATCCCGTCGCCCGCAAGGAGTTGATGGAGAGCCGGGGCGAGAGCCTGCTGGCGGGGCTTGAAAACCTGCTGACCGATCTGGAGCGCGGCGATGGGCGGCTCGACATTGCCACCAATGACGATACCGCCTTTGAGGTTGGCGTGGACCTTGCAACTACCAAGGGGCAGGTGGTGTTCCAGAACGACCTGATGCAGCTGATCCAATACGCTCCGACCACCAAAGAGCAGCACGCAACGCCAATCCTCTTTGTGCCCTCTTGGATCAACAAGTATTACATCCTCGATATGAAGCCGGAAAACAGCCTGATCCGCTATGTGCTGGATCAAGGGCATTCCGTCTTTGTGATCTCGTGGGTCAACCCCACACGCGACCACGCCGACAAGGATTTTGCCGATTACATGACCGAAGGTCCGCTGGCGGCCCTTGATGCCATCCGCGACATCACCGGTGAGGATAAAGCCAACATCCTCGGCTTCTGCATCGGAGGTATTCTGGTCACAGCAATGCTGGCCTATCTGGCAGCCCTTGGGGATGACCGCATTGCCTCGGCCACCACGCTTGCAACGATGGTTGATTTCGATAACGTCGGCGAGATTGGCGTCTTTGTCGATGATGACCGGCTGGAAAGCATGCGCCACCACATGGCGGACAAAGGCTATCTTGACGCGCATCACTTGCAGGACATGTTCTCGATGCTGCGCGAAAAGGATCTGATCTGGTCCTTTGTGGAATCGAACTATCTTCGCGGACAAAAACCGCGCGCCTTTGATCTGCTGTCGTGGAATTCGGATTCCACTCGCCTGCCATCTGCCATGCTGCTTTGGTATCTTGAGAAGGTTTACCTTCGGAACGGATTGCGCAAACCCAGCGCGCTTGAACTGAAGGGCGTCAAGATTGACATCACCAAGATCACAACGCCCTGCTTCATTCTGGCGACCCAACTGGATCATATCGCGCCTTGGCAGTCGGTCTATCCCGCAACCGATTTTCTGGGTGGCGATGTTGAGTTCGTCTTGGGCGGCTCCGGTCACATTGCTGGCGTGATCAATCCCCCGGTCGAGCGGGCCAAATATGGCTACTTAACGAGCGCGACGTATCCCGCCTCTCCAGACGATTTTGTTGCGCAGGCTGAGCAACATGAAGGTTCATGGTGGCCACATTGGGCCGAATGGCTGGCGGCCCGCGAAACAAAGAAAATTGCCGCCCGCAAACCCGCGACCAAAGGCAAATACAGGGGTATCGAGGCCGCACCTGGATCATACGTTAAGGCTGTTTGATCCACTGGTATCAAGCCACAATATCTCTTGATCAGAGAACTGCCACAAGAAGCTGCCAATTGAACTGCATCCGGTGAGCATTTTCAGCATTGGAGCAGAGTGTGTTTTGTGCAGAACAATAGTGGGCTCGCATTGTCACCATGTTCCTGAAGCAAAGTGGACGATCCGCGGAAATTTAAGAAACAACAGGCCATAGCTGAACGCAAAAGGTACCGGATCTAGGGAAGAATAGTAATACAGTCATTGGACTGGCCGGAGCAAACGGCGGTTTATTCCTTGTACCGCGACCTGTGCGATCGACGGCCTATCCTTGCTGCAGCTCGCATGAATGACCGGTCAGACCGCTGCATGGCAGCGCCGAAACCCGCGCAATAGCGAAGACTCTCCTTTTGCGAGCGCGCGCAGCAAAAAAATTAAATTCACGGGTTGGGCTCTCAACAGTCATTCGCCGCGTGCAGCGCCAATGTCGGCAATGGCGCCTGTACGCAGTTTTTTTCGTCGCTCATGTCCCTCAGTCTTGATGTGGCAAGCTTGTATCGTTCGGTACACTTTGCTGTAATGTTTGATCATCGAACTTGAGTGGAGCACGAGTTGAAACAGCCTTCAGATCGCAAACATGCCTACGACGAAGTCGACTGGTCCGAACTCCAATACCCCGACCACCGGCCACAGGTCATTTTGAGCGTTGCCGATATGCCGAGTTACCTAGGCGGGCTTCTGGACAGGGAGCCCGAGGACCGCTTCCGTGACCGTTGAAGCGAAACCCCACGATGCCTGGTTTCGGTCCAAGGTGGAGGAGGCGCTCAAAGATCCGCGCGACACGACTCCTCACTCCAAGGTGATGCATCAGGTGCAGACGTTAATTGATGAAAAGCGCCGGGAGAAATCTTGACCTCGCGTAGAGGTTTCGTATATACATCTGTATAACCTTGTGAGGCCGGCCATGATCGAAGCTAAAATCCGCAAAGTCGGCAACTCCGCCGTGATGACACTCAGCACCGAGTTGCTTGCGCTGCTTGATGCGAAAGAAGGGGATACCCTTTACGCGGTGCGCACGGATGATGGCGGGCTCAAGCTGATGACGGAAAACCCTGAACTGCAGGCCGCACTTGCAGCGGCCGAGATCGTCATGGATGAGAATCGCGATCTGCTCCAAGCGCTTGCATGAGCGATTGGGTCTGGGTCCCACTGGCCGCTTTGTACGTTGTCCATGATCGCCAGATCGCGCGCCACGGCGGTGCGCCGGGGACTCGTGATTCGGCCCTTCTGGAAATGGGATGCACCCGGGCGATGAACCGCGCGGCCTACGAGGACGCGGACGCGGACGTGTTCGCGATCGCTACCGCCTATGCCTATGGCATTGCCAAGGCGCATGCCTTTGTCGATGGCAACAAACGCACCGCTTTCGTGGCAGCCTTTACATTCTTGCGATTGAACGGCGTGCCTCTCAGGCCGGACCCAGGTATGGGCGTCCGGATGATGGAAGAGCTTGCATCCGGCCAGGTGAGTGAAGATGCATTTGCCGATTGGCTACGGGACCTTGCCTCCCAGGCCGATCTGGTCTGACCACTATGGTGGTCTGCAGGATCTAGACCGCTCTCGCTGACCTGTCCTTATCCGTGTTTTCCGTGCCCCACCCCGAAAAGCGAAAGCGGGCTTTTTGTCCTTTGGAACTCAGACCCTGATCCAAAGGAAAACCCCATGTCCAAGCCCAAACTGGCAAACCCGGCTCTCGCAATCTCCGAAGCCGATCTCGCCTCTGCGCTAGCGCTTATCGGCGCGGAGATCGACCACCAACCCCTGCGCAGCTCGGCGCTTGCGCGCATCATGCGCAAGACGTTTCATGGCAGCGATGCCGGCGGTGCCTGGGACTGGCGCATGGCCTATGACCTGATGCAAGCCGCGGCCATCCAGGTGCTGCTGCGTGGGGACGGTGCAGCAGGTGACATCGCCGCTGCAAAGCTGCTTGCCTCACGGCTGCTGACGGAAACGCGCCGGTCCGAGCAGCAGATCCGGCTGCAGCAGTTTTCCACGCCGTTGCCTTTCGCGGCAATGGTCGTGCGGGCGGCAGCCATTCGCAAGGGCGAGACTGCGCTGGAGCCCTCGGCTGGCACCGGTGCACTGGCCGCTTTTGCCGCCCGGGCCGGTGCCACGCTTTTGCTCAACGAGATCGACCCCTTTCGCCAGCGCCTCCTGCGCGCGGTTTTCGGCGGCGAGGTGACGGGCCATGACGGCGAGCATATCGACGATCTGCTGCAGTCGCCGGTTCTACCCGACGTCGTGGTGATGAACCCGCCCTTCGCCTCATCGGTCGATCGCTCCCGAGACAAACACATCGCCGCCAAACATCTCGTCGCGGCTGCCAAGCGTCTCGCGCCCGGTGGGCGGCTGGTGGCGATCATGCCGCCGGGATTCACGCCCGAACGCGATGCCGCGCATTGGTCACGCGCCTGCGGTCTCCTGACGCCGCGCTTGGCGTTGACGATGCCGGGGCAGGTCTACCGCAAGCTCGGCACCTCTGTCGAAACCCAGCTGATGGTCTTCGACAAGGTGCAGGAGGACGGCGAAATGATCCGCGTTCCTGTGCGGGATCTGGATGAAGCCTTGGCATATGTAGACGCCGTGGCCGCAACCCGGCCCGAGATGCGCCACGTACAACAGGCTGCGGCGATCCCTCATGCTCAGCCGACCGTTCCATCATCTGCCCCGCGCAACCGCCGCGCTGCGCCTGATGCCGCCTCCAAACCCCGGGCCAATGCCGTCCGCCCGCTCACTTTCAAGAGCCTTGAGACTCCGCGCGACAACACGCCCATCTCGGATATCTATGCGCGCTACCGCCCACAGCGGATCGAGATCGCGGGTGCGCAGGAACATCCCACGCCGCTCGTTGAAAGCATCGCCATGGCCTCGGTTGCCCCGCCGATGCCCTCAAATACGGGCCGTGATGACCTGCGCCTGCCCGCACGGTTGGTCGAGGAGGGAGATCTCTCCGAGGCGCAGCTGGAAACCATCATCATGGCGCATGATGCCCATGGGCGTGATCTGCCCGGTCGGTTTACCATCGATGACGACCAGACCAAGCTGACGCGCGCCGATAATGACCCGGATGCACGTGCCTATCGCCTTGGCTATTTCCTCGGCGACGGCACCGGTTGCGGCAAGGGCCGCGAATGCGCGGGGCTCATTCTCGTGAACTGGCTTTCCGGGCGCAGGAAGGCGATCTGGGTCTCCAAATCCGCCACGCTCATTGAGGATGCCATCCGCGACTGGACCGATCTCGGCGGCTCGCCTGCCGACATCCAGCCGCTCTCCAAATGGAAACCGGACCAGCCGATCCCGATGGGCGACGGTATCCTCTTTGTCACCTACGCCACGCTGCGGTCCGCGGGCAAATGCGGCACCACGCGACTGAGCCAGATCCTCGCCTGGATGGGTGAAGACTTTGACGGCGTTCTTGCCTTCGATGAGGCCCATGCCATGCAGAACGCGGCAGGGTCCGAGCAGGGCAGGGGGGTCAAACCCTCCCAGCAGGGCCTTGCTGGCCTGCGGCTGCAACTAGCAGCACCCCGCGCTCGCGTCTTCTACATCTCGGCCACGGGCGCCACGAGCGTGCACAACCTGGCCTATGCCGCGCGGCTGGGGCTCTGGGGGCAGGGCCCCGAATACCCCTTCCCGAGCCGCGAGAGTTTCGTCTCGGCGATGGAAGCCGGCGGCGTGGCTGCCATGGAGGTGGTCGCCCGCGATCTCAAGACGCTCGGGCTCTATACGGCCCGCGCACTCAGTTTTGATGGCGTGGAGTATGACGTTCTCGAACACGCGCTCACCCCTGCCCAGATCGAGATCTACGACGCCTATGCGGGTGCGTTTCGCACCATCCACCATAATCTCGAGGCGGCGCTGACGGCGACCGGTGTCAACGATGCCTCGGGCGAGACCAATGCCTCGGCTGCTCGCGCCTCGGCCAAGTCCCGCTTCGAGAGCACGAAACAGCGCTTCTTCAATCATCTGCTGATGGGCATGAAGGCCCCGACCATCATCCGCGCCATCGCGGACGATCTGGCGGCGGGCAAGGCTTGCGTCATTCAGGTGGTCTCTACAGGCGAAAGCCTGCTGAAACGTCGGCTTGAGACGATGGACCCGGAGGACGAGCTGGTCGAGGGCGCGCTGACGCCCCGCGACTACGTGTTGGGCTATCTCGAACAGGCCTTCCCGATCCATGCGCAAAAGCTGGTCGAGATCGACGGCAACATGGTGGCGGAACCCTTGCGGGATGAGACCGGCGCGCTGGTCGTTTCGCGCGAGGCGCTGGCCCTGCGCGATGCGGCCATGATGGAGTTGATGACACTGGCGCCGATCCCCTCGGCGCTCGACCAGATCCTCTGGGCATTTGGCGACGAGGCCGTCGCAGAGGTCACGGGTCGGTCCATCCGCCCTTTGAAGGCCGAGGATGGTCATCTCTTCATCGAGAAGCGCGCCGCCAGCAGCAATTCCTCCGAAACCCAAGCCTTCATGGACGGCGAGAAGGATATCCTTATCTTTTCCGATGCGGGCGGGACGGGCCGGTCCTATCACGCGGCGCAAACGGCGAAGAACCAGAAGCGACGGCGGCACTATCTTCTGGAGCCCGGCTGGCGCGCGGATGCGGCCATCCAGGGGCTCGGGCGCACGCATCGCTCGGCTCAGGTCAGCGCGCCCTTCTTCCGGGTCTGCACCTCGGATGTGCATGGCGAGAAACGTTTCACCTCGACTATAGCCAAGCGCCTCGATCAGCTGGGGGCCTTGACCAAGGGCCAGCGCGAAACCGGCTCGCAGGGCATGTTCCGGGAAGAGGACAATCTCGAAAGCCCGATCGCGCGGGCCGCACTACGTGGGTATTTCGCCGATCTTGCCGCCGGGCGCGCTGAGGCGATGATCTACGAGAGCTTCACCGACTGGACAGCCCTGCGGCTGATCGACAAGGACGGGGTGCTCCTTGAGGAGCTTCCCCCGATCCAGCGGTTTCTCAACCGGGTGCTTGCCCTTCCCATCCACATGCAGAACGCACTCTTTGCCGAGTTCATGCGCCGGATTGCCGATCAGACGGAACGGGCGCGCGCGGCGGGCACGCTCGATCTCGGCGTGGAAACCCTACGCGGCGACAAGATAGAACAGGTCTCCACGGAAGATCTCTGGACCTGCCCGAAATCCGGCGCCGTGACGCGGATCATTGGACTTGAAGTCACCGACCCGGTCCATGTGCTTTCGGCAGATGATGCCCTCTCGCGCAATTTCGACAAGCTGCCGATGGTCAATCGCGCCTCCGGCCGCGCGGCACTCATCTCGGCGCGGCCCATGCAGATGTATGACGAGGACATCGTCACGCTGATGCGCAAGGCGGCGCGGCCAAACGGGTCGAGCTATCTCGAAGAGGCACGGTTTGAGTCCTCGGCTTGGGAAGAGATCGACAGGCTCGAGTTTGCGCGGCTTTGGGATGCCGAGGCTGCGTCCCTTCCAAAAACCACCACGACCAAGCTCTACCTGCTGACCGGGCTTCTGCTGCCGATCTGGAAGGATATTCCGACCACCAATGAGCGCATCTACCGGGTCACGCCGGACGGGGCGGCCGCCATGATCGGGCGCACGCTGAGCGAGGAAGGTGCGGCCGCGCTGCGCGCCCGCTTCCTCGTCTCCAATCCGCAAACGCCACAGGAGATGTTGACCGCCGCCCTCGGCACCACCGCACCTGTCGATCTGGGCCGGGGTCTCACCCTGACCCGTCGCCGGGTCGCAGGCGAGATGCGTCTCGAGCTGGGCGGTGCGGATCGGGGCATGATTGAACGTCTCAAGGCCATGGGGTGTTTCACCGAGATCATCGCCTTCCAGCTGCGGGTGTTCCTGCCGCACGGGGACGGGATCGACGCGGGAAGCATTCTGGCCCGGATCGTGGGGCAGCGAGCCGCCATAGCAGCAGAACAAGCCGCCTGAAAAGTCAAAGCGGGCTTCCGGTCGGGCGTCGCGGATCGGGGTTTGCCGGTCTGCGCTTACCGGGCGCGCGCTGACCAATGCCACGCCCGGCCCCCCCCAAATTCAGACGAGAGGACAGACCCATGACCAATCCCCAGATCGACTATGCCGCGATGGCGGCTCAGTTGCGCGCGGAGCGCGAAACCACCTTGAAGGCGACCCGAGCGGAGCTGCTCGCGCAACTACGTGCGCTTGGCATCAGCGGGGTCACTGCCGAATACGAAGGCTATGGCGACTCCGGCAATGTCGAGGATGTGACGGTGCAGCCTGCAGAGGTCCAACTGCCGGAGGCGCTTGCCACAGAGGTTGGCGATTTCGCCTGGTCGCTCGCCTATCATCATCACCCGGGGTTTGAAAACAACGAGGGCGGCTACGGCACGCTGACCTGGGACATAGCACTAGACAGCATCACCCTCGATCATGCCGACCGCTATGTCGAATGCTCGCACAGCTATGACGAGGGGCTGTGAGATGGCCCATCCGCTTCATCATGCTGAAAGCTCTGCCCGGAAATTCGGCGGGGTGCCGTCTGACTATCAGGCTGTGCACGATTGGTTTGACGCCTCGAAAGAGCATCTCGCGCTCTTCACGCACCGAGCCATGCGCCACCACGCTCAAGGCCTGTTCGAGGCCGAACGTGTCTTCGGCCTGACCCTGACCAATAGCGCAGGTCGAGAGATCCCCGTGCGCTGGATCGGCGAGCAGCATGTCCGCGAAGACTGTCAGGGCCGCATTCCGAGCATGGCGGACTGGCTTCGACGGATCCAGCCTGAGCCATGGATGGCAAATGGCCACATCGACCGGCATGTCGGCAATGAGCCCTGCGGCGACCCAAGGGTTGCCTGGGCCTCCGAGGTCGCCGCCGGAAGAACGGTTCTTGGCCTGAAGGATTGGATGGCGTCGCGCGCGACGCAAGCCACGCAAAGCGCCTGACAGCTCTTGGCCGTTTGCCAAACGAATACTGCATGGAAGCCCGGTTGGACGATCGGGCTTCTTGCGTCGTTTCCCCACCATTCTTCTTGAGGAGGATCGCATGACACTCGAAGACATCAAGGCGGCCGTCGATGCCGGCCAGACCGTGCATTGGGCCAATACCGGCTACGTTGTCCACAAGGACCGGCTCGGTCAGTACCTCATCACCTATCAGCCGAACGGTAGCTGCATCGGCCTGACCGACCGGAGCGGGCACCGGTTGAACGGAAAAGAAACGGTGTTCTTCGTCGCGCAATCGAAGGACGCCGCAGAAAATCCGGGCAACCAATCAAGACCAGACGGGCAGGGGAGGGGCGTAGCACCCGGAGGCGCGGGGGCATTCCCACTCGGACGGCAGCTCTGACCCGTGGGCGGGGCTGAAAGGAAAGCGAGCTTTCTGATTTGTGATCCCAAGAGGGGTCGAGAAAGCAATCCCCGATGCGTTGGCAAGAACGTCAGGCACCGGCCAATCCAAAAGGAACCATCCCATGTTCGCAGGAACCCTCACCCGCAATGTCGAGACCGCAGCCGTTCAGTACACCGGCATGATCCACTCGACGCGCTTTGACATCGCCATCCAGTTGGAGGCACGGGCCAAGATGTCTGAACGCAGCCCGGATTACGACGTGACGGCAGTCAACAAATCAGGCCGCAAGGTGCGTATCGGCACGGCCTGGAACGAGACCGGCAATACCAGCGGCAACCCCTACATCTCGATGCAGATCGATGTCGGCCTCGGCCCGTGCCGGGTCAACGCGGTGCAGACGAAAGAGGCGCGCGCGGCCCAAAGCGGCGCGTTCGAGATCATCCCGCTGGTCTCGAACGGCCTGATGAAATCCGGCTCGATCTCGGGCGAGCTCACCGCCATGGACGCTGACAACGCCTTCACCGGCTACATCGCCAACATGATGTTCGATCTGGAGTTCATACTGATCGAGAACAGCTACAAATCCGAGGAGACCCACCCCGATTACCGCATCGAGGTCAGCTCGCCCCGGGGCACACCGATCCGCATCGGCTCGGCCTGGATGGCCAAAAGCAGTCGCACGGGCAATGACTACCTGTCGCTGCTGATCAACACGCCCGATGGCGACCTGCGCGTGAACGCCGTGCAGAACGAAGAACAGCGCGGCGGCCAGACCTTCTCGATCATCCCGTTCATCGACAGCGGTGAGCAGCCGCAGGATGCAGGCGCGGGGCTCTCCTTGGTCGCCTAATCGGCGCGCGAGGGGGAGACGATCTGAACCCAAAGGGGAACCGTGGGATCACGGTTCCCCTCTTTCCGTGTCCGTTGGCGTGAAGGACGCCACCCGCTTGCGATCAGGTGTAAATGTGATGCATAAATATATTATCGTAACATCGAGGGCGGGCGCGTGGCGGCTAGATCAGGGACGGTTCCATGGTTCGAGAGCTTTAATGTTGAGGCAGAGGTTGCAGATCTCCTCGCCCATATCGAGCGCTGCACCGGATTCGCGCTACCCGCCCGAAAGCGTGAAGTCATCATGACCCATGCAAGGGCGAAGCTCGACAGGACAAGGCAGGCATATCTGGAGGCCAAGGCGGCGGGAAAACCGGTGTCCACATCGCACAGGGCTTATCTGACCGACCTGCAGGACACGATCTTCATGGCGATCCCGGAAGAGAACCTCGCGCGGATGCCGCTGAACGAGCAGGTTCTCAACGACCCGTCATTTTACGCGGAAGCCATGCACCGTGCCGCTGCGATCAGCGAGGATGAGCTTTTCATGGCGCTGTCCTCTTCGCTGAAGGACATGACTGTCCAAGACGCTCGCGCCTTCGTCTCGAAGCTTTGGCACGGCACGATCGATGACAATGCCCGTAAATACGCCGAAGCCTTGAAGCGCCCCGAGCGTGAACCGCAGCCCTTTCGTCCGGGGAACACCGTGTAAGATCCGAGCCATTCTCTTGGCTTGAGCCGTACCGAGGTTGGCCGCCTCAAACCCCCTTTCCCAAAGGTGGCACCCTGTGCAGCGCGCGAAAGCCGTTGAAGGCGCTGTGGGGACGTCTACTGTCGCCAACATGATGAACCGGGATCACATGCGCGCCTTCTTTCGGCGCACCGCGGCGCTTGTCTCCTTTGTCGCACTGCTCTGGGCGGTTCACCTCCTCAATTGGACTATCGGTTACGGCTTGAACCCGGCCTTCGGCCTGATCCCCCGGCACGTAAGCGGATTGGATGGTGTCATCGCCATGCCCCTCCTGCATGGAAGTTTCGCGCACCTTATGGCAAATACGCCGCCGCTATTGGTGATGGGTGGGCTGTTGGTGGCAACGACCACGCGAGCCTTGCTGCCGGTGAACGCCGTGGTGATCGGCCTCGGCGGCGGTTTTGTCTGGCTGTTCGGAAGCTCGGCCATCCATATCGGCGCGTCAGGGCTCGTCTTCGGCTGGTTTGGCTTCCTCGTCGCGCGCGGCCTCGTGGATCGCTCACTGATCACGCTGGGCGCGACACTGGTGGTCGGTTTGCTCTACGGTTCCATTCTCTGGGGCGTTCTTCCGGGTCAACCTGGCGTCTCGTGGGAGGCTCATCTGTTCGGCGCTTTGGCCGGCGCGGCCGCTGCATTGCTTGTGCAAACGCATGTCCATGCGCCGCGCCTCGGCGGCGTCGATCTGGACTGAAGCGGGCCACCTGTCGTTGCCGGCCCAGACTTGCCGTTCACATAATCGACGAGCGCTGCAACGCAGCTTCTCCAAACCAGCCGTTCGTGAACTGCGCAGAATTTTCAACAGGGCAATGACCAGGTCAGCGGACATAGCACCAGTTCACTCCCTCGCAAGAAATGAGCGTTTACGATCCTAAGCGGACATGGTCTTATCGAGCGCTGCACGAAAATTCTGAAGTCTTGCGACTGCAAGGAGGTCAGCAAAACTTCAGGAAAGCTGAATCTAGGTTCAAGCGTCTTGGCAGTGACCCAACAATGCGGAAATCGCCATATATAAACCTAACCAATACCACCATCACCCAAAAAAGCTGTGACGTAAGTTACTGGTGACTGGAGAGACGTTCGCGATCATCTGGACCCATTAACTTCTCTGGAACTTGTGTGGTCGAGGCGGTCAACATTTCGACCGCCTCGGTTTTACTAATCTGCGCCGTGCGCGAGGTCTTTCGCTGTCAGAATGCGCTTCTGCAGGACCGCAATAAGCACAACAAGGCCAAGGCCAAAGGCGTCCGTCAGCCAGCCACCTGCGATCATTGACAAACCCGCTGCCAGAAGGGCAACCCGAACGACAGCACCTGCGTGTCCGATGAACCACCCCTGAACGGCACAGGAGAGAAGATAGACGCCTACAATCGCAGTGATAGCGATGTGGCCGATCTCGAACCAAGTGCCTTCAAGCAGCATCGCAGGGGAGTAGAAGAACATATAAGGGACCACAAAGGCCGCTAAGCCGATCTTGAAACTCTCGACGCTGGTTTTTACCGGGTCGGACCCTGCCAACGCAGATCCGGCGTAAGCCGCCAGGGCGACAGGCGGGGTGATCGCCGACATCACAGCGAAGTAGAAAATGAACAGGTGAGCAATCAACGGCTCTACGCCAAGATTGACGACGCCCGGTGCGATGACACTTGCTGCGACAGCATAAGCTGCGGTTGTGGGCATTCCCATCCCTAGCACGATGGAAACGACCATGGCGAAGAACAGCGCCAAGATCTGGCTCTGGTCCGCAAGCGCCAGCAGAACTGTCGAGAAGCGGGAGCCGATACCAGTCAGGGCGATGACACCCACGATGATGCCCGCGGTCGCGCAGACCGCCACCAGTTGCAGAACCATGCGCGCGCCATTGTCGAGCGCGTTAAACAGCTGCTTCGGCCCCATCCGGTGCGGCGTGAGCCAGGAAACCACGGCGGCCGTAATCATCGCCAGGGTTCCGCAACGGATCACCGAGTATCCAGCGAAGAGGGCATATATCAGCACGATGATGGGGGTCAGAAGATAGATCTGGCGGATCAACGCGCCAAGCTTGGGCAGTTGATCGCGCGGGAGACCTTTGAGGTTCGCTTTCTGGGCCGCCAGATCGATCATGAAGTAAACGGAGATGAAATAAAGCGCCGCCGGAATGATCGCGGCAGAGACGATTTCCATGTAGGGAATGCCGGTGATTTCGGCCATGATGAAGGCACCTGCGCCCATTATCGGGGGCATGATCTGCCCACCAGTCGATGCTGCGGCTTCGACCGATGCGGCGGTCTGCGGCTTGTAGCCCACCTTTTTCATCATCGGGATCGTCAGCGATCCGGTGGCCACCACGTTGCCGGCCGAAGTGCCGTTGATCATGCCCATGAGGCCTGAAGCGAAGATCGCCACCTTTGCCGGGCCACCGCGCTTGTGACCGGCAGCGGCAAAGGCGAGGTTGACGAAGTATTCGCCGACCCGCGTGGTTTGCAGGAAGGCGGCGAAGATCACGAAGAGGATGATGTAGGTCGACGAAATCGCGATGGGTGCGCCAAGGATGCCGTTGTCGGTGAAGATGTAGGAGAAGAAGCGCTTAGCGTCATATCCGCGGTGTTCGAAGATTCCCGGCAGCCACGGGCCGAGGAAGGAATAGGCAACAAAGATCGACGCGATGATCACCAGCGCCATACCTGCAAGGCGGCGGGTCAGTTCGATGATAAGGATCACGCCGGTGATCGCCGCCCACATATCTCCGGGCAGCGCCATGGGCATGCCAGCGCGCAGCTGCAACTGGCGCGCGAAAAAGATCAGGTAGGCGGTCGCGACCAGCGCGGCGACGGCTAGCAGGATGTCTCCGGCGGAAAATGCGTGACGGTCCCGTTGCGGGAAAAGCCAGCCATGCAGGATGGCCAGCGCCGAACCCGCGGCCAGCGGAATTCCGAAGGTGGACATGGCCCAGGCAGGGGGCAGCGCCACGCCCGTGAGAGTGCCATTGATCCAGATCGCGGCAACAGCGACAAGCGCATAGCCAATTCCCGCAGCGGCAAATCCCAGCAGAGCCAGCGATGCCGGGTTGCGGTTTTCGTCCCGGGTGTTTTCGGACAACGCGCTTGCGCCGAACAGCAGAAAGCCGAGAAAGAGCCCCCCGCCGACATGGCTCAGGCGGTAGGCCCAGGTCTCGAGCGGATAGACGTTCATGACCATGAGATGAAAGACAGAGTAGGCGACGCACATGGCGGCAACCACCAGGTTACGCGTGCCGGTGAATTCCCGCTGGTTACCGGCAAGCGGATCTTCATCGACGCTTGCCTTTGCGGTTTCCTGTTCGATCAGCGAAAGATCCGGATCCGCGCTGGACGGGCCTTCTTGGTGTTGAGCATTGGACATGATGTGCCATCCGGGAAATGGGATTGAAAAGGGACACGGGCAGGAGCGTACTCGACCGCCCGTGTCATGCAAACGCGAGGACGTTTACTTGAGGTCCGCCGGGATCGCGTAGCCGTTCTCTTCGAACCAGCGCACGGCACCGGGGTGGAACGGAATGACGGCATTCTTCAGAACGTTTTCCGCCAGCGTTTCCTTGGCGGCGGCGTGGTTCTGAACCATGCGGTCGTGGTTTTCCATCGCAATCGCGGTGATCTCGTAGGCCAGGCTTTCCGGCATGTCCTGATGCGCGATGGCAAAGTTCCAGAGCGACACCGTGCGCAGGTCCTCGGGCTGATCTTCGTAGGTGTTGGCCGGGATCGTGAAATCCTGCATCGCCGGCGCGAGTTCCTTGATCGTCGCCAACGTCTCGTCGCCCATCGACAGGAAGCGGACGTCGTTTTCCACGGCGAGTTGTGCATAGGCACCCGTGGGCAGACCTGCGGCATAGACAAAGGCGTCGATCAGCCCATCCTTGAGCTGGCCTGCGGTGTCCGATCCACCAGCGTTTGAGATGTTGGCGGTGTCGTCGGTGGCGTTGAAATAGCGCGTCCAGTAGGTCGCCGAGGTGCCGCCCGCCGGGCCGACCCCGATCCGTTTACCAACGAGGTCCTGGAAGTTCTGGATGTCAGAACTGGCCAGCACTGCGGCCTGAAGCGGTGTCTGGTACATCGGGAACAGGGCGCGCACATTCTCGTGCGGGACGCCGGGCATCAACGGGCTTTCGCCGCGGCGCGCTTCGTCTGCCGGGCCCAGGGTGACAAAGCCAAGCTGATGCTCGCCGGTTTCCACCAGCGTCACGTTCTGAACCGGGCCACCGGTGATTTCCACACCCGCGTTCAGGCCCAGAACTTCACTGAGCATGGCGCCAAAGCCGCTGCCATAGGTGAAATAGGTGCCGCCCTGGCTGCCGGTGCCGATGGTGATGCTGTTCGGCCAGCCGTCGCGATCCTGTGCGGCGACGGGCATTGCGATCGTGGCGCACAGTGCCGCGACTGCGGAAATGGTCTTGAATTTCATGGAACTTCCTCCTCCGATGAGTCCTCCGATGCGCCCCGTATTTTGGGGGCCGCAACAATAAACAGATCATGCGGGGATGGGCGGCCTTGGGCTATGCGCCAAATTTTATATTCAATTATGAAATAATCAGGCCGTAGCTTCCAACTCTGGCAGACGGCTTTCAAGCACGGCAAGAAATGCGTCGCGTGCCGAATCTCTTGTACCGCGCGTCCATGCCGCCGCGAGGATCAGTTTTGACCGCGTCGTTCCATCGGGAATGGACAGGGGAACGAAAGAGACGCCGGGAACCTGAAGCCGCGACGTCCAGCGCGGGACGATGGCAAGGCCTGTCCCCGCCGCGACCAGGTTGACGATGGTTTGCTTTTCTTCGGCCACCTGGGCAATGCGCGCGGTCAGTCCGACATCGACAAAGAGCTTGATTGTCAGATCGTGCGAATGTGGACGGGACCGGCGATCCGGCACGATCAGAGGTTCGTCTGCCAGATCAGAGATCGCAATACTGCTTTGATCAGCCAACCGATGGTTCTCTGGCAAGGCGACTACGGCGGTTTCGAAAAACAGCGTCCGGAAGTTGAGCCGTTGATCGCGCACATCCGGAGGTCGACAGAAAGCGATATCGAGCGAGCCGCTCAGCAGTTTCGGCAAGAGGTGGATGGTCTTCTGTTCGAAGAGCTGGATTTCGAGATCAGGTTGCTCCTCACGCACCAGCTTCAAGAGTTGCGGGATCAATCCTGCGGCCGCGCTATCGATGGCGCCAACTTTCAGGACCGGCGTCTCTGACTTGCGCACGTTGCGCACCTTTTCTTCAAATTGCTCAGCCTGCGCGACCAGAGCGCGAGCCTCTTCGAGAATGCTGGTGCCCGCTTCGGTAAGGGATACGCTGCGCGTGGTCCGGAGGAACAGTCGCGTTTCAAGCTTGTCCTCAAGTAAGCGAATTTGCCGTCCCAGAGAGGCAGGCAACATATCGAGCGATTGCGCGGCCCGCCCGAAATGCAAGGTTTCCGCGACCGCAAGGAAGCATCTGATCTGGTCGGTATCCAATCTCGCGGCTCCAATAGCCACTATTTCACATCTGTATATAATCATACGCAGATTGAGGGCGGCAAGTCCAGAGCTGTAGCGTCATGTCAAGTGTCGGACTGACGTCACACAGGAGGAGATAAGATGACGATCCAGCAAACAGCCCCTGCAAATGGCGCATCAGTGCAGTCGCAGGAACTCAACGAACGGACCCAGGAAATGAAAACCTACAAGATCGCCTCCATTCCCGCCGATGGTATCGGCCCCGAAGTCATCGCCGCCGGGCACCAGGCGCTGGAAGCGTTGGCACGCCGTGACGGCGGTTTTGCGTTCGATGTTACCGAGTTCGATTGGAGTTCAGAGCGCTACAAGAAGACCGGGGCATTGATGCCGGAGGACGGTACCGAACAGCTGAAAAATTTCGACGCAATCTTTTTCGGTGCGGTTGGCGCGCCGGACGTGCCCGATCACGTGACGCTCTGGGGTCTGCGCCTGCCGATCTGCCAGGGCTTTGACCAATACGCCAACGTGCGCCCAACTAAGATCCTGCCGGGAATTTCCTCGCCGCTGGCCGGAGTTGGCCCGGGCGATCTTGACTGGGTGATCGTGCGCGAAAACTCAGAAGGCGAATATTCCGGCGTAGGCGGTCGCGCCCATCGGGGAATGCCGGAGGAAGTGGCGACTGAAGTGTCGATCTTCACCCGCGTCGGCGTAGAGCGGATCATGCGCTATGCCTTCAAACTGGCACAGTCGCGCTCTCGCAAATTCCTGACTGTCGTGACCAAGTCCAACGCACAGCGCCACGGCATGGTGATGTGGGACGAAATTGCGCTGGAAGTATCCAAGGATTTCCCGGATGTGACTTGGGACAAAATGCTGGTCGACGCCATGACCGTTCGCATGGTTAAGAACCCGAAATCGCTCGACACGATTGTGGCCACCAACCTGCACGCAGATATTCTGTCTGATCTTGCCGGCGCGTTGGCGGGGTCTCTCGGCGTTGCGCCCACCGGCAACATTGACCCCGAGCGCCGCTATCCGTCAATGTTCGAACCAATCCACGGTTCGGCCTTCGACATAACCGGCAAGGGGATCGCCAATCCAGTTGCCACCTTCTGGACCGCAAGCCAGATGCTGGAGCATCTGGGCGAGACCGCTGCGGCGGAACGTCTGATGCGCGCCGTGGAAAAGGTGTGCGCCGAAGGCATCATGACCCCGGATGTGGGCGGCACAGCGACCACTCAGGACGTCACTGATGCGGTCTGCGACGCGATCCGCGGCGAGAATATCTGAGGACAGCCAAATGACCGAGGACGATGTAAAGGCGCTGCTGCGCCGCATGATGACGGCTGCCATCGCGGCAGCTGACCCGGCGATGGTTCTGGCACGGCACCTGCCTGAAAAGCCCACGAGTCGCTGCATCGTCATCGGCGCGGGCAAGTCAGCCGCGGCTATGGCGCGTGCCCTGGAGAAAGCCTGGCCCGATGTCGAGCTTTCGGGCATCGTCGTAACCCGCTTTGGCCACGCGGTCCCCACCGATCGCATTTCGGTGCGAGAAGCCTCCCATCCCGTACCCGATGCGGCAGGCTTGGAAGCGGCACGCGACATTCTGCAAACGGCAAAAGCCGCCAGAAAGGGCGATCTGGTGATTGCGCTAATCTCGGGCGGCGGATCGGCGCTGATGCCGATGCCGACACCGCCGCTGACCTTGGAAGAGAAGATCACGGTCAACAAGCTGCTGCTGAAATCCGGCCTGACCATCGACGATATGAACCGCGTTCGGCGCAGGCTGTCGAAGATCAAGGGTGGCGGGTTGGCTCAGGCTGCAAGTCCAGCGAGATTGGTGACTCTTGCGATCTCCGATGTCCCTGGCGACGATCCTGCGGCTGTTGCGTCTGGACCGACTGTGCCTGACCCCTCTTCGGGCGACGACCTCTCGCAGCTGGTCGACCGGCTTGGCCCGGACCTGCCGTTGACTGCGCGTGAAATCCTTTTAGCTAAAGCCGAGAAAACCACTGATTTCGAGGTCGATTTCAGGATGATCGCGACACCGCAGATGTCGCTGGAGGCCGCAGCGACGGTGGCGCGAGAGGCTGGAGTGACGCCGGTTCTGCTGGGGGACGCCTTGGAAGGCGAGGCGCGCGAGTTGGGCATTGCCATGGCGGGCATCGCGAAATCTGTTGCCCGTCACGCTGCGCCAGCGCGTGCCCCGGTGGTCTTGCTGTCAGGGGGTGAGACAACCGTGTCCATTGGCGATACTTCCTCGGGGCGCGGCGGACGGAACACCGAGTTCCTGCTGAGCCTCGCGATTGCCCTGAACGGCCATCCCGGCATTCACGCCCTGGCGGTGGACACCGACGGAATCGACGGCACCGAAGATGCCGCTGGTGCTGTGATCGGCCCAGACTTTCTGGAGCGCGCGCAAACAAAAGGCCTGGATGGCACTGTCAATCTGAGGAACCACGACAGCTATTCGCTGTTCGAGGCCACTGGTGACCTGATTCGCACCGGGCCGACCCTAACCAATGTGAATGATTTCCGCGCCGTCGTGGTGCTTTGACGCCTGCTCAGGCCTAACCGAAGGACATCCCATGATCCGCGAAAGACGCGCCAAGATCGTTGCAACCGTTGGGCCAGCCAGCGCCTCGCCGTTCATGTTACGCAGCCTGTTCAACAAGGGGGTTGATACCTTCCGGCTGAATTTCAGCCATGGCGAACATGACATTCATGCGACCACCATCGCAGCAATCCGTGCTTTGGAAAGCGAGGTCGGCGTGCCGATTGGGATCCTCCAGGATTTGCAGGGACCGAAGATCAGACTTGGGCGAATTGCCGGTGGCGCTCGTATTCTCGACCGACATGAGAAGGTATGCTTTCTACCCGTTGAAACGGCCAAAGACGATACATGTCTGCCTTTGCCTCACCCTGAGATATTCGCGGCTATTGAGCTGGGCCATCGGGTGTTCATCGACGATGGGCGCGTGCGACTTAGAATTACCGACAAGCAGGCGGGCAAACTTGAGGCCGAAGTCATCGAAGGCGGCAAGGTCAGCGACCGCAAAGGGGTCAACCTGCCCGACTGCGTGCTCGACTTGCCGGTGCTAACCGAAAAGGACCGAGCAGATCTTGAGTTCGGCCTTGCCCACGGCGTCGACTGGGTGGCGCTGTCTTTCGTGCAGAAATCCTCCGATCTCGATGAAATCGCCCGGATCATCGACGGCCGGGCTGGTCTGATCTCGAAGATCGAGAAGCCATCCGCGCTCGACGGCATCGACGCGATCATCAACCGGTCCGATGCCATCATGATTGCCCGTGGCGACCTCGGCGTGGAAATCCCGCCCGAAGACGTGCCCGCGCGGCAAAAGGAAATCATCGCGCTGTGCCGCCGCGCCTGCCGCCCGGTGATCGTGGCCACGCAAATGCTGGAATCCATGACAGCCTCCCCCGCGCCCACCCGCGCCGAAGCGTCAGACGTCGCCACCGCAATCTATGATGGTGCCGATGCCGTGATGTTGTCGGCGGAGAGCGCGACCGGAGCCTATCCGTCTGAGGCCGTCGAGGTGATGGACCGGATCATCCGATCAACCGAAAGTCATGCGTTTTACACCAAGGCGATGACAGCCTCGCGCGAGCCATCACAGACGGATGCCGATGCCATTGCCGATACTGGTGCAACGCTCGCATGCGCACTGCACGCAAAGTGCATCATGGCCTATTCCATGTCAGGGTTGACAGGCCTGCGCATTGCGGCACGACGTCCAAAACTGCCTTTGATCGTGATGACTCGCGACCAATCCGTATCGCGCCGAATGGCTTTGGTCTGGGGCGCCCGCTCGGTTCTGGAGGCGACAGCGGAGGACTATGACAGCATGGTCGAAACAGCCAGGTCGGAATGCCAGCGCCTTCTGGCACCGAATGTCGGGGACAAGATGGTGGTCTTGTCAGGTGTCCCTTTCGGGCAAGTGGGAAGCACCAACAACATCCGTGTCGCGACCTTCCGCTGATCAAAATGAACAAGGCTGAAACACCATGAGCTCCATCATCGACATCCACGCACGCGAAATCCTTGACAGCCGGGGAAACCCTACTGTCGAAGTCGATGTCACCCTCGACGACGGCACGCTTGGCCGTGCTGCCGTGCCATCAGGGGCCTCCACCGGCTTGCACGAAGCGGTTGAGCGCCGCGATTGTGATATGGCGCGCTACATGGGCAAGGGAGTTCTAGAGGCAGTGGCGGCGGTCAACACAGAGATCGCCGAGACCATCGTCGGCTTTGACGCTACCGAACAGGTGGCCATTGACATGGCCATGTGCGAACTCGACGGCACCGAAAACAAAGGTCGCCTTGGCGCAAACGCCATACTCGGAGTGTCGCTGGCCGTTGCCAAAGCAGCGGCCAAGTCCACCGGTCAACCGCTCTTTCGCTATGTCGGCGGAACTTCGGCACGCGTCTTGCCTGTGCCCATGATGAACATCATCAATGGGGGAGAGCATGCCGACAATCCGATCGACATCCAGGAATTCATGATTGTGCCGGTTGCGGCGGCGAACATACGCGAAGCCGTGCGCATGGGCTCGGAAGTGTTCCACACGCTGAAAAAAGAGCTTTCGATGGCCGGCATGTCGACCGGCCTCGGCGACGAAGGCGGCTTCGCTCCAGAGATCGGCTCGACCCGCGATGCGCTGGATTTTATCCTCAAATCGATTGAGAATGCAGGCTACAAGCCTGGCGAGGACTTCTACCTGGCCATGGATTGTGCTGCGACTGAGTACTACCGCGACGACAAATACAACATGAATGGCGAAGGCTTGTTGCTGACATCCGAGGAGAATGTCGACTACCTCGCGCGGCTCTGCGACGACTATCCTATCGTCTCGATCGAGGATGGCTGTTCGGAAGATGATTGGGACGGCTGGAAGTTGTTGACCGACCGGCTGGGTGACAAGATTCAGCTCGTAGGGGATGACCTGTTTGTGACCAACCCGGCGCGTCTTGCGATGGGCATCGAGCGGGGATGCGCAAACTCGATGCTGGTCAAGGTGAATCAGATCGGCACTCTGACCGAGACGCTCGAGGCCGTCGGTATGGCGCACCGCGCCCGCATGACCAATGTCATGTCGCATCGGTCGGGTGAGACCGAAGACTCTATCATAGCTGATCTCGCTGTTGCGACCAACTGTGGTCAGATCAAGACCGGCTCTCTTGCACGCTCGGACCGGTTGGCGAAGTACAACCAGTTGATCCGTATCGAAGAGATGCTGGGCGCGGTGGCCGAGTACGGAGGTAAGAGCATCCTGGTGAGCTAAGGCCAACTTAAGGCGATTGTATATTTGACAAACCTGTGTCGTGAGTGTCCGTCGTCGGGGTAACCTGACTCAAAGGACGTACAGGCTCCAAATAGAAAGCCAAGGTTGTCGATGCTTGTCCCGGTGTTTGGGACGAACTCTTCATATCTCAAATAGGTACTTCTCAAAATTCGATAGCAGCGAAAGTCTGCTTCCCGCCCATCACGTCGAATGCTTAGACAAGTAATCCTTATAGTCGGCAGCGGAGTCACCTGCACATTGACCTTGGGCTAAGCCTTGCGGGCTCCCCAGCTCGGCTTTGCGTGTCGCAAGGGAGAACGGCCCTTCGGTCCGTCGCGCATTCGGCCATGCGGCCTCACCGCGGCGTCGCACCTAGGCCCCCGGTTTGCCCGCCTCGCGAGCACGTCCCTCCCCGGCCGCTCCGCCGGATTGCGCTCTGGTCTGTTTTGCGGGGCAAAACGATCCCGCCGCTTCATCCGTCTCCCGCGTCCGGTCGGGCCGTTTGCCTGCTCGGGTCGGGCAAACCTACCGTCAAAACACACACACATGAGTGCGGAAGCATATCCTCCGGATGGCCCCCAAATCAGCCCGCGTCAAGGATCGCAAAACTTTTCGGCGAGGGCGGAGCCGGTG
>NZ_JAQIOZ010000009.1 GCF_028023675.1 Primorskyibacter aestuariivivens | reverse complement strand
GTATTGCAGCTCTGACGGCGTACGTGGTCGTGGCGCTCCCGTGACGAACTTGTCCCATAATGCTTCCTTCAATTCCTGAGAAAAAATCACACCATCAAACCGTGGGATCAAACACCTAGGGCGGGGCAGGGCCGCCCGGGCTGCGTTATCGTTATCATTGAGCCCAAAACCAAGCCGAGCCGCCGAAAAATCCACCGCGCTACGGGTTACTAGGTATTTCTTATCACCAAGACCGCCGCTAGGGTTTGCCTCGTTGTAAACGATCCGCCCGCACCTGCATCGCTGAGGAGCGAGGGGGCAGGCGCGGGCAAAAAACAATTGGGAGGACCAAATATGGATCGTCGTTCTTTTCTGAAAACCTCGGCTCTTGGCGGCTCGGCCGCCGCGGCAACCACTCTTGCCGCACCGGCCTATGCGCAGGGCAAGCGGACCCTGACCATGGTCACCACATGGGGCCGGGGTCTGGCCGGTGTGCATGACGCGGCCCAGCGCTGCGCCGACACCATCACCGCCATGACCGATGGCGACCTGACCATCGACCTCAAGGCCGCGGGCGAGCTTGTGGGCGCGTTCGAAGTGTTCGACGCCGTGACAGCCGGTCAGGCGGACATGTATCACGGGGCCGACTACTACTTTACCGGTCAGCACCCGGGCTATCAGTTCTTTACGGCTGTGCCCTTTGGCATGACATCGCTGGAACAGGCCAACTGGTATTACCAGGACGGCGGCAAAGAGCTGCATGACGAATTGGGCCAGATCTTTGGCCTGAAATCCTTCCTCGGCGGCGACACCGGCGCACAGGCCGGCGGTTGGTTCAACAAGGAAATCACCAGCCCCGAGGACTTCCAGGGTCTCAAGTTCCGGATGCCCGGCATGGGCGGTCAGGCGCTTGGCAAGCTGGGCGCATCGGTGCAGAACCTGCCCGGCTCCGAAGTGTATCAGGCACTGGCCTCGGGTGCCATCGACGGCACCGAGTGGATCGGCCCTTGGGCGGATGAAAAGGCCGGTTTCCAGGAAATCACCAAGTTCTACTACACCGCCGGTTTCCATGAACCCGCAGCCACCCTGTCGCTGGCCACCAACCGCGACGTGTTTGACAGCCTGTCGCCGGGTCATCAGGCCATCATCGAGACCGCGGCCTCCGAGGCGCATATCTGGAACCTGACCCAGTTCCTCGCCAATAACGGTGCGGCGCTGCAGCGTCTGCAGGCGTCGGGCGTGAAGGTACTGGAATTCCCTGACAGTGTCTGGGATGCCTTTGGCCAGGCCGCAAGCGATACGCTGGACGAGTATATGGACGACGAGCTGTTCGCGAAAATCCGCAACAGCGCCGAAGAGTCCATGAAATCCTCGGCCGGCTGGATCGACAAATCGATCAACGCATTCGCAAGCCAGCGTGACCGCGTGCTGGGCTAAACGGCCCGTCGCATGACATGACACAGGTCCCCGGCAGACATGCCGGGGGCTTTTCGGCGGAATGGGGCGAAACCCCGTCTGCCTTGCTATTCCAAGGGGGCAAAGATGCTGGACGGGTTGGGCTGGCTGGTTTCGAATATCGGACTGGCATTCTACAACCTCGGATATGCGCTCACTCACCCGAGTTCCTGGCTCAGCTGGATCGGTGGGTTCGAGAGCACCGAGGACAAACAGGCGCTGATGCGGCTGATCTATTATGGCGGATCGGTCGAGTTTTTCTTTGTCATCTTCGTCACCTTTCTCGTCATCACAGCCGTCGGCATCTGGTCGAACCGCTTCCTGTGGGGCGTGACGCGGGTGCTTGAGGGCTTTGCCAACGGGGTCGGGCGGCTCTTTGCCTGGGCCGGGCTGTTGATGGTGCTGCAACAGATCATCATCGTCTTCATACAGCGGATTTTCGCGGCGGCCGAAATCTCGCTTGGCTTTGGTTCGGTGCTGACCCGCGATGTGAGCTGGTGGGCAGAAGAGCTGAAGCTTTACAACGCGATGATCGTCGCCCTGTGCGTGACCTATACATTCGTTCAGGGCGGACACGTGCGAGTGGACCTTGTCTATTCCTCGATTTCCTTCCGCGCCAAACGCGTTGTGGACATGCTGGGATCGTGGCTTTTCATGATGCCCGCCGCGGTCGTGACCTGGATGTATGGCTGGTACTTCCTGTGGCGGCATCTGGTGGTGCCGAAACCCTCGGCCTCGGACACGATTGACCGGCTGCTGGCCAAGGCTCGTGCGCTGCGCTGGAACGTGGAGACCATCGGCTTTTCGCCCAACGGGTTTGACGCCTATTTCCTCTTCAAGGTGCTTCTGGTCGCTTACGCCGGTCTGGTGTTCATCCACGCATGGGCGTTTTTCTTCCGCTCTTTCCTTGAATGGAAAGAAGGCGAAGAGAGCGAAGGCAAATATCTCGACCGTGACATTCTGGGCAGCGAAGAAGCCGAGCTTGTGCACGCGATCGAAGAAAAACATTAGGATCCGAATTCAGTCATGACGCACCACCGGTTTCAGAACAAAATCCGCCAGCGCGAGGCATTTTCGCGCAGCAAGGGTGGCCCCCTTGCGAGCGGAAATAACGTGGCGATGGCGGATTTTTTCGAAATCCCGAAGGGGACGCGGCGCATTTTGCCCGTCAGAGCCACGAACCGATCTTTCGATCACCCAGATCGCCACGCTCGTTCCGTGGCTCTGACGGGCAAAATGGGCACGCGCCGGTGGCGCGTCATGACTGAATTCGGATCCTAGGGGGCAGTTCACATGCTATTTGGACTTGATGGCGTCGAGATCGGCCTGATCATCGTCTTTCTCTGCCTCTTCGGAGGCATCCTGTCAGGCTTTCCGGTGGCCTTTGCCATTGGCGGGGCCGGGGTCATTTCCTTTGGGGTCATCGCCGCGCTGGATTCAGCGGGGCTGCTGATCCACCAGGCGATTGATACCGGATCCGAGGCCTATAGTGCTCTGATCGCCGAAGGAGTGCGATCAGACGCAATCTCGATCTTCCGATACCCGGAATTGCCAAGATACGAGACGCCGGTCTTCCCCGGCGGCTGGGAACAGGCGCTGGACCGCAATATCTCCTTTGTCGTGAACCGGATGAACGAACGGGTTCTGGCGGGGCAGTCCATCGAGACGCTGCTGGCGGTGCTGATGTTCGTGCTGATGGGGATCACGCTGGAACGCTCGAGGATCGCCAATGACCTTCTGACCACCATGGCGCGGGTGTTTGGCCCGCTGCCCGGCGGTCTGGCGGTGTCGGTGGTGGTTGTGGGCGCGTTCCTTGCGGCCTCGACAGGCATCGTGGGGGCGACGGTGGTGACCATGGGGCTTTTGTCCCTGCCCACCATGCTGCGGGCCGGGTACTCGCCACAACTGGCCACCGGGGTCATCGCGGCCTCTGGCACGCTGGGGCAGATCATCCCGCCCTCCATCGTGATCGTGCTTTTGGGCACGCTGGCGGGCGATCTCTATTCCGCCGCGCAGGAGCAACGCGCCAATCTGGCGGGCTGTTCGGACGCGCTGACCTATCTGGGTGAGCCTGCGGTGGTCTCGGTCGGAACGCTGTTTCAGGCGGCGCTGATTCCGGGCATCATGCTGGCCTGTCTCTATGGTCTCTATGCCTTTGGCTATGCGCTGCTGAACCCGTCCAAGGCCCCGGCGGTCGAGCTGGGCGACAATGGCGGCGAAGTGCGCACGCGCAGTGAGGCGCTGACATGGTTCCTGTTCGTGCCCGTCGGTCTGATCGTCGGCATGATTGCGCTGGGTCAGGTCAACATGGTTGGCACGCAAAATGTCACCGTCGACAGCTTCTCGGATGCCGGTCAGACCGCAAGCCTGCGCACCAATGTGAGCGAAGAATGCCAGGCTTCGATGATCGAGCTGCACGGGCAGGAGGCATGGGATGCCGCCGTCGCCCAACAACAGGTGATTGACGAGGCGGGCGGCGTGGCTGAGGCGCGCGAGCTGACCGAAGAGGAACGCGCAGCCGCGCTTCAGGACAAGCTGGCCGCTGCCGCACCGATTGGCACCGGCATTGCCGTGGCCTTCCTGATGCTTGGTCTGGTGCTGACCACGGCTCGGGGCATCTCGCCCTCGGCTGATCCGACACCGCTGCTCATCGGCGGGCTGGGGATCGTGCTGGCGCTGGCGGCGGACATCCTGTTCATCAATCCGCTGACAAGTTCGGGTGTCACGCTGTTGATCATCGCGATCCCGCTGGTCATGACGCTTTACGGTGTGCGCTACGCGGCGGGGCTGTTGTCACAGAACGACCTGTTGCGCGTGGTCTTCCCGCCGCTGGTGCTCATCGTGGCGGTGCTGGGTTCGATCCTTGGCGGGATCACCAACCCGACGCCTGCGGCGGCGCTTGGGGCGGGCGGGGCGATCATGCTGGCGGCCTATCGCAAGCTGGCGGATGACAACAAATCCGGCAAGATCATCCTGAACACCACATTCGCGGTGGTCATCATGATCCTTGTGGGTGTCAATTTCGACCTGCGGATCGGGTTGGAAGAGGTGCCGCTGGAAAGCTGGATCGCCTTCTTCGTGGCGCAGGCGGCCTATCTCTACGCCATCTTCGGGCTGTTCTATGCGCTCTGGGTGCTGTTCAAGGGCGGGATCCTGTCACCGGTTGTGCGTGAAACCGCCAAGGTGACCTCGATGGTGTTCACCATCCTGATCGGCTCGCAGCTTCTGAACCTCGTGGTGATCTCGTTCGGCGGGGAACATTACATTCAGCAGTTCCTTCAGAGCTTTGACAATGAGTTCAAGGTCTTCCTGATCGTGATGCTGGTGCTGTTCATCCTTGGCTTCGTGCTCGATTTCCTTGAGATCATCTATATCGTGATCCCTATCGTGGGGCCGGTGATCTATGGCGGCACGTTTGATCCCAAATGGGTCACGATCATGATCGCGGTGAACCTCCAGACCTCGTTCCTGACGCCACCCTTTGGCTTTGCGCTGTTCTACCTGCGCGGCGTGGCGCCCAAAGAGGTCACGACGGCCCATATCTATCAGGGCATCATCCCCTTCGTGCTGATCCAGGTGGTGGGACTGGCGATCCTGTGGTTCTTCCCGCAGATTGTCACGATCTTCCCGGATCTGGTCGGGAACTGACCTTCGGGACAGACAAGAATGGAAAAGGCCGGGTCTGGATGCCCGGCCTTTTTCGTTGTCAGGTGACTGCGCGCTGTGCGCCGTACCCCTTTGATTTTACTGGAACCGGTTCCAGGCCTTCTGAAATGAGCTGGAGATATTCTCCCATGCATTCTCCATGCCTTTTTGCATGTCATCCCATGCCGCATCGCTGGCAGCCTGCGCTTCCTTCAGCTTGTCCTGCGCCTCGTCGCGTTGCTTGCGCATTTCGCTGATTTGCTCGTGATACTTGGCCCGGTTCTCGGCCTCGGCGACCTTGGCCTTGGCCTGAAATTTTTCGATTTCAGCGTTCCACTCGTCGAGCTTGGCTTTCATCTTCTCTACATAGGCGTCGCGATCCATCGTTTTCTCCCTTTATATCTGGGTTAGACTTGGTGTCGGGTTGTCAGAAATCAACACCTTTCTCCCGTTGATTGCACCTGTCCGCGGCTTGACCTATGTAGTGCGACGCCTTTTCAAA
This sequence comes from Primorskyibacter aestuariivivens, assembly GCF_028023675.1. Taxonomy (GTDB): domain Bacteria; phylum Pseudomonadota; class Alphaproteobacteria; order Rhodobacterales; family Rhodobacteraceae; genus Marinovum; species Marinovum aestuariivivens. The sequence continues at coordinate 121,252 of NZ_JAQIOZ010000009.1, read as the reverse complement.
ATTGAGGCATCGCTTTGTGCCATACCGTCCGGAGCCGGAAATCTACCTGCGCTCAGCGACTCCGCGGGCTCAGATCCGGCAGCGAGATATTGGCCACCTGTTCGGCAATCGGATCGGTCGACAGCGGATGGCTTTCGGAGGAAAATTCATCCGGGTTGCGCATCGGTTGCCATTCGCCGCCCATATAAACCTCGAGCCCCGAGAACTTGGCCTTGTAGCCCATCTTGGGCGATCCCGGCACCCAGTAACCCAGGTAGACATAAGGAAGCCCCGCCTCGCGTGCGATCTCGATATGATCAAGGATCATCCAAGTCCCCAGCGATTGCCGGGGCAGGTCGGGCGCATAGAAGGAATAGACCATGCTCAGCCCGTCATCGAGCACATCGGTCAGGCAGACAGCGGTCAGCGCCCGCGACTTGCGGTCCGTATATTCGATCACCCGCGAGCGGATCGGGGTTTCCTCGATCATCGCTGCGAATTCGAACACGTCCATATCGGCCATGCCACCCTGGGCGTGGCGGTCGTTCAGATAGGCGCGGAACAGCTCATATTGCTCATCGGTGGCCCAGGGCGAGGTGGCGCGGCGCTCAAGATGCTCATTGCGCCGGATGGTGCGGCGCTGGTTGCGCGACGGGGTGAAGGCGTCCACCCGGATGCGCGCCGACATGCAGGCCGAACATTCGGTGCAGGACGGGCGGTAGAGCACGTTTTGCGACCGGCGAAAGCCCTGTTTGGACAGCGCGTCATTCAACCGCTCGGCAGACTCCCCCTGCAGCGCGGTAAACAGTTTCCGCTCCATCCGGTCCTCAAGATAGGGACAGGGCTGTGGTGCGGTAACGTAGAACTGCGGCGCAAGCGGCAGTGTGTGTCGCATGACGGGGCCCTTTAGGGTCTGGAGTGATACGTTTTTGTGACGATACCAACGAATTGCGCCGCCGCCAAGCGTCTGGCTCGGGCGGCGGCGATGTTCTGCATTTTGGCCGGGATCAATCAGGCGCGGCGGTTCAGCATCACGGTGCCCATAACCATGTCGGTCAAGGACTGGCCGCGTTCCGAGGTCAGCATGAAGATCACCGAGACCAGCTGCACCAGCGCCATGCCGAAAGAGATATAATAGCCCAGCGTGTGCAACGCGGCCTCGCCCAGCGACAGGCGGTGACCTTCGGCGTTGCGCAGCTCGATCGACATGACCCGCATGCCCAGCGTGGCCGAGCCGCCCGCCAGCGTCAGGACCCGGTAGAAGAAGCCCAGCGTGGCGTAGAGCAGGGGCATGAAGAACAGGCCCACAAAGGCGGTGAAGGGAATGACGATCAGCGTCAGGCCAAGGATCAGGCCCACATCGATCACCCATGCAATGAGCCGCTTGGGCGGGATATCGGCGTAGAATTCCGGCTGGTAATGCGGATCGGGCAGGGCGGCGCTGTGCATCTTGGTCCTCGTGGTCGCGTTAGGCAAAGGCCGGGCCCCCGATTGAGGGGCCAGGCCGCGTGGTGTCAGCCTGTGGTTCAGGCGTCTTCTTTTTCGTCGCGCTCTTCGCGGGCCGTGGCGGCCTCCTTGGCGCGATCTTCCATGAACTCGTCGAACTCGGCCTTGTCCTTGGCGGCGCGCAGGCGTTCGAGGAAGGCCTCGAAATTCTCCTGCTCTTCCTGCAGGCGGCGCAGCGTGTCTTCCTTATAGGCGTCAAAGGCGCTGTTGCCCGAGGGTTTCATGGCGTTCCAGCGGGCGGAATGGCCACCCGAACGGCGGGATTTGCTGCAGTCTCCGAACATGCGTTTGCTCCAGATCATATAGGCAAGAAGGGCGAGGCCAACAGGCCAGAAGAACACAAGGCCAAGAACCGCAGCGGCGATCCATGCGCCCTTGCCCTTGCTGTCAAGCCAGGCCTCGGACCGGGCGAACCAGTTTTGCCTGGACGCGCGGGGGGCAGTCATTTGAACTTCGGTGGCGGCGGTGGTCATGTCTCTCTCCGTGGTTGACGTTGAATGTGAATGCCTTTCACATCACAAGAGATGAGGATGCCGGAGCCACCTTGCAAGGCTGGATGTGAATGTTTTTTACATTTATTTTGATTGCTGAGTGAAATCAGAGGCTTGTGCGCCCGTTGTCAGTGCCAGATCAGCCGGATTCATTGCAAAGACATGCCGCGGCGTGCCGCCCGCGGCCCAGATTTCGGTGAAATCCAGCAACCGGGGGTCCAGCCATGCCCGGATCGGGTTCACATGGCCCAGCGGCGCGACACCGCCAATGGCAAAGCCGGTTTGCGCGCGGATCAGCGCCGCATCCGCCTTGCCCAGCGCTTCGCCCGCCAATGCGCTGGCCTTTTCGGCGCAGACCTGATTGCCACCTGCGGTGAGAAACAGCAGCGCCTCGCCACTCTCTTGCCCGCGAAAGATGATGGATTTGGCGATCTGGTCGATATGGCAGCCCACCGCGTCAGCGGCCTCTTGTGCTGTGCGCGACCGGCCCACTTCGATGATCTCGGTGTCGATCCCTGCGGTGTTCAGCGCCCGGGCCACGCGTTTGAGGGATTTGCTCATGATGCTCTCCGTTTTGCGGTCAGAGAACCGGCACGAATGCCCTGCGTCAAGACTAAGGCACCGATTTCTTTCAAAGAAATCGGTCCGAAATCTTTTGAAGATTTCGGGTCTTTGCGCTCTGCGCGCTTGACGCCCCATTGCCCCCATGCACAACTCGATCCATGAATTTTGAAAGCCGAATGACCCGCTGCCCCCGTCCCTTTGATCCCGATCGCGGGGCGGAAACCCGTGCGCTCGTGCCCGATCTCTCCGCGCCCCTGGCCGGGCTTTTGGAGGGCACCGGAGGGTGCAGCCCCTATCTCAAGACCCTGGCCGAGAAAGAGACCGATTGGCTGCCCGAGGCGTTTGACGACCCGGAGGCGGCGGTGGAGCGGCTCTTTTCCGATCTGCGCGAGACCGCCCCCGATGCGCTGCCCTCGGCTTTGCGACAGGGCAAGCGGCGCATCGCGCTTTTGACCGCGCTGGCCGATCTGGGCGGGGTCTGGCCGCTGGAGGAGGTCACCGGCACGCTGACCCGCTTTGCCGATCTGGCAGCGCATCTGGCGATCCGCGCCACGGTGGGGCATGAGATCAAGCGCGGAAAGCTGCCCGGCAAGTCTGAGCAGGACGCCGAACAGGGCGGCGGTATGGTGGCGCTGGCCATGGGCAAGATGGGGGCGGGAGAACTGAATTATTCCTCCGACATCGACCTGATCTGCCTGTTTGACGAGACGCAGTTCGACCCGGATGACTATCACGACGCCCGCGCCAGCCTTGTCCGCGCCACGCGCAAGATGGCAGCGATGCTCAACGACCAGACCGGCGAAGGCTATGTGTTCCGCACCGATCTGCGCCTGCGCCCCGACCCGTCAGTGACGCCGGTCTGCATGGCGATGGAGGCGGCGGAGCGCTACTATGAGAGCCTTGGCCGCACATGGGAGCGCGCGGCCTATGTCAAGGCGCGGGCCTGTGCGGGGGATATCAAAGCGGGCGAGGGGTTCCTTGAAACGCTGCGGCCTTTCGTGTGGCGCAAACATCTGGATTTCGCCGCCATCCAGGACGCCCATGACATGCGGCTGCGCATCCGGGCGCATAAGGGGCTGGGCGGGCCGATCACCCTGCCGGGGCATAATATGAAACTGGGGCGCGGCGGCATCCGCGAGATCGAGTTCTTTACCCAGACCCAACAGATTATCGCCGGCGGGCGCGATCCCGAGCTACGGGTGCGCGGGACGGTCGAGGGGCTGGCGGTGTTGGCGAAAAAGGGCTGGCTGCCGCAGGAACTGGCCGACATTCTGACCGATCACTACCGCGCCCATCGCGAGGTGGAGCACCGTTTGCAGATGGTGGGCGATGCGCAGACCCATTTGCTGCCCAATAATGACGAAGGGTTCGAACGGATCGCGGCGATGATGGGCCGTGATGTGGCCTCGATGCAAAAGGAGATCCGCGAGAGGCTGACCGAGGTGCATGAACGTACCGAGGCGTTCTTTGCGCCCGATCCGGCAGCCGCACCCGCGCCCGAGGATGAGTTCGATCCCGAGATCACCAGTCGCTGGCGCAGCTATCCCGCGCTGCGCTCCCCCCGCGCGCAGGAGATTTTCAACCGTATTCGCCCGGAAATCCTGCGCCGACTGTCCGATTCCGCGCGCCCCGACGAGGCGCTCAACGCTTTTGACGGGTTCCTGTCGGGACTGCCCGCCGGGGTTCAGCTTTTCTCGCTCTTCGAGGCCAATCCGCAACTGATCGACCTTTTGGCCGATATCGTCGGCACCTCCTCGGCGCTGGCGAAATACCTGTCGCGCAATGCCGGTGTGCTGGATGCGGTGATTGGCGGCGATTTCTTTGCCGACTGGCCCGGCGTGGCGGCGTTGACCGCGTCGCTGGCGGATGTTCTGGCGCGGGAAAGCGATTATGAGCGGCAGCTGGATGCGGCGCGCCGCTGGGCCAAGGAATGGCATTTCCGCATTGGCGTGCATCATTTGCGGGGGCTGATCGACGCGTTTGAGGCCGGGCAGCACTATGCCGACCTGGCCGAGGCCAACCTGGCGGCGCTCTGGCCCGTCGTTGTGGCGCAGTTTGCCGAGAAACACGGGACGGCGCCGGGACGCGGCGCGATGGTGCTGGGCATGGGCTCTCTGGGGGCGGCGCGGCTGACCTCGCAGAGCGATCTCGACCTGATCGTGATCTATGACGCCGATGGGGTGGAATATTCCGAGGGCCGCCGCCCGCTGGCGGCGCGGGCCTATTACGCGCGGCTGACCCAGGCGCTGGTCACGGCGATGACCGCGCCAATGGCCGAGGGGCGGCTGTATGAGGTGGATATGCGGCTGCGCCCCTCGGGCACGCAGGGGCCGGTGGCGACCTCGTGGCAGAGTTTTGAGAGCTACCAGAAGACCGAGGCCTGGGTCTGGGAACATCTTGCGCTGACGCGCGCGCGGTGCGTGGCCGGGGCCGCAGGATTGGGCGAAGATGTTGAGACCCTGCGCCGGTCGCTCATGGGACAGCGCGACAAGGGTGAGGTGCTGCGCGAGGTGGCCGATATGCGCGCGCGCATTGCCGCTGCGAAAAGCCCGGGCGGGTCGCTGGATGCCAAGATCGGGCCGGGCCGGATGCAGGATATCGAACTGATCGCGCAGGCCGGGGCGCTGATCGACGGCTGCGCGGCACGCGATACCGCCGAGGGGCTGGCCGCCGCCGGGCGCGCGGGCGTGCTGGGCGAAGCCGCTGTTGCGCAATTGACGGACAGCTACGCATTGCACGGCGCGCTGCAGATGGCATCGCGGCTCTTGTCGGACAAGCCGCTGGATGTCGCGGAGCTGTCGGGAGGCGGAGCGGCGTTTTTGCTGCGTGAATGCGGCGCGGAGACGCTGGAGGACCTGACTGCGACGCTGGCGGACATGCGCGAGGCCTCCGATGCCGCCATCACCGGCGCGTTGCCGGAGGAGAGTAAAGCATGAGAAAAGGCGATGCGCTGGATCCGCGCGGGCTGATCCTTGAGAGCTACCGGATCGAGGGAATCACCGAGGGTGAGTGCCGGTCGATTTTCCTTGACTGGGCGCTGTCCTTTGAGGGCGAGATGCGCTCCGGGATCGTGGCCATGCTGGAACGCTATGGCGGGACCCATCCGGACCATCCGATGACAAAGGTGCTTCAAGAGGGGCTGGCCAAGGCCGAAGCCCCCAGACGGCGCGGCGGATGGCGGTCGCGCGACAGGTGAGCCGGGGTGGTGGGCAAGACGGCCCACCCTACGGACGGATGGGCGAACGCCATGTCGGGTGGGCATTTCTGCCCACCGCGTTTCAACGGACGAGCGCAGCCGCCTCGCGGGCAAGCGCTTCGATAGCTATCCAATCGCCCGCATTGACCAGATCATTGGGCGCAACCCAGGACCCGCCGACGCAGAGCGTATTGGGCAGCGACAGGTAATCCGGCGCGTTTTTCAGCGACACGCCCCCAGTGGGGCAAAAGCGGATCTGCGGCAGCGGACCGCCAATGGATTTCAGCGCGGGCGCGCCGCCATTGGCCTCGGCCGGAAAGAATTTCTGCACGCTGTAGCCGCGCTCAAGCAGGCGCAGCGCTTCGGTCGTGGTGGCCGCGCCGGGCAGGGTGGGCAGGTCTTCGGCCTCGACCGCATCCAGCAGCCGGTCGGTGCAGCCAGGGGTCACGCCAAAGCGCGCGCCCGCATCCTTCGCCGCCTTGACATCATCGGGGGTGAGCAGCGTGCCTGCGCCCACGATGCCGCCCTCGACCTTGGCCATTTCGCGGATCACCTCCAGCGCAGCCTCAGTGCGCAGGGTGACCTCCAGAGCGGGCAATCCGCCCGCCACAAGCGCTTCGGCCAGCGGGCGGGCATGGGCCACGTCATGCACCACCAGCACCGGGATCACCGGCGCGCGGCGGCAGAGGGCTTCGGTTTCTCGGCTTGCGTCTTGCGGGGTCATGATGGGAGAGCTTTCTGATTGTGTCTGCCGTTGAGCATGTGCGTATTTGGAAAGAGAAGAAGGGGCAGGGCGGGGTCTAGACCACCACGCCCGCGCCATTGGAGGCAAGGCCCACATTGTTGCGGAAAGCTTCGAACAATTCGCGCCCGACGCCGTGCCCGTTACCCGAGAGATCGGCGGTCACGGCCGGGCGGCTGTCAAAATCCTCGGCCAGCGTTTCGATCACGCCGTTGACTGCATCGACGCGGACAATATCGCCATCGCGCAGCTTGGCCAACGGGCCGCCATCTGCGGCTTCGGGGCAGACATGTATGGCCGAGGGGACCTTGCCGGACGCGCCCGACATGCGGCCATCGGTGACCAGCGCCACCTTGAGCCCGCGATCCTGCAACACCGCCAGGGTCGGCGTCAGCCCGTGCAGTTCCGGCATGCCGTTGGATTTCGGGCCCTGGAAACGGACCACGATCACGGTGTCGGAGGTGAACTCACCGGCCTTGAACGCGGCCTTGACGCTGTCCTGATCCTGAAACACCCGCGCCGGGGCCTCGATCACATGGCGTTCGGGGGCGACGGCGGACACCTTCATCATCCCGTGGCCGAGATTGCCATGCATCTGTTTCAACCCGCCGGTGGGCTGGAACGGATCGGACGCCGGGCGCAGGATCCTGTCGTTGAGGCTCTGCTTGGCCCCATCGGACCATTGCAGGCCCTCGTCGGTCAGGGTCGGTTCCTGCGCATAGGCGCTCAGCCCCTTGCCCGCGACGGTGGTGACATCCTCGTGCAAGAGCCCGGCATCGAGCAATTCACCGATCATGAAGCCCAGACCGCCCGCGGCGTGGAAATGGTTCACATCCGCCAGACCGTTGGGATAGACCTTGGCCATCAGCGGCACGACATCGGAAATGGCGTCGAAATCTTCCAGTTCCAGTTCGACCCCGGCGGCGCGCGCCATGGCGGGCAGGTGCAGCACAAGATTGGTGGACCCGCCGGTGGCCATCAGGCCCACCATACCGTTCACAAAGGCCTTTTCATCCAGCACATCGCAAACGGGTGTGTATTGGTTGCCAAGCGCGGTGAGCGACAACGCGCGCTCGGTCGCCGCATCGGTCAGCGCATCGCGCAGCGGCGTGCCCGGATTGACAAAGGAGGTGCCGGGCATGTGCAGACCCATGAACTCCATCAGCATCTGGTTGGAATTGGCGGTGCCGTAAAAGGTGCAGGTGCCCGGCCCGTGATAGGAGGCCATCTCGGCCTCCATCAGCTTGTCCCGGCCCACTTCGCCGGTGGCGAATTGCTGGCGCACCTTGGCCTTTTCATCATTGGGCAGGCCCGAGACCATGGGACCGGCGGGGATGAAGAGGCCGGGTATATAGCCAAAAGTGGCCGCGGCAATCACCAGCCCCGGCACGATCTTGTCACAGACGCCAAGATAGACCGCGGCATCAAAGGTGTTATGCGACAGCGCCACGCCAGTGGCGAGTGCGATGACGTCGCGGGAAAACAGCGACAGTTCCATGCCGACCTGACCCTGGGTCACGCCGTCACACATGGCCGGCACCCCGCCCGCGACCTGCGCGGTGCCACCTGCGCGGCGGGCGGCGTCCTTGATCCGCTGGGGATAGGTCTCAAAGGGCTGATGCGCCGAGAGCATATCGTTATAGGCGGTCACGATGCCCAGGTTGGGCGCGCGGTCCAAGAGCCGGTCCTTGTCCTGTCCCATGGCGGCATAGGCATGGGCCTGGTTCCCGCAGGTCAGATGCGCGCGGCGCGGGCCTTCTTCTGCGGCGGCGCGCATACGGTCCAGATATGTGGACCGGCGCGCTTCCGAGCGTTTCTGGATGCGTTCCGTGACGGCGGCGATGGTGGCATTCAGGGTCATGGCGTGTTCGGGTCTCTCGCACTGCGGAAATGATATGTTAGCGCTAACTTCGCGTGTTACCTAACCTGCCGATTGATATTTGACAAGGGGATGCCGGGTGCATTCTTACCCTTTGAGACAGCATAGCACAGATCGGCCCGAAACCGGAAATGCCCGACAGGGCTTTCCCCGGGCGCGTTGAGGCCCTAAGAGGCCGATATGACAGATTTGCCCGTGATCCGACTGAAGCCCAAATCCAATGCCCGCGCCATCCGCCACGGCGGCCCTTGGGTCTTTGCCAATGAAGTGGTGACAGACAGGCGGACCAAAAAGATCGCGCCCGGCGCGCTGGCGGTGCTGGAAGACGCCGATCGTGCGCCGCTGGCTCTGGTGGCGGCGAACCCGAACTCCAAGATCATTGGCCGCGTGCTGTCGCGAAATCCGGGCGAGGTCGTCGATCAGGCATGGTTCGCGGCCCGGCTGCAACGCGCGCTCGACCTGCGTGCGCAGCTCTATGACGCGCCATTCTACCGGCTGGTTCATGCCGAGGCCGACGGGTTGCCGGGGTTGGTCATCGACCGGTTCGGCGACACGGCGGTGGTGCAGCCCAACGCCGCTTGGTTGGAGGTCCGGCTGGACGTGCTGAGTGCCGCGTTGCAGGAGGTAACGGGCGTGTCCCATGTGCTCAAGAACGCGTCCGGGCGCACCCGTTCGCTGGAGGGGCTGGACGATGTATCTGCCGTGCTGGCAGGGACCGCGCCCGATGCGCCGCTGCCCGTGCTTATGAACGGGGCCCCCTATATGGCGGATCTCACCGGCGGGCAGAAAACCGGGCTGTTCTATGACCAGCGGATGAATCACGCCTTTGCGCAGCGGCTTGTCGCGCCGGGGGCCGAGGTGCTGGATGTGTTTTCCCATGTTGGCGGGTTCGGCCTTGCGATGTTGGCGGGGGGTGCGGGCCGCGCCACCTGTGTCGATGGATCGGCCCCCGCGCTTGAGTTGGCGCGGGCGGGTGCGGACGCAATGGGCGCGGCGGAGCGCCTGAGGATTCGGCAGGGCGATGCCTTTGCACAACTGGAAGACCTGATGGAAGAGGGCGCGCTGTTCGACGTGGTGATCTGCGATCCGCCCGCCTTTGCGCCGTCCAAACAGGCGCTTGATGCGGGGCTGCGTGCCTATGAGCGCGTTGCCCGCCTGGCGGCACCGCTGGTGAAAGAGGGCGGCTTTCTGGGCCTCTGCTCCTGTTCGCATGCCGCCGATCTCGCGGCTTTTCGCACCGCTTGCACCCGTGGCATCGGTCGCGCCGGGCGTCAGGGCGCGCTGATCCATACCGGCTTTGCCGGGCCGGATCATCCGCTGATGCCGCAATTGGCCGAGAGCGGCTATCTCAAGGCGCTGTTCTATCGTCTTTGAGCCAACCCGGTCCTTCTTTGGCTCGAAAATATCCTGGGGGTGAGGCCGAAGGCCGAGGGGGCAAAGCCCCCTGACCCCGCAAGCAAGGAGCGCGCCGTGAAAATCCTGCTCGACACCTGCGTCATTTATCCCACCGTCATGCGCGAAATGCTTCTGGGCGTCGCGGCCCGCGGCGTTTTCACGCCGCTCTGGTCGGCCCGCATCCTTGAGGAATGGGCGCGCGCCGCGCGCAAGATCGGTCCGGAGGGGGAAACCATCGCGCGGGGCGAGATTGCGCTGGTGCAAGCCAAATGGCCGGGGGCCGAGGTGACGTGGCCACCCTCGCTGGAGGCGCGGCTGTGGCTGCCGGATGCGGGGGATGTGCACGTTCTGGCGGCGGCGATTGCCGGGTCGGCGGATATGATCTGCACCGTGAATGCCAGGGATTTTCCGCGCAATATCCTCGCCGAGGAGGGGCTGATGCGGCAGGACCCGGACGGGTTCCTGCATGGGGTCTGGCAGGCGCAGCCGGATCTGGTGGCAAATGTGGCGGACCGTGTTTTGGCCAAGGCGCGGGACCTGTCCGGTGAAGACTGGCAGATGCGCGCGCTGTTGAAGAAAGCCCGCCTGCCAAGGCTGGCCAAGGCGCTGGCCTGAGGCCAAACGTAAAACGCGGGCCCCGAGGGACCCGCGTCACACCAATCTCTAAACGAGATCAGCGGTTTTCGATATCGACATAGTCGCGCGCGGTCTCGCCCATGTAGAGCTGACGCGGGCGACCGATTTTCATCTGTGGGTCGGCGAGCTGTTCTTTCCACTGCGAAATCCAGCCAACGGTGCGCGACAGCGCAAAGATCGGCGTGAACATCGAGGTCGGGAAGCCCATCGCCTCAAGAATGATGCCGGAATAGAAGTCCACATTCGGGAACAGCTTCTTCTCGGCGAAATAGGGATCTTCCAGCGCGGCGCGCTCCAGTTCCTTGGCCACGGCGAGGACCGGGTTGTTTTCCACGCCCAGAAGGTCCAGCACCTCGTCCGCGGATTGCTTCATCACCGTCGCACGCGGGTCGAAGTTCTTGTAGACGCGGTGACCAAAGCCCATCAGACGGAACGGATCGTTCTTGTCCTTGGCGCGGGCGATATATTCCGGGATACGGTCGACCGAGCCGATTTCCTTGAGCATTTCAAGGCAGGCCTGGTTCGCGCCACCATGGGCCGGGCCCCAGAGACAGGCGATGCCAGCCGCGATACAGGCGAACGGGTTGGCCCCCGAGGAGGACGCCAGACGCACGGTCGAGGTCGAGGCGTTCTGTTCATGGTCGGCATGCAGGGTAAAGATCCGGTCCATGGCGCGGGCCAGGATCGGGTCAACCACATATTCCTCGGCCGGGACGGCAAAGCACATGTGCAGGAAATTCGCCGCGTAATCCAGATCGTTGCGCGGATACACGAAAGGCTGGCCAATGGAATATTTATAGGCCATCGCCGCAATGGTCGGCATTTTTGCGATCAGGCGGTGCGAGGCGATCTCGCGCTGACGCTCGTCCGAGATGTCGGTCGAGTCGTGATAGAAGGCCGACATGGCGCCAACCACACCCACCATGGTGGCCATCGGATGCGCATCGCGGCGGAAGCCACGGAAGAAGTTGTGCATCTGTTCATGGATCATGGTGTGGCGGGTGATCGTGTTCTCGAAGGTCTCGAGCTCCGCCGCCGTGGGCAGGTAGCCGTAGAGCAGCAGGAAGCACACTTCGAGATAATGCGATTTGCCGGCCAGCTGGTCGATCGGGTAGCCGCGATGCAGCAGCACGCCCGCGTCGCCATCGATATAGGTGATGGTCGAGTCGCAGGCCGCGGTCGAGGTAAAGCCGGGGTCATAGGTGAACACACCTGCCTGGCCATAGAGTTTGCGGATGTCGATGACATCCGGGCCCTCGGTGGGGCTGTGAATCGGCAGATCATAGCTCTGATCGCCAATGGTCAACTGTGCGGTTTTCTGGGTGTCAGCCATGGGTGGTCCCTTCGTTCTAAAGCGGGGCCATCCTGCCCCTGCGGTCTAACAGTGCCGTGACATGGTCAGTCCTAGTCTTAGTCCTGTTCCGGTGCCACGGAGGCCTGGGCCAGACGCGTGAGCGTCTCTTGCTGGCCCAGAACCAGCATCATGTCGAATACGCTTGGGGTCACAGCCCGGCCTGCGAGCGCCGCACGAAGCGGTCCTGCCATCTTGCCGAATTTGATCCCGTGTTCCTCTGCAACCCGGGATGTGACCGCCTCCAATTCGTGTCGCGTCCAGCTAGCATTTTGCAGATGCGGCGTCAACGAGGCCAGTATACCACGGGATACCGGATCGAGCTGTTTGGCCGCTTTTTCGTCCGGTTCCAGCGGCGTGTCGGCCAGTACAAAATGAGCCTTTTCAATGAGTTCCGGGAAGGTCTTGGCCCGCTCTTTGAGGCAATACATCGCAGCCCCCATTCCGGCCCGCTTTTCGTCATTGAGAGCGCTAGCACCGGTCACGTCGAGGAATTGCTCCAGTTCATGCAGCAGTGCAGCATCGTCCGCGGCAGCGATATGCTGACCACAGAGGTTTTCCAGCTTCTTGAAGTCGAACCGGGCCGGTGATTTGCCGATGCCCGACAGGTCGAACCACTCTTTTGCCTGATCATCGGTAAAGAATTCGTCATCGCCGTGGCTCCAGCCCAGCCGCGCGAGATAGTTGCGCATGCCCGCCGCCGGATAGCCCATGGCCTGATACTCCTCGACCCCAAGCGCGCCGTGGCGTTTCGACAGTTTCTTGCCGTCCGGGCCGTGGATCAGCGGGATATGCGCCCAGACCGGCACGTCCCAGTCCATGGCGTCATAGATCATCATCTGCCGCGCCGCGTTGTTGAGGTGATCGTCGCCCCGGATCACATGGGTCACGCCCATGTCATGGTCATCCACCACCACGGCCAGCATATAGACCGGCGTGCCGTCCGAGCGCAGCAGGATCATGTCGTCCAGTTGATCATTGCGGATCGTCACATCGCCCTGCACCTGATCGCGAATGACCGTTTCGCCCTCTTGCGGGGCCTTGATCCGCACAACGTAAGGTGCGTCGGGTTGGGTCGCCGGATCGGCATCGCGCCAGGGTGAGCGATACAGCGTCGAACGCCCCTCGGCGCGGGCGGCATCGCGGAAGGCGGTGATCTCGTCCTGCGTGGCAAAGCACTTATAGGCCTTGCCCTCGGCCAGAAGCTGATGCGCAACCTCGGCGTGACGCTCGGCGCCTGCGGCCTGGCTCACCACCTCGCCATCGTGGTCAAGGCCCAGCCAGTCCATGCCCTTGAGGATTGCCGCCGTCGCCTCGGGGGTCGAGCGTTCGCGGTCGGTATCCTCGATCCTGAGCAGGAATTTCCCGCCGCGTCCACGCGCATAGAGCCAGTTGAACAGCGCGGTGCGCGCGCCGCCGATATGCAGGTAGCCGGTGGGGGACGGGGCGAAGCGGGTCACGACTTGAGCGTTTGCGGACATGAGGCGCGTTTACCTTTCGATAACCATGAGGGGCGTAGTTTGAGCGCCTGATACCTGTCGCGCAGCGCAGGAACAAGGACAACCATGGCGCTCTGGTCCCGGGTCACATCTGTCATTCTGGCACAGCGCGGCGCGTTGATGCCGTGGTGCCCGGTATTCCTGGGAACGGGGATCGGGATCTATTTTGCGATGCCGTGGGAGCCGCCGGTTGCGATGCTTTGGGTCTGCCTGGCGGGGGCTTTGGCGCTGGCGGCGCTGGCCGTCTGGCTGGGGCCGGGCAATGGGCCGCTGGTGCTGGCGGTGGCACTGGTGCTGGCCGGGGTGGCGCTGGCGGGTGCGCGTGCGCATCGGGTGGCCGCGCCGGTGCTTGAGTTTCGCTATTACGGCCCGATCGAGGGGCGCGTTGTGGGCATGGACCGCTCGGCCAGTGGCGCGTTGCGCCTGACGCTGGATCGTGTGCGGCTCAGCGATGTGCGCCAGGTGCCGGAGCGGGTGCGAATCTCGCTGCATGGGCAGGGCGGAGTGGTGCCGGGGCCGGGGATGCGGGTGATGACCACCGGGCATCTGGGCCCGCCGCAAGGCCCCGTGGAGCCCGGCGGCTTCGATTTCCGCCGTCACGCATGGTTCATGGGGCTGGGCGCGGTGGGCTATACGCGCGTGCCGTTGCTCATGGCCGCGCCATCCGAGCGCGGACCATCGGTCTTTGCCACGCGCATGGCGCTGTCCCGCGCGGTGCAGGCCCGGCTGGGCGGCGAGGTGGGCGGCTTTGCCGCCGCCATCACCACCGGCGACCGGGCGGGGATGAGCCTTGAGACCGTGGAAGAACTGCGCCGCACCAATCTGGCGCATCTTCTGGCCATCTCGGGGCTTCATATGGGGCTGTTGGCGGGGTTTGTCTTTGCCGCGGTGCGCCTGATTCTGAACGGGGTCCCATGGGTGGGCTTGCGCGCGCCGGTGCGCCGGATCGCGGCCATCGCGGCGCTGATCACTGGGGCGGGATATCTGGCGCTGTCGGGGGGCAATGTGGCCACGGAACGCGCCTATGTCATGGTGGCCGTGGCGCTGGTGGCGGTGCTGTTTCACCGCCGCGCCATATCGTTGCGCGCGGTGGGGTTGGCGGCGCTGATCCTGCTGAGCCTGCGCCCCGAGGCGTTGTTGGGGCCGGGGTTCCAGATGTCCTTTGCGGCCACCACGGCGTTGGTCGCGGTGTTTGCGGCCCTGCGTCACGACCGGTTGCCGACACTGCCCCGATGGGCGCGCCCGGTGCTGGCGGTGGTGATTTCCTCGGCGGTGGCCGGGCTGGCCACGGCACCGGTGGCGGCGGTGCATTTCAACCGCTACGCGCAGTTCGGCCTCATCGCCAACCTGCTCAGCGTGCCGCTCATGGGGGCGGTGATCATGCCGGCCGCGGTGGTGGCGGCCTGCCTTGCGCCGTTCGGGCTGGAGGCACCTGCGCTTTGGGTCATGGGGCAGGGGCTGGGCTGGATCCTTGGCGTCGCGCATGAGGTTTCAGGCTGGGACGGCGTGGTGCGCGGTGTGCCTGCGCCCGGACCCTTCGTGTTGCCGCTCCTGGCGTTGGGCGGGCTGACCCTTGCGCTGTGGCAAGGCAAGGCCCGGTTCATCGGGGGGGTGCCTTTCGTGCTGGGCCTCCTGCTCTGGGCCGGGACCGAGCGCCCCGCGGTGCTGATTTCCGAGAGCGGCGGTCTGGTTGGGGTGCGCGAGGCAGAGGGGCGGGCGCTGAGCCGGGCGCGCGGCGATGGATTCGTGGCGCAGGTCTGGCTTGAGAATGACGGCGATCTGGTCGCTCAGGACAAGGCCGCCGCGCGCTGGAACAGGCGCGCGGACCGCATTGCCGCGACCGATCTGCCCTGGGGCGGGACGCTCTGGCATGTATCGGGCAAGCGCGCGCGGGACCGGTTTGGCGGTTGTCGCAAAGGGGACATTGCGGTGTTCAACACCGAAGCGCCCAAGGGGCTGGATTGCAACGTCTTTGATCCCCGGCTTCTGCGCGGCACCGGTGCACTGGCGTTTGATGCCAAAGGCACGCTGGCCACCGTGCAGACCCGCACCGGCAACAGGCTCTGGAGCGGTGCCATAGCCAGGTAGGGGCTTAGTAGGTGCGGATCAGTCCCACAAGCCGTCCCTGCACCTTGACCTTATCCTCGGGCACAACGCGGGTTTCATAGGCCGGGTTGGCCGGTTCCAGCGCAATGGCACCACCGGAGCGGCGATAGCGTTTCAGCGTCGCTTCCTGATCCTCGATCAGCGCCACGACGATATCGCCGTTTTCGGCCACATTGGTTTCGCGGATCACCACCACATCGCCATCATTGATCCCGGCCTCGATCATCGAATCGCCCTTGACCTCAAGCGCGTAGTGATCGGCCCCCTGGCGCAGCATCTGGCCCGGAACGGCCACGTTATGCGAGGCATGGCTGATCGCCTCGATCGGGACACCGGCGGCGATCTGGCCCATGACGGGCAGCTCCGTCACATATATCGGCGCGCCATCGGTGCCGCGCGGTGCATTGGCCCCGCCGTCGATCACGCGCGGTTCAAACCCGGCCATGGACGCGGCAGGTACGCCGCCAAGGGATTCGGGCAGTTTGACGATTTCCAATGCCCGGGCCTTGTGCGCGAGGCGGCGGATGAACCCGCGTTCCTCAAGCGCCGTGATCAGGCGGTGAATGCCGGACTTGGACCGAAGGTCCAACGCATCCTTCATCTCGTCAAACGAAGGGGGGACGCCATCGCGCTGTATGCGTTTATTGATGAATTGTAGCAGATCAAGTTGCTTTTTCGTCAGCATTATCCGGCCCCTCGCGGTCACATTTGCCTGTTTGTTCTACGCATGTTCCCGTTTTGTGTCAATGGGCCTGTGGATAACTCGTGCAGGCCCGCATCTATTCTGGCTGCAAGAGCTTAAGGCGTTCTTAACTGTCGAGCGCTATATAGGGCAGGTGTTCACCGGCTTTGCGCGGCGGATCGTTGGGCGGGCGGACCAGCAGGGCATTGGCATCGGACAGGACGGTGAGCAGCGAGCTGTCCTGCCGGTCGAAAGGCGCGATGCCGGTCTCGTCGAGCCGTGCACGCATATAGTGTTCGCGCGGCCCGTTGGCGGCGATGTCGGTGCTCAGTGGCGCGGTTTGTTGGGGGGACGGTCCCTGACCAAGGCCCAGCATGGCGCGGATCACAGGCGCGACAAAGACATGGCCGCAGACCATGGCTGAAACGGGATTGCCCGGCAGGCCGATCATCATCGCGTTGCCCAGACGCCCGGCCATGAGCGGTTTGCCGGGGCGCATGGCGACCTTGTAAAAGGCGCGGTCCATGCCAAGATCGGCGGTCACGCCCGCGACAAGGTCGTGATCGCCCACGCTTGCGCCGCCAATGGTGAGGATCAGGTCCGCATCACGGGCTAGGTCCAGCACCGTCTCAAGCGAGGCGCGGCTGTCGCGGGCGATGGGCAACATGCGCGGTGCGGCACCCAACCGGCGCATTAGCGCGTGCAGGCCGAAGCTGTTGGAGGCGATGATCTGGTCGGGGCCCGGCGCTTCGCCCGGCATGACCAGCTCGTCGCCTGTGGCGATGATGGCCACCACCGGTTGACGGGCCACCGAGACCTGCGCCACGTTCATCGATGCCAGAAGGGCAATATCTTCGGGTTTCAGAACCTTTGGAGCGGAAATCCTGTCTCCGGTGCGGAAATCGGCCCCGGCGGGGCGTATATTGCTGCCCGTGCCAACCGCATCGCTCAGCACGATACTGTCGCCGTCGCGGGTCACGTCCTCCTGGATGACCACGTGATCCGCGCCGTCGGGCACCGGCGCGCCGGTAAAGATGCGCGCGGCCTGACCGGGACCAACCGTACCGTCAAAGCGATGCCCGGCGGCGGCTTCGCCGATCACGGTGAAACGCGCGCCGGGATGGGCTTCGACCCGCTGCAGGGCGTAACCGTCCATGGAAGACGCAGCAAAAGGCGGCTGATCGCGATGCGAGATCGCGTCCTCGGCCATGACCCGATCCGCCGCGTCGAGCAACGGAACGGTTTCTGTCGGCATGGGATGGGCCAGCGCAAACAGCTGGTCGAGTGCTTCGTTGACAGAAATCATGTCGCCTCGTACCGCCCTGATTTTCCGCCATCTTTCAGCGTCACGCGGATGCCGCCGATCTCCATTGCCTTGTCCACGGCCTTGGCCATGTCATAGACGGTGAGCGCGGTAATCGAGACCGAGGTCAGCGCCTCCATCTCGACCCCGGTCTGGCCCGTGGTCTTGACCGTGGCAGACAGGCGCAGACCCGGCAGGGTTTCATCCGGGGTCAGGTCCACCGCCACCTTGGTGATGGGCAGCGGGTGGCAGAGCGGGATCAGCGTCGAGGTCTGTTTCGCGCCCATGATCCCGGCGAGACGGGCGACCGAGATCACATCGCCCTTCTTGGCGCGACCTTCTGTAATGATATCAAAAGTTTCGCGTGCCATCTTGATGTAGCCTTCGGCGGTGGCGATGCGCGATGTCACGGCCTTGTCGGAGACATCGACCATATGCGCGTCGCCCTTGGCGTCGAAATGGGTGAGATCGGCCATCACGCGCCCTCCATCACGGGGTTGGCGAGAAGGGTGCGCGTCGCGGCCTCTATATCGTCCTGTCGCATGAGGCTTTC
Organism: Primorskyibacter aestuariivivens; assembly: GCF_028023675.1. Classification (GTDB taxonomy): domain Bacteria; phylum Pseudomonadota; class Alphaproteobacteria; order Rhodobacterales; family Rhodobacteraceae; genus Marinovum; species Marinovum aestuariivivens. The sequence continues at coordinate 103,370 of NZ_JAQIOZ010000009.1, read as the reverse complement.
GCCGATCAGGAAGGTGCGCGCGCCATGGGCGGCCATATCGGCCAGGTCTGCGGGGGTGTTGAGACCGGATTCGGAGATCAGCATCCGGTCGGCGGGCGCGCGCTTTGACAGTTCACGTGTTGTATCAAGAGTGGTCTCGAAGGTCTTGAGATTACGGTTGTTTACACCAAGAAGCGGGGATTTCAGCTTGAGCGCGCGGTCGAGTTCTTCGGCGTCATGAACCTCCAGGAGTACGTCCATGCCCCAGCCGAATGCGGCGTCTTCGAGTTCCGCTGCCTGCGCGTCAGAGACCGAGGCAAGGATGATCAGGATGCAATCGGCCCCCAGCGCGCGGGCTTCGGCCACCTGATAGGGATCGTACATGAAATCTTTACGAAGGGCGGGCAGGCTGGTGGCCGCACGTGCTTCGGTCAGAAACGATTTCGCGCCCTGAAAGGAAGGTGTATCGGTCAGAACAGACAGACATGTTGCGCCGCCGCGCTCATAGGCCTGGGCCAGCGATGCGGGATGAAAATCGGCGCGGATCAGGCCCTTGGAAGGCGAGGTTTTCTTGACCTCGGCGATCAGGCCGTAACCGGTTTGCGCGGCCGTTTGCAGCGCCTTGGCAAAGCCGCGCACCGGGTCCGCGGCGCGGGCTTCGGCCTCGACCTCGGACAGGGGTTTGGCTGCTTTGTCGGCGGCGACCTCTTCGAGCTTGTAGGCCTTGATCTTGTCGAGGATGGTTTGGGTCATTGCAACGTCCAGTCAATCGGGGGCTCGCCCCGGGTTTTAAGCCAGTCATTGACGCGGCTAAAGGGGCGTGAGCCGAAAAATCCGCGTCTTGCGGAGAGTGGTGAAGGATGGGCGGTCTCGATCCGCAGGTGATCGGGGTGTTTCAGCATTGTGCCGAGCTTTTGCGCCTTGGTCCCCCAGAGCAGAAGTGCGCGGGGTGATTGGTCAAGCTCAGCGAGGATGTCGGTGATCAACGCGTCCCAGCCGAGTTTCAGGTGGCCGCCGGCCGCGCCTGCGGGCACACTCAGCGCGGTATTGAGCAGCAAAACGCCCTGCGATGACCAGCCGCGCAGGTCACCGGTCGATGGCGCAGTGCCGAGATCGTCGGTCATTTCCTTGAAGATATTGTTCAGGGACCTGGGCAGTGGTCGCACATCAGGTTCCACCGAAAAGGCCAGCCCATGGGCGTGGCCGGGGGTGGGATAGGGGTCCTGACCAAGGATCAGGACGCGGGTGTCATTGGGCGCGCAGGCCTCCAGCGCGGCGAAGGTCTGCGGCGCGGGGGGCAGGATCTCGCGCGGGTCACCTGCCAGCCGGGCCGCGAGGGCTGGCCATTGGCTTTGGAAAAATGGCAGATGCGCCCATGCTTCGGGCGGCGCGCGTCCGTCTAGCGCCGTTGCGTCGCCAACCGTGTGCAATCCTGTGCTCACGCGCCCTGTGTCGCCTTGGCCAGCGCGTCGATCTTGGCCTTGGCGGCACCGGAATCGATGCTTTCGGCGGCTAGCTCTACGCCGGATTTCAGGTCATCCGCCTTGCCCGCCACAAGCAGCGCAGCGGCGGAGTTCAGCAGCACCGCATCGCGATAGGCAGAGGGCTCGCCGGCCAGAAGCCCGGCGAAAGCCTTGCCGTTCTCTTCGGGCGTGCCGCCAAGGATGTCCCGGAACGGATGCACCGGCAGGCCCGCGTCTTCGGGATGCACCTCGCGCGAGGTGATCTTGCCGTCCTTCAACTCGGCCACGGCGGTGGGACCGGAAATCGCGATCTCGTCGGTGCCGTCAGAGCCATGCACCAGCCATGCGGCCTCGGAGCCCAGTTCCTGCAGGGTTTCGGCCATGGGAAAGATCAGGTCGATGGCAAAGGCCCCGGTAAGTTGGCGTTTGACGCCTGCGGGGTTGGTGAGGGGGCCAAGGATGTTGAAGATCGTCTTGCAGCCCAACTCGGTGCGCACCGGCATGACATGTTTGATTGCCGGGTGATGCATGGGCGCCATCATGAAACAGATACCGGTATCGCGCAGGGCGGCTTCGGCCACTTCGGCCGGGACCATGACATTCACGCCCAACTGGCCCAGCGCGTCCGCCGCGCCGGATTTGGAGCTGAGATTGCGGTTGCCATGTTTGGCCACCGGCACGCCAGCGCCCGCCACGACAAAGGCGGTGGCGGTGGAGATGTTGAGCGTGCCCTTGCCGTCGCCGCCGGTGCCGACGATGTCCATCGCGCCCTCAGGCGCCTGAACCGCGTTGCATTTGGCGCGCATGACGGCGGCGGCGGCGGCGTATTCGGCCACGGATTCGCCACGTGCGCGCATCGCCATCAGGAGCCCGCCCATCTGGGCCGGGGTGGCGGTGCCGTCGAACAGGTGCTCAAAGGCTTCCGTTGCCTGCGCACGCGACAGCGGACCCTCGGAGGCGGAATAGATCAGCGGTTTCATTGCGTCGCTCATGCGGGCACCTTCATCATGTCTGTGAAATTCCTCAGCAGGGCATGACCATGCTCGGACCGGATGCTTTCGGGGTGGAACTGGACGCCGTGGATGGGCAGCGTCTTGTGCTGCAGGCCCATGATCGTGCCGTCTTTCAGCTCGGCGGTGATTTCAAGGCAGTCCGGCAGGCTGTCACGTTCGACCACGAGCGAATGGTAGCGGGTCGCCTCAAAAGGCGAGGGCAGCCCGGCAAAGAGCCCTTTTCCGGTGTGATGCATGGTGCCCATCTTGCCATGCACGATCTCGTGGCAGCGCACCACCTTGCCGCCAAAGGCCTGACCGATGGTCTGGTGGCCCAGACAGACGCCCATCAGCGGGGTCCCGGTCTCGGCGGCGGCGGCCACCATGGCAAGACAGATGCCGGCCTGATCGGGGTCGCAGGGGCCAGGGGACAGCAGAATGCCCGCCGGGTTCATCGCCATGGCTTCCTGCACGTTGATCGCGTCATTGCGCACCACCCGCGCCTCGACGCCCAACTCGCCCACGTAATGGACAAGGTTGTAGGTAAAACTGTCGTAGTTATCTATCAGCAGAAGCATGGGATGAACTTTCCCGTCAGGGCGCGTTTGGGGGCTGGAGGCCGGGGCCTTCACCGGTGTATCAAGATCGGGCTATACATGTTCAGGCTTGGCCGCCATCGTCAAGGGGCGGAGGCGCATGTCGCACTGGGCAGGCAGGGCAGAAAACGGGCAAGAGACAAAGGATAGGCAGGCTATGGCACGCGGGTTTTTGTCAGGAGCGCTCTGGGGCGTTGTTGTGGCTGGTCTTGGTGCCGGGACGGCGTCGGTTGTGACGGGGCCGGTCTTTGCGCCCAGGCCCGAGGTGAGTGACGAGACGCGTGTGCCGCCCGAAGCGCCGCAGGAAGCCGCGACCGAGGCCGCGCCCGAAGGCGCGCTGCGCGAAGCTGTGCCACGCGAGACGGCCTCGCCCGGAGTGCCGGACCAGAGCGCAGGCGTGGATCTGGCAGAGAACGTGGCCGACACCGAAAGCACCGGCTTGCCGCAGGCGGGCGGGGCAGAGGAATTGCGCGCCGCGCCCAATGAAGGCGAAAGCGCCGAGGTGCAGAGGGCCATGACCGACCCCGTCGCCGGGCAGGATCAGGCGGATGCGCCGCCCGCGCCCGCAGCGGAGGAGCTGTCGATTTCAACCAATCCCCAGCAACCCCCAGCGCCGCGCCCGGCGCTGGACGACTCCTTGCCGCAATTGGCCGGTGCGCCCGAGACGGGCGAGGCCGCGCCTGCGCCCGAAGCGGAAACCCCGGTCGAGGATGGGCAGGCACCAGAGCCCATTGCCGAGGCGGTGGAACCCGTGCCGGAGCCAGCGGTTGTGCCGATGATCGTTGAAGAGGATGGCAGCACGCAACCTGCCACCAAACCGCGAGTAACGGCTTTGCTGGACCGGGCTGAGGACGAGAACAGCGGGCCGGGTGTCGGTACGCCTGCGGGGACCTTTGGCAATCTTGCGCCGGATGTGCGGACCGGGCGACTGCCCAGCCTTGTCGATGATCAGGCAGGCGAGGCCCCCAAGCGACCGATCGAAGCCTTTTCCGAGCCGGTCGTGATCGAGGGGGACAAACCATTGATGTCCATCGTGCTGGTGGATGACGGCAGCGTGCCTCTGGGTCTTGAGGCGCTGGAGAGCTTTCCCTATCCGATCACCTTTGCGGTGGATGGCGCGTGGTCCGGTGCGACCGAGGCCGCCGCGGCCTATCGCGCCGCCGGGTTCGAGGTGATGGTGGTTGCCGATCTGCCACCCGGCGCACAGCCGCAGGATGCAGAGGTCACATTGTCGACCATCCTGTCCAAAGTGCCCGAGGCTGTGGGTGTTCTGGAGGGCGACGCGGGCGGGTTGCAGGAGAATCGCGGGGCTTCGGACCAGGTGGGCAAGATCCTCGCACAGACGGGTCACGGGTTGGTTTTGTATTCCAAGGGGCTGAATTCGGCACAGTCTCTGGCGCGTCGTGCCGGGGTGCCGGTGCAGTCGCTGTTCCGGGATTTCGACGGGCAGGGGCAGGATGCCAAGGTGATCCGCCGCTTCCTTGATCAGGCCGCGTTCAAGGCCGGGCAGGAGGGATCGGTGATCATGCTGGGGCGTCTCCGGGCCGAGACGATCTCGGCATTGTTGATCTGGGGATTGCAGGACCGGGCGAGCCGGGTGACCTTTGTGCCGGTGTCGCAGGTGCTGCTTGAAGATGGGTCGGAGGGTTAACCGGGCGGAAATCCTTCCCGCATCGGGTTGGGGTAAGCCTTTGACTTACCTTTGTCTTCCACATGCATGAACCGGGCGGCGCGCAGTGCTGAACGGGGATTAACGCGCTATTGGCCAGACTTGTCTCACGAGGTTTCACGAGGCAAGCGAGGCAAACATGCCCCAACATTCCGTCCGGCAGATCGCCGAAGAGATTGTCGCCCGCGAGGGTGGTTATGTGAATGATCCCGATGATCCGGGGGGTGCCACGAAATATGGTGTGACGATCCATACGATGCGGCGTCTGGGTCTTGATCTGGATGGCGATGGCGCGGTGAGCGCCGAGGATGTCAAACGGCTGTCGCGCGATCAGGCGGTCGAAATTTTCGTGCAGCACTACTTTGTCAGGCCCGGTATCGCACAACTGCCCGACTGCATTCAGGCCAGTGTCTTTGACATGTATGTCAATGCGGGTGGCAATGCGGTGAAGATCCTGCAGCGGCTGCTGCGTGACATGGAATACGAGATCACTGTGGACGGCGCGATTGGCCCTCAAACGGCGGGGGCGGCGGCCCATGCGGCGCAGGTGGATGCTGCGGCCTTTGCCGATGCCTACGGGATTGCGCGGCGCAATTACTATTTCCGGATTGCCGACCGTCGCCCGGCGTCGCGCAAATATGCCCGCACGCGGGCCGGTGGTAAGGGTGGCTGGATCAAACGCGCCGAAGAGTTCATTTCGCCGCGCTATCACATGAGCGCGCGCGAATTTCAGGACCGGGTGGCGGCATGGGGCTGATCGAGCGGATATTCGGCGTGGTCTTTGGCGGCGGGCGCAATGCGGTGGCCGAGACGATCGAGGTGTTTCGCGAAAACGCCGAAAAGGGCGCGGCGCGGGAGCTGGACCTGAGATCGGCCACTTTGGAGCAATTCGCGCGCGAGTTCCGCGTGGTGCGGCGGGGCTGGTTCGACCGGGTGATGGATGCCATCAACCGGGTGCCGCGCCCGGCCATGGCGTTAGGGACGCTGGGGCTTTTCGTGGCGGCGATGGTCGATCCGGTATGGTTTGCGGCGCGGATGCAGGGGATCGCGCTGGTGCCGGAACCGCTCTGGTGGCTGTTGGGCGCGATTGTCAGCTTCTATTTCGGCGCGCGCCATCAGGCCAAGGGGCAGGAATTCCAGCGCGAACTGGCGCAGACCGTGACCCGGGTGCCCGAGGTGGTAGACAATCTGCGCACGCTGGATGAGATCGACGCGCCCGAGGCGCCGGAAAGCGCAGAGAACCCCGCGCTGGCGCGGTGGAAACGCAAGGCGGCGTGACGCGGCGTTTGGTCTGGCGTCACGGGCTGCATTAGGCCAGTCTCCCGGCAAAGATCACCGGGAGACACGGGCCATGAATTACGAGACCATCAGTTTTGAGATCAGCAACGATATCGCGGTTCTGACACTGAACCGGCCCGATGTGATGAACGCGCTCAACACGCAGATGCGCGCCGAGATCACCCATGCGGTGCGTGACAGCGGCGACAAGGCGCGCGTTCTGGTGATGACCGGCGCGGGGGCGTCGTTTTGTTCGGGGCAGGATCTGGGCGATGCGAAATCGGCGGCCAGCCTCGATCTTGAGCGGGTCTTGCGCGACGAATACGTTCCAATGTTGCGCGCCATCTTTGACTGCCCGATCCCGACGATCTGCGCGGTCAATGGTGCCGCGGCGGGGGCGGGGGCGAATCTTGCGCTGGCCGCCGACGTGGTGATTGCCACCGAGAGCGCGTTTTTCCTGCAGGCCTTCACGCGGATCGGGCTGATCCCGGATGCGGGCGGCACATACTGGCTGCCGCGCCAGATGGGGGCGGCCAAGGCGATGGGGGCGGCGCTCTTCGCCGACAAGATCACCGCGCGTCAGGCCGATGACTTTGGCATGATCTGGGAAGCGGTGGGCGATGACGTGTTTGACACCCATTGGCGCGCCCGCGCGGCGCATCTGGCCAAGGGGCCGACCGAGGCCTACCGGCATGTGAAAACCGCCATCCGGTCGTCCTTTGACAATGATCTGGAAGAGCAATTGCTGGTCGAGGCGAAGCTGCAGGGCAAATGCGGCCAGACCCGCGATTTCAAGGAAGGCGTGTTGGCTTTCATGGAAAAACGCCCGGCGCAATACGAGGGCCGCTGATCCCGCGTCACGGGTTGGTGTAGTCGATGAGGCGCACCGTTTCGGTTGCGAGATTCACCGCGTAGACCCGGTGCCGGCCCACGCCTGTCGGGTTGGCTTCGGTCACGTCCAGCAGCACCCAATTGTCCTGAAACACCCGGGGCACAAGCGGGGGCGAGTCTTCGTTTTCATAATCGTAGAGATCGGTCAGGCCGGGAAACCGGAGAAAGTTGATCCGGGTCATCCTGGGGCGGCCTTGCGGGTCAATGACCAGAATATCGCCGGGGCGGGTAAAGGCACCGGTCAGGATGAAGTGATCTTTGTGCTGGTCATAGAGAACCCCGGCTGCGTCATAGCCTTGGAGGCTGCTCACGACGGTCCATTGCCCGGTTTCCGTGTCGACGCGATACAGAAACCCTTCGCCGCCATAGGTCACGCCACAAAGGGCCTGTCCGACGGGGTCGTAAGTTGCAGCGGACGGCAGACGTGGTTGCGCGATACTGGCGGGAACCGGGAACCTCCGGGTGCCCTGGGCGTCGGTCAGGGCCATGCCGCGTTCATCAAAATACACATCAACGACGGCTTCGGGCCGCTCTCCGTCAATCCAGCGTCTGAGCGCGTCGGGCAGGTCGTCATTCGGGCGCCGCAAGGTTTCGAGATAGTCCAGCGCGAGCGTTTCAGTGGTGCTGTCCACTCTCGAAATGCGATGGCCCAGCGCCGGGGCGGTATAGGTCGCTTGGAAACTGGCAATCCGGTCCAGCGCCGTGCGTTCGCCAAGCACGGCCAGGAGCCTGCGGAAGTCCCGCCCCCGCGGTTTGTTTACATATAACAGCCTGTCATCACCGGCACCGGAGACCGGAATGCCGTTCAGCTCGACCCGGCTGCGCGATGTCGGGTTGCCGCCCAGCAATATCGTCTCAACAAAGCTGTTGGCAGTTGTCTCGACGCGCCATTCAACCTTGTCATCGTCAAGCAGGACCAGGATGACCTCTTGTCCCGGTCTGTCGACGATCACCCGCGCCATCGGTTCGTTTTGGAAATCCCCGTCTGCGACCCAGCCACGTTTGACCGCAACCACGTGGATCTCGCGGTCGGCAAGGGCCGTCTCGGAGATTCAGAGGCATGCCACTGCTACTATTTTGGTGAGACTTTGTCTCATTCGGATCGCCTTTGCATGGAACTGCGCCAATCCTAGCACAAAGCGCGCCCTTTTCGGGGCGCGCTTGGCATTGGTGGTCTCGGTCGGTTTACGCGATCACAAGCTCTTCGAACCCATCGTCCGCGGGTTCTTCGGGGGGCGTCTCTGCCTCTTCGGGATCAAGCCCCATCAGCGCCATCACCGTGTCGATGTCATACTCGTATTCGCAGTCGTCCTCGGGCGGGGTTTCGACGCATTGGCCCACAAGCTTGAGGCTGCCCTCGCGGTCTTCGGCATCCTCGTCTCCGACCGAGGTCAGCCGCAGGCCGATATCCTGCCCTTCGAAATCGTCGAGACTGAGCCCGTCTGGATGGCTGAGGGTAAAGGTCGTGGACTGGATGTCGTCGCCGCTGGCGCCCTGGGTGCCGATGGACACGCCGCCGTCGAAAGCGCCGTTGTCGTTGACGATGTCACCGTTCATATTGTTACCGTTGCCCAGATTGGTGACGTTATTGGCGTCGAATTGTGATCCGGTGACATGTTCCCCGCTGGCGCTCAGCCCGTCGAGCAGCGTCTCATCGGCGATGTCAAAGAAGAACCCGTTCAGATCGCCGATCGAGCCGGTGGCGTCGGGATCGTCACCCGAAAGCACATTCAGTTCCACCTCGATATCGCCGTTTTCCAGCTCGGTCAGGACAACCTCGATATTCACCTCGCCCTCGATGATGAAACTGCATTCGTGGGGGTCCTCGGGTTCACCGCCGGGATCGCCCAGATCGTTTTCACCGGGATGGCCGTCGGGGTTGACGGTCATCACCTTGCCGTCGGCGGTGTCCGTGTCGACGGCGGCGGCAAAGCTCGACATGTCGAGATCATCAAGCGTCAGCGGCTTCCCGTCGGCGCTGTAGAGCGCAAAGCCGATCTCGGTAATCTCGCCCTCGGTCGAGCCTTCGGTTGTGCCGAACTGCACGCCGACATCATACTCCTCGGCGAGCGTGGCCCCGTTTGACAGGCTGTCGACGCTGTCCGCCGTGGCCTCAAAACCCGAGATATTTGCGTCACCCGTTTTGGGTGCGATGACCAGATCGCCAGCCTGGCTGTCGTCGGTCAGGTTGAAAAACAATCCGTCGATATCGACAGGGTCGACGATACCTTCGGCACTGGTGATCACGATGGACAGAGTGCCGTCATCTTCGGTGACGGTGACTTTGAGATTGGGATCGCAGCCAAGATAGAACGAGGTCTGCGGATTGGTCTGGTCTGTCGATTCCGTGGTCATGAATGGCTCCATAAAAAATGCGATGACCCCCACGGAAAAGATTACCGATTTGCCCGGTTTCGATCCTAATTTCGCCGCATTTTTGCTGTAATTTGGTTAAAATGCGCGATTTTTGCCGGGGGATTGTAGAGGCAAAAACAACAATGGTCATGCGGCTCCCGGATTGTTGAAAACCCGCAAGGCGGGAATCAGCCAGTCAGATATGAAAAAGGGCGCAGCCCCTGGGGGTGCGCCCTTATGTTTGAGATATGCGGTGCGCTGTTACGGCGCACCGTTCAGGGGTTACGCGCGGCGGCGGCGACGCCCGCCAGAGCGGCCACCACGGCCCGACCCTGCGGGGGCCGCGGTTTTGTTCAGCTTGATCCAGTTGCCGCCCGAGGGGTCGTGATCGAGCAGGAAGTCAGCGGCGCGGATCGACACCACCTCGTCCGAGGCAACGCCGATTTTGGGCGACAGGCCCAGCAGCGGGGCGAGCTTGGCAATCTCGATCTCGTCGGGGACCTCGACGCCCAGATCGGCCAGACGGGCGAGGCGCTCGCGCACGAGGTCCTCTGCCGGGGCCATGCCCAGCAGCGGGGCAATCGCGTCCATATCCACGTCGTCGCCCGCGGCAAAGCCCAGTGCCTTGAGCTCGTCCAGACGGTCGCTGACATTCTTCTTGGTCTTGGGCATGGCGACCGGGTTCATGATGGCGCTGGTCATACCAGCGGCAGAGGCCATGGCGAGGAAGGCGTTGTTGATGCCGTGACGGTTGGGCAGGCCGAAGGAGATGTTGGACGCGCCGCAGGTGGTGTTTACGCCCAGCTCTTCGCGCAACCTGCGCACAAGGGTAAAGACCTGCACCCCGGCAGTGCCCATGGCACCCACGGGCATGACCAGCGGGTCCACCACGATGTCATGCGCCGGGATGCCGAAATCGGCGGCGCGTTCGACGATCTTTTTCGCCACGGCGAAACGCACGTCCGGGTCTTCGGAAATGCCGGTGTCGTCGTTGGAAATGGCCACAACCGGCACGTTGTATTTCTTGACCAGCGGCAGGATTTCCTCAAGCCGCTCTTCCTCGCCGGTGACCGAGTTCAGAAGCGGGCGGCCTTTGGCGGTCTCAAGACCAACCTCCAGCGCGCCGGGGACCGACGAGTCGATGCAGAGCGGCACATCCACGAGACCCTGTACCAGCTCGACGATCTTGCGCATCAGCGGCGGTTCGGTCTCGTTCGGGTTGGGGTTGGAGTTATAGACCACGCCCGCGTTGATATCGAGGATCTGCGCGCCACAGGCGACCTGCTCGATTGCATCTTTCTCGACGGTCGAGAAATCGCCCGCTTCCAGTTCCGCCGCCAGCTTCTTGCGGCCGGTGGGGTTGATCCGTTCGCCGATGACGCAGAAGGGCTCGTCAAAGCCCAGAACGGCGGTTTTGGTTTGCGACTCGACGATGGTACGGGTCATGCGGGTACTCCTTTGAGGCGCTCCAGGATTGAGGGAAGCGCGGGATCGGTGAAATCTTGGATGGTGATGTGGGCGCCAGCGGCGCGCAACGCGGTGTCGTCAAGGCTGGAGCGGATGCCAACCGTATAGGCCCCCGAAGCGCGCGCAGCACGCAGGCCCGAGGGGCTGTCCTCGAAGGCGATGCAGGCGTCGGGCGTCTCATTCAGCTGGCGCATGGCTTCCGCATAGGGATAGGGATCGGGTTTGGCGCGCGGGCATTCCTCGCCGATCACGATGGTCTCGAACGCGGGACGCAGCTCAATCGCCTCCAGCATGGCCTCGGCATTGAGACGCATGGCGTTGGTCACGATGGCTTTGCCCCAGCCCATCTCGCCTGCGCGGGCCACCAGATCGGCGACGCCGGGCATGGCCGGGAAAGGGCGGGGCAGCCGGTCGCGGAACTGTGCCTCTTTCCACTCCGAGAGTCCCTCAGGGTCCGGCTCGTCGGGGAGGAAGTCTGCAAAGATGTCCACGTTCAGCCGCCCATGCACCTGTTCCATGTAGAACCCCTCTTCGACAGGCAGGCCACGTGCGGTCCAAAGCTCCGTGAACACCTGTTCATGGATGGCATCGGAATGCAGCATGGTCCCGTCCAGATCGAAGAGAAGCGCTGGCATCGGATCAGGACGCGCTGGCCGGTTTGGTGGCCTCGCCGCCGTTTTCAATTGCCCAGGTCGCATTGGTCTTGATCCCGCCAAGCGGGAAGAAATGCACCTTGTCGATGTTGAAATCGGGGTTGGCTGCCTTGTGCATGGCGAGTTCACGGATCACATCGGTCGGCTCGTAGGGAAGCAGCAGCTTGGACACATCCATGGCGCGTTTCTGCAGCACCTTGAGCGACGGGCCGACACCACAGGCGATGGCGAATTTGATCAGCGTCTGAAGCTTGGCCGGACCGGCGATGCCGATATGGATGGGCAGGGTGATGCCCGCCTCTTTCAGCGCGTCGGCCCAGGCGATGATCGGCTTGGCGTCAAAGGCAAACTGCGTGGCCAGCGCCATCTCGGCATCGGTGGTTTCGTTGAACTTGGTCTTCCAGCGCAGCGCCTCGTCCACGTTCTTGCGCGAGCCGTCCGGGTCGATGTCCTTGTTGCCTTCGGGATGGCCGGCGACATGCAGGCGCTTGAACCCCGCCTTGTCGAACAGCCCGGTTTCCAGCAGCTGCATGGAGGAATGGAAATCGCCATGCGGCTTGTCCACGCCACCGGCGAGCAAGAGCGCCTGCTCGACACCGGCTTCGCCCTGATACATGGCGATCCAGTTCTCCAGCGTGGCGGCGTCGCGGATGATGCGCGCCGGGAAATGTGGCATCACCGGATAGCCTTCATTCGCCAGGCGTTTGGCGGTGGCGACCATGTCCTCGATCGGCGTACCTTCGATATGGGCGATGTAGACGCGCGTGCCCTCGGGCAGCAGGTCGCGGAAATTCTCGACCTTTTCGGCGGTGCGCGGCATCACCTCGATGGAATAGCCCTGCAGGAAGGCTTCAACCTCGGGCGAGGTGGTGGCGGGCGCGGCGTCGCGCTTTTTGAAGTTCAGCAAAGCCATTGCGGCCTCCCATAGCTGTCTCGGACCCATCAGCGTCTCAGCCCTTGGCCCATCCATCATTGGCGATCAGGGCCTTGATGCGCTCCTGATCATATTCGGCGTCGATCCGGGCGGCCTCGGATGCGGCCACTTCGCTGGCCTCACCTTCGACCGGGTAGGGCGGCGCCTTGCGCCACTCTGCCAGATAGGCATCGGTATCGGCTGCGCCAACCTTCATGGCGGCGCGGTCAATGGCCTGTTCGAACCGTTCGGGAAGCGGCATTTTCGCGCCCCGGCGGCCCTTGCCGACGATGACCTGCGCGGGAATGTCCCGCCAATAGACCACGGTCACATCAACCATTGATTCCTCTCCTTCAGCTCTCAGCCCTGCATAAGTCACAGCCACGTGGTGCCACGTCCCGTTTTCGACAGAAAGCGACGCATGTGCGACCTGTGCGATGGATGACCCTTGCATACGGGCAGATCGGCAACGGCAAAACCCTGCAATCCCCTGAGCGGCGCTCATAATTCTCATGCAAATGATGAAGCGTGTTCACTCCGGTTTGGTATGTTCATGCTGCGCTGCGGCATAAGTTGCGGGGGTTTCACGGAAAAATCGCCCAAAGCTTGGTCTTGCGCGGGGCAGGGGCCGCGTCTATCTTTGATCCCAACACGATACATCGGAGGGCGTGACAATGGCGCCCAAGCGTCCCAATGGTGCGGGCGCATTCCCGAAACCGGTTGAGAGCCCCGCGCCGAAACCGCCCGATCCCAGTGAGCTTTACGCTGCGCTGGATCTGGGCACGAATAGTTGTCGCATGCTGATTGCCCAACCCAAGGGCAGCCAGTTTCATGTGGTCGACAGTTTCTCGAAATCCGTCCAGCTCGGTTCCGGGCTGGAGCGTTCTGGTCGTCTGAGCCGGTCCTCCATGGGGCGGACCGTGCAGGCAATGCGCATCTGTGGCCAGAAACTGCGCCGTCACAAAGTCCTGCGCATGCGTCTGGTGGCGACCGAGGCGTGCCGCCGGGCCAAGAATGGCCAGGACCTGATCAAGTTCGTGCGGCGCGAAACGGGGCTGAAGCTGGAGATCATCGAACCGGAGGAAGAGGCCCGCTTGGCGGTGATTTCCTGTGCGCCGCTGGTCTCGACCAAGACCGAGCAATTGCTGGTGGTGGATATCGGCGGCGGTTCGACCGAACTTGTCTGGATTGATCTCTCCACCGTGCCCAACCATGACCGCCCGCGTGCGATCATGCGGCTGCATTCGGGGTTTCACAACGCTGACAGCCCTTTTCCCGTGGCCCGCGTGGTGGACTGGATCTCGGTGCCGCTTGGGGTGGCCACGCTGCGCGACCAGTTCAACGATGTGCAGGATGACGCGGCGCGCTATGCGCTGATGTCGTGGTTCTTTGAGGAGAACCTCGCGGATTTCGCCCCTTACAAGGACGAACAGGCGCGCGAGGGGTTCCAGATTGTCGGCACCAGCGGAACGGTCACCACGGTGGCGGCGTCGCATCTGGGGCTTAAGCGCTATGACCGCAACAAGGTGGACGGGCTGCGCATGACCTCGGACCAGATCGACAAGGTGATCAACGGTTATCTTGAACTGGGCCCCGAAGGCCGGCGGGCGGACCCGCGCATCGGTCAGGACCGGCAGGCGCTGATCATGTCGGGCGCGGCGATCCTGCAGGCGCTGCTGCGCTGCTGGCCGACAGACCGGCTGTCTGTGGCGGATCGCGGGCTGCGCGAGGGATTGCTCTATTCGCAGATGTCGGCGGACGGGGTGTTGGAAGACGGGCCGTTTTAGCAACGGATGACGCAAAAGGTTAATTTTGCTATCCTGCGCTTTATCCCGGGCGTGCAGGAGCCGCAAAATGCGATTTCATATCAATCTATTCGGACCTCCAGGCATTGAAGTTGACGGCGAACGCCATGCGCTGAGCGCGCGCAAGGCGATGGCGCTTCTGGCCTATCTTACGATGCGGATGAACGAGCCGGTGACGCGGGGGCACCTGTCCGGGTTGCTTTGGCCCGACAGCCCCGAGGAACAGGCGCGCACCAACCTGCGGCAAGCGCTCAGCCAGCTGCGCAAGCTCTTTGCCACGGCGGGGCATGATCCGCTCGAGGCCAGCGGGGATCAGGTGGTGCTGCGCCCAGATGGGATTGCGGCCCCGGCCCGTGCGCTTCTTGCGGGTGAACTGGAGGACGCGATGGCTCTGGCCGGGCAGCCGGCCTTTCTCGAAGGGTTCGCATCGGTGGCCGCACCGTTCGAGGATTGGGCCAATGCCCGCGCCCGCGAGATTGACGCGCGCATGGTCTCCGCACTCACCGGCGTTGCGGAGCAGGCGGCCGAGATGCGCGACCACGCCCGCGCCAGCGCCGCACTGGCCGAGGCGCTGCGCCGCGATCCGCTTAACGAGGCGCTGCACCGCAAGCTGATGCGGATGCTGGCGGCAATGGGCAAGACCGACGTCGCGCTGGCGCAGTATGAGACCTGTCGCAAGGCGCTTGAGACGCAGTTGGGTGTCACGCCCGAAAGTGAGACAAGGCAACTGGCGAGCCAGATCCGCGCCGCGCGCCTGGCACCCGCTTCCGCCGATGCGGGACGCAGTGGTGTGGTAACCGTGTTCCTGACCCCGTCGGGCGCGTTTGATCACGTTGCCGAGGCCGCATCGACCGAAGAGGCGCTGAGCGCGGCGTTCAATCACAACCGGGATGGCAAGGGGCGTGCCGTGGTGCTGAGCGCCGCCGAAGCCGACAGTGATCCGCAGGGCGCGGCGCGCCAGTTGCTGAGCAACACCGAAGCCGGATGCGTGGCCAGCCCCGCGATCATGGCGGACACCGACCATGGTTCGGCCTTTGGCTTCGCCCCCTGTGCCGGTAGTGAGGGTTATGAGGTCGCCCAGGTCCCGCGCCACAGGTTGCAGGTGGGTACCGTGACCGAACGGCCCGAGCAGAAGCTGGGCAGCGACCTCTCGCTGCTCATCCTGCCGTTTCAGGACCTGCATTCCGAGCCGGGCAGCATCCCGCTGGGGCTGGTGCTGGCCGAAGAGATCACCGCCCGCGTGTCCCGCTTTGGCGGGTTGACCGTCGCCTCGCCCACCGCCGCGCAAACTTGTCGCAAGCTGGGCCTGGACGTGGCGGACCTCAAGGACAGTCTCGGGGTGAACTACCTTGTCGATGGCAGCGTGCTGCGCATGGGGGACCATCTGCGCATCGCGATGAGCATCACCGATCTCAACGACATGTCCACCATTCACAGCGACCGGTTCGATGGCCGTTTTGACGAGCTGTTCGCGCAACAAAGTCTGATGGTGGACCGGATCGCGACGCTGGTGGTGCACAAGGCCGAGATCGCCGCCAGCGAACGGGCCGAACGGGCGTTGACCAATTCCATGGGCGCGTTCGACTGGTATCTGCGCGGGCTTTACAATCACCGCCGGGCGGGGCTGTCGCTGGACAATGCCAAGCGCGCATCGCGCTTTTTCACCGAGGCGATCGACATCGACCGGGATTTCGCACGTTCTTATGCGTGGCGGGTCTGTTCCACATCCTGGTTTGATGGAGATTATGCGCTGGGGGACGGGCTGCGCGATCTGTCGCAGGCGTTGGCCATTCACGAACATGACCCCGAGGTGCAGCGCATTGCCGGGGCGATTGCCATGATGAACCGCGATTTCGACAAGGGGCTGCATCACGTGCAACGCGCCGTGGAGCTCAACCCGAGCGATGCCTATCTGACGGGCACATCGGCGGTCTACTGGTGCTGGAGCGGCCAGCATGACAAGGCGCAGGAGGTGATGGACCGCGCACTGGCGCTTGATCCCTTTCTGCCGGTCTGGGCGGTCGAGGATCAGGGCGTGCTGCTTTATTCGCGCGGCGACTATGCGGGCGCGGTCGACTCGCTCAAGCGCTTGTCCTTTCCCACCCCGCGCGCGCTTAGCTTCATGGCGGCGGCGCAGGTGGCGCAGGATGACATCGAAGGCGCGCGCGACAGCGTGGCCCAGATCTACCGGCTCGATCCGGATTACAGCTTTCCCCAACTGGAGATGGTGACGCTTTACAAGGATCTGTCGCAAACAGACGGGCTGCGCAAACGGTTGGAAATGGCGGGGCTGTCCTGAGGTAATTGCCTGAAAAACTGCAATTTCACGGAAATCACGGGCGTTTTCACGCTTCTATCACGCTGCGGCACATGGGCGGGCAACGGCACGCGGCTAGGTTGGATGTATCGAAAGTCAACACACACCAGCCAACCCGGAGACAGAGCCATGTATGACAACACGATGACCCACAAGTTCCACCTTGACGACATTGAACGCGACGCCCGCGCCTGCATGGGCCGGGGACCGCGCCGCAAGTGGACCGTGTCGGGTTCACCCGTGATCGGCATGCTCGTGGTCGCGGGGATCGCCATGACGCTGATGGGGGTCTTCGCCGCCTAATCCCACATGTTCCGCCCTTGCAAGACCCCGTCGGCGATCCCGGCGGGGTTTGTCTTGCCCTTGTTTCGCGCGGTATGAAGGGCTATCTGGCGTGTCTCAGGAAAGGGCTGGAACCGTGGCGAAAAACACATCTGGGCGCGGGCAGCGCGATCTCAAGGTCAAGGTGAAGTCCGCACGCGGGCGCAAGCTGTCGTCCACGCGCTGGTTGCAGCGGCAGTTGAACGATCCCTATGTCAAGCGTGCCCAGGCCGAGGGGTATCGCGGGCGCGCGGCCTATAAGATACTGGAACTCGACGACAAGTTCCGCTTTCTCGTGCCGGGTGCGCGGGTGGTGGACTTGGGCTGTGCGCCGGGCGGCTGGTGCCAGGTGGCGGTCAAGCGGGTCAATGCGCTGGGTGAGAAATCCGGCAAGGCCGTGGGCACCGTGCTGGGCATCGACCTGCAGGAGGTGGAACCGATTGCGGGGGCTGAGCTGCACCAGCTGGATTTTCTGGATGACGGCGCGGACGATCAGGTCAAGGACTGGTTGGGCGGCAAGGCCGATGTGGTGATGTCGGATATGGCGGCCGCGTCCTCGGGACATAAACAGACCGACCATCTGCGCATCATGAACCTGTGCGAGACGGCGGCCTATTTTGCCTTTGACGTGCTCGAAGAAGGCGGGACCTTTGTGGCCAAGGTGCTGGCCGGGGGCGCGGAAGGCGACCTGCAAAAGCTGCTCAAGCAGAATTTCACCAAGGTGGCCAATGTGAAACCGCCTGCCTCGCGATCGGACAGTTCCGAGAAATTTGTCGTGGCGACCGGATTTCGCGGGGGAAATTCTTAGGCGCATTGCCCGTTCTGCGGTACTCTGAAGGTATTTCAGAGGATTGCAGGGGGTATTCATGCCAAAAACCATTGTTATTCTGCTCGACGGAACCTCGAACGAGGTGGCGCGCAACCGGACGCATATTCTGCGGCTTTATGGCTGTCTCAAGAAAGATGAGGGACAGCTTGTCTATTACGATCCCGGGGTTGGCACATTTGGGGCCGAAAACGCCTGGTCTTCGACATATCGCAAGGGGCATGAGGTCTGGGGGCTCGCCACCGGCTGGGGCGTGGATCAGAACGTCAAGGAAGCCTACCGGTTCCTGATCAGGCACTATTCCCATGGCGACAAGGAGGCCGGGACAGACCCCGACCGCATCGTGCTGGGCGGGTTTTCGCGTGGGGCCTATACCGCGCGGGTGCTGGCGGGGTTCCTGCATGCGCTGGGGCTGATTTCGCCGGAGAATGACAACCTCGTCGATTATGCCTATCGCGCCTATCGGCAGGTGTCGGATGATGACAGCGACTCAGGCGGCAAGGACCCGGATCACAACCCCTTTGCGGCGGTGCGCCTGTTCGACCGGATGCTGCGCGCGCCGCGCGTGGCTATTGATATCATGATGCTCTTTGACACGGTTGGATCGGTGATCGAATGGAAACGCGGGCCGGATGTACGCCGCTATGCCTTTACCGAGCGCAACCCGTCGGTCAAGGCGGTGCGGCATGCGGTGGCGATTGATGAACGGCGCGCCATGTTCACCCCACAGCTCTGGCCCACGGGCGGCGAGTTCTGGGGGCGTAGCCCGGTCCGCCCACAAGAGCCCGAGCCGCAGGATGTGAACGAGGTCTGGTTTTCCGGCGTGCATGGCGACATCGGCGGCGGATACCCGGAAGAGGACAGCGCGCTTGGCAAGGTGGTGCTGGAATGGATGCTGGAAGAAACCGAACCGTTGGGCCTGCGCTACAAGACCCGGACCATCAACCGGATCGTGAAGGGGCTGACCGAAGGGGATGGCTATGTCAAACCCAAGGCTACGGCGGACAGGAACGAGTCGATGAATGCGGGCTGGAAGCTGCTGGAATACTGGCCAAGACGCAAACGTGATGAAAACGGTCACAAGGTGGCCGGGCTGGGCGGGTTCTACCTTGGCCGCTCACGCAGGCGGGTGATCCCCGATGGGGCGCAGATTCACAATTCGGTTTTTGAGCGGCGCGGAACGGACAAGGATTACGATCAGCCCAACATTCCCGACAATCACGTCAAGGTCTGAGCGCCCGGCGCAGGGATTCATCGGCAGGCGCACGGCCCAATGATCGCTCGGCCGCGTCACGCAGTTGCATGATGGCATGTGGCGGGGGCAGTTCGTCTTTGCGGCGCGCGTGCAGATGTTCCTGTCTCGCGGCCTGATGGATCAGTGCGAAAAGCCGGTCATAGCGCGATGTGCTGTCTGCTCCGTGGTCCATGCGGGCCAAGACAGCAGGGGATCATGGCATTTTGCAGGACAAGAAAAAGGCGTTCCGGGGTCGTCCGGAACGCCTTTTTTGCGTGTGAGAGAACGGAGATGTAACTCGTAACTCAGGCTTTCGCGGGAACCAGAATGCAGCTGCGGACAAAACAATCCAGCGCAGCGAGGCCAACCATAGCAAGCAGAATAATCATTGGGTGCTCCAAAATTTTCCGTGATCCAAAAATGGCATAAAGGCGGAATCTGGGCAAGGAAATGTGCCGATTTCGCCTTATTTTGGGGAATTTTCGATTTGGTCGTCGCGCTGGTGGAAATGATGGCGGGCGCTAGAAAAAATTGACGCCAATCCGGAAACGTCGCCGGTGCCAACATGTCCAAATTGGGGCAGAAAATGATTCGTGGTTAAGGTCCATGCGGAGACAATGGGACGGACGGGTCGCGGCCCGGGGCTGCGCCCCGAACCGCGCCATCCCGTTTTAACCCGCCAGCGCGCGGTTCAGGTTCTCGTCGATCTTTTCAAGGAACCCCATGGTGGTCAGCCATTTCTGATCGGGTCCCACCAGAAGCGCCAGATCCTTGGTCATGAAACCGGATTCAACCGTGTCCACGATCACCTTTTCCAGCGTCTCGGCAAAGGTCTTGAGCGCGCCGTTGTCATCCAGCTTGGCTCGATGCTTGAGCGCGCCGGTCCAGGCATAGATCGAGGCGATGGAATTGGTCGAGGTGGCCTCACCCGCCTGATGCTGGCGGTAGTGGCGGGTGACGGTGCCGTGCGCCGCCTCGGCCTCGACGATCTTGCCATCCGGCGTCATGAGCTGCGAGGCCATCATGCCAAGCGAGCCAAACCCTTGCGCCACGGTGTCGGACTGCACATCGCCGTCATAGTTCTTACAGGCCCAGACAAAGCCGCCATTCCATTTCAGCGCACAGGCCACCATGTCGTCGATCAGCCGGTGTTCGTACCAGATGCCCTTTTCCTTGAACGCCTCTTCGAACTCGGCCTCGAACACCTCCTGGAAGATCTCAAGGAAACGCCCGTCATAGGCCTTGAGAATGGTGTTCTTGGTCGAGAGATAGACCGGCCAGCCAAGGTTGAGCCCGTAATTCAACGAGGCACGGGCAAAGTCGCGGATGGAGTCATCAAGGTTATACATGCCCATATAAACGCCCGCCGAGGGCGCGTCATAGACGACCTTTTCGATCTCGGTGCCGTCCTCGCCCACGAATTTCATCGTCAGCTGCCCCTTGCCGGGGAAATGGAAATCGGTGGCCTTGTACTGGTCGCCGAACGCATGACGCCCCACCACGATGGGCTGGGTCCAGCCGGGGACAAGCCGGGGTACGTTGCGGCAGATGATCGGCTGACGGAACACCACGCCGCCCAGGATATTGCGGATCGTGCCATTGGGGCTTTTCCACATCTTCTTGAGGCCGAACTCTTCAACCCGCGCCTCGTCCGGGGTGATGGTGGCGCATTTCACGCCAACGCCGACCTCTTTGATCTTCATCGCGGCGTCGATGGTCACCTGATCCTCGGTGCGGTCGCGTTCCTCGATACCCAGATCGTAATAGAGCAGGTCGATATCCAGATAAGGCTCGATCAGTTTCTTCTTGATGAAGTCCCACATGATGCGGGTCATTTCATCGCCATCAAGCTCCACGACGGGGTTGTCTACTTTGATCCGGGACATGGGCGGCACCTTTGCGGGTTGGGTCAGGAGAGATTCGCACTCGACCTTAGTCCTAAAGGATGCAGCGCCCGCGTCAATCAATTGTATACAAATGTATACGGGGAATTTCAGACGTGCCGCGCCACCCGTTCAAGCCGCCGCATCCTGAGCGTGAGCGCAAAGCAGAGCAGCGCCAGCACGCAAAGCCCCCAAGCCAGCGGCAGGGGCGTCCCGTCAAAGGCCAGACCCAATGGCGCGGCAATCATCGCGGCACCAATGGTCGACAACCCGCTGATGACCGAGGCCGCAAGCCCCGCGATATGGCCCAGCGGTTCCAGCCCCAGCGCGTTGAGATTACCCAGCGTCATGCCGGCCTGAAAGAAGATCACCACTTGCAGGCCCACGAAACTGGCGAATTGCCATGACGGGGGCAGGGTGGGCCAGATCAGCGCAAAGCACAGGCTGAGCGACGCGGACACGGCAAACATCACCATGATGATGGCCCGCATGCCAAAGCGGCGCACGACAGCCGCATTGAGAAAGCCGGAACTGGCTGAAATCAGCGCCACGAACCCGAACCAGAGATGGAAGGTATCGCCGCGCCCAAATGTCTGGTCGAACACCAGTTGGACCGAGGATAGCATGCCAAACAGCATGCCAAAGGCCAGCGTCTGGGTCAGGACCGACAGGCGCACCATGGGAATGGCCCACATCTCGCGCAAGCCCTCCCAGATCAGCCGCGGGCGAAACGGGCGCTCGGAGCCGGGCTGCAACGTTTCGGGTTGGCGCAGGTAGAGCCAGAGCGCGGCCAGCGCGGCAAACAGAACGAAAGCGGCAAAGATCCCGCGCCAGCCGGTCAGGGCGATGATCCCGGCCCCCAGCGTCGGCGCGAGCACCGGCACCAGTGAAAAGACCACCATGACAAAGGAGACGAGCCGCGCCATTTCCCGGCCCTTGTAGCGGTCGCGGATCATCGCCATGGCGACCACGCGCGGACCGGCGGCACCCACTCCCTGCACGAACCGGGCAATGAGCAGCGCCTCAAGGCTTTGTGCCATCCCGGCGATCGCGGCGGCCAGCGCAAACAGTCCGCAACTCCAGAACATCACCGGACGTCGTCCATGGGCGTCGGACAGGGGACCGGTGAACAGGGTGCCCAGCCCCATGCCGCCGACAAAGGCGGTAACGACAAGCGCGGCGCGATCAGGTGCCACGGGCGACAGCGCCGTACCCATTGTGGTCAGGGCGGGCAGCATCGCGTCGATGGAAAAGGCGATGGTGGCCATCAGCATGGCCATCAATGCGACGAATTCGGTCTGGGAAATGCGTGACGTTAACATGAAGCTCCCCTGACGGGGCCTGTCCCGCGTCATATTCAGGGATTGGCCTAGGTCACTTGCTGGACGCCGTCAACGCACAGGGCAGTGCGCATTTTTGCGCCTCAGAGCTCACCGCGTCGGGGGATCGTCCGTGTTTGCCGGGGGCTCTTCCTTGTGGCCCAGTCGCCCGATGAGCCATTCGGTATGTTCCTCGCGCTTGCGCATGGCAAAGACGCCAAATTGCTGGATGGTAACGGCAAAGACCCCGAGGCCGAGGAAAATGAACACCGTAGTGCCGATCTTGCCCATGGCGGTGGCGGGGACAAGGCTGCCATAACCGACCGTGGATAGGGTCACGACCGTAAAGAAATAGGCATCGAGCCAGGACCAGCCCTCGACATAGCGGAAAAACACCGTGCCGGAGGTCACGATGATCACGATGGTCAGGAACAGGGCAAGAAGACGAAGAGGATGCATGGGCCTTACGCGGTCTGCTGCGCGCCCAGTTCTGCGATGACCCTGGACCAAAGCTCGGTCGGCTGGGCGCCCGGCACCGCGTGCTGGCCCGCCACGATAAAGGTCGGCACCGAATTCACCCCCATCTCGCGCGCCTTGGCGTCGCGGTCGCGGATGTCAGAAACATCGGCATCGCTGGCCAGAAGCCGCAGGATCACCGAGGCATCCATGCCCAGCCCGTCGGCGATATCGGCCAGCGTCTCATGATCGCCAATGTCGCGGCTGTCCACGAAATACGCCCTGAACAGCGCCGAGACCATCGCGGTCTGCTTGCCCTCGATCCCGGCCCAGTGGATCATGCGATGCGCGTCGATCGTGTTGGGGGTGCGCTGGATGCCCGACAGGTTGATCTCAAGCCCGGCCTTCTCCGCATGTTCCTGCACCGGAAGATAGGCCTGCACCGCGCCCTCCTGACCGCCGAACTTGCCCTCAAGATAGGCGCGCCGGTCTATGCCACCGGCGGGCATGTCGGGATTGAGCTGAAAGGGATGCCATTCAATGGTGAACGGATGATCGCCCGCCGCCTCCAGCGCCCGGTCGAGATAGGATTTGCCGATATAGCACCACGGGCAAATCGGATCGGAGATGATGTCAAGTTTGACCATGGCGCGCGCCCCTCTGACGGTGTTGGGGGCAGGGTGTAACAGGGCTTGTTCCGATTGGCGAGGGGGGCAGCAGCAACGGTGTGAGGCGGGCAGGGGGCGTTCACCCGTTGCCCCCATCCCGGAAAGCCGGGCGGTGTCACCTCAGCGCGTCAGTCCGCGACCACGATGTTGGTCCGCCACGTGTCACATGACGCGGCCAGATCGGCGGGCAGGGGTTTATCGGTGAAAAACGTGTCGATATCGGCAAGCGAGGCAATCCGGGCCGGGGCGCTGCGAGACAGCTTGGACTGGTCGGCCACCAGAAATGTCTTGCGGGACTGGCGCAGGATGGCCTGGCTGACGCTGACCTCCTGAATGTCGAAATCCAAAAGGTCTCCTTCGCGGTCCAGTGCGGAACAGCCAATCACGGCCAGATCGAATTTGAACTGACGGATTGTTTCTGCCGCCAGATTGCCGACCAGCCCGCCATCGGCTCGGCGCAATTGCCCGCCGGTCACGATGATTTCGCAATCGCGGTTCCCGGCAAGGATATTGGCCACGTTCATGTTGTTGGTGACCACCATGAGGTTTTCATGATGCATCAACTCCTGCGCGACTGCCTCGGTCGAGGTGCCGATATTCAGAAACAGCGAAATGCCATTCGGGATCTCGGCGGCACAGGCGCGGGCCATGGCGCGTTTTTCTTCGGCTTTGAGGGCACGGCGCTCTTCATAGCCGATATTGGTTGTGCCCGACGGCAACACCGCCCCGCCATGCACCCTTTCCAGTCGCCCCGCATCGGCAAGATCCGTCAGATCCCGGCGAATGGTCTGGAGCGTCACGTCAAAATGCCGGGCAAGCCCTTCGACCGTCACCTTGCCTTCACGGCGCGCGATCTCAAGAATTTCGGGATGGCGGAATGTTTGCGACATGATCGGCCTTATCTCCCAATAGCGTTCACGGCCGGACCTGTGCGGCGTTGGGGCAAGAGATTCGCGAAAAACGAATAGAAAGGCAACAAGAATTCCCTGGTTTCGTGCTGTTCTGTCTGATCTGGCTTAAATTGACGTCGGGTAAGCTGTTGATATCCCCCGACAAGCTCAAAAACGAACATAAACGAAAATATTTATATTGCGATCTTCCGGCAATTTCGTCACAAACGTGGTACAACGCGCTTGGAGGAGAATCGCGTGGGACACCCGACCGACACGGAAATCACAGACCTGTTCATCATTGGCGGCGGCATCAATGGCTGCGGCATCGCCCGGGACGCGGCGGGCCGTGGACTAACGGTGGCACTGGCCGAAATGAACGACCTAGCTTCCGCCACCTCTTCGG
The DNA here is from genome assembly GCF_028023675.1 of Primorskyibacter aestuariivivens. Taxonomy (GTDB): domain Bacteria; phylum Pseudomonadota; class Alphaproteobacteria; order Rhodobacterales; family Rhodobacteraceae; genus Marinovum; species Marinovum aestuariivivens. The sequence continues at coordinate 78,989 of NZ_JAQIOZ010000009.1, read as the reverse complement.
CGTCGACCAAGCTGTTTCATGGCGGGCTGCGCTATCTCGAATATTTCGAATTCCGGCTGGTACGCGAGGCACTGATCGAGCGTGAAACGCTTTTGAAAGCGATGCCACATATCAGCTGGCCGATGCGTTTTGTGCTTCCATATCATAAGGATATGCGTTTCGAGTCGGATACGCCGACCTCGAAACTGCTCAGCCTGTTCATGCCCTGGATGAAAGGGCGCAGGCCCGCTTGGCTGATCCGGCTGGGGCTGTTCATGTATGACCATCTGGGTGGGCGCAAGATCCTGCCAGGGACGTCGACCGTGGAGCTGAGCGGCTCGAAAGAGGGCGCGCCGCTGCAGGATCGTTTTGCCAAGGCCTATGAATATTCCGATTGCTGGGTCGAGGATTCGCGTCTTGTCGTGCTCAATGCCCGCGATGCCGAAGCGCGCGGCGCGCATATCATGACGCGTACACAGGTGGTCAGCGCGACAAGCGAAAACGGCATCTGGCGCATCGAAACGCGCAATACCGAAAGCAACCGTCTGCAAACCTTTTATGCCCGGATGCTGGTAAATGCCGGTGGCCCCTGGGTTGGCGACATCATCCAGACCAAGGTGCGGCTGAATTCACGCGAAGGTGTGCGGCTGGTGCGCGGCTCACATATCGTGACCCGAAAACTTTACGATCACGACAAGTGCTATTTCTTTCAGGGCACCGACGGGCGGATCATCTTTTCGATCCCCTATGAGACGGATTTCACCCTGATCGGCACCACCGACGCCGAACATACCGACCCGTCGGTCAAACCGGAATGCACCCCCGAGGAACAAGACTACCTGCTGGGCTTTGCCAACCAGTATTTCAAACAGCAACTGACCCGCGACGACGTGGTCTGGACCTATTCCGGCGTTCGCCCGCTTTATGATGACGGCGCAAGCAGCGCCACGGCGGCAACGCGGGACTATACGCTCAAGGTTGATACCAGCGCAGGCGCGCCGGTGCTCAATATCTTCGGCGGCAAGATCACCACCTATCGTCGCCTCGCCGAAAGCGCGATGGAGAAGATCGGGGACCACCTGAAACTGGCCAAGGGCAAATGGACCGCTGGCGTCGCTCTGCCCGGTGGCAACTTTCCGGTGGATGGCGTGGCCAAACTGGTGGCCGATCTGCAATCGCGCTTCCCGTTCCTGAGCGATTTTTGGGCCACGCGATTGGTTCGGGCCTACGGCACGGAAGCCTTGAAGATTCTGGGCAATGCAGAGCAAGCTGCTGATTTGGGGCAGGATTTCGGCGCCACGCTGACCGAAGCCGAGATCAGCTGGCTCATGACACATGAATATGCGCGCACGGCAGAGGACGTGATCTGGCGGCGCAACAAGCTGGGGCTGCGGCTGACGGCCGAGCAAACCCAGGCGCTTGATGACTGGATGGCGCAGCGTCGCCATTCCACACCCGCGGCGGCGGAATAAGGAGGAGGACCTGATGACGCTCGAACTGAGAGGCGTATCAAAGACCGTCGAGGGGCAGACACATATCTACCCGACGGATCTGACGCTGGAAAAAGGCACGATGAATGTGCTGCTTGGACCGACCCTGTCGGGCAAGACATCGCTCATGCGGCTGATGGCCGGGCTCGATGTGCCCGCTACGGGACAGGTGATCTGGAACGATCAGGATGTCACCGGCCAGCGCGTTCAGGACCGCAAGGTCGCGATGGTGTATCAGCAGTTCATCAACTACCCGTCGATGAGCGTCTATGACAACATCGCCTCGCCGATGAAGCTGATGGGCGTGAACAAGGCAGAGATCGACGCCCGCGTGCGCGAAACCGCCGAATTGATGAAGCTGACCCCGATGCTGGAGCGCAAGCCGCTGGAATTGTCGGGCGGTCAGCAGCAGCGCTGTGCACTGGCGCGCGCGCTGGTCAAGAATGCCGGTCTGGTGCTGCTCGACGAGCCGCTTGCGAACCTCGATTACAAGCTGCGCGAAGAGCTGCGGGTCGAGATTCCCAAAATTTTCGAAGCGTCCGGCTCGATCTTTGTCTACGCCACCACGGAACCCGAGGAAGCGCTTCTGCTGGGCGGCAATGTCGCCACCCTGTCCGAGGGCCGCATCACCCAGTTCGGCCCGACCCCGTCGGTCTATCGCCAGCCGGTGGATGCCACCACGGCGCGGGTCTTCTCGGATCCGCCGATGAACTTCCTGCCGATCTCCAAAACCGCCGACCGCATCATGTTCGGCGATGGTCAGAGCACCGCGGCAACCGGCAAGCTCGCCGAATTGGCCGATGGCCGCTACACCGCCGGGTTCCGTCCGAACCATCTTGAGATCAGCCAGCATTCGGCGAACGCGATGCAATTCGCCACGAAACTGTCGGTGACCGAGCTGACCGGGTCGGAGACCTTTGTTCACCTGGACCATTTCGGCGAACGCTGGGTCGGGCTGATCCATGGGGTTCATGAGCTGGATCTGGGCGCGCGGCTCGATGTCTGGCTGGACCCCCGCCATGTCTACATTTTTGGCGAAGACGGCAAGCTGGTGGCACCTGCCGCCTATGCGCTTGCGGCCTGAGGGAGGACACCATGGCCAAGATCACACTTGATAACCTCGCGCATTCCTACCTGCCCAATCCGGGCAGCGAAGACGACTTTGCGCTGAAGGAACTGAACCACGACTGGGACGACGGCGCGGCCTATGCGCTGCTGGGCTCGTCGGGCTGTGGCAAGTCCACGCTGCTCAACATCATCTCGGGGCTTCTGCACCCGAGCCAGGGCCGCATCCTGTTTGATGGCAAGGACGTAACGCACGCCCCCACCGCAGAACGCAATATTGCCCAGGTGTTCCAGTTCCCGGTCGTCTACGACACCATGACGGTGCATGACAATCTGGCGTTCCCGCTGCGCAACCGTGGCCGGGACGAGAGCTATGTCGCGGAGCGCGTTCAGGAAATCGCCCGTATGATCGGCATGGAGGAGATGCTGCGCAAAAAGGCGCGTGGTCTCACCGCCGATGCCAAGCAAAAGATTTCGCTGGGCCGTGGCATGGTGCGCAAGGACGTGAACGCGCTGTTGTTTGACGAGCCGCTGACCGTGATCGACCCGCATATGAAATGGGAGCTGCGCACACAGCTCAAGCAGCTGCACCATGATTTCGGGCATACCATGATCTATGTGACCCATGACCAGACCGAGGCGCTGACCTTTGCCGACAAGGTTGTCGTCATGTATGACGGCCGCGTCGTGCAGATCGGCACGCCCGAAGAGCTGTTCGAGCGTCCCGAGCATACATTCGTGGGTTATTTCATCGGCTCGCCGGGCATGAACGTGATCCCGGCGCGGATCGACGGCAACAAGGCCTATGTGAACGGCTCTTACGTAGAGCTCGCGCAGGGTTACAAACCGCTGGATGGCAAGGTCGAGATCGGCGTGCGCCCGGAATTCGCCAAGCTGAGCCAGACCGAGGGCCTGCCCGTCAAGGTGCGCCGCGTCGAGGATGTGGGCCGCCACAAGATCATCCGCGCAGAGTTTTTCGGGAGCGATATCAACATCATCGCGGGCGAAGACGACCATATCAGCGCCGATATGAACCGTGTCACATTCGATCCTACCCGCGTCAATGTCTATGCCAATGACTGGCGCGTAAACGGGGAGGCCGCGTGATGGATGGCCGTCCGATCCTGACACCGCAACAGATCATGGAACGCCAAATCCAAATGGTTGACCGTTTCCTCGATCAGGCATCCGCACAAATCGCGCGCCCCGTGGCGCACTCGTCCGGGGAGGGGGCGAAGTAATGGAAAAGACAGTCAATCAAAAGGCATGGTTTCTCGTCCTGCCTGTGCTGCTTCTGGTGGCCTTTTCGGCGGTGATCCCGCTGATGACCGTGGTCAACTATTCCGTTCAGGACACGTTCGGGAATAACCAGTTCTTCTGGGCCGGGCTTGAATGGTTCGAAGAAATGCTGCGCTCGGAACGCATGTGGGACGCGCTTGGACGCCAGCTCATGTTCTCGGGCATCATCCTGGCCATCGAGATCCCGCTGGGCATCTTCGTGGCGCTGAACATGCCTAAATCGGGCTTCTGGTCGTCCTTCTGCCTTGTGCTGATGTCGCTGCCGTTGCTTATTCCATGGAACGTGGTTGGCACGATCTGGCAGATCTTTGGCCGCGTCGATATCGGCCTGCTGGGCTACACGCTGGATGCGCTTGGCATCAACTACAACTACACGCAGGACATTCTGGCGGCCTGGGTCACGATCATCGTGATGGATGTATGGCACTGGACCTCGCTTGTGGCGCTGCTGGCCTTTGCCGGTCTGAAATCGATCCCCGACGCTTACTATCAGGCGGCCAAGATCGACCAGGCGTCGCGCTGGAAGGTGTTCCGCTTCATCGAACTGCCCAAGATGATGGGCGTGCTGATGATCGCGATCCTCTTGCGCTTCATGGACAGCTTCATGATCTATACCGAGCCGTTCGTCGTCACGGGCGGTGGCCCCGGCAACGCCACCACGCTGCTGTCGATCGACCTCGTCAAAATGGCGCTGGGACAGTTCGACCTCGGACCCGCGGCGGCCTTCTCGATCATGTATTTCCTCGTGATCCTTCTCATCTCCTGGGTGTTCTACACCGTGATGACCAACCTCGATAAGCGGGAGGGCTGATCCATGGCCGATATGACCGTAAACAAAACTTCATCCCGCGGGCTGTCTCTGCCCAAGATCAACAGCCGCCTCGTGGTGATGACCCTCTATCTCCTGTTCCTGCTCTTGCCGATCTACTGGCTGCTGAACATGAGCCTGAAGACCAACACTGAGATCCTGAACGAGTTCACGCTGTTCCCGCGCAATCTCACATTCGCCAACTACGCCACGATCCTCACCGATCCGGCCTGGTATATGGGTTATGTGAACTCGATCATCTACGTGACGGTGAACACGGTGATCTCTCTCGCGGTGGCGCTGCCGGCGGCTTATGCCTTCTCGCGCTATCACTTCATGGGCGACAAGCATCTGTTCTTCTGGCTCTTGACCAACCGGATGGCACCGCCCGCGGTTTTTGCGCTGCCCTTCTTCCAGCTGTATTCGTCGGTGGGCCTCTTTGACACCCATATCGCCGTGGCGCTGGCGCATACCCTGTTCAACGTGCCGCTCGCGGTGTGGATTTTGGAAGGCTTCATGCGCGGCGTGCCGAAAGAGATCGACGAGACCGCCTATCTCGACGGCTACAGCTTTGGTGCCTTCTTCGTGAAGATTTTCACGCCGCTGATTGCCAGTGGCATCGGGGTTGCGGCGTTCTTCTGCTTCATGTTCTCATGGGTGGAACTGCTCTTGAGCCGCACGCTGACCACCGTCGACGCCAAACCGATTGCCGCGATCATGACCCGGACCCAGGGGGCATCGGGCATCGACTGGGGCGTGCTGGCGGCTGCCGGTATCCTGACCATCGTGCCCGGCGCGCTCGTGATCTACTTCGTCCGCAACTACATCGCCAAGGGCTTTGCCCTGGGTCGCGTGTAAGCCTGAAGAAAGGGAGGACTTCCAATGGACTGGATGGCATGGACCTGGCCGACCGCGATCTTCTTCGCCGTCATCGCCTCGCTGCTGATCACCTTCACGGTGTTGGCCATTAAATTCCCGGAAACGCCCCGCACGGGCATTCTGCGGATCGAAACCACGAGGGGCGACCGGCTCTTCATCACCCTTCTGGGCTCGGCCTTTATCAATCTGGCTTGGCTCGGGATCGTTGGGGCGCAACAACCTTACGCCCTCATCGTCTGCCTGATCTACGCCGCCGCGGTCTTCCGCTGGGTGTAGCCACAGGCCCCCGTGGCCGGGACAGGAGGAGACCCGGCCACGCTTCGAACTTCCTCATTCATCGGTTCAAAATGGGAGGACAAAACCAATGAACCTCAACCTCAAATCCACAACAGCGGCGCTGCTGGTCCTTGCGGGCCCGGCCTTTGCCGACATGGATGCCGCCAAGGCGTTCCTCGATGCGGAAATCGGCGATCTATCGTCGATCAGCCGCGCCGAGCAGGAAGCGGAGATGCAGTTCTTCATCGACGCGGCCAAGCCGTTCGCAGGCATGGAGATCAAGGTCGTTTCCGAGACCATCACCACGCATGAGTACGAATCCCAGGTTCTGGCCCCCGCATTCACCGCCATCACCGGCATCCAGGTCACCCATGACCTGATCGGCGAAGGCGATGTTGTCGAAAAGCTGCAAACGCAGATGCAGTCGGGCGAAAACATCTATGACGCCTATGTCAATGACTCCGACCTGATCGGCACCCACTGGCGCTACCAGCAGGTGCGCAACCTGACCGACTGGATGTCGGGCGAAGGCGCGGCGGTGACCCTGCCGACGCTGGATCTGGAAGATTTCATTGGCCTGAGCTTCACCACTGGCCCGGATGGCAAAGTCTACCAGATGCCGACCCAGCAGTTCGCGAACCTCTATTGGTTCCGTTATGACTGGTTCAACGACGAGAAGAACAAGGCCGACTTCAAAGCGGCTTATGGCTATGATCTCGGCGTTCCGGTCAACTGGTCGGCCTATGAGGACATCGCGGAATTCTTCACCGGTCGCGACCTGTCGCATCTGGGTGTGGAAGGCGAAGTCTTTGGCAACATGGACTACGGCAAGAAAGACCCCTCGCTGGGCTGGCGCTACACCGACGCATGGATGTCGATGGCCGGTATGGGAGACGTGGGTGAGCCCAACGGTCTGCCCGTGGACGAATGGGGCATTCGTGTGAACGAAAACTCCCAGCCCACCGGTTCCTGTGTGGCCCGTGGCGGTGCAACCAACGCGCCTGCTGCTGTCTACGCCGTGGAAAAAGCGATTGAGTGGCTGAACAAATACTCGCCGCCCGCCGCCGCTGGCATGACCTTCTCCGAGGCAGGCCCGATCCCGGCACAGGGCAACGTGGCGCAGCAGATGTTCTGGTACACCGCCTTTACCGCCGACACCGTGAAGCCCGGCCTGCCGGTGATGAACGAGGACGGCACGCCGAAATGGCGCATGGCCCCCAGCCCGCATGGTGCCTACTGGAAAGAAGGCCAGAAGGTCGGCTATCAGGACGCTGGCTCCTGGACGCTGATGCAATCCACCCCGGTGGATCGTGCGCAAGCCGCGTGGCTCTATGCCCAGTTCGTCACCTCCAAGACCGTGGACGTGAAGAAATCCCATGTGGGTCTGACCTTCATCCGCGAATCCACCGTGCAGCATGACAGCTTCACCGAGCGTGCCGACAAACTGGGTGGTCTGGTCGAATTCTACCGTTCGCCCGCCCGTGTCGCATGGTCGCCCACCGGCACCAACGTTCCGGATTACCCGAAGCTGGCCCAGCTGTGGTGGCAGAATATCGGTGACGCCATGTCCGGCGCCAAGACCGCACAGGAAGCACTGGACAGCCTCTGCGCCGACCAGGAACGCGTTCTTGAGCGTCTGGAACGTGCCGGTATCCAGGGTGACATCGGTCCCAAGCTGAACGAAGAGCGTGATGCGGAATACTGGTTCGCCCAGCCCGGCGCGCCCTACGCCAAGCTTGAGAACGAAGATGAAGAGCCCCAGACCGTCAGCTACGATGAGCTGATCGCGTCCTGGGAATAAGCCTTCCTCCCCGGCCGGGGCCCGCTCTGGGCCTCGGCTTTTCTTTTGTCCATTTTACATCACGCCGCAAAGACATAGCCTGCAACCGCAACGAGGGAGAGGATTGGCATGACCCACATTTTGGCCATTGATCAGGGCACCACATCAACACGCGCCATCGTCTTTGACGGGGATATGCGCGCCATTGCCTCGGCGCAGGAAGAATTCCCCCAGCATTTCCCCGACAGCGGTTGGGTCGAGCATGACCCGGGCGATCTCTGGGCGACCACGGCGGCGACCTGCCGGGCGGCCATCGAGAAATCCGGCGGGGCCGAGATTGCCGCGATCGGCATCACCAACCAGCGCGAAACGACGCTGGTCTGGGACCGCAGCACCGGCAAACCCGTCCATAACGCCATTGTCTGGCAAGACCGGCGCACCTCGTCCATGTGTCAGACGCTCAAGGCGGACGGGTTCGAAGAGGTGGTGACCGACCGCACGGGCCTTTTGCTGGACCCGTATTTCAGCGGCACGAAACTGGCCTGGATACTCGACAATGTGGAGGGTGCCCGGGCGCGGGCTGAGGCCGGCGAATTGGTTTTCGGCACCGTTGATACATGGCTGGTCTGGAACCTGACCGGCGGTGCGGCGCATGTAACCGATGCTACCAATGCGGCGCGGACCATGCTTTATGACATCCGCAAGGGGCGCTGGTCGAAAACCATCTGCGACCGGCTGGGCATTCCCATGTCCATGCTGCCCGAGGTCCGCGACTGCGCCGCCGATTTCGGTGAAACGCGCGCCGATCTCTTTGGCCGCCCGATCCCGATCCTGGGCATCGCGGGCGACCAGCAGGCTGCCACGGTGGGGCAGGCGTGCTTTGAGCCCGGTATGCTGAAATCCACCTATGGCACCGGCTGTTTTGCGCTGATCAACACGGGCGATACGCCGGTGCGGTCGCAAAACCGGCTGCTGACCACCATCGCCTATCAGCTGGATGGCAAGCCGACCTATGCGCTGGAAGGCTCGATCTTTATCGCCGGTGCCGTGGTGCAATGGCTGCGCGACGGGCTCAAGATCATCCGTGAGGCGAAAGAGACGCAACCGCTGGCCGAAGCCGCCGATCCTGCGCAGAACGTGGTTCTGGTGCCGGCCTTCACCGGGCTGGGCGCGCCCTATTGGAACGCCGAATGCCGCGGTGCGGTGTTCGGCCTGACCCGTGGCTCGGGGCCGGAAGAATTCGCCCGCGCCGCGCTGGAGAGCGTGGGCTACCAGACCCGCGATCTTCTGGCCGCGATGCAGGCCGATATGGGCGGGGCAGGGGACGCAGTGCTTCGAGTTGACGGCGGCATGAGCGCCTCGGATTACACGATGCAGTTCCTGTCTGACATCATCGACGCCCGCGTGGACCGGCCCAAGGTGCTGGAGACCACCGCGCTTGGGGCGGCCTGGCTGGCGGGTAGCCGCGCAGGTATTTACCCCGATATGGACGGGTTCGCCGCGACATGGGCGCTGGAACGGAGTTTCGAGCCGTCGATGGCGGGTGAGGATCGCGACCGGAAATATGCCGCTTGGCAACGGGCCGTGACCGCGACGATGAGTTTCTGAGCATGTCCGAACCGATCACACTGCGCCGCTTCCTGACCCGCCATGCTGAACCCGGCGGGCTCGATCCCAATCTCATTTTCCTGATCGAGGACATCGCCTCGGCCTGCCGGGTGATCGGCAACCGGCTGCGCAACGCAGCGTTCGAGGGCAATCACGGCCTTGCCGGGGACACTAATGTTCAGGGCGAAGACCAGAAGAAACTCGACGTGATCGCCGACGAGGTCTTTGCCCGGATTTGCGAAAGCTCGCCGCGCCTTGCCGCGCTGGTCAGCGAAGAGCGCGAAGATGCGGTCTGGCTCAAGGAGCCGGAAGGCGGCGATTATCTCCTGTTCTACGATCCGCTGGACGGCTCATCGAATATCGATGTGAACCTGTCGGTCGGCTCGATCTTTTCGATCTGTACCGTGGGCGCGGATGGCGACCGCGACGTGCTCAAGGCTGGGCGCGCGCAGATGTGTTCGGGCTACGCGATCTATGGCCCGACCATGATGCTGGTTCTGACCGTGGGCAGCGGCGTTTACGGGTTTTCCTGTGAATACGGCACCGGGGATTTCCGGCTGACCCATCCGCGCATGACGATCCCGGCAGAGACATCCGAATTTGCCATCAACGCCTCGCGCTATCGTTTGTGGGACGCACCGGTGCGGCAATATGTGGACGAATGCCTGGCAGGGGCGACCGGCCCGCGCGGGCGCGATTTCAACATGCGCTGGACCGCCTCCATGGTGGCCGAGGTGCACCGCATCCTGACCCGTGGCGGCGTGTTTCTCTACCCCGCAGACGACGGCAACCGTACTGCGGGCGGCAAGCTGCGACTGCTTTACGAGGCCAGCCCCATGGCGCTTCTGGTGGAACAGGCGGGCGGTGCCGCCACCGACGGCCAGACGCGCATTCTCGATATCGCGCCGACGGGTCATCACCAGCGTGTGCCTGTCATCCTTGGCTCCGCCGACGAGGTGACGCGGCTGACCGACTATCACACCACGGGCGCCACCCCCGCCCATTCCTGAAGAAAGGTTCGGACATGGCTCTTGTTTCCCTGCGTCAGCTGCTCGATCACGCGGCTGAACATGACTATGCGCTGCCCGCGTTCAACGTGAACAACATGGAGCAGATGCTCGCCATCATGGCGGCGGCGGATGCCACCCAAAGCCCGGTCATCATGCAGGCCAGTCGCGGCGCGCGCGCCTTTGCCAATGACATCGTGCTGTCACACCTGATCCGCGCCGCAATCGAGCTTTACCCGCATATCCCGGTCTGCATGCATCAGGACCACGGCAACGCGCCCGCGACCTGCCTGTCGGCCATCACCAACGGGTTTTCCTCGGTCATGATGGACGGCTCGCTCAAAGCCGATGGCAAGACGCCCACCACGTTTGAAGAAAACGTCGCCGTGACCGCCAAGGTCGTCGAAATGGCGCATCTGGTGGGTGTGTCGGTCGAGGGGGAGATCGGGCATCTGGGGTCGCTCGAAACCCTGCGCGGCGAGGCCGAGGACGGGCACGGGTTCGAGGGGGCCTTGTCGCGTGAACAGCTTCTGACCGACCCGGAAGAAGCCGCCGAATTCGTGCGGCTGACCGGCGTCGATGCGCTGGCCGTGGCCATCGGCACGTCGCACGGGGCCTACAAGTTCACCCGAAAACCCGATGGCGAGATCCTTGCCATCGACCGCCTGCGCGAGATCCATACCCGCCTGCCGGACACGCATCTGGTGATGCATGGCTCTTCCTCGGTGCCGCAGGAATTGCAGGATATCATCAACGCCCATGGCGGCGAGATTGCCCCGACCTGGGGCGTGCCGGTCGAGGAAATCCAGCAGGGCATCCGCTTTGGTGTGCGCAAGGTCAATGTAGATACCGACCTACGGCTGGCGCTGACCGGCGCGATCCGTAAGGTTTTTGCGAAACACCCGGGGGAGTTCGATCCGCGCAAATACCTCGCGCCGGGGATCGAGGCCATGTCCGCCGTCTGCCGCGACCGGTTCGAGCAATTCGGCAGCGCAGGCCATGCGCCCCGGATCACGCCGATCACGCTGTCGGAAATGGCCGCGTGCTATGCCCGCATCGCGCCCACAGGTGCCGCTGCCGCGTAAGCGCATCCTGCCCTGACCGCCCTCGGCTGTCACGTCCCGGCGGCGGCCCGGACTATGTGGCCGGGGCAGGATGTGCTGCTGGGCCAGCGGGTCGAAGAGCCTGTCAGGTTTGACCGTATTGCTGCGCCTCCGGCGGTGACAGAGTCGGGTGTAAAAGGGCGGGTGAATGGCGAGGAGACGGGTGTTCGGTGGTGCGCAGAGATTGGAACGCGCGCAACCGAAAGAAAATTCTTGTCGGGAAATGAATGCGTCCTGACCTTAGGAACACAAATCTTGCATTGGGTACTGCGACGTCCCCCACATTGCCCCTTGCACCCCCGCCCAACCCCGTCTATACGCGCGACCATTAAACCGCAGGCATGGGCGGGCCTTTGGGGGAGACATCCCCAGATGTCCACCGGTTGAAGCATCCGCTTCTCATCCCGTGCCGAGGCGCAAACCGGAAAGGAAAAGAAGCATGGCTCTTCCCGAGTTCACCATGCGTCAGCTGCTCGAAGCTGGCGTTCACTTTGGCCACCAGACGCAGCGTTGGAACCCCCGTATGGGCGAGTTCATCTATGGCCAGCGTAACGGCATCCATATCATGGACCTGACCCAGACCGTCCCGATGCTGGACGCGGCTCTGAACGTGATCCGCGAGACCGTCGCCAAGGGCGGCCGCGTGCTGTTTGTCGGCACTAAGCGTCAGGCCTCCGGCCCCGTGGCCGAAGCCGCAGAGAAATGCGCGCAATATTACATGAACCACCGTTGGTTGGGCGGTACGCTCACCAACTGGAAAACCGTTTCGCAGTCGATCAACCGTCTCAAAGAAATCGACGAAAAGATGGCCGGTGGCGCAGAAGGTCTGACCAAGAAAGAGCGTCTGGGCATGGAACGTGACCAGGCCAAGCTGCAGGCCTCGCTCGGCGGGATCCGCGAAATGGGCGGCACCCCGGATCTTCTCTTTGTCATTGACGTGAAGAAAGAAGCGCTGGCCGTGGCCGAAGCCAACAAGCTGGGCATCCCGGTTGTGGCTGTGGTTGACACCAACTGCTCGCCCGACGGTGTGGATTACATCATCCCCGGCAACGACGACGCCGCGCGCGCCATCTCGCTCTATTGCGATCTGGCCAGCCGCGCAGCCCTTGACGGCATGTCGGCCCAGCTGGGTGCCGCAGGCGTTGACCTTGGCGCGATGGAAGAGGCTCCCGTTGAGGAAGCCGTGGCCGAAGAGGCGCCCGCCCAAGGGTAAGCCCCGGCTGTCACACGCGTGACATGCATTTCTGATCAGGGGGCAGGGGAGACTTTGCCCCCAAGACCATTTGACATGAGGAGAGCCGATATGGCGATCACAGCTGCACAGGTAAAAGAACTGCGCGAAATGACTGGCGCGGGCATGATGGATGCCAAGAAAGCGCTGACCGAGACCGACGGTGACATGGAAGCGGCCATCGACTGGCTGCGCACCAAGGGTCTGGCGAAAGCCGCCAAGAAATCCGGCCGTACCGCCGCCGAGGGCCTTGTGGCCGTCGCCGTGGAAGGTGGCAAGGGTGTGGTTGTCGAGGTGAACTCGGAAACCGACTTTGTGGCGAAAAACGCTGAATTCCAGGACATGGTGTCGGGCATCGCCAACGCCGCTCTGGGTGTGTCGAACGTGGAAGAGCTGGCCGCAGCTGACATGGGCGGCAAAGCCGTCTCCGAGGTGATCACCGACAAGATCGCCACCATCGGCGAGAACATGTCGCTGCGTCGCATGGAAACCGTCGAAGGTGCCTCCGTGGTGTCCTATGTGCACAACGCGGCTGCGCCCGGCATGGGCAAGATCGGTGTTCTGGTCGCGCTGTCCGGTGACAACGAAGCGTTCGGCAAGCAGGTCGCGATGCACGTCGCCGCCGCCGACCCGCGCCCCCAGGCGCTGAATGTCGAGGCGCTGGACCCGGCTGTGGTGGAAAAAGAACGTCAGATCCAGATCGACATCGCCCGCGAATCCGGCAAGCCGGAGCAGGTGATCGAGAAGATGATCGAAGGCCGCATGAAGAAATTCCTGGCCGAGATCACGCTTCTGAACCAGGCGTTTGTCGTCGATCCCGACAACACCGTGGAAGCGGCGGCCAGGGCGGCTGGCGTGGAAATCCTCGGCTATGTCCGCCTCGAAGTGGGTGAAGGCATCGAGAAGAAAGAAGAAGACTTCGCCGCAGAAGTGGCCAAGGCCGCTCAGGGCTAAGTTTTCGTCTCAGACGATGTGGAAGGGCTCGCCGGTTGGCGGGCCCTTTTGTTTCTGCGCCGAGGTCACCGGAAACTTTCAAAGTTTCCGGACCGATTTCTTCAAAAGAAATCGTGTGTATATGAGGTGTCGTTGGATCGCACGAGATGCGGGGCTGGTCGCGACAACCAGCCCCGATTTATGATGGGCCATCCCGGACAATGGGGATGAGACAGAATGGCCCGATTGGCCGACCGGCAATGGAGAAATTCACTGCCAGCCGACCTCCGGTTTCCCGGGCAGAACGGCGTTGCCTTGCAATCTCAAGGATCACTGTCCTGACGTTCCCTGGCTAAAGCCACCACTCACGGAACATCTGTAGATTGCCCCATTTACCCCACGTCACGAAAGTACGGTTTTCCGTACCCTCGGCCGTGCTTCCCGGCTAAAGCGCTTTGGGGCATAAGAAAAACCGATAGCTGTGAGGGAAATCACACTTGCGATGCCGGACGTTTCGGGGCTTCGCGAAAGACCGCGGCATGAGGTATCTAGGCGCCGGTGCGATTGAGCGGGCAGATTCGCGCCTCAGAGGTCGAGCACGAACATCTGGTTCTGGAACGCGGCCTTGAGCACGGCTTGCGCCGTGGTTTCCACGTTCAGCGCCTCGCGCGCGAGACGCAGGTGTTTTTCCACCGTCGCGGGCGTCAGCCCCATCAACAGCGCGATGTCCTGCGTGGTTTTGCCGTCGCCCACCCATTCCAGCGCCTCACGCTGGCGCGCGGTCAGTTTCTTGCCGATACCGGTAAAGGGCAGGGTGAGGATCTTGAGATGCGCCACATTGTTCATGGCGACGATCTCATTGCCTTTTTCGGCCCAGATCTCTTCGACATCTGTCTGGCTCATGCCGCGTTTTGCGGTCAGGGCAATTGCGCCTTTGGAGCGGGCCGACACCGCCTTGAAAGAAATCGTATACCCGGCAGTGACACCCATCTTCTGGTTAAAGCCCACGACGGCCATTTCCTGATCGGTCAGCGCGCCCTGTTCGGCCATCTCGCCAATCAGCCGCCACGACGCCACGCCTTCGTTTTCCATCGCCCAACGGGTCATGGGCGCGTTCTTGTAGAGTTCCTTGCCGACGAATTCATCGGTATAGGCCGGGTCGTGATTGGTCAGCATCAGGAAATCATTGGGATCACCCAGCGAAGTTTCCGTCCGGTAGTAGGTAAAGCCGTAGAGCAGCCGGTCGAACCCATATTCCGCCATCTTCCGGGTATGCATGTCCCACAGGACCTCGATGCTCGGAGCATTGGTCAGGTCCAGCAGATACTGGTTCCGAAAGGTTTGCATAGAGGCAAGCTCTCCTTGGGCGCGGCACAGGATCAAAAGGCATTCATCAAAATATGGGCACCCGGCTGCAAGTGGCTCCGGGTCCCTTTATCTTTAGACAGGATCACGCGGCCCTGTCCAGAAAAATGAAAGGGCAGGAATGGCTTGGGAGTGCTTCTGTCATCGTGCCGGGGCAGGGCGGTTGGACCGCGGATTTGCCCCGGCAGAAAGAAGGTCAGTCCAGCATGCGGACCGCGCCCTTGGCGGCCGATGTGGTCAGCTTGGCATAGGCCTTGAGCGCGGTGGACACCTTGCGCTTGCGCGGCTGCGCGGGTTTCCAGCCGGCGGCCTCCTGCGCCTCGCGGCGGGCGGCGAGCGTTGCGTCATCGACCTTGAGCTGGATCGAGCGGTTGGGAATGTCGATCTCGATCACGTCACCTTGCTCGACCAGCCCGATGGTGCCGCCTTCGGCCGCTTCGGGCGAGACGTGGCCAATGGACAGCCCCGAAGTGCCGCCGGAGAAGCGGCCGTCGGTCAGGAGCGCGCATTCCTTGCCCAGCCCTTTGGATTTCAGATAGCTGGTGGGATAGAGCATTTCCTGCATGCCCGGGCCGCCGCGTGGGCCCTCGTAGCGGATCACCACCACATCACCCGCCTTGACCTTGCCGGTGAGGATATCGCTCACCGCCTGATCCTGGCTTTCGCAGACATAGGCGCTGCCAGTGAATTTCAGAATGGACGCGTCCACACCGGCGGTTTTCACGATACAGCCATCCTCGGCGATATTGCCAAACAGCACCGCAAGACCACCATCCTGGCTAAACGCATTCTCCTTGGAGCGGATCACGCCGCCTTTGCGGTCCTTGTCCAGCTCCTTGTAGCGGTTGTCCTGGCTAAAGGCCTGCGTCGTGCGCACACCGCCGGGGGCCGCTTTGAACAGCGCCTCGGCCTCGGGGTTGTTGGCCACGGCGATATCCCAGTGATTGATCGCCTCGGCCATGGAGGGGGTGTGCACCGTGGCGCAATGGCCGTGCAAAAGGTCCGCGCGGTACAGTTCTCCGAGGATCGAGAAAATCCCGCCCGCACGGTGCACGTCTTCCATATGCACATTCTCGATATTGGGCGCGACCTTGCAGAGGCACGGCACCTTGCGCGACAGCCGGTCGATATCCTGCATGGTGAAATCCACGCCGCCCTCATGCGCGATGGCCAGAAGGTGCAGCACCGTATTGGTGGAGCCGCCCATGGCGATATCCAGGCTCATGGCGTTTTCAAAGGCGTCGAACGTGGCGATCTCACGCGGGAGAAAGCCTTTCTCGTCAAGCTCATAGTGGCGTTTGGTGATCTCCACAATGCGGCGGCCCGCTTCAAGGAACAGCGCCTTGCGGTCCGCATGGGTGGCCAGGGTCGAACCGTTGCCCGGAAGCGCCAGACCCAAGGCCTCGGCCAGACAGTTCATCGAGTTGGCGGTGAACATGCCCGAGCACGACCCACAAGTCGGACAGGCGTTTTCCTCGATATGCTGGACCTGATCGTCGGTCATGGTATCGCTTGCCGCGGCGACCATGGCATCGACAAGGTCGATTTTCTTCATGTCCAGATCGGCGATGTCGATCTTGCCCGCTTCCATCGGGCCGCCCGAGACAAAGATCGCCGGGATGTTCAGCCGCATGGCCGCCATCAGCATGCCGGGCGTGATCTTGTCACAGTTCGAGATACAGACCATGGCATCGGCGCAATGGGCGTTGACCATGTATTCCACGCTGTCGGCGATCACCTCGCGCGAGGGCAGGGAATAGAGCATCCCGTCATGGCCCATGGCGATACCGTCATCCACCGCGATGGTGTTGAATTCCTTGGCGACGCCACCAGCCTTTTCCACTTCGCGCGCCACCATCTGGCCCAGATCCTTGAGGTGCACGTGACCCGGCACGAACTGGGTAAAGGAGTTCACGATGGCGATGATCGGCTTGCCGAAATCATCATCGGTCATGCCGGTTGCGCGCCAAAGCCCGCGGGCACCGGCCATGTTGCGGCCATGGGTGGTGGTTCTGGAACGATAATGCGGCATGATGATCTCCCTGGCGAATTTTGCGAATACCTAAGGATTAACGCGGCAAACGCAAGGGAAACAGGACGTCACAACGGCGGGTTTTGTGGCTTGTTCGTGTTCACCGGTGCGCAAGCGCCAGCAGGCTTGCCATTTCCACCATCCTCTGGGCACTCTGTGCGCAAAGGCGCCCAAGGCAGAAATGCCGGGAAAACGAGGCGCGCGGGGAGACGATTTATGACACAGGAACAATTTGGAACCGCCCCGGACGGGTCGCCGGTCCTGCGCGTCACGCTGGAACGCGCGTGCACCACCGCGCGTCTGATGAGCTGGGGCGCGTCGCTACAGGATATGCGCATCGACGGGGTGGCGCAGTCATTGGTGCTGGGGCATCCGGCGTTTGAGCCATACCCAGATCACATGCGCCATTTCGGCGGCATCGCCGGTCCCATCGCCAACCGGATTGCAGACGGGCGCGCGCCGTTGAATGGTCGGGGGATCGAGCTGGAACGCAATGA
This sequence comes from Primorskyibacter aestuariivivens, assembly GCF_028023675.1. Classification (GTDB taxonomy): domain Bacteria; phylum Pseudomonadota; class Alphaproteobacteria; order Rhodobacterales; family Rhodobacteraceae; genus Marinovum; species Marinovum aestuariivivens. Next base: position 61,637 of record NZ_JAQIOZ010000009.1, on the reverse strand, counting down.
AAAGGGCTTCACGGCGCTGCATGGCGGGCTTGGCGGCACGTCGCTGAGCAATTGGACTGTGGACAGCGCCGATGAGATCAGCGTCACATTCCTGCGCAGCCATCCGGACGGGGCAGGCGGGTTGCCCGGGCCTGTGCATCTGCGGGCGACCTATAGCCTTGATGCCGATGGCGCATTGCGGCTTGAGATCGAGGGCACCGCCGATCAGGCCAGCTTTTGCAACCCCGCGCATCACAGCTACTGGACGCTGGGGCCGGAGCCGGTTGCGGAGCATGGCTTGCAGATCGAGGCGGATACGTACCTGCCGGTGGACGACCGTCTGATCCCGCTGGGCACGCCGGAGGCCGTGGCCGGGACGAGGTTCGACTTCCGCACCATGCGCAAGGTGGTTGAAGAGGGCGACGGGTTGCTGGATCACAATTTCTGCCTGCGGCCTGCCGATGGTCTGCGCCGGGTCTGCACCTTGCGCGGCTCTTTGGCCGAATTGTTGATCGAGACGAACCAGCCCGGGCTGCAAGTCTATGACGGTTCGGGCCTGAAGCCGCAAACCGGCCATGACGGGCGCAGCTATGGCCCCTATGCCGGGATCGCGATCGAGCCGCAGCATTGGCCCGATGCGCCTAATCACGCGGCGTTTCCCTCCATCGCGCTTGGCCCCGGTGAGACCTATCGGCAGGTCTCGCGTTTCCATGCGCGCAAGCGTGCAAGCTGATTTCCGGATGCGAGGCACAGGGCAATCATGACAGAACAGGATCGGGATTTCCTTATTTCCCTCTTTGATGCGGCGGTTGCGGCGGCGGACCCGAAAGAGGCGCTGCGCGCGCATCTGCCCGAGCGGCCCAAGGGGCGTATCATCGTCGTGGGCGCGGGCAAAGGTGCGGCGCAACTGGCCGCAGCGTTCGAGGAGCTTTGGGACGGACCGCTGGAAGGCGTTGTCGTGACGCGTTACGGATATGCCGTTTCCTGCAAACATATCAGGGTGTTGGAAGCCGCTCATCCAGTACCGGATGAAGCCGGTCTCGCGGCAAGCGCGGCGCTGATGGACGCGGCGTCCGGCCTGACATCCGATGATCTGGTGGTGGCGCTGATCTGTGGCGGTGGATCGGCGCTGTTGGCCAGCCCGCCAGAGGGGCTTGGCCTTGCCGATGAACAGGCGCTGAACGAGGCGCTGTTGCGCTCGGGCGCGCCGATTGGTGTGATGAATGCGATCCGCAAACATGTGAGCGGGATCAAGGGCGGGCGTCTGGCGGCCGCCGCGTACCCCGCACGGGTGCTGTCGCTGGTGGTGTCCGATGTGCCGGGCGATGATCCGGCGGAGGTGGCCAGCGGGCCGACCGTGCCATCCCACAGCACGCTGGAGGACGCGCGGGCGCTGATCGAGGCCTATAAAATCGCCTTGCCGGACCAGATCACCGCGCATCTGGCGACCGAAGCAGCGCGCGCACCGAACCCCAAGGATGCTGTGTTTGCGAATACCGAAACACGGGTCATCGCCTCGGCGCGCCTGTCGCTGGAAGCCGCCGCGCAAGAGGCAGAACGGCGCGGCGTGCCCGCCGTGATCCTGTCGGACGCCATCGAGGGCGAAGCGCGCGATGTGGGGCTGGTCCACGCTGCGATCACCCGCGAAGTGGCCACACGGAACCGGCCATTTACAGCGCCCGTGGTCATCCTGTCCGGCGGCGAAACCACGGTGACGATCCGGGATACCGGCGGGCGCGGCGGACGCAACAGCGAATTCCTGTTATCCTTTGCCACGGCGATTGACGGCTTGGGCGGTGTCGCGGCTCTGGCTGCAGACACGGATGGCATCGACGGCTCCGAGGACAATGCGGGTGCCTTTGCCGAAGGTCAGAGCGCAACACGCATGCGCGCCGCCGGAACCGATCCGGTCGCGGTTTTGTCGGCCCATGACGCCTGGGGCGCGTTTGATGTCGCGGGCGATCTGTTCGTGCCGGGGCCGACGGGGACAAATGTGAATGATTTCAGGGCAATACTGGTTAAAGATAATGGAGCGGGCGAAGGCTGAGGTCGTCTGCATAAATCTTTAAATAACATAATACTGATTACGCGACTTGTAGGTGGAGTTGAACTGCAAGACCCGGTTCCCCGCGCCGCGCCAAATATGCGTACAGACCGTTTTGCCCGACGCGGCGTGAGCATGGGCCAGGTTAGACCGGCGGCGAATATGGGGAGCGCCGCCGGTCAGCTCCTTATCATCCGTCGCGTTCCATGATCCATTCGACCTCGGGCGCGGGCACGAAGCGCCATTTGCGCAAGGGTCCGGCCATGACGTTGAGGTAATACATCTCGAACCCGTAGGGTGCACCACAGGGATGGTGGCCACGCGGGACGAGTACGACATCGCCATCCTTGACGGCCATGGTCTCATCAAGCTGCCCGTCATCGGTATAGACGCGCTGAACGCCAAAGCCGCTGCCGGGGTTCAGGCGATGGTAATAGGTTTCCTCCAGATAGGTAATGCGGGGGAAATCGTCTTCGTCATGGCGGTGGCTGGGATAGGACGACCAGTGGCCGTTCGGGGTGAAGACCTCGGTGACCAGTAGGCTGTCGGCGTAGTCCTCGCCTTCCATGGCGATATTGTTGATATGGCGCGTGTTCACGCCCTTGCCCCGTTCGGTCAGCGTGACGCCGTCCGGACCGATGCGACGCGGCGCGTGCCCGCCCTTGCCCGGTGCCGAACAGACCGCGATCACGCAATCGGTTTCGGCCACCGCCTCCCACTCGGTGGCGTTTGGCAGATAAAGGCAATGTGGCGGGGTCTTCTCAAACACGTTCATGCGGTCACCCAAAACGCCCCAGTCCTGCCCTGCCCCGGTGATGCGCGCCTTGCCCTCGACCATGACAAGGATCACCTCGCGGTTGCCTGTGGCTTCGGCTGCGGTATCTCCCGCGCGCAGGTGGTAGAGGCCAAAGCCCACATAGCGCCACCCGGCGCTTTCCGGCGTAATGTCATGCACCTTGCCATGGGTGCCAAAGGGTTTGCGCAGCAGATCGGGCATTGGGGTCTCCGTAAATGGGGTCCCACGGCGAATGTCCCGCCGGGGGAGATGGGTCAGGCGGCCTGCCGTGCGCGTTGGTCGGCCAGCGCTTGCGCAAACTGCGCCTCGGTCCAGCCTTCCTCCAGTGCCTCGCGCATCATTGCCGCCATGCTGGGCGGGGCCAGCCCGCCAATCGGCGGATCGGTGTCCAGATTGGTCGGGAACGGGTAGCCCTCGGCACAGGCGGCGATGGCGGCGTCCAGTTCGGCGGCGCTCATCGCGCCCGCTTGCTTGAGCCGGACCAGCGCGGGCAAGAGCGCTTCGGACATGGCGCGCCGATCCACGTTTTCCAGCGACCGGCCAAAGGCCGATGACACTTGGAGCAGATTGACCATCCGGTCGATATCGGTGCTGCGATTCTCGCCCGCCGCGTGGAACAGCGCCGGGTTAAAGAACACCGCGTCGCCCTTTTCCAATGGCACCTGCACATGGGCGTCCTCGAAGTGATCGCGGAACGCCTCGTCATGGAACGCAACGTATCCCGGCGCGTAGAGCTGGGAAAACGGCAGGAGCTTGGTTGGACCGCTTTCGATGGGCATGTCCACATGCGCCACCGCCCCTTGCAACGTGAGCGTCGCCGTCACCTCATGGGCATGGGCCGGGTAACGTGCCGCCTGCCCCGCGCTCATGAAGCCAAGGTGATAGTCGCGATGCGCGGTCTGCGCCTTGCCACCCGGGCGGACTTGATTGACCTGCGCGGTCATCTGGTAATTCGGACCCAGCCACGCCTCGCAGGCCGCGGCAAGCGACGGGTTGCCGAAATAGCGGGCAAAGTTTTCCGGGTCCTTGAGGCACTGCTTTTGCAGCGAATTCCACACCCGGTCATTGGCACCAGAGGCGGCGAAGTGATCCCCCTTGCCTGCCGCGCTGGCCCGTTCTTCCGCGATGATTTCGCGGAACACCTCGCTGGCCCGGTCGATGGGCGCGGTGTCCTCATAGGCGCGTTTGAGCGCGATCACCCCGGCCGAGGACCGGAACACATGCCCCCATTCGGCCAGTAGAGCACGCCGTCTGGCCGGATCGTCCAAGGCCGGGCGCAGCGCCGCCATGTCATAGATCGGCACGTTCTTCACGATCTCGGCGGCATGCGGCACATCCGCCGCTGTGAGGTTCTGCGAGGTCAACACCTTAAACTCGTCCAGATCACAGGACTCCCGGTCGAAATAGCCGACAAATCCAAGTTCCTGATCTACCATGATAACCTCCGATGTTCATGGTTGCGGTGTTGACCCGTTTGGGCCGGTGACATCAGGGCATAAGCCCCGAATTCCTGCAGAGTTTGACCAGATGGTCGTAGCCCAGTTTCGAATACTCATAGGGCGGCGCTTTCGCCGGGTCCTGTTCGGCCTCGACCACGATCCAGCCGTCATAACCCATCGCCTTGAGCCGGTTGATCACGGCGGCAAAGTCGATGCAGCCTTCCGGGTCGCCCGGAACGGTAAAGGCACCGCCCGCCACGGCGTCAAGGAAACTGCCATCCCCGGCGCGGATCCGGTCAAGCACGGGCTGGCGCACATCCTTGACATGCACATGGCTCACCCGGTGGCCCCATTTGTCCAGCACCGCCAGCGGATCGGCCCCCGCGAAATGCAGGTGCCCGGTGTCATAAAGAAGCGTCAGATCCTCCGATGACCCCTCCATGAGCCAGTCGATATCTTCTGCGTCCTGCACCATCGCCCCCATATGGTGGTGATAGGCGATCGGCACCCCCTGCCCCGCGCTCCATTTGGCCAGTTCCGACAGCTTGGCGGCATAGGCCATGACCTCATCTCGCGACAGCTTGGGGCGGCGCGAGACCGGGGTGGTCTGGTCGCCCTGAATGGTGTTGGAGCATTCCGCATAGACGATGCAGGGCGCGCCCAACGCCGCGAATTGGTCGACCTGCGCGCGGATCGCGGCCTTCTCGGTCTCCAGATCGTTGATCATGAGATTGCCCGAGCACCAGCCGCCGCAGAGCGACACGCCGTAGCGGTCGAGATAGGCGCGCAGCCCCTCTGTATCGCCGGGCATACGCCGCCCGCGCTCGACGCCCGCGTAGCCGATGGCGGCGGCATCCTCCATGGCGCCTTCGGTGGTGAAGGCGGCGGTCAGCTCGGGCAGGTCGTCATTCTGCCAGGCGATTAGCGATATGCCGAGTTTGACACCCATCAATCGGCCCTCTGCGTGGCCTTGTTGGCCTCGTATTTTGCCCGGGCGGCCCTGACCTCGTCTCGCCCGGAAACCTCCGGCACGCCCACTTCCCACCATGTGCCGCCATGCTCGGTCGAGGGGTACGGATCGGTGTCGATGACGACCACATAAGGTCCTTTGATCTCGTGGCGTTTCGCCAGCGCCTCCTCCAACTCGGCGATGGAGCCGACCTTGACCGATGTGGCCCCCATGGCAGCGGCATGGGCGGCAAAGTCAATCTTCGAATTCTCGCCACCGATTGCGTGATCCAGCAGGCAGTTGAACTCGGCCCCGCCGGTGCCCATTTGCAGCCGGTTGATGCAGCCGAATCCGCGATTGTCGGTGACCACGACGGTAAAATCGATGCCCATCATCGCCGCCGTCGCCATCTCGGAATTGGCCATCATATAGGTGCCGTCGCCGGTGAAGCAGATGACGTCGCGCTCCGGCTCGGCCATCTTGATTCCCATGGCACCGGGGATCTCGTAGCCCATGCAGGAAAACCCGTATTCCATGTGATAGCTGCCCGGCTTGCCCGCTTTCCACAGTTTGTGCAACTCGCCCGGCATGGTGCCTGCCGCGCACATGGCGACGGTGTTCACATTCGCCTGCCGCTGCACCGCGCCCACCACCTGCATGTCGGTGGGAAGCTGGTTACTATCGGCGGGGGCATCGGTCAGCGGATCGACCTTGCCGAACCAGTCGGATTTCAGCCCGTCCACACCTGCCGGTGCCCTATGGCCGCCAAGCGCCGCGCCCAGTTCCTCAAGCCCGACACGGGCATCAGCCACCAGCGGCGCGGCATTGTGCTTGGCCGCATCATAAGCCGCCACGTTGAGACAGGCGATGCGGCGTTCGGGATTGGCGAAAAGCCCCCAGCTGCCGGTGGTGAAATCCTGAAAACGCGTGCCGACGCCCAGCACCAGATCCGCCTCGGCGCAGACCGTGTTGGCCGGTTCGCCGCCGGTCACGCCGATGGGGCCAAGGTTCAGCGGATGATCCCAGGGCAGCGCGGATTTCCCCGCCTGCGTCTCGGTGACGGGCACATTATGCGCCTCGGCAAAACTGCGCAGCGCCTCGGTCGCGCCGGAGTAATGCACCCCGCCCCCCGCCACGATCACCGGGCGTTTGGCGGATTTCACCAGATCGGCCATGGCCGCCAGCTCGACCTCATCCGGTCGGATGCGGCGCGGGCGCCAGGTCTTTGGCTCAAAGAAGCTCACCGGGTAGTCATAGGCCTCGGCCTGCACGTCCTGACAGAGCGACAGGGTGACCGGGCCGCATTCCGCCGGGTCGGTCATGGTGCGGAAAGCGCGCGGCAGCGCGGTGAGCAGATGTTCGGGCCGGGTGATCCGGTCGAAATAGCGGCTGACCGTCTTGAACGTGTCATTCACGCCCGCCGTGCCATCTGCAGGGTTCTCGATCTGTTGCAGCACCGGGTCGGGGCCCCGGTTGGCAAACACATCGCCGGGCAGCAACAGAACCGGCAGCCGGTTCACATGCGCCAATGCGGCGGCGGTCACCATGTTGGTCGCGCCCGGCCCGATGGAGGAGGTCACCGCCATGGTGCGTTTGCGCCGCAGCTGCTTGGCATAGGCGATGGCGCAATGGGCCATGGTCTGTTCGTTGTGGCCGCGATAGGTCGGCAGGTCCTCGCGCGCGGCATAAAGCGCCTCGCCCAGCCCGGCCACGTTACCGTGGCCAAAGATTGCCCAGCACCCGGCGATGAATGGATCGCCATCCTCGTTCATCTGCGCAGCGATATATTTGACCAGCGCCTGTGCGGCAGTCAGTCGGATTGTGTCTGTCATGTCGCGGCCTCCCGTGCCGTATCCCAAATCTCGCAGAGACGCGCGTAGCGGGTGGCCATCATGTCCACCGCCTCGGCGTCCGTCATCTCACCCTGCATCCACGCCCGCGCCGCATCGCCAAAGATCGTGCGGCCCACGGCAAATCCCTTGACCAGCGGTTGTTTGGCGGCCAGCGCAAAGCTTGCCGCCAGCTCCGCTTCGGGCGCGTCCAGCCCCAGCACCACGATGCCGCGCGTGCGCGGGTCGTTGCGCTCTATTGCTGCCACCGCGTTGCTCCAGGCGGTCTCGGTCCTGAACGGCTCCAGCTTCCACCAGTCGGGATAGATGCCCGCGTCATAGAACATCCCGATCAGCGTGGCTGAGGTCTCGCCATGCACCGGCCCCACCTTGGACGGGATGATTTCCAGCAGGAATTCCAATCCGTTGCGCCGCGCGGCGGTAAAGAGCCGCTTGACCCGCGCAACCTGCATCTTGCGCGTCTTGTCGTCATCGTCCGGATGGCAGAAGACCAGCAGCTTGACCACATTCTCCCGCGCCCATTCGCGCAATCCGCCAAGGTCTTCGCCCAGTTCCGGCTCGAAATCCACAGGGCGTGACCCGGGAAGTTCCGTGGGCCGCCCGATCCAGAGGCCCGTGCCGGTGGCGCGGTGCAAGGCGCTGCGCCCGATGCGGTTGTCGCAGAGGATGCCAAAGCCGCCCTGCCCGTTCTGGACCTGAAGCGCGGCATCAAGGCACAGTTCCTTGAACGCCGCGCCCTTCTCGGGCGTGTAGCCCGCCATCTCTTCCAGTTGCGCGCGGTGATCAAAGGCAAAGGTCTTCACGCTTGACCAATCCCCGTGCCGGTTGGTCGCCCAATGCACCTGTTCCAGCTCTGCATCATTGCGCAGATCGGGGCGCGTGATGCCGCGGTTAAAGAAGAACTGAAGCTCCTCCCAGCTTGGGTAAGCGGGCGTGCAGCCATGGCGGCTCACCGCGAAAGCGCCGCAGGCATTGGCGTATTTGAGTGCCGTGGGCCAATCCTCGCCATCCAGCCAGCCCTTGAGCAGACCGGACATGAACCCGTCCCCTGCCCCCAGCACGTTGAACACCTCGATTGGAAAGCCCGGCCCGGTCTGGCCGTCATCGAGACTGTCAGGGATCACCCCCTCAAAAGCCGCCGCCCCCGCCGCGCCGCGTTTGCAGATTAGCACCGCGTCCGACACTGCCCGCACCGCGCGCAGTGCTGCGATTGTGTCGGTCGAGCCGCCCGCGATATGGAACTCTTCCTCGGTGCCCACGATCAGGTCAAACAGATGCAGGCTCGATTGCAGCTTGGCCGTTACCGCCGCGCTTTCGACAAACCGGCTTTCGCCGTCGCCATGCCCCGCCACGCCCCAGAGGTTCGGGCGGTAGTCGATGTCGAGCGCAGTTTGCATTCCTGCATCGCGCGCAATCTCCAGCGCCTTGAGCGTCGCCGCCTCCACCTGCGGGTGGCTCAGATGCGTGCCGGTGGCCACCACGGCGCGGGCCGAGCGGATGAAATCCGGGTCGATATCCTCCACCGTCAGCCCCATATCGGCGCAGTTCTCGCGGTAGAAAATCAGCGGAAACTGCTCCTCATCCCGAATGCCCAACAATACCAAAGCAGTCAGCCGCTCCGGGTCGGTCTTGACCCCGGTCACATCCACCCCTTCGCGCATCAACTGTTCGCGGATATAGCGGCCCATATGCTCGTCCCCGACGCCGGTGATGACGGCGGACTTCATGCCCAGCCGCGCGGTGCCACAGGCGATATTGGTGGGCGAGCCGCCGATATACTTGGCGAAACTGCCCATATCTTCCAGACGGCCGCCGATCTGGTCGCCGTAGAGATCCACCGAGGAGCGGCCGATGGTGATGAGATCAAGTGGCTTGCTCATGACTTATCCCGTGATCTCCGAAACCTTCACCGCGCGTCCCTCTTGCACCGACAAAACAGCGGCATCGGCCAGCGCCAGCGCCATGAGCCCGTCATGTCCGGTGGTGGGGGTTGCCGCGCCTTCGGCCACGGACGCCACGAAAGCGGCGATTTCATTGGCATAGGCCGCCACATAGCGCGTCATGAAGAAATTGAGCAGCGGCGGCGTGGCAAACCCGTCCTTGCCCGCCAGTTCGATATTGGCCTCGGCCATGTTGCGGGCCGAGACCATGCCGTCCGATCCCAGCACCTCGATCCGCTGGTCATAGCCATAGGTGGCGCGGCGCGAATTGGTGATGATCGCCTGTTTGCCCATGGCGGTGCGCAGGATGACATTTACACTGTCATAATCGCCCGCTTCGCCAATCGCCGGATCGGTCAGAACCGAGGCCTGCGCCATGACGCTCTCCACCTCTTCGCCCAGCAGCCAGCGGGCCATGTCGAAATCATGAATGGTCATGTCACGGAAGATGCCGCCGGAGGATTTGATATAGTCCAGCGGCGGCGCGCCGGGATCGCGCGAGGTGATGGTGACCATCTCCACATCGCCCACCCGGCCCGCGTCAATCGCCGCTTTCACCGCCATGAAATCCGGGTCAAACCGGCGGTTAAACCCCACCATGAGCGTGCCGCCCTCGTCCTCGACGGTCTTCAGCGCCTGGCGCACGCGGGGCAGGCTCAGGTCGATGGGCTTTTCGCAGAACACCGCCTTGCCCGCGTGGGCGAATTGCTCGATCAGGTCGGCATGCGTGTCGGTGGGGGTGCAGATGATCACCGCGTCCACATCGCCCGAGGACGCGATTTGGTCGATGCTGCGGATATCGCAGCCATAGCTGTCGGCCACTTTACGCGCCGCCGCCTCGACCGCGTCAGACACCGCCACAAGCGTGGCCCCTTCGACCGAAGCCACCGCGCGGGCATGGACCTGCCCGATCCGCCCGGCCCCAAGAACTGCGAATTTCACACTCATCGGTTTTCCTTTCCTGACCCGTCTGTGGTTTCGCCCTGACGGGGGTGCCCGGTTCAAACGGGCTGCAACACTCAGCAAGTGAGACGCCCCGCCGGGGCATCTCATTGGGATCATCAGGTCTGGTTGCGTGCCGCTCAGGTCACGCCTTCGACCATGTATTCCTCTTGCGTCTTGGCGCCGGTGATATAGGCCACCACGTCCTGACCGTCGGTTTCCTCTTTCCTGAGGTTGGCGACGATGCGACCGCGGCGGAACACGATGATCCGGTCCATGAGATCCATCACCTGCCGCATGTTGTGGCTGATGAGGATCAACGGCTCACCCGCCTCTTTCAGGGTGCGGATGATGTTTTCCACCTGCGCCGTTTCCTGAACGCCAAGCGCCGCCGTGGGTTCGTCCATGATGGTCAGCTTGGAATGAAAGGTCGCGGTGCGCGCGATAGCCACGCATTGGCGCTGCCCGCCGGACATGTTCTGGATGGTGTTGCGGATATTCGGAATTTTGACCCCGGTCTTCTGCAACGCATCCATCGTGTCCTGACGCATCTCCTTGTAGTTCAGCAACCGGAACGGACCCAGCCAATCAAATTTGGTCTTTTCGCGCCCCAGGAACAGGTTGTCCGGCACATCGAGGTGATCGGCCAGCGCAAGTGTCTGGAACACCGTCTCGATCCCGGCGCGGCGCGCGTCCAGCGGGCCGTCGAAATGCACCTGTTTGCCGTCAAAGATGACCTCGCCGCGCGTGCGTTGTTCGACCCCGGTGATCTGGCGGACAAAGGTGGATTTCCCCGCCCCGTTATCTCCCATGATCGCGACGTGTTCGCCTTTGCGCAGCTCGAAATTCGCACCTTCCAGCGCATGGACACCGCCATAATGCTTGGTCAGGTCTTCGGTCTTGAGAACAATCTCGTTGCTCATGTCATGTCCCTCCTCAAGCTTTGCTTCGCTGTCGGTACTGGTCAAGAATGACCGCCGCGATGATGATGCCACCCATGGCCATAAGCTGGTATGAGCCGTCGAGCTTGATGTAGGTAAAGCCGGAGCGGATCACCCCCAGAACCATCGCGCCCAAAACGGTGCCGATGATCGAGCCGCGCCCGCCCTGAAGGCTGATCCCGCCGATCACCGCCATGGCGATGGCGAAAAGCTCATAGAACTCGCCCATACCTGCCTGTGCCGTCACCGCCTTGGAGCTCAGCACGATCCCCGCAAAGGCCGCCAGCGTCGATGCGATCATATAGACCATCACCTTGTGGCGTCTGACGTTGATGCCCGACATACGCGCCGCGTCCTCATTGGAGCCGATGGCATAGGTATGCTTGCCGTAGACGGTGTATTTCATGATCAACTGAAAGATGATGGCCAGGACCACGAACCACACCACCGGCATCATGCCCGAGCCGATCCAGGCATAGGCCTCGGTGGGGAAAGAGATCGGGTTGCCGCCCGACCACCACAGCGCGATGCCGCGGCAGACAAGGAACATGCCAAGCGTGGCAATGAAGGGCGGGATGCGGAAATAGGCAATAAACGTGCCGTTGATCAGCCCGATGAAGGCCCCGAATGTCAGCCCGATGACAACCGGTATGATCACCGGCAAGTCCATGGCCCATGTGCCAAACAGCGCCTTGGGGTTCGGAAAGCCGTTGACCGTCTCGGTCTGGGCGAAACTCATGGCGATCATGGCGGTTGCGGCCACCAGAGGCCCGGAACTCAGGTCGATGCCCGCGGTGATGATCACCTGCGTCACGCCAAGCGCGATAATGCCGATGATGGCCACCTGCAAAATGATGATCTGCAGCCGCGCCTCGTTGAAGATCGAGTCAAACCGGTCACGCGTGTCGAACAGGAAACTCTGATTGTTCATATAGGGCAGGACCTGGCCCAGGATCTCAAAGATCACCACGATGATGATCAGGGCCATAAAGATGTTCAGTTCATTTGGCAAAGATCGCTTGGATTTGTCGTAGGTCAGCCCGCCTACGCCGTGGCTCGTATCAGCCATGCTCTTCTCCCTGAAAGCGCGTGTGGATGCACAAGGCGGCGCGGAACGCCGCCTTGCAGTGTCAAAACCCGAAGGCGACCCTTAGTTCTTGTCCAGGAAGTCAGCCATGTTGTCCGGCGTCACCAGAACGAAGGGGATGTAAACCTTGCTGTCGACATCTTCGCCATTGATCAGTTTGATCGCCGCGTCGATCGAGCCTGTGCCCTGCCCCACCGAATCCTGGAACACGGTGACATCAAGATCACCCGCCGCCATTGCCAGCAGAGCATCCTGCGAGGCGTCAACGCCGCCAACCTGAACATCGGCCATATCCATGCCAGCCGCTTTCATCGCCTGGATCGCGCCGATGGCCATTTCGTCATTGTTGGCCAGCACAAAGTCAAACGGCTCGCCCGAAGACATCCAGTTGGTCATGAGGTCCTGGGCCTCATCACGCGACCAGTTTGCGGTCTGCTCGTCGATGATTTCCATGAAGTTGCACATGTCCATTCCGATCACGTCATGCACGTCCTTGGAACGCTGCACCGCCGCCTGGTTGGACAGCTGACCATTCATTAGATAGCCGCGTGCGCCATTGCCTTTCCCCTCGGCGCGCAGGTTCTTGCAGACCTCAAAGGCCGACAGAGTGCCGGATTCGATCTCGTTCGAGGCCACGAAGGCTTGGGTCGGCGGCAATTCGTTCACGTTGTCCGGCTCGCGGTTCACATAGACCAGCGGCGTGTCGCCCGCCGCGGCAGAAATCGCGGCACCTGCGGAGGTGTCAACGATGTTCACGATGATCGCGTCAACACCCTGGGCCACGAAGTTCTTGACCTGGTCGATCTGCTTGGCGAGGTCGTCGGACGCGTCTTCCTGTTGATAGGTCAGCCCGTCGATGGTGCCGGCATATTCAACCATGCCGTTGCGCAGAACGGTCAGCCAGTTGTCATCGAACCGCGAAAACGTCGCGCCGATTTCCTGCGAAAAGGCAGAGGTGCCCAGCACGGACACCAGCGCGGTTGCTGCAAAAAGGGTCTTTTTCATCTGTTTGGTTCCTCCCAAAACGGTGCCGGCTCACCGCCTTTTTCTGCCGGAGCCCCATGGCGGGGCGGTTTGCCCTCGTTCATGCGGCCTTGGCCGACACATGCGAGGAAATGAAATCGAACGAGGCACGCAGCGCGGTTTCCGGATCGGAAAGTCTGTGCACCTCGGGCGAAAAACACTCGAATGAGACCGGGCCGTCATAGCCCGCCTCAAGAAGCGCCCGGAACTGGGCGACATTGCCCAACCGGTCGCGTTCATCCACCAGACCGCGATCGGCGTCTTCCATGCGCTCGGTCGGCAGCGACGGATCGGCCACGCCCGAGACATGCACAATCCCGGTTTCCGCCGGAAAGATCGGCCCGCCGCCCGCAAGCGCGTGATGGAAGGTGTCATGAACGATCCGGAACACGGCCCCCGCGTCCAGCGCCTCAATGGTCTCAACCAGCTCCTGCTTGGACCGCAGCGAGGAACGCGGAAAACCCAGCGGCTCGACCAGCGCAACAAGACCCGCGTCTTCCAGCATGGGCCGGATCGCCTTGAGCGCGATACGCAGGTTGGCGTGGCGTTCGCCATTGCCGGTCTGGGTGCCGTCATTGCGCGGGATGAGCGAGATCGTCTCGGCCCCACAGGCCCTTGCCATGTCGATCAGCGCGCGCGTTTCCGCCTCGATCTCATCAGACCAGCTATTGAAAGGGTACACCTGGCTCAACCCGACCAGCCGCAGCCCGTGATCCCGGATCATCTGCCCCGCATCGGCGGCGTCCATCCCGTCAAAGAGCGGACGGTCCAGATCATTGCGCGCCTCGACGCCCATGCAATCCAGCCCACGGGCAAGTTTCAGGAAGTCACCGAACGGCATCGTCGGCACAGTCATCTGATTGAGCGCAAAGTGCACCGCAGTCCCCCCTGACATCCATCCCCTCCCCGGGATGCGTAGGGATTTGTGCGCTGTGCTTTGCGATTCCGTCAATCAATCGCGCGACAGTTTTCCTCAACCATGATGTTTTTCCGCAGGTGCAAAATGATGGATTTACATCATTACAGCAATTCCGGCAAAATGATCCTCGGGTCGAGAAAAAGCTGTTCCGTGGCCGTGGCATCCGGCGCGGCCAGTGCCCGCAGCGCCTGGTCCACCAGCGTGACACAGACCTCGCGGAGCGGCGTTTCGGTGATCATCTGGACATAGCCATCCAGAAGCGCGGCGCGGCTGTCCGGCGTCACCTCATTGACCACCAGCGCCACCTTGCCCGCTGGCCGGGTTTCGCGCAGCGCCATGATCGCCCCCTCCATCCCGCCGCCTGCAACATAGATGCCGCGCAGGTCCGGATAACGGTCCAACAGGTTGAGCGTGGCCTCATAGGTCAGCTGCCGTGTCTCCAGATTGACCAGCGCCTCCAGCACCGAATAGCCCGGCGCATTCTCGCGTGTATAGGCGCGAAATCCGACCTCGCGCAGGTCATGACCATGCCAGCGATTGCCGCCGACAAAGATCGCAAGCTTGCCCGGGCTGGCCACCTGCGCCAGCATCCAGGCCGCGTTGCGCCCAACCTTCATATTATTCAAGCCTATGTAATTACGCCGAATTCCCTGCGCAAAGTCATTGAGCAGGGAAAAGGTCGGCACGCCCTTGTCCTTGAGCTCCTGCACGACGCGGTCTAGGCTCAGATGGTTCACGGCAATCGCGGCCACCGCATCGGAGCGGCGCCCCAGATCGCTCAGGAGGTCGGAGAACTCTTCGGGGGACTGGCTCTGGGCAAAGCGCAGATCAAGCGTGCCGCGAATGTCCGAACGCTCGGACAGGGCGCGTTCCAGTTCGGCGCGGAAACTCTGGTAGAACGCCTGCTTTTCCTTCAGCAGGATCACCCCGAGCCGAAGCTCCGGCACCGTGGCATCCAACCGGTGATCGAGCACGCCGCGCCCGTGATAGCCCACGGCGCGGGCGGCATCCGCGATCTTGCGCAGGGTTTCCTCGCGCACGGTTGTGCGGCCATTGAGAGCGCGGTCCACCGTGGCCGGGCTGACCCCTGCCTCGCGGGCCACATCCTTGATTGTCGGCCTGCGTGCCATCGTGTAATCTCCTCTTGCTCTGCAGCATATTGCATCATGAATGATGTCTTATCGGCAAGAGCCAAGTTGGGTCATGTAGGCATATGGCCGCCTGAAACCGGTTGCAAAACATCGTGCAGCCCTGTCTGATAACTCTGCCTCATCACACAGGAGCCCGCATGCCCGTCACCTTGCTCGATGTCGCCGTACGCGCAGGCGTGTCGAAATCAGCCGTGTCGCGGACTTTCACGCCGGGGGCGTCTGTCTCGGCCAAGACGCGGGCCAAGGTTGAGGCAGCGGCGCGCGCGCTTGGCTATCAGCCCAATGTGCTGGCCTCCAGCCTGACGACCGGAAGGACCAAGCTGATCGGGCTGATCTCGAACAATTTCACCAACCCGTTCTTTCTTGAGATTTTCGACCATTTCACCCGTGCCATTCAGGATGCGGGGCTGCGCCCTTTGCTGATCAATCTCAGCGACGAGGTCGATGCGGGAAAATCACTGGGCATGTTGCGGCAGTATAACGTGGACGGGGTGATCGTTGCGTCCTCCACCCTGCCGCCGGAATTTGCCATGGTGTTCCATGATGCGGGCCTGCCGGTGGTGCATGCCTTTGGCTGGTCCCAGCCATCGCCGCGCACCGCGCTGGTCAGTATCGACAATGCAGGGGCCGGGGCGCTGGCGGCGCAGACATTGCTGGCGCGGGACTATCGCAAAATCGGGTTCCTTGGCGGGCCGGAATCCGCCGCGACAACTCAGGACCGCGCCAAGGGATTTGCCGATGTGCTGACAGCGGCGGGCTTAAACCCCGCGCTGCGCTATGCCGAGGCCTATTCCTATGCCGCCGGTCGTGTTGCGATGCTGGCGGCACAGGCCGCCCGACCCGATGTCGAGGCTTGGTTCTGCGGCGATGATGTGATTGCGGTGGGTGCAATGGATGCGGCCCGGAGCCTTGGATTGGATGTGCCGGGAGACATCGGTTTTCTGGGATTGAACGACATGGCCATGGCCAGTTGGGACCGCGTGGCGCTGACCACGATCCGGCAACCGCTGACGCAGATTGTGGAACGCTCGGTTGACCTCATTCAACGTGGGATCGACGCGCCGGACGAGATGCCAGGCATGTCGCTGTTGCCCTGTAAACTGGTCGAGCGGGGCACGCTGCGCGCCCTGCCCTGATCTTGCCAATGCCTCGGAATGCTGTTGCTCCTACCGGAACATCGGTGGCCTTGCGTCCATCCACGCCCCATCCGCCTTGCCGCTTTGTGCCACCGCAAACACCGCCGCCATGGAGCGCAAGCCGTCCTCGGCACGCGGATAGAGGTTGGCTGCCGGGTCCATGGCGCGGCCTTCCTTCTCGGCGCGGATCGCCTCGGCCAGATCGGCATAGATATTGGCGAAGGCCAGCGGCATCCCCTCGGCATGGCCGATGGTGACGCGGGTGGTGCGGTCGGCCTCGGGCGAAAGCCCGGCCTCGCCGCGCTCAATGGTCTGCACGCGGCCATTCAGCGGCATCCAGTACAGCTGATTGGGCTGTTCCTGTGACCAGCGCAGCCCGCCCTTTTCGCCGAACACCTGCAGCGTCAGCCCGTGCTGACGCCCCAGAGCGATGGAGGACGTCCAAAGCCGCCCCACCGCGCCGCCATCAAAGCGCAGGTTGACCATCGCGTCATCTTCCAACTCGCGGCTGGCGATGCAGGACACGGTGTCGGCGCTGAGTTTTTCCGGCTCTTGCCCGATCACGAAAGACGCCATGTGCAGCGCATGGATGCCGCAATCGGCGAATTGCGCGCTCACCCCCGCCTGCGCCGGATCATAGCGCCAGCGCACGCGCGGATTGTCGGAATCGGCGGCATCGGCGTGGTGGCCATGGGCGAACTCGGCCTTGACCATGCGGATGGCCCCCAGATCGCCGCGCGCCACCATGGCTTTCATGTGGCGCACCAACGAATAGCCGGAATAGCCGTAATTCACCGCACAGATGCGCCCCGTGTCGCGGGCGATGCGCACAATCTCTTCGCCTTCTTCCACGGTCATGGTCATCGGCTTTTCACAGAGCACATGGAAGCCGGATTCAAGATAGGCCTTGGTGATCTCGAAATGCGTGGCATTGGGCGTGGCCACGGTGACAAGATCCACCCGGTCCTCGCGGCCCCGCTCCCCCTTCAGCATCTCCTGCCAGTCGCCATAGGCCCGGTCCGCTGCTAGCCCCAGACGCTGGCCATAGTCGCGGCCCGCGTCAGGCCGGTGATCCAGCGCGCCGGCGGTGAACTCAAACGCGCCGTCCAGTCCCGCGCCCAGACGGTGCGCCGGTCCGATCTGGCTGCCTTCACCGCCGCCGATCATGCCCCATTTCAGTTTGGCCATGGGTGTCTTCCTTATACAAAGCCAATGGATTCAAGGTATTCGCGGTTCTTCTTCGCATCGTCCAATGGGTCCGGGTCCAGCGTCGGGTCGCAATCCTGCTCGATGGTGCACCAGCCCTCATAACCAGACGAGAGCAGCAGATCGCGCACGGCGGGGAAATCCACCTCGCCGTCGGAGAGATTGCAGAAAATCCCCTGTCCGCAGGCATCATAGAACCCGGTGCGGTTTTCGATGCAGCGCGCCTTGACCGCCGCGTCGGTGGATTTGAAATGCACGTAAGTGATGCGGTCCATGTGGCGTTTCATGAAGGCCACCGGGTCGAACCCCGCATAGGTGCAATGGCCGGTGTCGATGCAGAGCTTCACTGTGTCTGCGTCCACCTCGGACAGGAAGCGCTCCACCTCGGGCTCGAAATCCATGAAACCGCCCGCATGGGGGTGCAGTTCCGGGACCAGCCCGTATTCCTCGGCCCCCATCCGCGCCACCGTGACAAGCCGGTCGCGATAGGCGGCCCATTCCGCATCATCCATCTGCTCGGCCTCGAATGCGCGGCCCGCGGTGGGCGCACGACGCGGCGAGATGGAATCGATCAGCACGAAATGCTTGGCACCATGGGCTTTCAGCGCCTTGCAGGTGCGCACCGCGCCGTCCATCACCTCGTCCCATTTGCCTGCGTCGTGGAAAGGTCGAAACACCACCCCGCCAATCAGCGTCAAACCGTATTCGTCCAATGCCTCGCCCAGCTCGACCGGGTCCTCGGGCATGAAGCCCACGGGGCCAAGTTCGATCCCCTTGTACCCTGACTCGGCGCAATCGCGCAGCACGTCGCGCCAGCCCGGGTTGCGCGGATCATCCGCGAATTCCACACCCCATGAACAGGGCGCATTGCCAATCAAGATGCTCATGCCCTTGGCTCCTTACTGCATGTCCTTGATATTGACCCATCCGCCCCGCTCGGCGGAGGTCAAGACCGCTTCGATCACTTCGGCCACGGCCAGCCCGTCGCGGAAGGTGGGCCAGACCGCTTCGCCGGTGTCGATCGCGGTGAGGAAATCCTTGGCCTCGATGATGATCTGGTCCTGATAGCCAGTGCCATGGCCCGGCCCCTGACAAAACGGCGCGTAATCGGGATGCGCCGGTCCGGTCAGGATCTTGCGAAAGCCGCGCGTTGCCTCGGGGCCGTCGGCCTCATAAAGCCAGACCGCGTTCTGATCCTCCTGATCAAAACGGATCGCGCCCTTTGTGCCTGTGATTTCATAGGCATATCCCATCTTGCGGCCCGTCGCGATGCGCGAGGAATAAATATGACCCATCACGCCGCTCTCGAAGCGGCACATGATCTGGGCGTGATCGTCATTGGTCACTGTGCCGCCCGGGCGGTCGTGATGTACCGTTTCCAGATCCGCCATGACCCGCGCCACCGGCCCCATCAGCGCCAGCGTGGCATTGATCGGATGCGGGGCCAGATCGCCCATATTTCCATTGGCCACCCCGTCGCAGCGCCAGTTGAATGGCTCATTGGGGTCGGACAGGAAATCCTCGGTATGTTCGCAGCGGAACCACGTGACATCGCCGATTGCGCCCTCGGCCAGCAATTGGCGCACGAACTGGCTGGCAGGCGTTCGGATATAGTTGAAACCGATCATGTTCGGCACGCTCGCCGCCTCGGCCGCCGCGACCATGGCACGGGAATCCTCAAGGCTGTCGGCCAGCGGTTTTTCGCAGAAGACCGGCTTGCCAAGCGCGATGGCGGCTTCGGCAATGGCGCGGTGCGTCTCTTGCGGGGAGGCGATGATCACCGCCTCGACCTTGGGGTCATTCACCAGAACGTGCCAATCGCCGGTGCCACGCGCGAATCCGAAAGCGGCGCGGTAGCGTTCGGCGCTGGCCTCGCTGGAGGCGGCGATCATCTCAAGGCGCGGGCGCAGGTGGGTTTCAAAAAGCGGACCGACCGCAGCCATGGCCACGGAATGTGCCTTGCCCATATAGCCGCCGCCGACGATTCCTATGCCAATCTCGGTCATCTGACCCCCTCCCCAGAGAATTATTGCAACCGGTTGCAAAATGTGTATCGTGAGCCGCAAGACGTGGCAATAGTAAAGTGAGCGGAACGCATGGCGGATCTCACACGGATCAGGGGCAAGGGTTTTCTGGTCATTGGCCGGGCGGGCATGGATTTCTATGCCGACCCGCCGGGGGCGAGGCTGGAAGAGGCGACGGCCTTTACAACCGCGCTTGGTGGCTCCTCGGCCAATATCGCCGCTGGCCTGTGCCGGTTGGGCTGTGACGCGGCGCTGGTCACCTGCGTCTCTGATGACGCGGTGGGGCGCTACTGTCTGAACCAGCTGGACGCTTATGGCATCGACCGGCGCTTTGTTCGCACAGTAGGGGGCGAGGCGCGCAATTCTCTGGCCGTGGTCGAGACCCGGCTAGAGGACACGCAATCGGTGATCTACCGCAATGGCGCGGCGGATTTCGCGATGGACATGTCCGATGTGACCACCCTGCCCTATGCCGGGTTCTCGGCGCTGGTGACCACCGGCACCGTATTGGCGTCCGAACCTTCACGCGGCGCCACTTTGTCGGCTTTCGAGCGCGCACGCGACGCGGGCCTGCCACTGGTGTTCGATGTGGATTACCGCCCCTATTCCTGGGCCTCGGCAGAGGAAGCCAGCGAGGTCTATTCCATGGCGGGCGCCATGTGCGAGGTGATCATCGGCAATGACGTGGAGTTTGGCTTCATGGCCGGAGACTATGACAAAGGGCTGGACAAGGCCCGTGCACTGGTCCGCGATGGCGCGCAGATCGTCGTCTATAAACGCGGCGAAAAGGGCGCGATCACCATCACCCCGGACGAAGAGGTCGAAACCGGGATTTTCCCGACCACACCGCTCAAACCCACCGGCGCAGGGGACAGTTTCATGGCGGCCTTCCTCGCCACCCTGTCCGACGGCGCGCCCGTAAAAGACGCCGTGCGCGCGGGTTCTGCCGCCGCCGCAATGGTCGTGGCCCGCGTGGGCTGCGCCCCTGCCATGCCCACGCCGGAGGAACTGACCACCTTCCTCAATACCCATGACTTCCAGCCCGCCTAAGGAACCGAGCGATGCATATCCCCCCGTTTGACAACCAGAACAAACCCATCGTCGATGTGAATGACGCGCATGTGCCGCTGACCTATTTCAACATCGTCAAGCTGAACGAAGGCGAGACGTTTGATTACCGCGTGGCAGGGTACGAGACCTGTATCGTGCCCGCCACCGGAACCGTGGACGTGGAGACCGGCGGCGAGACATTCGCCGGGATCGGCCACCGGGGCGAGGATGTCTGGGATGGTGAGCCCGAAGGCGCATATGTGCCCACGGATACCGGCGCACGGATCACGGCGCGGACGAAAACGGAGGTCTTCATCGCCGGGGCGCAATATGGCGAGACGCTCAAGCCTTTCGCGGTGCGCCGCGATGAGCTGGACCTCGTTCAATATGGCTCGGACGACACCAAGACCCATCGCAAGATCAAGCATATCCTGGGTGCCAACCAACATGACCGCGTCGGTCGTTTGCTGGTCTCGGAACTGTTCACCGTGGGCGCGGGCGGCTGGTCGGGCTTTCCCTCGCACAAGCATGACACCGATCGTCTGCCCGATGAGACGCGCCATGACGAGACCTATAATTTCCGCTTCAAGCCCAATTACGGCTCGGGCCTGCAAATGCTGCAACGGGTCGATAACGAGCCGGGCGATGCCTATCACATCATGGACGGTTCCACCGTGCTGATCGACAAGGGTTATCACCCGTGCTGCGCCCTGCCCGGCTATGAGATGTATTATTTCACCATCCTTGGCGGGCTGTCGCAGCGGTCGCTGAAGCAGTATTTCCAGCCGACCCATGCGGAACAACTGCATACCATTCCGGGCATCATGGACATGGTGGCCAAGTTCAAATGACCCGCGCAACGCTGGCCGAGGTCTTGCAGCCCGCTTTGAGGGACGGGTACGCCGTGGCGGGCGTGGTCTGTCTGGGATGGGAGGATGCGCGCGCCTATGTGGCGGCGGCCGAGACCCTTGGCGCACCGATCATCCTTCAGGCCGGACCCGGTGCGCGGGCGCATATGCCGCTTTCGGTCTGGGCGGCGATGTTTCATGCGCTGGCGGATCAGGCGTCGGTCCCGGTGGTCAGCCATCTGGACCATGGGCGCACGGCAGAAGAGTGCGAAGAGGCGATTGCGCTGGGCTTCACCTCGGTCATGTTCGACGGCTCGTCCCTGCCGCTGGAAGAGAATATCGCACAAACCGCGGCCATCGTGGCCAAGGCCCATGCGGCGGGCGTCTCCTGTGAGGGTGAGATCGGTTTTGTGGGGTATGACGGGGCCGAAGGATCGGCCATGACCGACCCCGATGACGCCGCGCGCTTTGCCGCCGAGACCGGCGTGGACGCCATGGCCATTTCCGTGGGCAATGTGCATCTGCAGACCGAGGCGCAGGCGGTGATCGACCGCCCCCGGCTGGCCGCGATTGAGGCGGGCGCGCCCGGTGTGCCGCTGGTGATCCATGGCGGCTCGGGCCTGCCACATGCGACCCGCGCGACGCTGTCCCGCGAGACGGCGGTGTCGAAATTCAACATCGGCACGGAGTTGCGCATGACCTTCGGCGCGGCCCTGCGCGACGCGCTGGCCGCAAACCCGGATCAGTTCGACCGGATCAGGCTGCTATCGGCAGTGGAAGAGCCGCTCGCCAAAAAGGCGGGCGGTCTTCTGCGGGGGTTGCGGTAGCGGGCACCGGAAACTTTTGAAGTTTCCGGACCGTTCAGCTGGAAAACTGTCCCCCGGACAGTTTTCTCAGCCTCACTCCTCCAAGGAAATCGTTTCCTCGGACACGCAGTCCAGAGCGTCAGTTCAACCGCTCGCCGCTGTCCGGCGCGAAATAGGACACCTTGCCCAGATCAAAGGCAAGGTCCAGCATTTCCCCCGGGCGCGCCGCGGTTTCGGCATGCAGCCGCGCGGTGACCTGTTTGCCGCCGAGGTTCGACACCACATAGGTATCGGCCCCCGCCGGTTCGACCATGTCGATCATGCAGGCGGCCTGTTGCACGTCCTCTCCGGCGCGAAAGCCTGCCTGGGCAATATCCTCGGGGCGCAGGCCAAGGATCACGTCCTCGGGCAGATTGCGCGCATGCACGTCCCTGAGCACGATGGGCGCGTCATTGTCACGGGCAATCTCGATCTCGGTGCCATTGCCGTTTGACCGCGCGCGCGCCGGGATCAGGTTCATCGCGGGCGAGCCCATGAAATCGGCGACAAAGAGATTGGCGGGCGTGTTGTAGATCTCGGACGGGCTGCCGATCTGCTGCACCACGCCGCCTTTCATCACCACGATCTTGGTGGCCAGCGTCATGGCCTCGATCTGGTCATGGGTCACATAGACCATGGTTGCGCCGAGGTTGTGATGCAGCTTCTTGATCTCCATACGCATCTCGACCCGCAGCTTGGCGTCCAGATTGGACAGCGGCTCGTCAAACAGGAACAGCTTGGGATCGCGCACCAGAGCACGGCCCATGGCCACCCGCTGTCGCTGACCGCCGGACAATTGACCCGGGCGGCGGTTCAGCAGCGGTTCGATCTGCAACTGGCGCGCCACTTCGTTCAGCTTGGCCTCCTGCGTGGCGGCGTCCACCCCGCGCACCTTCATACCAAAGGTGATGTTCTTGGCCACGCTCATGGTCGGGTAAAGCGCGTAGGACTGGAACACCATGGCGATGTCGCGATCCTTGGGGCTGACATGGGTCATGTCGCGCCCGCCGATCTCGATCCTGCCCGAGGTGATCGGCTCAAGCCCCGCTATGCAGTTCAGCAGCGTGGACTTGCCACAGCCCGAGGGCCCGACGAGCACGAGGAAATCCCCCGGTTCGATGGAGACATTGATGTCCTTGAGGATCTCGGTGGACCCATAATTCTTATAGAGATTGGAGATATCGAGGATGGGAGACATGGGTTTATCCCTTTACCGAGCCCGCGGTCAGACCGCGGATGAAATATTTGCCGGCGACGACATAGACGATGAGCGTGGGCAGGGCTGCGATGATCGCGGCGGCCATATCCACATTGTATTCCTTCACGCCGGTGGTTGAGTTGACGATATTGTTGAGCGCCACTGTCACGGGTTGCGTGCCCGCCTGGCTGAAGGACACGCCGAACAGGAAATCGTTCCATATCTGCGTGAACTGCCAGATGACGGTCACCACCACGATGGGCAGCGACAAGGGCAGGAAGATCGACCAGAAGATGCGAAAGAACCCTGCCCCGTCGACCTTGGCCGCTTTGACCAGTTCACTGGGGATCGTCACGTAATAGTTGCGGAAAAACAGCGTGGTAAAGCCGATCCCATAGATCACATGGACAAAGATCAGCCCCGGAATGCTGCCCGCCAGCCCAAGGATGCCCAGCATCCGCGCCATCGGCAGCAGCACCACCTGAAACGGGATGAAGCAGCCGAAAAGCAGCAGCGAAAAGATCAGGTTGGCACCGCGAAAGCGCCATTGCGCAATCACATAGCCGTTCATGGCCCCCACGAAAGTGGAGATCAGAACCGCCGGGATGGCCAGCACGACCGAGTTCCAGAAATACGGCCGCAGGCCCTCGCACTGGATGCCGGTACAGGCCCCGGACCATGCGGTTTTCCATGCCTCAAAGGTCACTTCGCGGGGAAAGGCAATCAAGCTTCCGGTGCGGATTTCCTCAAGGCTTTTCAGCGATGTGGTGACCATCACGAAAAGCGGCATCAGGTAAAACAGTGCAAAGACACCCAGAAGCGTAAACAGGAGCCAGCGGAGGGCCAGTCGCCCCCAGGGCCGGCTTAGCGGCGGAGAGAGTGCAAGATCAGTCACGTTTCGCCCTCAATTCTGAATAGAGATAGGGAACCACGATCGCAAAGACGACGGCCATCATCACCATGGCAGAGCTTGCGGCCTGGCCGATGTCACCGCGCGAAAACGCCATGGCATACATGTAGGTGGCGGGCAGATCGGTCGCATAGCCCGGGCCACCACCGGTCAGCGCAATGACAAGGTCGAAGCTCTTGATCGCGAGGTGCGCCAGCACGATGAAGGCCGACAGGAAGATCGGTGCCATCGACGGGATGATGATCGCGGAATAGATGCGCCATGTGGGGATGCCATCGACCTGCGCGGCCTTGATGATCTCACCGTCCACGCTGCGCAGCCCGGCCAGGAACAGCGCCATGACAAAACCCGAACTTTGCCAGATCCCGGCAATCACCACGGCATAGATCGCCATGTCCGGGTCGATGATCCAGTCGAAACTGAAGTTTTCGAACCCCCAGCCGCGCACCATGTTCTCGATCCCCAGACCGGGGTTCATGATCCATTTCCACGCGGTGCCGGTGACGATCATCGACAGCGCCATCGGGTAGAGGTAGATCGTGCGCAGCGCGCCCTCGGTGCGGATATTCTGATCCAGCAGGATGGCCAGCAACAGCCCCAGCACCATCGCGATCACGATGAACAGCACACCGAACACAACAAGGTTCGACATGGCCGTGTCCCAGCGTGGCGAGGCGAACAGGCGTTCATACTGGATAAAGCCTTCGATTTCGTATTTCGGGAGCAACCTGGAGCGGGTCAGCGAGACCCAGGCGGTCCAGATGATGAACCCGTAGACAAAGATGAGCACAGCCACAAAGGACGGGGCGAGCACCATCTTTGGAACATGTCGTTCCAACCATTCTGTCATTGTTTCAGCCCCTCGCAGGCAGAAGGTGCCATGCCCGGGTCATCCCGGACATGGCAGCGTCAGTTACATCGAGTTGGCGACCGCGTCGGCCAGCATTTGCACGGCATCGTCCGAGGACATGTCCGAGTTGAAATGCGCTGTGACAACATCGGTGATCGCACCGGACTGCGCACCGCGCAGCGCCATGCCATGGGCATAGCTGGGCAGGAGCGAGCCGTTCTCAGAGCTTTCCGACATGTCCTTGGCTGACAGATGCGCACAGCTGTCGAATTCGTCCAGAGCCACATCGGTGCGTGCGGGGATCGAACCTTTGTTCAGGTTGAACACTTTCTGGAAGTTCTTGCCGACGATCAGCTTGGCCAGAAGCTGCTGACCCGCTTCCTTGTCGTCGCCATCCACGTCGAACATGGCAAAGCTGTCGACGTTGTAGAGGAAACCGTCACCGGGGGTGGAGGCGCAGAGGAAGTCCTTGCCCGGCTCTTTGCCGGCGGCCAGGAACTCACCCTTGGCCCAGTCGCCCATGATCTGGAACGCCGCTTCGCCGTTCATGACCATCGCGGTGGCAAGGTTCCAGTCGCGGCCCGAGAAATTGTCATCGACATAGCCGCGCATCTTGCGCATCTGGTCAAAGACGGCCTTCATCTCGTCGGATTTCAGCGTGTCCATGTCCAGCTCGACAAAGGCTTTGTGGAAGCCTTCGGCCCCCAGAATGCCAAGCGCGACCGCCTCGAACACGGTGGCGTCCTGCCAGGCCTGACCACCATGGGCCAGCGGCGTGATGCCCGCGGCCATCAGCTTATCGGCGGCGGCGTTGAATGCGTCCCAGCTGGTGGGCATGTCGATGCCATTGGCCGCCAGCACGTCGGCATTGGCCCAGATCCAGTCGACCCGGTGCACGTTCACCGGCGCGGCGCACCAGTTGCCTTCGCATTTCATGTGGCCTGCAATCGAGGCGGGCAGCACATCGGCCCAGCCTTCGGCCTCGGCCACGGCGGAGATATCGGCCAGCACGCCCTCTTCATACCATTCCTGGATCGCCGGACCCTTGAGCTGAACGGCGGTGGGCGCGTTGCCGGACAACACGCGGGCACGCAGCGCGGTCATCGCGGCGTCGCCGCCACCACCGGCCACCGGCATATCGGTCCAGGTGCCACCATTGGCGGCAAACTCTTCCTGCAGCACGGCCACGGATTTGGCCTCGCCACCGGATGTCCACCAATGCAGAACCTCGGCCTGCGGCTCGGCCAGGGCCGGTGCAGCGACAGTAAGTGCCACGGCCGAAACGGCCGCGTAAACGGATGTTTTCATCAGATTTTCCTCCCATTGGTCGCCCCGATTGGCGACGCTGACGAAACTCTGCGTCAGCATTGCGGCGCGGCGCAATGGCCCAGTCGGGCCGTTGGAGCGGAAAGTTTGCGGTTCTGTTACGTGGTGTTACGCAAGCATTGATTTTGTTGCGCGCCGTTACAATCAAGGCAAAGCTGACGCGGGGGAGCGCGTCTTGCGCATAAGGGGAGAGACATGGCGATTCCACGGCTGCTGGTGGTTGATGACGATGCGGAGACCCGCTCCATGCTGACCCAGTTCCTGCGCCAGAACGGGTTCATCGCCCTGCCCTGTCAGGATGAGGCCAGCATTCACCAACAGATGTCGGCGGGCCGGGTGGACTTGATCCTCTTGGACGTGATGCTGGGCGATGAGAACGGGGTCGAGATCTGCGCCCGCCTGCGCACTGAGCAGGAGGTGCCGATCATCCTGGTCTCGGCGCTCTCGGCCGATCATCAGCGCATGGCAGGCTACGAGGTGGGGGCCGATGACTATATCGCCAAGCCGTTCAATCCCGATCTGCTGCTGGCGCGGGTGCGGGCGGTGCTGCAGCGGGCGCATCGCTCGTCGTCGCTGGCCTACCGGCGGCGCATCTCGACCCTTCGCTTTGCCGGATGGACCTATCTTGGCAAGAAGGACGAGGTGATCTCGCCGGACGGGGTGCAGGTGTCGCTGTCGCGGCGCGAAACCGGGCTGTTGAAGGTCTTTCTGGCCAACCCGCATATCCCACTCACCCGTGAAGAGATTGCCACCGCGCTGGACGTGACCGGCGAGGGCGAGGCACAGCCCGAGGCCTCGGGCCGGGCGATCGACGTGCTGGTGGGGCGGCTGCGCACCAAGATCGAGGCCAACCCCAAGGAACCCAGGCTGTTCCGCACCGAACGCGGTGTGGGCTATGTCATTTCGGTGGATGTCGAAACCGGGGAGCCGGAATGACCGGCAAGCTGCGCCTGCGCAGCCTCGGGCTGGTGATGATCGTGCTCAGTTTCGCCGCCGGTCTGGGCGCGGCGGCGCTGTGGTTTTCCTCTAATGGCAGTTGGAAGGATCACCTGACCCGCGCTTATGTGGCGGGGATCACGCTGGACGCGGCGCTGCGCCGGGGGACCCAGCCGCCCAGTGGCATCGAGGTGGAGCCGGTGCCAGACGATCAGGCCGCGCTGATATCCTCGGGGGCTTATCTGCGCCTCAGCGGCGTGCCGAAACCGGCCTATGCTACCAATATCTCGCTGCGTGATACCGGCGTTGATCCCTTGGGCGGCGAGGCGCTGTCGCTGTTGCTGATCTCGGGCACGCTGCGCTATGCAGCCTCAGACGTGGTCTCGGACGAAGGGCAGTCAGCGGCAGAGAAACTGGGCGCCGTGACCCGGCTGATCGCCACCTATTGCAGCAATCCGATGCTGTTCGCCCGCGTGGGCGACGGGCCTTGGCTGCGCGTCGAAGGCAGCGCCATCTGGGACTGCGCTACCGCCCCGCGCGACCTGCGGCTGGCCGCGCTGCTGCTGGCGGTGGTGGCGCTGGCGGCGCTTGGCAGCGTGCTGATCGACACGGTCGCGCATTTCGACCGGTTTGCCCGTGCGCTGACCAACCGGTCACGTCTGGGTGGGCCCGAAAGCTATTCCACCGACGGCCCGGCAGAATTGTCGGGTATCGTTTCGGCGGTCAATGCCTATCTGGAACGCGAGCGCGAACAGCTGCGCAAACGCGCGGTGGTCCTGTCCGGGGTGAGCCATGATCTGGGCACGCCCGCCACGCGGCTTCGGCTGCGCACGGCGCTGATCCCGGAACCGGAGCTGCGCGCGAAATTCGAGGCTGATATCGACAGCATGACCGGCATGATCGAAAGCGTTCTGACCTACACGCGCGCGGAACTGAGCAGTGAGGAACCGCGCACCATCTCGCTTCAGTCGCTGGTGCAATCCATCGTCGATGATTATGCCGACACCGGACGCCCGGTATCGCTGCACCAGATACAGGCCACGCCCATTGCCGGCGGCACGTCGATCTTCAACGCCATTCCCGGCCATGGGGGCCTGGGCGAAGAGCCCCGCATCCTTGTCACCGCGCGGCCGATCTCGTTGCAACGCGCGGTCAATAACCTGATCGACAACGCGTTGAAATATGGCCGCCGCGCCTCGGTCGGGCTGGTGGCCGATGCGGACACGGCGGTGATCACGGTCGAAGATGAAGCCTCGGACATGTCCCCCGCCGACATCGAACAGGTCTTTGCCCCCTTCCAGCGCGGCTCCAATGCCACGTCCATCAGCGGCTTTGGCCTTGGCCTCACAATAGTGGACACGGTGGCCGAACAACATGGCGGGCGGCTGTATTTCGAAACCGGCGCGCAGGGCTTGCGGGCCTGTCTGGAGATCGGGCGGGGTTAGGCGCGCGCTACTCCGCGATCGTTTCCAGAAAGGCAGCCAGTTCGGCATCGGCAATCGACACGCTGTGCTCCGGCGCCGGATAGGTGCCTGATTTCACATCGGCAATGAACTCGCCAAAGGCCGCGATTCGCTCCTGTTGCAGCCGTTCGAACTCGGCGGCGAAATTGCGATAGGTCTTGGCGTGGCGCGGGCGCTTGTTGACCCCATGACCCAGCACATCCTCGGTGAACAGGTACTGCGCATCCGCATGCGCCCCGGCCCCCATGCCCAGCATCAGGAGCGGCGTGTTTCGGGCGATCACCTCGGCCACCCGGTCGGGCACGACCTCAAGTTCAGCGCCGAAATACCCAATGTCTTCTAGGCGTTTCACATGATCCCAGAGCGCCCGCGCGCTGACCGCGGTCTTGCCCACCGCCTTGAACCCGCCGGTCCATGTGCATTGCGACGGGATCAGCCCCACATGCGCCACCACCGGGATGCCATTGTCACAGAGCAGTTTCTGAATCTCCAGCGAGGCCGAGCAAAAGACGCAATCGCCACCCGTCTGCATCGCGGCATGGGCGGCGCGCAGGTAATCCTCGCCCGTGCAGAGCTCCCCTTAGAGAAGCCCCACCTGAACGAAACAATCGCCCGCCGCTTCGCGCATCTCGGGTGTCCAGAGCGGCGCGATGATCGACAGCATGTCGATGCCCGCCGTCGCGGCTGCGCGGGCCTCGTCAGGTGTTTCCACGAACAGCATGGTGAGCGTGTCCCCCGCCGCCTTGCGCGCGCGGACGTCCGCCACGGTGGGTCTTGTGTGATACATGCCCATGCTCAGATCTCGATCCAAACACGCCCGCCCTCGACCTTCACCTTGTAGGTGTTCAGGTTCACACAAGCCGGTGCGCGCAGGGCCTCGCCGGTGCGGTAATCAAAGGTGGCGTTGTGCTTGGGGCATTCGATCTCGTATTCCATGACCAGCCCGTCCTCCAGATGCACCTGCTCATGGGTGCAGAGCCCGTCGGTGCAGAAGAACTCGCCATCCGGGCTGTGATAGATCGCGAATGTCCGGCCCTTATGGTCAAAGCGGATCAGGTCCTCTTCGTCGATCTCATCGGCTCCGCAGGCGTCAATCCATTGGCTCATGATCTGTCCTTTCTCACTCTGCGGGCATCGCCGCATGAAACTCTTCGCGATAGGGTTTGGCCGTGGCGGGCAGGTCCCGGGTCAGGAAATAATCCTCATAGGCCAGTTGCCTGCGCAGCACCGGGATGATCTCGGCATAGGCCTCCCGGATGGAGCGGTTGGGCGCGGGCAGGTCATGTTTGATCGCCGCGTGCAGCGCGGGCAGCCGGTGATAGGGCACCATGGGGAACATGTGATGTTCGACATGGTAATTCATGTTCCAGTAGATGAAGCGCGACACAGGATTGATATAAACCGTGCGCGAATTCAGCCGGTGATCGGTCACATTCTCGGCCAGTCCCGCATGTTGCATCACGCCCGTCAGCACATGGTGCCACGCCCCGTAAAGACGCGGCAGGCCGATCGCCATCAGCGGCAGGATCGACCCCATCCCCACGGCCAGCGCAATCACGCCCGCATAGATCGCTACCCAGATACGCGCGACGCGGATCACCTTGGGCTGTTCGTGGTCCGGGATATAGCTGGCCTCTTCGGGGTGAATGCGGCCCGACGCATTGTAGAGCATCCGCGCCCAGCCGTTCCACGCGTCGAAAATTCCGAAAAAATTCATCACGATGCGGAACAGCGCGGGCGGGCGCATGGCGACAATCTCGGGATCGCGACCCACGATGATCGTGTCGGTGTGGTGGCGCGCATGGCTCCAGCGCCATGTTACCGGGTTGCGGACCATGCAGAAGCTGGCGATCTGGTAGAGCCAGTCATTATAGGCCCGCGTCCTGAACGCCGTGCCGTGGCCGCATTCGTGCCAGCGTGAATCCATCGCCGAACCGTAAAGCACCCCGTAAGCCAGCCAGAACGGTGCGCTCCACCATGAGGGCCAAAGCGCGATACCGATCGCGGCAAAACCGATCATGCAGGCAAACAGGATCACCGTGTCGCGGATCGCCGGTCCATCGCTGCGCTTCATCAGCTCCTTCATGTCCTTGCGCGGAATGTCGGTGTGATACCACTGTGCCGCCGCAAGCCCGACCTCGACGGCACGGCGGCCATCCTCGCCTGTCATGGAGTAATCCCGCGTGGTCATCCTGCCCTCCCTCGAAAGATGCGTTGCAAGGACATGTTAGGCGCAGGACGATCCGGCGCGGAAGGATCAGGGCTTGCGAGTACATCAAATTGCATCAATTCTGACGGGGTTGTGTGATGTAATCCCATCAAGGCCCCGCCATGCACCACCGCCCCACCATCAAGGATCTGGCCCAGGCCGCCGGTGTCGGAACCGCCACCGTGGACCGTGTGCTGAACGGGCGCGGCCATGTCTCTGCGCGGATGCGACAGGAGGTCGAGGCCGCCGCCACGCGGATCGGCTTCCCCCTGCCCGGCCAGGGCATCAAGGCCCGCCCCGATCTGCGGCTGGGCTTTGTCCTGCACAAATCCGGACAGGCGTTTTACCAGGGGTTCGCGCAAGAGATCGAGACGGCCTGCGCGCGCCACACGTCGGCCCGGATCGTCCCGGTGATCCGCTACGCCGCGTCGCAAAGCCCCGAGGATTTTGCCGATGCCATTCGGATCGCCGCCGAGGGGGCCCATGCGGTTGCTGCCACGGCGGTCAACCATCCGGTGCTGTCGCGCCTGACCGACGAATTCCGCGCCGATGGCACGCCGCTATACTGCCTGCTCAATGATTTCGGCGGACGGGCCAGCGCCGGGTATTTTGGCGTGGATAATATGAAGGTCGGGCGGCTGGCGGGCTGGATGATGGCCACCCGGCTCCAACGCCCGGCGCGGGTGGGCGTCTTTGTCGGGGGCACGCGCTGGCACGGACAGGCGCTGCGTGAAACCGGCTTTCGGGCGGCCCTTCGCGAATTCGCCCCGCACATCGGGATCACCGACACGATGGTCAATCTCGAAACCCGCGCCGTGACATACGAGGCGACACTGGACCTTTTGCAGCGTCACGAGGATTTCTCCGGGCTCTACGTGGCCGGTGGCGGCATGGAGGGGGCGATTGCCGCCCTGCGCGATGCCCGCCCGGCGGGGCGCGTGGCGTTGATCGTCAATGAATTGACCGACGACAGCCGCGCAGCGCTGGCCGATGGCTACGCGCTGATGGTGATTGCGACGCCGCTCGCCGCGCTCTGCCGGGCGCTGGTGGATCGTATGGCCGCTGAGGAACCGGCCGCTGACGCCCCACCGCTGTTCGAGCCGCAGATATACCTGCCGCCCTCGCTCTGAGCCGCAAAGCTTGATCGGGGGCGTCGATCCGCGTTACCGTCGGAGCAGTTGCTCAAAGGAATTCTTTCGTGAAACGTATTGCTGCCGCCTGCCTTTGCGCGCTGGTGTCTTCGGTCTTTCATCCCGCCGCCGCCTCTGCGCTTCAGATCACACCGGGCAAGGAAGGGCTATGTCTTGCGACATTGTCCGGTGCCATCGAAAAAGACGATGTGGCCAAGCTCCGCGACATGCAGCTGGAGGCGCCCGAGGGCTGGCCAAACCTTGAAGATGGCCGCTGGAAGACGCTTTGCCTCGACAGCCCCGGCGGCTCCTATACCGAAGGCTTTGCCATCGCGCAGCACCTGCTGGACAAGAACATTGGCACGGTGGTGGATGACGGGGCAAGCTGTCTGTCGGCCTGTGCGCTGGTGTTCATGTTCGGCACGGCCTACCAGACCGAAAGCAACGCGCTGACCAACCGGCGCCTGCATGTGGGCGGCAAGCTGGGGTTTCATCAACCGGACCTGCGGCTGGATGAGACCCGCCACTATTCCGTGGCCGACGTGCGCGCCGCATTCGAGGTGGCTTTAGATTCAACATTGCGGTTCCTTGCACTGGCCGCGCGCCCCCGGCCCGACAATCGCCGTCCCTTCGTCGAATCCGACCTGCAAGAGGCGATGCTGGCCCATAAGGGGCAGGATTTCTTCATGATCGACACGGTGAACAAGGCCGGGCGCTGGGGGATCGAGCTGTTCGGTTTCGAGGAACCGGCCTTTTCCGAGCTGGGCTTTTTCTTTGCCTGCCAGAACATGGTCACATGGCCCGCGCAGCTCGCCGGTGATCAGATCCCCTGGGGGCGCAACGATTACGATTATTCCCTGCGCCAGACGCAATGGACCGCCGGGGGCCTGACGCGCGAACGCTATGACCTGCAATTTGCCGGAATGCAGACCTATGACTGCGCGGCCACCGTGGCCCAGCATTGGTCGGGCCGTATCCTGCCCATGCTTTGTGGCTACCGTGAAAACACAAATTCAAGCGCCGGGCCGGATGATTGCAACGCGCCTGACCGGCTTTATTCCTGGGCTCCGATCCCTGCTCAGGCGATGTTCCCGGCAGCCACAACGCTGGAGGCGCTGGCCACCGGCACCGCTACCGAGCAAATGCCCAAGCCAGCCCCCCTGCCCAATCCCTGCATCTCGGAACGCGGCACGGCGCGGGTGATCAATGTCAAGAATTACACCTCGCTGCGCGAAAGCACGAGCCACGAGTCCGACAAGCTCGATGAATTGCCGAAAGGCTCCGAATGGGACGTGCCGCGCAGCCCGACGGTGGATAGCGACCATTACCGGCACGAGACCTGTCTGCAACTGTGCCAGCAGGCCGAGCAGGAGCAACCCTATGACCGGGTGGTTCTGGGCGAATGCATTGCCGACAACTGGATGTGGTTCGAAATCACCGGCCCGTCGGGCAAGTCGGGCTATGCCAGCGCGAAATTTCTGGATTACTGATCTGTCACCACACCCTTGGTCAGGATGATATTGCCATAGAGCCGCCGTTCGCCGGTCTGGACGATGGCAAAGGCGGCTTTGGCCAGATCGTAGAAGGCAAAACGCTCGACCGCCGCGATCTCTGCGGGGGCGTCAGCGTGCGCATTGATGATCTGCTGAAATTCGGCCACCGCTTCGGGGATTGCCTCGGGATCGCCCACCACCTGCATCACGTGGGCGGGCGCGTCGACGAATGTGTCAAGCGGCATCAACGACAGCACCGCGCGCAGAGCGGCTGAGGCGTCCACACCGCCAAGGCGGATGCATGTCGGGCCGGTGCTTTCGCCGGGAAAATTCGCGTCCACGATGGCAATCGTGTCGCCATGGCCCATGGCGCGCAAAGCATACAGCAGATCGGGGGTCAGGATCGGGTCAAGGCCGCGCAGCATGGCAGGTCTCCTTTGTGTCTCAGGGCAAAAGATGCATCAGCCGCGCTCCGGCCTCGTAATAGGCGCTGCGCAGTTTGGGGAAGCTTTCGCCATAGGTTTCAATGGCTTGCAAAGGGGCATTCGATAGGTCGCCAGACAGGATGCCACGCCCCAGCGCCAGCCCCATGACTGTACCCGGTGCAATGCCGCGTCCGGAATAGCCAAAGATCGCGTAAAGTCCCGGACCGGAGCGCACCAGCTTGGGCACGTGATCGCGGGTCATGGCGATGCGACCGTGCCAGACACCGGTCAGGCTCTGGCGCCCCAGATCGGGGAACAGGGCCGTCATCTTCTTTTGCAACCAGCGCAGATGCAGTCCGCCGTCGCGCTCGGGCAGGCCCATGGCCCCGATGATCAGCCGTCCGGCGGCGTCGCGGCGGAAAGACGACATTACCAGTGCGGTATCCCAGCAGCCCTCTTCGCCCTGAAGAATATCGGTGTTTTCAAGCGGGTCTGTCGCGGCCTGAAAGAAATGCACGAGGCTGGTTTGCGCCCGCGCCATGCCCGGGATGGGCAGGTGATAGGCATTGGTGGCCACCAGCACGCGCGCTGCGCTGACGCGACCATTGGGCGTTTCGAGCACCCATTGCCCGCCCTCGCGGCGCGACCCGGAAACCGGCGTATTTTCAAAGATTTGCGCGCCAAGGCTCACCGCCGCCCGCGCCAGCCCGCGCACATAGGCCAGCGGCTGGATCGTGCCCGCGCGATGATCGAGCAGCGCGCCATGTACCGCGCGGCTGCCCACCCTTGCCTGTGCGGCGGCAGCGTCCAGCACCTCCACCGGCGCGCCGCGCGCCTGCCATTGCGATGCGCGCCTTTCCAGATCACGCATGGCGGACGGTTTATGGGCGCAATGCAGTGTGCCATTGCGCCGCGCTTCGCATCGGATCTGATACCGTTCGATCAGGTCAAAGACCGTCTCTGGTCCCTGCCCCAGCGCCTCGATCAGCCGCGCGCCGGGACCGGCCCCCAATGCGCCCTCCACCTCGTCAGGCGGCAGCCACAGCCCGGCATTGACCAGACCGACATTGCGTCCCGAACCGCCGAACCCAACCGTTTCCGCCTCAAGCACGGCCACCGACGCGCCCTTGTCCGCTGCCGCGAGCGCAGCCGCGCATCCGGTATAGCCCGCACCGACAATGGCAATGTCCACGCGCAGATCGCCCTCAAGCGGCGGCGCGTCAAACGCCTCCGCCGCTGTCTCTTCCCAGAGGTTGCCCGCTGGGATTACCACCTAGAAGAATGCCTGCAGCCCGGTCTGGGCGCGGCCCAGGATCAGCGCATGCACGTCATGGGTGCCTTCATAGGTGTTGACGGTCTCAAGGTTCATCATGTGTCGGATCACCTGGAACTCTCCCGAAATGCCATTGCCACCATGCATGTCGCGGGCCATGCGCGCAATCTCCAGCGCCTTGCCGCAATTGTTGCGCTTGATGATGGAAATCATCTCGGGCGCAGCATTGGCCTCATCCATCAGCCGCCCAACGCGCAGCGCGGCCTGCAGGCCCAGCGCAATCTCGGTCTGCATGTCGGCCAGCTTCTTCTGGAACAGCTGGGTGCCGGCGATGGGCTTGTTGAACTGCTTGCGGTCCAGCCCGTATTGCCGCGCCGCGTGCCAGCAGAATTCCGACGCGCCCATCACGCCCCAGGCGATGCCATAGCGGGCGCGATTGAGGCAGCCAAACGGCCCCTTGAGCCCCTCGACATTCGGCAAAAGCGCGTCTTCGCCCACTTCAACGCCGTCCATCACGATCTCGCCGGTGACCGAGGTGCGTAAGGAGAGCTTATTACCGATCTTCGGCGCGCTCAGCCCTTTCATGCCCTTGTCCAGCACAAAGCCGCGGATCTTGCCGCCATGGGCGTCGGATTTGGCCCAGACGACAAACACATCGGCGATGGGCGCGTTGGAAATCCACATCTTGGAGCCGCTGATGCGATAGCCCGTGTCGGTCTTCTCGGCGCGGGTCTTCATGCCCGCAGGGTCTGACCCCGCGTCCGGCTCGGTCAGTCCAAAACAACCGATCAGTTCACCCGAGGCCAGCCCGGGCAGGTATTTCTGCCGCTGCTCTTCCGAGCCATAGGCATAGATCGGATACATCACGAGGCTGGATTGCACCGACATCATCGAGCGATAGCCGCTGTCCACGCGCTCGATCTCACGGGCGACGACGCCATAGGTCACGTATCCAGCACCGATCCCGCCATATTCCTCGGGGATTGTGGTGCCCAACAGGCCCATCTCGCCCATTTCCCGGAAAATCTCGGGCGCGACGGTTTCCTCGGCAAAGGCGTCAACCGCGCGCGGGGCGAGCTTTTCGCTGGCATAGGCGCGGGCGCTTTCGCCGATCATGCGTTCTTCTTCGCTGAGTTGGTCATTCAGGTGGAACGGATCGTCCCAAGCAAACTGCCCCAGATCGGGGGCGTCCTTGGCTTTGAGCGGGCGTGTATCGAGAGCGGCCATCACAGGTCTCCTGTTTCGGATCATTTGCCGGGAGCCTAGCGCATCCGGCGCAAGGCTGCTATCAATCATCTCTCCTGAGTTCATGAGGAAATGTCATGACCCTGTCCCGCCGCCTCTTGCCGTCCCTGCCCGGATTGCGTGCGCTTGAATCGCTGGACCGGCTGGGCAGCGCCACGGCGGTGGCCGAGGAATTATCGCTGACCCAAAGCGCGGTGAGCCGCCAGTTGCAGACGCTGGAGGACCAATTGGGCGTGTCTCTGCTGGTCCGGGCACGGCAGCGTATCACCCTGACGGAAGCTGCCCGGACCTACGCCGCACAGGTGCGCGCGGCGCTCGATCAGATCACCAATGCCTCGCTGCAATTGCAGGTTTCGCCCACATCCGGGGGGCTGAACCTTGCAATTCAGCCGACATTTGCCATGCGCTGGCTGGTGCCGCGCCTGCCGGATTTCGCCCATCGCCATCCGGATGTGGCGATCTCCATGGCTACGCGGCTCGACCCGCCGGATTTTGCGCGCGATGGGTTCGATGCCGCGATCCGGTTTGGATCAGGCCAGTGGCCAGGTGTTCATGCGCTGCTTCTTCAACGCGAAGAGGTGCTGCCGGTCTGCGCGCCGGCGCTGCTGCCTGAAGAGAATTGCGACGCGCCCAAAGCATTGCTGAGCATGCCGTTTCTGCATATCCGAACCCGCCCCGAGGGCTGGGCGGACTGGTTCGCGGGTCAGGGCATGGCGGGCGTTCAGATCCCTGGCGGCGGCACGATCCTGGATCAACATGCCACGATCCATCAGGCGGCCTTGCACGGGCTGGGGGTGGCGCTTCTGCCCGACTACCTCGTGCGCGAGGATCTGGCCACCGGGCGGCTGGTGCTGGCCTGTAAGGCGCGACCGGTGTCTTTGGGCGGCAATTATCTGACCTGGCCCGAAATGCCTGCACCGGGCCCGGCGATGATCGCGTTTCGGGACTGGCTGGCGGAGCAGGCGGAGGGGGGCGACGGGCTGCCAAGGTGAGAGAGTTTTTTCGATTGGTGTCCGGTCAGAGCCCACCGTTGCCAGTTGCTGCGCGACGCATGGATGTCTGCTCTCCAAGACCCGGGCAATACCGGGTCAAAATCATACCTTGTTTTGCCAGTGGATTATGGCACAAGACTTGCCAAGGAACATGATTGAGGCGCCGCACGTGACCCAAAACACTTTTCCTGTCGTCCGGCGAAGGTCCGGAGCCAATAGCTTAGCCGTCCGGAGATAGCGCTTTTGGGGGATGCTCGCAGCCGTCAATAAGAAGCGCCGCGCCTTCGGTCGCTTCGCGGCGCAAGGCAAGCAACGGACGATAAGAATCCGATCTGTACCAGTCTTCAGCCTTGGCCCGTGAGGGGAACTCGATCAGCACGGGCATCCCGATTGCCCATGAGCCTTCGATTAATTCGGCTTGTCCCCCTAAGACGCGGTAGCGCCCCCCGTAGGCGTTCACTGTCTCCAGAACGCCGGACTGGTATTGTCCAAGCTTTTCCGTGTCTTTGACATCTCGTACATCGAAAAGAACAAACGCGGACATCTTTCATACCTCCTTTTTGCAAAGCCGGAAGCCAATGGACCGAACGAGGCGTATCCATCAATCTTCAGGCGTTTAATCAAAGGTACCGGGCGTGCCTCGTGCAATATAGTACAGAATCTGTAGTATCTCCGGCTCCACCGCCACCGGGCCGTTCCATGGCTTGCTCGTGTCGAGCGGTTTACCAATATTCACACCTTTCCGACACCAGCGAAGACGACCCTCGTTGACTGAGACGTTTCTTCTCCAAGCCGTCATTGGCGCGGCTGCAGCAAATCGACGCTTTGTCCGCACAACGGACATATGGTCAGCTTCCCAGGGGCTCCGCCCGTGATCTGCTCAAACGCTCCCCCGGAGCGTTTGCCGGGCCGAAGGCCCGGACCGCAGATCACCCCAGCGCATACCCCGCGCCGCGCACGGTGCGCAGCGGATCATCGCCGCCATGCTGGCACAGCGCCTTGCGCAGCCGCCCGATATGCACATCCACGGTGCGCGTATCCACGTAGATGTCACGCCCCCAGACCCGGTCGAGCAATTGCTCGCGGGTCCAGACACGGCCCGGCTTTTCCATGAAAGTGGACAGCAGCCGAAATTCCGTCGGCCCCAGCTTCAGCGCCTCACCACCCCGCGTCACACGGTGGGTCTCGCTGTCCAGCACGATATCTTCGTATTCCAGCCGTTCGCCCACCGCCGCGGGCCGCGTCCGGCGCAGCTGGGCGCGCACCCGCGCCATCAGCTCGATCACCGAGTAGGGTTTGATCACGTAATCATCCGCGCCGGTCTCAAGCCCGCGCACGCGGTCCACCTCTTCTGACCGGGCCGACAGCATGATCACCGGGACATTGCGCGTCTCGGCCCGGGTCTTGAGCCTGCGACAGACCTCGATGCCCGAGACATTGGGCAACATCCAGTCCAGGAGCACGATATCGGGTGCTTCCTCTTCGACCAGCAAAAGCGCCTGTTCGCCATCCTCGGCGCGGGCCACGCGGAACCCTTCGGCCTCAAGGTTATAGCTCAGGATTTCCCGTTGCGCCGGTTCATCCTCGACCACGAGTACCGTGGGCTGCTGAGCGGACATGGATCAGCCTCCGACCCTGGGCGACAGGGTCGAGTCGTTGGATGTCACGTCTTCCTTGGGGCGCGACACCGGCAACTCGCCTTCGACAAGGAACACCACCTGTTCGGCAATCGCGGTCACGTGGTCGCCCATGCGCTCGACATTCTTGGCGATGAAATGCAGATGCATGCAGGCGGTGATGTTGCGCGGGTCTTCCATCATGAAGGTGAGGAATTCGCGGAAGGTCGCATTATACATCTGGTCCACCTCGGCGTCGCGATTGATGACATCCATAGCCAGCGCCGCATCGCGCTGGATATAGGCGTCAAGCGCGTCGCGCAGCATCAGCTCCACCTCGCGAGACATGCGCTTGAGCGCAGCGGTCGCCCCTTCGATAGGTGCGAGTTGCATCAGCACGTCATTGCGCTTGGCCATGTTCTTGGCCATGTCGCCGATCCGCTCCAAGTTCGCCCCCATGCGCATCACCGACAGGATCACCCGCAGGTCGATGGCGGTGGGAGCGCGCAGTGCGATCACGCGCGCGGCCTCGTCATTGATGAGGTCTTCGAGCGCGTCAATGGCCTTGTCGCCTTCGCGCACCTTGGCCGCCAGTTCTACGTCGCGGCTGTCGAGCGCCTCGGCCCCGTCAAGGATGGCCTGCTCAACCAGGCCGCCCATTTTCATGATCTTGGCCTGGATTCCTTCGAGATCGCGGTCAAACGCGCTTGAGATATGCTGTTGCATGGTCATGGATTCCTTAGCCGATCCGGCCGGTGATGTAGCTTTCGGTGCGGGGGTCTTCGGGGTTGGTGAAAATCTTGGACGTTTCGTCATATTCGACAAGGTTGCCCAGGTGGAAAAACGCGGTCTTCTGGCTCACCCGCGCGGCCTGTTGCATCGAATGGGTGACGATCACCACGGAATATTGCGCGCGCAGTTCGTCGATCAGTTCCTCGACCTGTGCGGTGGCGATGGGGTCAAGCGCCGAGCACGGCTCATCCATCAGCAAAACCTCGGGTTCGGTGGCAATGGCCCGCGCGATGCAGAGCCGCTGCTGCTGGCCACCCGACAGCCCGGTGCCCGGCGCGTGCAGCCGGTCCTTGACCTCGTCCCAGATCGCGCCGCGGCGCAGGGATTTCTCGACGATCTCGTCCAGATCGGCCTTGGAGCGGGCCAGCCCGTGAATGCGCGGACCATAGGCGATATTGTCATAGATCGATTTGGGGAACGGGTTGGGCTTCTGGAACACCATGCCCACCTTGGCCCGAAGCTGCACCGGGTCCACCTTGCGGTCATAGATGTCCTGCCCGTCGAGCAGGAAGGAACCTTCGATCCGCGCCACGTCAATCGTGTCATTCATCCGGTTGAGACAGCGCAGGAAGGTGGACTTGCCGCAGCCCGACGGCCCGATAAAGGCCGTCACGGTCTTGTCCTCGATCTTGACGCTCACGTCCTTGATGGCGTGATTGTCTCCATAGTACACCTGACAATCGGTGCATTCGAACTTGATATCTTCCGTGGACACTGTGTTCTCCGTACTGCGCGGCGCGTCATACATATGTGTATCCTCCATCGCCCGTTTTACCAACGACGCTCGAAACGGCGGCGCAGGATGATTGCGATGATGTTCATGGTCAGAAGGAAGGCGAGAAGGATGATGATCCCGCCCCAGGCTTTTTCGTAAAAGCTCACATCGGCGCGCGCGGCCCAGGTATAGATCTGGGCGGGCATGGCCGAGTTGGCCTCGGTGAAGCCCTGGGCAAACCCTTCCGGGTAGCCGCGCGCCACAAAGCCCACCATACCAATGAGCAGGAGCGGCGCGGTTTCCCCCAGCGCCTGCGCCAGACCGATGATCGTGCCGGTCAGGATGCCGGGCATGGCCAGCGGCAGCACATGGTGGAACACGGTCTGCATCTTGGACGCGCCCACACCCAGCGCCGCCTCGCGGATCGAGGGCGGCACGGATTTGAGCGAGGCGCGGGTCGAGATGATGATCGTCGGCAGGGTCATCAGCGTCAGAACAAGGCCACCGACCAGCGGCGCGGATTGCGGCAGGTGCATGAACTGGATGAACACCGCCAGACCCAGGATGCCGAAGACGATGGAGGGCACGGCGGCGAGGTTGGAAATATTCACCTCGATCAGGTCGGTGAATTTGTTCTGCGGCGCAAACTCCTCAAGATAGATCGAGGCCGCCACGCCGATGGGCAGCGACAGCGCCAGAACCACCAGCATCATGAAGAACGAGCCCACAACCGATGCCCCGATGCCCGCACCGCCGGGGTTGTCCACGCCCGAATCCGTGCCGGTGATGAAGGTCCAGTTGAACGCCTGCTTGATCACGCCCGCCTCTTCCAGCGCATCGACAAGGTCCAGATCGCTGAGTTGCAGGAAACGGCTGTCCTGCAGCGTGTCGCGGGTCACACGGCCCTTGAAATAGCCATCGACGCGGCTGGAGGCGGCCAGTTCAAAGCGCACCGGCGCGCCCAGCGTGTCGGGGTTTTCCTTGTAATGCTCGCGGATCGTGCTGCCGACCTTGCCCAAAAGACGCTCAATGGCCTTTTCGTCAAATTCGACCTCAACCCCCTTTTCACCCAGCTTGCCCTGCAGCTCGGCGATAAACAGGTTGGAATAGGCCTTGGTCTTGAACAATTCCTTTTCCGCCGCGTCGAACTGCTCTTGCGTCAGGGTGAACTCCACATCCACCACGGTGCGGGTGAAGGCGGGAAGCCCCGAGCGGATGATCGAGGTGAACAGCACCACGAGGAAGAACAGCCCGATCAGGATCGCGCTCAGCCCGTAGGCGCGAAAGCGTTTTTCGGCGGCGTTGCGTTTCTTGGTGTGCGCGTCGGCCTGGCTCAGCTGTTTGCCGGAATGCGCAGGCGTGTTGAGGCTTGCATCGGTCATTCGTACTGCTCCCGGTATTTGCGCACGATGTACAGGGCAAAGACATTCAGCCCCAGCGTCAGAACAAACAGCGTCATGCCAAGCGCAAAGGCAACGAGCGCCTCGGGGCTTGCGAAGTCCGCGTCACCGGTCAACTGGCTGACGATCTTGGCGGTGACGGTGGTCATGGCCTCGAACGGGTTGAGGCTGAGCCGGGCCGCCGCCCCTGCCCCCAGCACCACGATCATGGTCTCGCCGATGGCGCGGCTCGCGGCCAGGAGGATCGCGCCCACGATGCCCGGCAGCGCGGCGGGCAACACCACCTGGCGGATGGTTTCCGATTGCGTCGCGCCAAGGCCATAAGAGCCGTCGCGCATCGCCTGCGGCACCGCATTGATGATGTCGTCCGACAGCGACGAGACAAAGGGGATGAGCATGATGCCCATCACAAGCCCGGCGGTCATCACCGCCGTCCCGGCCTGCATCCAGCCCAGACCTTCATCGCCAAAGACGCTGACCAGGAGCGGGCCGACGGTGAGCAGCGCGAAAAGGCCGTAAACGATGGTCGGGATACCGGCCAGTACCTCAAGCAACGGTTTGGCCACGGCGCGCACCTTGGGACCTGCATATTCGGACAGGTAGATCGCGGCGAACAGCCCGATCGGCACGGCCACGGCCAGCGCCACGATCGAGATATAGAACGTGCCCCAGAGCAGCGGGAGGACCCCAAGATCTGACGCGCCCCCACGACCAGAGAAGCTCGGTGCCCAGCTGGTGCCGAAGAAGAAATTGGAGGCGGGGTACAGCCGGAAAAATTCGACCGTGTTGAAAACCAGCGACAACACGATGCCCAGCGTGGTCAGGATCGCCACAGAGGCGGCGGCAATCAACAGTGCGCGCACGCCGTTTTCCACCACGTTGCGCGCCCGGAACTCGGCCCGCGCCTCATTGACCCCGTAGAATGCTCCGGCCAGCGCAACGGCAACAACCGCGATCAGCATGGCAAACGCGCCCTTGGCATTCAGATCACGGTAGCGTTGCGCGGCGGTCAGCACCGGTTGCGTGATTTCCGCAGTTACGATCTGCCCGGCTTCTTTCAGCTTGTCGGTCAGCGCGGCAATATCCGCATCGGGATCGGCAGCGTCCCGCGCAGTTATCAGGTCTTGCGCCACGGCGGCGTCCAGCCCGTCCGCCGTGCGTCGCACCTCGGCCATCAAAAGACTGCGCGAGGCACCGTCCTTGATGGCGCTGTCGGGGATCATCGAAGACACGGTGCTGCCCACATAGAGCGGCTGCGCCAGCAGCCAGACGATGAGGAGGCCAAAGCCCGGCACCATCGCCTTGAGCGCCACGTTCCAGCCGTAATAGCCCGGCAGCGAATGCAGGGCGCGCGCATCGCCGCCGGCGCTGGCCAGGGCGCGGCCACGGCCCAGCACAAAGCCCGCCGCGGCAATCGCCAGCACGATCAGAAAGAGCCAGAGTAATGGCATCATGCCCCCCAATGAGCAGATTTTTCAAAAGGTCCTAAAAGAGTACGGGGGCGGCGAAATAGGCCGCCCCCGGCAATCGGGCCTCTGCCCTGATTACATGCCACCGCCCATGGTGGTCTCATTAGCAATCGCCGCCTGGGTCGCGGCCAGGTCCGGGTCTGCGACCAGACCGTACTGGGCCAGCGGGCCTTCGGGGCCTGCGATTTCGTCAGCGGTAAAGAACTGGGCGTATTCCTTCAGGCCGGGGATCACGCCGATATGGGCTTTCTTCACGTAGAAGTACAGCGGGCGCGACACCGGGTATTCGCCGGTCGAGATGGTTTCGGTCGAGGGGGTCACACCCGACATGGTCGCCACTTTCAGCTTGTCGGTGTTGTTCTCGTAGAAGGCCAGACCAAACACGCCGATGCCGTTGGTATTGGCGTCGATACGGGCCAGCGTCTCGGTGTAGTCGCCGTCGATATCGACCGATTTGCCGTCCTGACGCACGTCAAAGCAGGCATCCTCGGCGTCGTCCTCGGACATGCCGCCTTCGATCATGGCTTCCATCGCGCCGGTGGCTTCACAACCCGCCAGCAGGACTTTTTCCTCAAACACTTCGCGGGTGCCGTGCTTGGTGCCCGGGATGAACATGGCGATCTCGACGCCCGGCAGATCGGCGTTGAACTCGG
Source organism: Primorskyibacter aestuariivivens (assembly GCF_028023675.1). GTDB lineage: Bacteria > Pseudomonadota > Alphaproteobacteria > Rhodobacterales > Rhodobacteraceae > Marinovum > Marinovum aestuariivivens. Next base: position 17,373 of record NZ_JAQIOZ010000009.1, on the reverse strand, counting down.
CCCATGTCTCGTGGGTGTTGTCGACCAGTGCGCCGTCTTTCATCACTTTGGCGCCGATGGCGTTGTAGATGTCGGCGGGTTCAAAGGCGGTAAAGGCCGGGCCGGTCTGCTGCGACGCAAACACGATGCCGTCATAGCCGATGCGCACTTCGATGATGTCGGTCACGCCGTTCTCGGAACAGGCCTTGATCTCTTTTTCGCGGATGGCGCGCGACGCGTTGGCCACGTCGATGGTGTTTTCGCCCACACCTTCGCAGAAGCGCTTGAGACCCGAAGAGGAGCCGCCCGATTCCACGACCGGGGTCGGGAAGTCGGTGTTGTCGCCGAACAGCTCGGCCACGATGGATGCGTAGGGCAGAACGGTGGAAGACCCGGCAACCTGCACGTTGTCACGCGCGGCAGCGGTGGTTGCGGAAAGGGCAGCGATCGCCAGAGTGGAGGCGGTCAGTTTCGCAAATGTCATGGAGAAGCTCCTGTTGTCTCACATCGGGACGCCGGGTTTACGGTTTTGAAAGCGTCCGCTGGGGGCTGACTATTGGCGTTTGGCTATGCTTTTGTGACATGTGTGTAACGGTTTTATGACAAGGCGCGCGTGATGGGGGCCCATAGCGCCGATACTCGCAGAAATCTGAGTCAAGGCATTGTCTTTGCTTGATATTTATTGCTTCGACCTGCGACAGGCTGGCGCAGACGCGGGTTAAATCACACGGTCACTTTGCCGGATTTGTGAGGGTCTGGCGCGATGCAGTGCGGTATTGTGACAGCTTCTTTGCCAATTTCTGATTCCCTGACGCAGGGGCAACCGCAGCAGAGATTTCATCCGATGAAATCGAACCGAAATCTTTTGAAGATTTCGCGCCCATAGCGTTTCGGGATTGTCTTGAAACACAAATACCCTGCCACGCCCGCGGCGCTCTCGGGACATTTGTGATGCTCGAAGCGTCAGGTGAACCCCGAAACGCTTAAACCGGCAGGATCACCCGGAACTCCGCCCCCTGCCCCGGTGTGCTGTCGATCTGCACGCGGCCGCGATGCCGGTTCACGATATGTTTGACAATCGCCAGCCCCAAACCGGTGCCGCCCATCTCGCGCGAGCGGTGGCTGTCCACGCGATAGAACCGTTCGGTCAGGCGCGGGATATGCACCGGATCAAAGCCGGGACCGTAATCGCGCACCGTGACGGTGACCGCCTCGCTGCGCAGGCGCGGATGCATGGCCGACGCGCTCAGGTGCAGGTCCACCCGCCCGCCGTCCTTGCCGTATTTGATGGCGTTTTCGACCAGATTGGTCAGCACCTGGCGCAATTGATCCTCGTCTCCGGGCACCACCACCTCATGCTCCGGCAAATCGAGCGTGACCTCGACCCCGGCCTCGGAGGCAAGGGTCTGAAGCCCGTGGCGCACCGATTGCAACAGCGCGTCCAGTGACACCGGATCCTTGGGGCGCATCCGTTCGCTGGCCTCGACCCGGCTCAGCGACAGCAGATCGCCCACGAGCCGGTTCATGCGCGCGGCCTCGGCTTCCATGATGCCCAGAAACCGTTCGCGTGCCGCCGCATCCTCGCGCGCGGGGCCCCGCAGAATGGTTTCGATGAAGCCCGTCATCGCGGTGAGCGGCGTGCGCAACTCATGGCTGACATTGGCGACGAAATCGCGGCGCATCTGGCCCGCGCTTTCCACGTCGCTTGTGTCCTCGAAAATCAACAGGACCGCGCGCCCAACCTCGCGCTCGATCAAAGCGCAGCGCACGGTAAAGCTCGCATCCTGCCCGTCCCGGCGCGTCAGAAAGCTGGCACTGCGGGTTTTCCGGTCACGCAAGGTCGCCTCGACCGCATCCAGAAGCGCGGGTTGGCGCAGCGCGGTGATGAAATGCCGCCCGACCATGGAACGGTCCAGCACCCGCGTGGCCAGATCATTGACCATCACGATGCGCTCGTCCTCGGAAATCACAACAGCCGGCTGCGGCAGCGCATCGACAACAGAGGCCAGCACACGCTCCATCGCGATCAGACCGCCTGTGACGCGGCGACGGCCCGGGTGAATTCGGCGATCAGGGCATCGGGTTCTTCCAGCCCCACCGAGACGCGGAAAAACCCTTCGCTCATGCCAAGCGCTTCGCGGGCCTCGGCGCTCAGCCCGCGATGCGAAGAGGACGCGGGATGCGACAGGGTCGTGCCCACATCGCCCAGCGTGGGCGCAAAGGCCACACCGCGCGCGGCCTCGGTCAACGCATTGGCCGCCGCGCGCCCACCCTCGACCTCAAACGAGACCATGTTGCAGCCGCGTGTGCCCAAAAGCTCCGCCGCGCGGGCCGCATCCGGGTGATCCGTGCGCGTCGGGTACAGCACGCGTTTCACCCCCGCCATGCCCGCCAGCGCATCCGCCAGAGCCGCCGCTGTCATCTCGGCCCGGTCAAAGCGCAGACCAAAGGTGTGCAGGCCGCGTTCCGCCAGCCAGCAATCAAACGGGCTGGGCGTGAGGCCGGTGGTCACGGCAAAATCGTAGATCTGTTTTTGAAGCGCGTCATCGCGGGCACAGACCCAGCCCAGCGTCACATCGGAATGCCCCGCCAGGAGCTTGGTCACCGAATGCAGCACGATATCCGCTCCATGGTCAAAGGGCCGGAACCCGCGCGGCGTGGTAAAGGTATTGTCCACCACCAGCAGCAGCCCCGCCTCGCACGCCAAAGCTGCAATCCCCGCCATATCGGCCACGCGCAATGTCGGGTTGGACACCACCTCGATCAGGATCATCCGCGTCTCGGGGCGGATCGCGGCGCGCATGGCGTCCACGTCACAGGGATCGGCCAGCGAGGTGGCGATGCCCAGGCGCGGCAGGTCATCGCGCATCAGCCGCAGGGACCGGCCATAGAGCTGGTCGCTGCCAATCATGTGATCGCCCGCTTTCAGCACCCCCATCAGCACCGCCGTCACCGCCGCCATGCCGGACCCGGTGATGAGACCACCGTCGCAGCCCTCCATCGCGTCGATCCGCGCGGCCAGAACATCGGCATTGGGATGGCCCTCGCGGGCATAGGTGTAACCCTGCGCGCGGCCCTCATATTGGCTGTCGAGCTCATCCGGCGTCAGGCTGGCATAGACCACCGACGGGCTGAGCGGCGTCACTACCGGACGGCTCAGGCTGTCGGGCAGCATCTCGGGGCGGATCAGCGTGCCCCAGTCATTCTTGCGATCTGTTGTCATGGCGCGATCCTTGTCAGCAACGCAGGTCTTTGGGCCATGACGTGACACAGCCATGCGGCACGGGCAAGTCGTGACGCGGCGCTCAGATCTCCTTGAGACTGGTGCGATAGCGGCGCATCTTTTCTTCATACCCGCGTGCCGACTCGCGCAGCCCTTCGATTGCGGCCTCGTCCAGCTGGCGCACCACCTTGCCCGGGGCCCCCATCACCAACGAGCCGTCGGGGATTTCCTTGCCCTCGGTGATCAGCGCACCGGCCCCGATCAGGCAGTTATTGCCGATCCTGGCGCCATTGAGCACCGTGGCCCCCATGCCGATCAGGGTGTTGTCGCCGACCACGCAGCCATGCAGCATCGCCATATGGCCAACGGTACAGCCCGCGCCCACCACCAGCGGATAGCCCATATCGGTGTGCAACACGCAGTTTTCCTGGATGTTGGTGCTTGCACCGATGCGGATTTCCTCATTGTCGCCGCGCAGCGTGGCGCCAAACCAGACCGAAACGCCCGCCGCGATCACCACATTGCCGATCACATTGGCATCACGGGCGACCCAGCTGTCTTCGTTCACATCAGGGGTTACATTGTCAAAGTTGTATAAAGTCATGATATCTCGTCGAATTCCGATTGAAGGTTGCGGACATGATCGGTGAGTTCGGGCTGTTGCAGGCGGCGCAGGCGGGTGGCCGAGACGATGGTCTTGAGCCGCTCTTCGGTGGCGTCCAGATCGTCATTGACCAATACGAAATCATAGCCGTCCCAATGGCTGATCTCATCCCAGCTTTTCTGCATGCGCCGCGCGATGGTCTCGGCGCTGTCCTGGCCCCGGCTTTCCAGCCTGCGGCGCAGCTCGATGATCGAAGGCGGCAGCAGGAAGATCGACAGCGTATGCGGCCCAAGCGCGGAATTGCGGATCTGCTGCGCGCCTTGCCAGTCCACGTCAAACAGCACGTCCTGCCCGGATTCAATCGCGTCCTGCACCACGGCCTTGGGCGAGCCGTAGAAATTTCCGAAAACATGGGCATGTTCCAGCATCCCGCCATCGCGCACGATTGCTTTGAATTCTTCTTGCGAAACAAAGTGATAATCGACACCGTTCACTTCACCCGGGCGCGGCGTGCGGGTGGTGGCCGAGACCGAAAAGACGATGCTGTCATCCCAGGCGCGCAGCCGTTTGGCCAGAGTCGATTTGCCCGCGCCGCTGGGCGAGGACAGGATGATCAATAGCCCGCGTCGGTTGGCACTGGTCATGGGTTACTCCACGTTCTGAACTTGTTCGCGCAGTTGGTCGATCTGGGCCTTGAGCGCAAGCCCGATTCTGGTCAGCTCGCTGTCGCCGGATTTGGAACACAGCGTATTGGCCTCACGGTTGAATTCCTGCATCAGGAAATCCAGCTTGCGCCCGACCGTCGTCCCGGCATCCAAAAGCGCGTTTGCCGCTTTAACATGCGCGTCCAACCGGTTGATTTCCTCGGTAATATCTGCTTTGACCGCCAGCAATGCCAGTTCCTGCGCCACGCGGCTTTCGTCAATATTGTCGGCGGTGTCGATCACCCGCTGCAGGGCGGCCTGCAGCGCGGCGCGCGCCTTGGGGCGGCGGGCTTCGGCGGTCTCTTGCGCGTTGCGCACCAGACGCGAGATTTCTGTCAAATGCGTGCGCAGCACCACGTCGAGCGCCGCGCCTTCATTGGCGCGCATCTCACAAAATGCTTGAAGAACGGATTGTAAGTCATTGATAAGGGAAGACTTCAACGCTTTTGCATCCGTCTCTTCATCGGCCTGGTCCAGCACCCCACGCAGGGCGACAATATCGGCGGCGGTGGACGGCGCCAGCGACAGGCCTTGCTCCATGGCCTGTTCTTCGATCTCCGCCATGGCCTGCAGCACGGTGTCCAGCATTGCCGCGTTCAGGCGCAGCGCCGTGTCCCCGTCACGCCGCGACAGGCGCAGATTGACCGTCACATTGCCCCGGTTCAGCCGGGCTGTGACCGCCTTGCGGATTTCAGCTTCCAGTCCCTCGATCCAGTCGGGCGCACGAATGCGCAGGTCCAGCCCCTTGCCATTCACACCGCGCAGTTCCCACGTCCAGTCGAAACTGTCATGGCTGCCCTGGGCCGAGGCAAATCCCGTCATGGATTGCAGATGCGCCATATGAACCATCCCCCGAAGGTTTGCCCCCGCGCAGCTACCAGATATTGTGGTGCGGGGCCGATAACCCCCTCGGCATAGGCAAATCCGGCGCATGGGGCAAGCGGGCATTTTGGCATGGTCTCCGGCCCGGAGGTTAACCAGTTCCTGAAAAACTCCACAAAATTCTATGAAATCATGCGATATTAAGGCTTGGGTAACCATTGTAACCGTATACTTAATGCAAGGGTCAAAGGGTCGGTTCAATTGGTCAAGGGGTTACGTGGTGAGGAAGAACAATGTCACAACCGGAGACGCCGGAAACGCTTAGATTGCGCGTCCTCGACGGGGATCGCAGAACCGTGGATCGGGGAGAGCGACTTCGCGCGCCATGGTGCGCCCCCTTGCGTCAGATGGATGCCTATTGGCATGGGCTGCGGCGCGGGCGCGTCGTGCCGTCGCGCTCGGATATCGATCCGCGCGGCATTGACGGTATTCTCGAATACGCCTTTGTCGCCGAACGCATCGCGACGGGCCATGCGCGCATCCGCATTGCCGGGTCACACCTGTGTGACGTGATGGGTATGGAAGTACGCGGCATGCCGCTCTCGGCGATGCTGTCACCGGTGTCGCGCAACCTGACGGCCGAGCTGATCGCACAGGTCTTCGACGCCCCGGCACAGGTCGATCTGTCTCTCACGGCGGAAAAGCGGATCGGCAAACCGGCGCTGAACGGGCGCATGATGCTTTTGCCGATGACCGACGATTTCGGCGATATCAGCCGAGTGCTTGGCTGTCTGGTCACCGATGGCAAGATCGGGCGTGCGCCGCGCCGTTTTGACATCATGCAGCATGATGTGCTCACGCTGACGCCCGGATTTGAAACACGACCTGTCCCAAGTCAGTCCCGCGCAGCCGCCTTTGCCGAACCCCGGACCAGGTTCAAACCGGGCCCCGTGCCCTATCTGAGCGTCGTCAGGTCCGAGGACTGATTTCGATCACCGGCGCATGATGGACGGGGAAATTCACCGACCGCGCGATAAAGCAAAAGCGGTGGATCTCGCCATGCAAGTCATGCGCACGTTGCAGATCGGCCCCGGCCGCCGCGGTGATCCGTGGTCGCAAGGTCGCAGACAAGAACCGCCCCGCCCCGTCCGGCGCAGTCTCACCGACAGCCACGGGCGCATCTTCGTAATTCAGCACGCAAATCCCCGCATCGCTGGCCAGATGCAGGTACCACAGCATGTGACAGGCCGCGAGCGCGCTGAGCAACAGGTCCTCGGGATTCATCAGCCCCGGATCGCCGCCCAGAAGCGGATCGTTGGAGCAATGGATCACCGGTTTGCCCGGAACCGCCACATCCCATGTGCGCGCATAGGACCGATAGCCTGCGGTGCCCTGCCCGCTATTGCCGGTCCAGATCACGCGCGACTTATACTCATGCTGCCGGGTCATCTGCGACGCACCTCCTGAAGCCCTGTTCCGGTTCACTCTGCGCGGTTTCGCGCGAAATCCAAGCCGTTTCCGGCAGTCCCCCGCCCGATGCCGCTCTGCAGACGTTCCGGCTTGAACCTCTGTGGCATCTTGCCGTCATATCCGCGTGCCAGACACCTCCTGCCCCATGACGACAAGGATTCGCAGATGCCCGCGCCCCTCGATGATGTAATCGTGCTGGACCTGACCCATGTTCTGGCCGGTCCGTACTGCTCCATGACCCTGTCTGATCTGGGCGCCACGGTGATCAAGGTGGAACGCCCCGGAACCGGCGATGACACACGTGCCTTTCTCCCGTTCAAGGATGGCAAAAGCGCCTATTTTGCGGCGATCAATCACGGCAAGAAATCCGTGGCGTTGGATCTGAAATCCGAAGAAGACCGCGCGGTGTTTGACAGGCTTTTGGCGCGGGCCGATGTGCTGCTGGAGAATTTCCGCCCCGGTGTGATGGAGCGGCTGGGCTATGGCTGGGAAACGCTGCATGCCAAGCATCCCGGGCTGATCTATGGCGCGGTGTCGGGCTTTGGCCATACCGGGCCGGATGCCAAACGCCCGGCCTATGACATGGTGGTGCAGGCGCGCGGCGGGGTCATGTCGATCACCGGTGAAAAAGACCGGGAACCGGTTCGCGTTGGTGCCTCCATCGGCGACATCGTGGCAGGCATGTACCTGACCCAGGGCGTGCTGGCCGCGCTCTATGACCGCAAGACGACCGGTCAGGGGCGCAAGGTGGATGTGGCGATGCTCGATTCCCAATTGGCGATTATTGAACATGCGGTGGCCATGACCTCGGTCACCGGCACGCCCCCCGGCCCCTCTGGGGCGCGGCACCCATCGGTGACACCGTTTGAAACCTTTCATGCCTCCGACGGGATGTTCGTGATTGCGGCGGGCAATGATGTGCTGTTTGAGCGGCTCTGCATCTGCCTGCAATTGCCGCTGGCCGATGACCCGCGCTTTGCCACGAACCCGGCACGCTGTGAGAATGCCCGGCTTCTCAAACGGTTGATCGAGGCGGTGACGCTGGACAATACCTGCGCGCACTGGATTGCGAGGCTCACCGCCGCGGGTATCCCCACCAGCCCCATCCAGAACGTAGCGCAGGTGCTCAAGGATCCGCAGATTCTGGCGCGGAACATGGTGGTGGACGTGCTCGACCGCAACGGCCGCCACGCCTATACCGCCGCCGGAAACCCGATCAAGATGAGCGGTTTGGAGGACCGCACCACACGCCCGCCCGCACCCGATCTGGATGGCAACCGGGGGGAGATACTGCGCTGGTTGGGGGAGAAATAGCGGGCACACGCATTCGTTGAAAACGAATTTGGCTTGGGCCATGATTGGATCATTCTTTTTGCCAAGGAGATTTGACCATGATTTCATATGTCAGGACACTTTCCGCTGGGGCAGTCCTGTCTGCCCTTTTGGCCGCATCTGGCCGCATCTGGCCGCATCGCCGCTGCATGCCGGAAGCTGTAGTTGCAAGGACGAGTTCGACGATGCATCCGCCGAAGTCACTGGCTCCTGCTCCAAGGTCTGGAGCAGCGGGCATTGCACGCTAAAGGAAAACGGGGCGTCGTCGCTTGGTGTCCAGCGTTTGTTGCAGGACGGAGCGTTGACCCTGACCGATTTCGAAAACGCACTGTCACCGGCCACCGGCGGCAATGACGGGACGGGGGCAGTGGTCTCTCTCCTGCTGAGCCGGGAGCAGTATTTCGAAACGCTGAACAATTGTGCCTTTGGCCGGGCGAAGTTGTCGGACACCGAATTCACCACGCTGGCGCTTGATACGTTGATGCGGACATCGAACGGGGATTTTGGGTTTCTCACGCCGGATGGTTTTGCACGCGACATGCTGAATGCCGCGCGTGAAAACCGCGTGGCAGACGATCTGTGCACCACACGTGACGTGCAACAAACCGGCTTTGGCGGACAAACGCTCAGCTACGGCGCGGGGTGCTTTGGGTTTGGGTCGCCGGACATGCATGTGCTCATGGCATTCTTTCCCGAGTCGCAATGCTCTGAAATGGTGGATTTCTGATGGCGGGACAGGACAACGACGGACAACAACCGGCCTGGACCTATCTGCCCAAGGGCGGATTCAGCAAGGGTGCGAAACAGGCCGCGTGGATATGTGCGGGTCTGTTGGGCGTGCTTTTCGTGATCCTGTTCGTGATCGGCGCTCCCGCCGGGACAGGTCAGGCGGTCTTCGCGGACATGCTGATCGGGTTGATTTTCGCAGTGGCCGGTGTCTGGGTCGTTGGCGGCATGATCGAATTCAGCAGCAAGCTTTATGACGTGGGCGTCAAGGCGGGCGGTGGGATCGCCATTCTGTTGCTGGTGACGTTTTACATCCGCCCGGTGTATGGCGCGTCTGGCACGGTGCTGTATGACGTAAACATCCCCTTGGGGCCGGATAGTACCATAGAACAAGTGGTGGCCACCTTTGAGACGGAGTTTCACGGTCAGGTCGGCGATGCAATTCAACTGAAAATCGCCAAAGATATCCGCTACAAAGTGCTGCGGTTCCGGCCTGCACCGCCGCGCGTCGAAACGGTCATGCTTCGGGCCAGTGGGGACCTGTTGCGGCGCAACAATCCCAAGGCCGCCATCCTGGAACAGATCAACGCGCAGCAGGAGTGCCTGCAATTCGTACGGGAGGGAGATGTTTTCGTAGCGAAACTAGACGAAACCCGATTGGAGCACACGACAACCAAAGACGGGCTCGATGTATTCTATTGCGGGACCGGCTGAACGGACATTTGCGGAGGCGGGTGAAATCAACGCCGCTCTCGCCGCATTCCGTGCCGCAACCGGGCCTTTCCATCGCGTGTTTCGCTCCTATGATCCGCCCAGATAACGCGCGAGAGAGAATCCTATGACCGACCAAAACCCGCTTGTCGTTTTCACCCCCTCTGGCAAACGGGGCCGCTTCCCTGTTGGCACACCGATCCTGACCGCCGCGCGGCAGCTTGGGGTGGATCTCGATTCGGTCTGCGGCGGGCGGGGGATTTGTTCCAAGTGTCAGATCACGCCGGGCGTGGGTGAATTCCCCAAGCATGGCGTGACGGTCGCCGCCGATGCCCTGTCTGAGTGGAACGCGGTCGAGGAGCGCTATGACCAGAAACGCGGGTTGAAACCCGGTCGGCGGCTGGGCTGTCAGGCGACGGTGCAATCCGATGTGGTGATCGACGTGCCGCCCGAGAGCCAGGTGCATAAACAAGTGGTGCGCAAGGCGGCCAGCGCGCGGGCGATTGTCATGGACCCGGCAACGCGGCTGTTCTTTGTCGAGGTGGATGAACCGGACATGCACACCCCCACTGGTGATTTCGAGAGGCTGGAACGCGCGCTCCGCGAACAATGGGAGGTCGACGGCCTGCGCGCCGACCTGACGCTTCTCACCAAGCTGCAAAAGGCGCTGCGCAAGGGCGACTGGAAGGTCACCGTGGCGCTGCACCGCGATCATCAGGCCAGCAAATCCACGATAATCGACATCTGGCCCGGCCTGCATGAGGCGGGGCTTTACGGGCTGGCCATCGATCTGGGCTCGACCACCGTGGCGGCGCATCTGACCGATCTGGAAACCGGCGAGGTCAAGGCCTCAAGCGGCATCATGAACCCCCAGATCCGCTTTGGGGAGGACCTGATGAGCCGGGTGTCCTATGCGATGATGAACCCGGGTGGCGAGGTCGAGATGACCCGCGCCGTGCGCGAGGCGCTGAACACGCTGGCCGAGGAAATCGCCAAGGAGGCCGGGATCGACGCGGCGCTGATCGTCGAGACGGTGTTTGTCTGCAACCCGGTCATGCATCACCTGCTGCTGGGCATCGATCCGGTGGAACTGGGTCAGGCACCTTTTGCACTGGCCACATCTGAATCGCTGTCATTGGGGGCCAGGGAACTGGAGCTCACCGCCATCAACCCGCGCGCGCAGGTCTATGTGCTGCCCTGCATCGCGGGCCATGTGGGGGCCGATGCGGCGGCGGTGGCGCTGTCAGAGGAGCCGGGCAAATCCGAGGATCTGGCGCTGATCGTGGATGTGGGCACCAATGCGGAAATCCTGCTGGGTGACAAGACACGCGTGCTGGCCTGTTCCTCGCCCACCGGCCCGGCCTTTGAAGGCGCGCAGATCTCCAGCGGCCAACGTGCCGCGCCGGGTGCCATCGAGGCGATCCGCATCGACCCCGAAACCAAGGAGCCGCGTTTCCGGGTGATCGGCTGTGAGAAATGGTCGGACGAGGATGGCTTCTGGGACGAGACCGCGGCCACCGGCATCACCGGAATCTGCGGCTCGGGCATCATCGAGGCAGTGGCGGAAATGCGCATCGCGGGGCTGTTGGACCCCAAGGGGCTGATCGGGTCCGCCGCGCAGACCGGGACCGACCGCTGTGTCCCCGAGGGCCGCACCCACGCCTACCTGATCCACGACGCCAGTGCCGAGGGCGGGCCGCGCATCACCGTGACCCAGGGCGATATCCGCGCCATCCAACTGGCGAAATCGGCGCTTTACGCCGGTGCACGACTGCTCATGGATGAACGTGGCGTGGAGAAGGTGGATCGCGTGGTGCTGGCCGGGGCCTTTGGCGCGCATATCTCGCCACTGCATGCCATGGTGCTGGGCATGATCCCCGATGTGCCGCTGGACAAGGTCACCAGCGCGGGCAACGCGGCAGGCACCGGCGCGCGGATTGCTCTGTGTAATGTCGGCGCACGTAAAGAGATCGAGCGCGTCGTGCGCGAGATCACCAAGGTGGAAACCGCCATCGAGCCGAAATTCCAGGAGCATTTCGTCAACGCCAACGCCATCCCCCACGCCACCGATCCCTTCCCGGAACTGGGCAAGATCACCACCCTGCCCGATGTCAGCTTCAACACTGGCGGCGATGACGGGGCCGAGGGCGGGCGCAGGCGGCGCAGGCGTCGGGCCTGAGGCGCGTCAGGTGTTGGAACTCCAGAAACAGCGGTCGAAATCGACATATTTCAGCATGTCTTCCACCTGCCCCACCGGCACGAGCCGGGAGCAGCCCTCAAACGCCTCGGCGTTTTCCCAGACCGAAACCACGCCCTTTTCGGCGCGGGCCGCTTCGGTGCAAAGCGTCTCGCCCGGCGCCAGCATGGTGACCTTGCGCTCGGCCCCCTCGGCTTCGACGCCAAAGAGATGCGGCTCGGCATTGGCATTGCGCACGCAGATCTCGGTCGCGGCGACGCTCACAGGGGCAAGCTCCGGCACCATGCCCGCCTCGTCCTCTGCCATATCGCTGAACGTGGCGAGATAGGCGGCCACGTCGCGCCGATCCTCGTCGTCGCGCAGGCGGAACGTCATGCGCGCCCGCGCGCCCGGATCATCGAGATAGTCGCGCAGATAACCGGTCGGGTCGGCGATGTAATCGGCGATCTTCTCCTGATCCCAGACCAGCCCGGCTGCGCCCGCCGCCTCCATGCTGTAGGAATAGCGGAAGCCCTCGGCGCTGCCGGCCTTTCGCCCCATGACGCCGGTCAGGATCGGTCCTGTCCGGTGCCTGGCCCCCTCGCCCACCTGATGACAGGATTTGCATTTGCGAAACACCTCTTCGCCCGCCGCCGCATCCTGCGCCAGCGCCGCGCCGGGCATCGCCACCATGGCCAGCGCCATACCCCATATCATCTGTCTCATCCGGTCCTCCATCGCTTTGCCCCAGCGTTTCGCGGTCCAGAGGCCCGGTCCAGCCACGATTTCTCAACACCGCGCACGGGAGAGTGACCAATCGTGACGCTAGGGAAAGCGGCATCGGCGTTACGCTCGGGCGGAATGCCAGCAGAAAAGGGGACTATCATGCTCACGAAACACCTTGGTGCCGCAGCGCTCGCCCTAACCGCCACAGCCGCTCTGGCGCAGGACGCGCCCTTTGGCACCGACACCGATGCCGATTATGCCGCCGAGCTCTGGGCGGTGATGGAAGAGATGAACATGGTCGGCGATGGGATGATCCGCGCCTTTCCCTATGACGGGGTCGCACCGCACGGGATGATGCTTGAGACCTTCTACACCACCGGCACGGTGAACGGGCATAGCGGCGATCTTGTGGTCAAGCGCAATTACGGCCCCGAAGGCGTGAGCGCGCAGGAGGTGCTGGCCGATCCGGGCAAGCACCTGGGCGCCATCACGGTGATGTTCCGCCGCGAGGCCGGGTACGATGCGGATAACGAGGACTGGTTCTGGGTCAAATACCTGCCGGATGGCACGCTGGACAAGAACCCCACGGGCATGCGTCTTGCCGGTCGCGTGGCCAAAGGGATGGATGCGGGGTGCATCGCCTGCCATTCGGGGGCAGAGAATTACCTCTTTACCAATTCCAGCATCATGCAGATGCAATAGCCCCCATGCCGCGCGCCGCCCCGTTGCCGACGCGCGGCATCACGAGGTCGTGAGCGGCTGAAACTCCGCATCACGACCTCCCGTAGCTCCTCCCATACCGCGCCGCGACCGGCGCTTTCATGAAGAGGAGGACGACATGACACATTTCCTGAGAACCAGCGCATTGACCACCGGCCTGATCCTGGCCGGGGCCGCAGGCTTTGCCGCCAGCCATTCTGAAACCGATAATCCGATGGTCGGCGGCGCGCCGATGTTTGCCGATAAGAATATCATCGAAAACGCCGTGAACTCGGCCGATCACACCACACTTGTGGCCGCGGTAAAAGCCGCCGGGCTGGTCGAGACGTTGATGGGCGACGGCCCCTTCACCGTCTTTGCCCCCACCAACGCAGCCTTTGACGCGCTGCCCGAAGGCACCGTGGCCGGGCTGCTTGAGCCGGGCATGAAGGATGCGCTGACCGAAGTGCTCACCTGTCACGTGGTGGGGGCCGATGCCATGTCCACAGCGATCAAGGGCATGGTGGACGAAGATGGCGGCAGCCATCCGGTGCCCACCCTGGGCGGCTGCACGCTGCAGGCCACCTATGACGGCGACACCATCATGCTGGAGGATGAACAGGGCCGCGTGGCCACCGTCACCATCGCAGATGTGAAGCAATCCAACGGGGTGATCCACGTGATCGACACCGTGCTGCTGCCCGGGCCCGAGGGCGGCATGGGCGACGACATGATGAAGGACGATGACATGTCGATGGAAAGCGACATGGAAGACGGGGCCATGATGAAGGACGATGACATGTCGATGGATGCCGGGATGGACGACAGCGCCATGATGAAGAACGACGCATCCGACGTTCCCATGGTGGGCGGCGCGCCGATGTTTCCCGACAAAAACATCGTCGAGAACGCGGTGAATTCGGCCGATCACACAACACTTGTCGCCGCCGTGAAAGCCGCCGGTCTGGTCGAGACCCTGTCGGGCGAAGGCCCGTTCACCGTTTTTGCGCCCACCAATGACGCCTTTGCCGCCCTGCCCGACGGCACGGTCGAGACGCTTCTGAAACCCGAGAACAAGGATCAGCTGACCAAGATCCTGACCGCGCATGTTGTCCCGGGCCGCTGGACGGCGGAGGACATCATCCGCGAGGCGCGCGGCAATCGCGACCGGTTCTACCATTTCAACGCCGTGTCGGGTGATGCGTTGTCGGCCAAGGTGACAGCAGGCAACCGGGTGTTCATCTTTGACGAGAACGGCAATGCCTATGAGGTGACACAGGCCGACGTGATGCAGTCCAACGGCGTGATCCATGTGGTCGAAGGCGTACTTCTGCCGCGTTGATCGCTGGCTTGTGAAACACGCACCGCCTCCGGTCCGATCCGGGGGCGGTTTTGCTGTGTTGCCCCTTGCAGCGGCACAAACCCTGCGTTATTTCCTCACTCCGGAGCGCGGGTATGGTGAAAAGGTATCACGCGAGCTTCCCAAGCTTAAGTTACGGGTTCGATTCCCGTTACCCGCTCCAAGTCCAATCCGTCAGACGACATATGTTCCGCCCCCGGGTTTCGGCTCGCCCTTTGATGCATCGGAAATCCGCGTCGCGTCGGGATCGCGCATTCATGAGCCCGATGAGAAACCCAATCCGCTGTCGAAATAAAGTGGGTCTCGTGAGAGAGGTCAGGGCCAGGTTTTTCACCGGAATGCCACGACGACGCAGGCGGTCAGGGCAACAAGGTTTGGATGACGGCTCCCGCAGCATCTATCCGCCGGCCACAACCCGGGACAGGTGGGCGGAGGCGGCGACGCCTTCGATCAGCGGGATACGGGAGCGACATGACAGTTCGGGCTCGAGATGAGCCATACCCGCGCACCCGAGGATGGCGCAGGCCGCGCCGTCGTCACGGGCCGCAGCGGCGATTTCATCGGCAAGACGCTGGACGACATCCGCCCCGCCTGCGTCGATTGTCAGGACCGGCAGACCGCTTGCCCGCACTGACGCGCAAATGCCAGAGAACCCCTGGTCCCGGATATTCTCCTCGATGACCGGGATGGATACCGGCAAGGAGGTGATCACCGAGAACCGCAACCCCAGCAGATGCGCCATGACAAAGCTGGACTGACCGATCCCCAGCACCGGGCACCCGGCGATTGCCCGCGCTTCGGCCAGCCCGGTATCGTCGAAACAGGCAATCACGATCACATCGGCACCCTGCCCGCGCGCCACTGGCATGAGATCCAACAGGCCGGGTATGGCCGCGTCTCCGTCCGCCTTGCCCTGGATCGCTGCCGGGGCGCTGGCATTGGTCAGGCCGATGATCTCGGCCTCGGGCATGGCCGCGCGCGCGGTGGCGACAATACCGTCGGTCATGGCGGCGGTTGAATTTGGGTTGATATAGGCGATCTTCATACGCCCTTCCCCGCATCCGAGCCAAGCCGCGCCCGGCGCTTGCCGATGATCCAGACCCCGAGCAGGAAGGCCGCAATGATGGCGAAGGAAAACAGCGTGGTGAGCGTTCCCAACGCATAGATCACCGGCGTGGTGACATTGGTCGTCATGCCGAAAATCTCCAGCGGCAGGGTGTTGTAGCTCCCCGCGGTGAGAAGCGTTCGGGCAAACTCGTCATAGCTCAGCGTGAAGCCGAAAAGCGCCACCCCGATGAGCGAGGGCGCAATGATCGGCAGCACCACGAAGCGGATCGTCTGCCATGCGGTTGCGCCCAGGTCGCGCGCGGCTTCCTCGTAGCTTTTGTCGAAACGGTTGAAGACCGCGAACATGATGAGCAACCCGAAAGGCAGCGTCCAGGTGAGCTGCGCACCAAACCCCGAAGTCGCCCAGTGGATCCTGAAACCAAGCTGGTTGAAGATCAGCCCGACGCCCAGCGAGATCAGGATCGACGGGATCACCAGCGAGGTGATGGCGGCGTAGAACAAAAGGCCCGATCCGCGGAATCGCTTGCGGAACGCCAGCCCGGCCATGACCGACACGACAACCGTGGTGACCATCACCATCAGCCCCAGCGCAAAGCTGCGCCGGAACGCGCCCCAGATATCGCCCACCGCCTGCTCCTGAAACAGGTCGCGGAACCAGTGCAGCGAGACACCGTTCATCGGAAAGGTCAGCCCACCCTGCGGCCCCTGAAAGCTCAGGATGCCGATGGTCACGATGGGGCCGTAGAGAAACAGGACGAACAGCCCAAAGAAAGCAGCAAGCAGGTAAAAGCTGCGAGGTCTGCGTTCCATGTTACAGCTCCTTCCGGATATTGACGAAGCGCAGCAGGATCGCGATCACGATCAGCACGGTGCAGAGCAGCACCACCGCCGTGGCCGCGGCCGACGGGTATTGCAATAGCGCGATATCGTTCGAGATCAGCCGACCGACATTCGCCCGCTGCGAGCCGGACATGAACCGCACGGTGATGAAATCCCCCATCACCAGCGTGACGACGAAAATCGTCCCGATCATGATGCCCGGCTTGGTCAGCGGGATGATCACATGCACCAGCGTCTGCAAGCCCGATGCGCCATTGTCCCGCGCCGCCTCCAGCAGCGATTTGTCGATCCGCATCATGGTGTTGAAGATCGGCACCACCATGAACAGCGTGTAAAGATGCACAAAGGCCAGGATCACCGAGAAATCGGAATAAAGCAGCCATTCCAGCGGTTCGTCGATCACCCCCCAGCTTATCAGCGTCTGATTGGCGATGCCGTTGCGGCCCAGAAACGGGATCCAGCTGATCATGCGGATGATGTTCGATGTCCAGAACGGGATCGTGCAGATCAGGAACAACGCGATCTGCATGGTCAGGCTGCGCACATGAAAGGCCAGAAAATAGGCCACCGTAAAGCCGATGGCCAGGGTCAGCGCCCAAGTGATCAAAGCGTATTTGAAGGTCGCCCAGAACACCTTGTAGGTCACGGGCGAGGAAAACAGGAAGTCGTAATTGTCCCACAGAAAGGCCGGGTAGATCGAGAACTCGGTCGCGCCCCAGAAGCTGACCACCACGATCATCACGATGGGCGCGATCAGAAAGGCCAGAAGAACCACCCCAAGCGGCGCGGCCTGCAGCCATCCCAGAAGGTGGCGGTTTCGTGCCAGGTTGGATGCCATCGGACCCTGCCTCTTCATCTTGCCAAATAAACTCTCAAGGGGGGTCCGGGGGGACGGAACGTCCCCCCGGTCGGGGGGGGGGGGGGGGGGGGGGG